>NZ_CAJNBA010000004.1:0-851583 GCF_905220735.1 Paraburkholderia aspalathi
CCTTCCCATCCCGAACAGGACCGTGAAACGACTCCACGCCGATGATAGTGCGGATTCCCGTGTGAAAGTAGGTAATCGTCAGGCTCCCCAGCAGCATCAGAAACCCCACCCTAAAAGGTGGGGTTTCTGCGTTTACGGCGCAAAAAAGCAGGCGTCTGAAAACATCGCCGCGGTGAGACTTTGCCCGAAGCGCTCCGGTTCTTCTGGTCTCACCCCTATCCGTAATGCCGCAAAATCGCCGACGGTACTCCCCTCACCGTCCTGCATCATCTCATCCGTTTAAGCCCTTTTCCGCACCGGCGTCTGATACGACAAGCCTGCGGTGAAGCGGTCAAGCCGTTCACTGGCGTCGGTGATCGCCCAAAGGGGTGCGCTGTGCAGTTGCCGATCGTAGTTTGATGCGATTTCGGCGAAAAGCGCGAACCCTGCGCTGTCCAATCTCCACTCGCCGGTCTCACGGCCGATATCGAAAACCGCTGACACCGCTCTCTCCGCCGCACCGATCTGCTCGCCAGTCGTCGAGCCAAAACCCGATTCAGCCAGAAAACCCGTCAACAGCATGACCTGGGTGAGCGTTTGCGCATCGCTCGTGCTGCCGGCACCCCGGCGCAAGGCATCGAGCGCCAGATGCACGCGCAGGGCAAGGTCGTCGGCGACCTGCCGTGCGATGGGCAACAGCATGGCTTTGTCATGCCGAGCACGTGCAGCGCCAGTTTTGCGGGAAAACGGAATAGGTTGTGCCATGACGGTCCAGTGTTATGCCTGTGCAGATGCAATAACGGCGCGGGCGGTAAAAGGTTGAGTCCTTATTGCGCGGCTATCACACCCCAATTTGGTCGTCGAAAGCGGTGGGATGGCTGTCTTAAGCCAATTGGCATAGATTGACCGGTGCACTCGAGCTTCCATCTCGATTGCACGGTTTTTCCGATTTCCCTTGTTTTGTCGCAGCCTCGGATCGAACAGTCTCTGGAACTACCGGGTCCCGCATCATGGCAATTTCGGACATACCGGCCCTGCCTGGTCGTCGTGTCCCGGCGGTTTGGTCGACCGTGAACACGCTGTTAGTAAACTTCTGACCTAAGCCGAGCACATTCCGTTGTAGACGCCGCGCCACCCAGCCGCAGCACCTGCCAGATCGGCTTCACTCCTGATCCGGCTCATCAACCGGTGCCACACTGCGCGCCCTCACGCGTCGGCGAATCTCCGAATCGAGAATCAGCCGGCCGCGCAACTTGCCCTTCATCCGCTTCACATAGCGAGGTGCTTCGGTCATGTGAACCACCATTAGCTCGCGCACCTTTTCCACATCGCGTTCACGCGCCGCTTTCGTGATCGCTTTGTGAATCTTCACGTTGGCGAGACCGAAACGTTCATGTTCGACTTGCGGCGTGTCGTTACGAAACTCGATCAATTGCCGGATCATTTCGTTGATCAACTCGCAACTGAAGCGCAGGAACGGATTGGGATTCGCCGCCGCGAGGATGTCGTGAAAATTGACGTCTTCCTGACGTTGCCGAACGATGTCCTGTCCGCCATGTGACGAAGCCGGCCGGTCGCAGCACGCAATGCTTGCTTCGAGCGCCTCGAAGTCCTGCTCCGTCAGATGCGGCACCGCACCCGCCGCTAGCTCCGGCTCCAGCAATTTACGCACGGTGTAAATATCGTCGATCGATACATCCTTGAAGAACAGGTAGTTCTGCAAGAGCTGTAGCGTGCGATCGAGCGGCACTTCAACCACCATGCCGCCGCCGCTTGGGCCCGTGGTCACCTTGATGAGACCTTGCACCTCGAGCGACTTCAGCGCCTCGCGAATCGTGCTCTTGCTCACCGAAAAGAGCTGCTGCAGTTCCACCTCGCGCGGCAGGCGGTCACCCGGTTTCAGGTCTTTCTCTGTGATGAGCCGCTTGATCTCTTCGGCGACCAGATCGCCACGCTTTTGCTGCTTGATCTCAATCGCGGCGCCAGCCTTGGCGCGGTCGATGGCCATTTTCGTTACTCCCAGTTTTGTCCTGCGCGCTTTCGACGGGCCGCCGGGCCCGTCATGGCGCGGAAAGCCACGCCGCTGCCAGGAATTTTGCCTTATTGACACTCGAATTTATTGTACCTACGATCGAGTCCAACCTATTTATCATGATAAATAGAACAAAGCCGGTGTGGTGGAAAACTTCTCGGCGGCCAGCAGGCTTTCGTCGTCGTTCGCGCAGTCTTTCAGTTTCGCAGTCGGTCAGTGCGTGTCTCTTTCTTAAGGAGCGTCATTTTGAATCGCCGAAATATGTTGAAGCTGGCCGCGTTGTCGGCCGTTCCGGGGACGTTGGGCTCGCTGGTCGCGCGTAGCGCGTTCGCGCAGGCCGGCACCTTGCAGTTCGCCTGTCCGGTGCCGATGTCGGGCCCGTTCGCGGCGAACGGTAAGTATGCCGACCTCGGCATGAAGCTCGCTATCGAGCAGTACGGCAAGGTACTCGGTCAACCGCTCGCGTACACGGTGCTCGACACGGAAGGCAAACCCGCAACAGCCGTGCGCCGGGTGCAGGAAATTGCGCAGCAGAAGAATGCACGCTTCTTTGCCGGCGGTATTTTGTCCTCCGAAGCATTGGCGATGGGCAAGGAAGTGCAGAAGGCCGGTGGCATCTTTGTCACCACAGCAGGCGCGGACGAAATCACCGGCAAGGACTGCAACGACGCAACTTTCCGCTGGTCCGTGCCGACCTACGGTGCGATCGAGCAGACCGTGCGTCCGTTGATCCAGATGATGCCAAAAGCCAAGCGCTGGTACACCATCACGCCGCAATACGTATTCGGCGACGGTCTGCTATCGGCGGCCAAGGCGATTTTCAAGGAGAAGGGCATTGAGCACGTGGGCAATAGCTACCACTCGCTCAACGAGAAGGAATTCAGCGGCTATCTGACGAATGCAGTCGCCGCGAAGCCTGACGTCCTGCTGATTCTCAACTTCGGTTCGCAATCGTCCGATACGTTGCGCCAGGCCGTGAGTTTCGGCATGAAGAACAATTGCACGATTCTGCTCGCGTGGGCTTCCGGGTTGGAGCAGTTCGAATCGCTCGGTGCTGACCTGTGCGAAGGCGTCTATTTTGGCGCACAGTATTGGCACGACATCGACTCGCCGCTCAATCGCGATCTCGTCAAACGCAGCAATGCCGCGTTCAAGGCCAATCCCAACTACAGCCTCGCGGGTTCTTACATCTGCACAAAGATCCTGCTCGACGGCATCGTGAAAGCGGGCACAGTCGATCCGAAGAAGGTGGTCGCAACGCTCGAGGGGATGAAGTACGACGGCTTGACCGGTCCGGAGGAAGTCCGCAAGGGCGACCATCAGGTGCTGAAGAACTACTATCTGTTGAAGGGCAAGGCGAAGAACAAGATGAAAAACGCCGACGACTACGCGGATATCGTGAGCTCCGGCCAGTCGTTCCTCCCGCTCGACAGGACCGGCTGCAAGATGGCCTGATGCATCAGCGCCGCAAGCAACGCGGCACGCTCATTAGCGAAACTCCATCGCTACACCCTTTAGACGGACGCCATGAACGTTTATCTCCTGCAGATCGTCAACGGCATCGGAGTGGGAATGCTGTATTTCCTGCTCGCGGTCGGTTTGTCGATCGTGTTCGGCCTGCTGCGCTTCGTGAATTTCGCGCACGGTGCGTTCTATCTGCTCGGCGCGTACTTTTGCTATCAGGCGATGCAGTGGTCGATGAATTTCTGGACCGCGCTCGTTGTCGTGCCGATCGTCGTCGGTGCGCTTGCGTGGATCGTTGAGAAGCTGATTCTGCGGCACGTCTACGCGCAACAGCATGAGTTTCATATTCTCGTGACGGTCGGTCTCGCCCTCGTCGTGCAGGAATGTGCGATCCTGGTCTGGGGGCCGCTCGGCGACAACGTGCCGGTTCCCGACATGCTGAACGGCGTGGTGATCTGGGGCAGTTTCGTATATCCGAAGTACCGCCTGTTTGTGATCGGCTTCACGGCTGTGCTGGCTGCGCTGTTGTGGTGGGTGCTGGAGGGCACACGGCTCGGTAGCGCGGTGCGCGCCGGCAGTGAATCGACGGAAATGGTGTCGCTTCTTGGCATCAACGTGATGCGTGTTTTCAGCCTGGTGTTCGCGCTAGGCGCCGCCACTGCCGCTTTGGCCGGTGTGCTCGCCGCGCCGATTCGCGGCGTTGATCCGTTCATGGGCATCGAGGCGCTCAGCGTCGCGTTCGTCGTGGTGGTAGTCGGCGGAATGGGCAACTTTCTGGGCGCGCTGGTAGGCGGACTGCTGGTCGGCATCGTGCAGAGCGTGATGAGTACGCTGTGGCCGGAAGGCGCACGGCTGATGATTTATGTCGCGATGGCCGCCGTGCTGCTGCTACGGCCGAACGGCCTGCTTGGGAGAGCGGCATGATCGATACCTCGAAACCTGCTGTTCAGGATGCCTCTTCCCGGCCGGCTCAACGCAGCTTGAAGCATGCGTTGCATCGCTATCGCTTCCTGTTGCTTGCGTTACTGGTCGTGTGCGTATTGCCGCTGACGTTACGTTCCGGATCGTTAGCCACAGAAGTACTCGTGTTCGCGCTCGCCGCGCTCGGTTGCAATCTGCTGCTCGGCCATACGGGTTTGCTCTCTTTCGGGCAGGGTATCTTCTTCGGACTCGGCAGCTATTGTGCGGGCCTCGTCCTGACCAAAACGGGCATGCCGATACCTGTGGCGCTGCTTGCCGCGATCGTGATCGGCGCGGCTGCCGCGGCGCTGGTCGGCTGGTTTTCGATTCGTCAACGCGGCACGTACTTCGTCATGTTGACGCTTGCATTCGGGCAGTTGTTCTACTTCCTCGCCTACACCACGCCCGATCTGACCGGAGGTGACAACGGCTTGCTCGACATCCCACGCCCGGCGCTGGGGTTATTCGGCAAGGCACTCTTACCGTTGACTTCGCCGTGGCAGTACTACGCTTTCGTCGCCGTGCTGTTCCTCGTGGTGTTCTGGTTGCTGATGCGTGTCTCGCATTCGGTATTCGGCCGCACGTTGCTGGCGATCCGCGACAACGAGGCGCGTGCGGCCGCAGTCGGCTATGACGTCAAACGCTTCAAGCTCATGGCGTTCGTGATCTCCGGCGCAGTGACGGGCCTCGCTGGCGCGTTGCATGCGCTGATGACCGGCATCGCGCCACTGTCCAACATCGATTACCACACGAGCGAGATGATTCTCGTGATGACGGTGATCGGTGGCACGGGCAATCTGTTCGCCTCGGTGCTGGGCGCAGCGTTCTATGTGCTGTTCGCCGACTGGTTGTCCACGCTATGGCCGCGCTGGCTGTTGCTGCTCGGCATCGTGCTGATCGCCGTTAGCCTTTTCATGCAGCGCGGGCTATGGGGCTTGGGCGAACGAATCTGGCAGGCGCTGCGGCGTAACTCATCCGCAGACGCTGACAACGATACTGGCAACCACGCAACTGAGGAGCGCATATGACCGAAGCGATTCTGCAAGCGAGCGGCGTGGTGAAGCGGTATGGCAAATTCACGGCGCTCTCCGAAGTCAATCTGCGCGTCATGCCACGCACCGTGCACTCAGTGATCGGTCCGAATGGAGCGGGCAAAACGACGCTGTTTCACGTGTTGACGGGTACGTTGCCCATCACCGACGGGAAGATCATCTTCGACGGTCACGACGTGACGCATGAGCCGGACCATAAACGCGTGCGTCGCGGCGTCGCGCGTTCGTTCCAGGTGACGAGCCTGTTCGCCAATCTGAGCGTGCGCGAAAATCTGCGGCTTGCCGCGCAAGGTGTCGACGCGGTGCGTGCATTGAACGCATGGACGCCGCCGCATGGTGCACTCACTCACGCGGACACCGTCGACAGTGTGCTTGAACGCCTCGCATTGCAGCGCTTTAGCGAGGTGCCGGCGGGCGCGCTATCGCACGGCCAGCAGCGACGGCTTGAAGTCGGCATGGCGCTCGCAGCGCGGCCCAAGGCGATCTTTCTGGATGAGCCGACTTCCGGCATGGGCATCGACGACCTCGACGACATGAAGCAGTTGATCCGTGGCCTGCGTGACGATTACACCGTCGTGCTGATCGAACACAACATGGGCATCGTGATGGATATCTCCGACACGATCACCGTCATGCAACAAGGGCGCGTGCTGGTGGAAGGGCGCCCGGACGATATTCGCGGCGACGAGCGTGTGCGCAGTGCCTATCTCGGCAACATGATTACCGGAGGCCGCGCATGATTCTCGACGTTCAGCAGATGCACGGCTTCTACGGCAAGAGTCACATCCTGCAAGGTGTCTCCTTGCAAATCAACGATGGTGAAACGGTCACGCTGTTGGGTCGTAACGGCGCAGGTAAGTCGACCACACTCAAGGCCATTGCCGGTGTTGTCACACCGCAGCGCGGTACGGTGATGTTCAACGGCACGACAATCAACGGCATGCCGCCGCACAAGATAGCTTCGCGAGGCGTGTGCTTCGTGCCCGAACATCGCGGCGTCTTTCGCCTGTTGACCGTCGAAGAAAACCTAAGGCTCGGCGCGCGCAAGGATTCGCCGTGGCAACTCGAAGACATCTACCGCATATTTCCACGGCTGAAAGAGCGGCGCACGAACGGTGGTGCACAACTCTCCGGCGGCGAACAACAGATGCTCGCGATCGGCCGTGCGTTGATGAATCATCCGCGACTGTTGATGCTCGACGAACCGGTTGAAGGCCTCGCGCCAGTGATCGTCGAAGAGATCGTCGCGCAACTCAAGTTGATCCGTGAAGCGGGCGTCGCGATTCTGCTGGTTGAGCAGAACCTGGAAGTCTGCACACAACTCGCGGATCGCCACTACATCATCGAACAAGGTGTGATCGTCTACGAAGGCGACAACGCTTCCTTCGCCGCCGACGATTCGATCAAGGACCGTTATCTGGGCGTGGGCGTCGTCTAACGCCCACGCTGTCTTCATTACGAGTACGAGGAAGCATCGATGCAAGTTCATGAATCAACAACCGTCGCGACGCTCGCTGATCTGCGTGTCGACGGTGCGCGGCTCTGGGACAGTCTCATGCAACTCGCGCAAATCGGCGCGACGGAAAAAGGCGGTGTATGCCGGCTCGCGTTGACTGACCTGGATCGCAAGGCGCGTGACCTCTTTATCGCGTGGGCAAAGGAGATTGGCTGCAGCGTGCGGATCGACGCGATCGGTAATATCTTCGTGCGTCGTGCGGGGTTGCGTGACGACCTGCCACCGGTGATGACCGGCAGCCACATCGATACGCAGCCCACAGGCGGCAAGTTCGACGGTAATTACGGCGTACTGGCTGGTCTTGAAGTGTTGCGCACATTGGCCGACGCCAACGTGCGGACGCTCGCACCGCTGGAGGTCGCGGTGTGGACCAATGAAGAGGGCTCGCGTTTCGTGCCGGTGATGATGGGTTCAGGCGTGTTCGCCGGTGCGTTCACATTGGAGCATGCGCTCGATCAACGCGATCGCGAGGGTATTTCGGTGCGCGACGCGCTCGCGGCAATCGGTTATGCGGGTGACAGTGGGAAGCCTCATGTAGTCGGCGCGTATTTCGAAGCGCATATCGAACAAGGGCCGGTGCTGGAGGCGCATGACACGACGATCGGCGTCGTACAGGGCGCGTTAGGTCAGCGCTGGTACGACGTGACAGTGCACGGCATGGAAGCGCACGCCGGCCCTACACCGATGGAACTGCGCCGCGACGCATTGCTCGCTGCGGCCGATCTGATTCACGCGGTGAATCGCATTGCCCTCGATCACGCGCCGCATGGGCGCGGCACGGTCGGCTGGCTCAACGTGCATCCGAATTCGCGCAACGTGATTCCAGGCCGCGTGACCCTGACGGCCGATCTGCGGGCCGCTGACGATGCCTCGCTCACAGAGATGGATGCCGCACTACGCGCTGCCTGTGCGACCGCGGGTGAGAAGGCCGGCATCACGGTCGACGTCGAACAAGTGGTGTATTTCCCGCCCCAACCGTTCGCGGCGGATCTGGTCGCCGCGGTTCAACAGGGCGCGGACACGCTCGGATTTTCGTCGATGGACGTCATCAGCGGCGCGGGCCACGACGCCGTTTATCTCGCACGCGTCGCGCCAGCAGCGATGATCTTCGTACCGTGCAAGGACGGCATCAGCCACAACGAAATCGAAGACGCGCGCGCGGACCATCTGGAAGCCGGCTGCAACGTGCTATTGCAGGCGATGCTGAACGCCGCGCAAACGGCGGGGGGCACGGAAGCATGAAAGTCCTGATTGCAAGGATGAACCACGAGACCAATACGTTCTCGCCGGTGGCCACGCCGCTTGCAGCGTTCGGCCGCAATGGCCCGAGCTACGGCGAAGACGCGTTCAACGAAAACAAGGGCATGCAGACGGCAATGGCCGCGTTCATCGACGCAGCCGAGCGCGAGCATGCCGGGATCGTGACGCCCATTTCCGCATCGGCGAATCCGAGCGGACCCGTCGAAGCCGCCGCGTACGACGCGATCTGCGAGGCAATCGTTGCGGCCGCAACGGGTTGCGATGCCGTGATGCTTGACCTGCACGGTGCCATGGTCGCCGAAAATACGAACGACGGCGAAGGCGATCTGCTCGAACGCGTGCGCGCCGCGTTGCCGAACGCGCCGATTGCCGTCGCACTCGATCTGCATGGCAACGTCACGCAGAAGATGGTCGATAACGCCGACGTGATCGTCAGTTTCAAAACCTATCCGCACGTCGATATGTACGAGACCGGCGCGCATGCGGCGCGTCTGCTGTTCGACCTGGTCCACGGCAAGGCGAAGCCGGTGATCGCATGGCGCCAGCCGCCGCTGCTCACGCATACGCTGCGCAGCGCGACGACCGAAGGTGCGATGAAGCGCGCGGTAGACGCCGCACGCGCGGCAGAGGTCGATGGCGTGCTGGCTGTGTCGGTGTTGTCCGGCTTTTCGCTCGCTGACATCGCGGCGCCATGTATCAGCGTCGTCGTGGTGGCGAACGGTGACCGTGCGAAAGCGGAATCGGTAGCGGAGCGCATCGCGCGACAGATCTGGAACGAGCGCGAAGATTTCGTTTATCGCAGTGCGGCGCTGGCCGAATCTGTCGCACAGGCCGCGGCGCTCGCACAGGGCACGGACAAACCGGTACTGCTGCTCGATCACGGCGACAACTGCATGTCGGGCGGCACGTGCGACACGATGGACCTGCTGGAGGAAGCGCTCAAGCAGAAGCTCGAAGGGGTTGTGAGCGGCCCGTTGTGCGATCCGCAGGCCGTCGCGGCGCTGATGGCTGCGGGAGTCGGCAGCACGGTGACGGTGACGATCGGCAACAAGGTCGCAAGCAGCGCGGTGACGCCGCGGCCGCCGGTTGCCGTGACCGGCGTAGTGCGCGCGCTGACCGATGGCGAATACGTGATCAGCGGTCCGACCTACACAGGCCAGCGTGCATTCATGGGGCGCGCGGCCGTGCTCGACACCGGCACGGTCAAGCTCGTGATGACCGAGCGCACACACGAACCGTGGGACCTCGGCGTGTTCGAGAGCGTCGGCATCGATCCGCGCCGCGCGCGTTTCCTGTTGCTCAAATCACGCATGTACTGCCGGCCGGTTTTTGTGCCGATCGCCGCCGGCTTGGTGGAGTGCGACAGCCGTGGTGTGACGAGTTCGGATTACGGACTGTTCAGGTTCGAGCACGTGAAGCGGCCGGTGTTTCCGCTGGACGCGCAGACCGAATGGGCGTCGACAAACTGAAGCGGGTTGAACAACGATCCACACGACGAATCGACGGACATTCGCCCATGAACATACTTGTCCCGCAGGGCTTGTGCGACGCGTCCGGAGTCTCTATAATTCGCGCCTCTAAAGGCTCGTAGCTCAGTTGGTTAGAGCACCACCTTGACATGGTGGGGGTCGTTGGTTCGAATCCAATCGAGCCTACCAACGCATATGTGACGTAGACGAAGGCGGCTCCGCTTTCGTCTACTGTCATGTTCTCGCATCACATCGGCGCACTTCATCATCGTGCGGCTGTCCTGTCAGTTTATCCCCTTCGTATTGCCCGTATTTCGCCACAGCGTGATTCGTTCGCTGTTCGAATCCGTAAAACAACGCGGGGGTTGTGCATAGAATCGCGTCAACCACCGCTTTGTCCAGGCCGAGTTCCAATAGCGTCGATAACGACTGGCCGTAGTTCATCACCTGCTCGTACTGAGTATGGGGCCAGTCGCTTCCCCACATCAGCCGCTCAGCGCCGAAGTGTTCGACAAGCAGGCTCGTCGCCTCACGCACAAAACCCGAACCCGGAACTGCACATCGGTACGCGCCCGAGACCTTGACCCACACGCGACCGGTTGCGCCATAACCGAGCAACCTCTTGAAGCCGGGATCGTGAATTCCTTTCTCTGGGTCGGGGCGTCCGAAATGATCGACGACCACGGGTACGCCAGCTTCGAGCAAGCGGTCGAGCATCGGTGCCAGGTCCTGCGCATTCCGGTGCAGTTCGACGTGCCAACCCAACCTCGACAATCGCTCAAGCAACGGCGTCCATGATTTCGCGCCCAGATCCGGCAATGCCTGCTCGATCAGATTGAGCCGTATGCCGGTTACGCCGCGACCATGTAGGTCCGCCAGCGTTTCCTCTGAAGCATCGGGCGCAACGACCGCTACGCCCCTTAAGCGGTGCGTATCTCGCGACAGTGCTTGTAGCAGGTAGCGATTGTCCGTCCCGAGAAAACTCGGCTGCACGAGAACCGCGCGCCCGATGTCGTGCGTGTTCAGCAGTTGCAAATACGTGTCGAGCGTGGCGTCGTAGCCCGGCGCGTAGCGCCGGCTATCCGTGAGCGGCAAACCTCTCTCGAAGACATGCGCGTGAGTGTCCACGCGGCGGGAGTGGGACTGGGCGACGGATACGGGAGCACCCATGATCAACCCCGCGGCGGGTCCAGGGTCAATCGCGCGTTGTCGACGGCATCGGGCGCCGATTCTGGCACCACGCCACGCAGACGTTTGCCGCGCGTCTCGGGAAGCAGCAACACGGCGATCATCGCGAGACCGTAAGCAATGGCCGCGTCGATTCCGATTGCCATACCGAGCGACATCGAATGACTCATGTAGCCGACGAGCACAGGGAAGCCCGCCGAAGCGATCCGTCCGAAGTTGTAGCAGAATCCGACGCCTGTGCCGCGCATGTCGGCCGGATACAGTTCGTTGAACAGCGGGCCGAGACTCGCTGGGATGCCTGCGGCGAACAAACCGAGCGGGAAGCCCAGCACGAGCATTTGCGTGTTGGTCAGCGGCAGCATCACGTAAGCGAGAACCGTCACGATGCAGCAGAACGCGAAGAGGGCGACATTGCGCCGACGGCCAATGCGGTCGAGCAGATAGGCGCTCGCCATGCAGCCGCACCAGAAAGCCACGATGACGACCGCCAGATAGCCACCGGTGTTCAGAACCGACAGGTGCCGTTCTTTGGCGAGGAAGGTGGGCAGCCAGGTCATGATCGCGTAGTACCCGCCATGTGCGCCAGTGCCCAGCACGGCGCCGATCACGGTGGTCCGGAGCACGCGCGGCTGGAAGACCTGGGTTATCTGCCCGAGCACCGACACCTTGGGGGCCGCGCTTGCCGGCGCGACGCGTGCCGGTTCCTTCAGATTGCGCCGGACGAATAGCACCAGGCCGGCGGGCACGAGGCCGACGGCGAACATTACACGCCATGCGGTGTCCGACGGCAACCAGGAGAACGCCGCTGCATACACCAGCACGGCTGCACCCCAGCCGACCGCCCAGGCGCTTTGCACGGCACCCATCGCCTTGCCGCGGTGTTCGGTACGAATGGTTTCCGCCATCAATACCGCACCTGCCGCCCACTCACCGCCGAATCCGAATCCTTGCAGCGCCTTGAGAACCAGGAGTTGCGGGAAGTTTTGCGCGAACGCGCAGAGAAAGGTGAAGCCGGCGAACCAGAGGATCGTTATTTGCAAGGTCCGGACGCGTCCGATGCGGTCCGATAACGCGCCGGCGATCCAGCCGCCGAGCGCCGAAGATATCAAGGTGACGCTGCTGATCGCGCCGGCCTGCGTATGGTCGATGCCGTACGCGGCAATGATCGCGGGGATGGCGAGGGTGAACATTTGCACATCGAGCGCGTCGAGCCCCCAACCCGCAAAGCACCCCCAGAAGGTGTTGCGTTCGAGGGGCGTGCCTTGCTTGTACCACGTGAACATAGCCGTCTCCGTCGTGCTTATCATGTAGTCATATATATGACTGTATGAATGGTGGTCGCAAAGTCGCCAAAAGTCATTGAGTATTAACCCTTGCTCACGTCGCCGCCGCGGGATGTTGTACAGTAGTTACTCCTCTGAACAACTATATGAATGCTATGGACGCAACCTCTTTTGTGACCAAGCCGGATGGTCGGTTGCCCCGTTATCAGCAATTGCGTGACGACCTGGTTGGCCGCATTGCCGCAGGCGAATGGGCGCTGGAGGAACCCATCGCCACGGAGGCGGAGTTGGGGCAGTTCTATAACGTCTCCACTGGCACGGTTCGTAAGGCGATCGATCTGCTCGTTGTCGACGGCGTGCTCACGCGCAGCCAGGGCAAGGGCACGTTTATTCGCCGGCCCCGTTTCGATTCGTCGCTGTTTCGTTTCTTCCGTTTCAAGTCGCGCGACGGCGAGCCGGTGCGGCCGACCGCGCGCGTGCTCAAGCGCGAGATCGTGAAACCCGGCGAAGAAATTCGCTCTACTTTGGGCATGAAAGCCTCTGAGAAAGCGATCCACCTCTCGCGTGTGCGCCTGATCGAAGGCCAGGCGGTTCTGTCTGAAGAAATCTGGTTGCCGCGTGCGCGTTTCGAACCCTTGGCCACGTTGTCGCTCGACGATTTCGAGGACTTGTTGTATCCGTTGTATGAACGTCTTTGCCGGCAGATCGTGGCGTCCGCCACGGAAATCTTAAGAGTAGAACAAGCCACATCCGACGATGCCTCGCTTCTCGATGTAGCGGTCGGCAGCCCTGTCATCCAGGTCCAGCGTGTCGCATCGGACTTCGCGGGCACGCCGTTCGAATGGCGTAGCACGCGCGGCGCAGCCACGACGTTTCAGTACCAGGTGGAAATCCGCTGAGTCAGTGACTCGCTGGAATACAGCGGAGCTGATCCGCCTCAACCTCACCCCCCGCTTTTTGAACGCGGCGCCCCTAGAAATCGCTGGGGCTGCACGCGCCTATCCGGGTATCACCCCATGGTGTCCGATGCCAGTTCATATAAACATATATATGACTACATCAATCTGGCCGTTTCCCTGGACGTAGCGGCTGCCATGCCGCGAAGCGAAAGGCGAAGGCGGCCGGCGAGAAAACCGGAGCGGACATGTCTACGCAGGCAGGATTTGAGCAGCAGGTAATGAGGAAGATGGCGTGGCGGCTGATGCCGCTTCTGATCGTCATGTTTCTGATTTCGTTTATCGACCGCCAGAACGTCGGTTTCGCCAAGCTGGAGATGGTGCATGCCCTCGGCATGACGGAGGCGTCATATGGCCTCGGCGCTTCGCTGTTCTTCATCGGCTACCTTATCTTCGAGGTGCCCAGCACGCTGGCATTGCATCGCTTCGGCGCTCGGACCTGGCTCGCGCGGATCATGATGACCTGGGGTGTGGTCACGGTGCTGATGGCGTTCGCGCGCTCGCTGCCCGTTTTCTATTCCTTTCGCTTCGCACTGGGCGTTGCCGAAGCCGGCTTCTATCCCGGCGTCATCTACTACCTTACGCAGTGGTTCCCGCAAAGCTATCGCACCAAAGTGCTGGGGTTCTTCACGCTGGGTAGCTCGCTCGCCAACATGCTGGGCTCGCTGGTCGGCGGTCTTCTGCTGACGTTAGGCGGCACGTGGGGTTTCGCGGGTTGGCAGTGGGTGTTCATCGCCACCGGCATTCCCGCCATTCTGATTGCGTTCGTCGCGCTCAAATTCTTGCCGAATTCGGTGCAGGAAGCGCCGTTCCTTTCGCAGCAGGAGAAGGATGTCGTCATCGCCGCGCTCAAGCGGGAAGCGTCGGATGATGCCAAGGCGACGCGGCCTTGGGGCGCGTTGCTCGATCCGAAGGTTCTCATGTTCGCGTTGACGTACATGCTGATGTCGACGTCGTTGTACGGGGTGACCTACTGGATGCCGACGCTGCTGAAAAGCGATGGCGTGTCGTCGTCGCTGAACGGTCTGCTGAACATGATTCCGTGGGCGCTCGCGACACTGCTTCTGCTGTGGCTGCCTGGGAAGCTCAAGCGTGAGCGCGTCGTGTTGAAGGCGATGAGCGTGGTGGCCGGCATCGGCGTCGTTTGCTTTGCGTCGAGCCTGGTTCTGCCGACAGCGTCGCTGCGTTTTGCCGCGCTGTGTCTGGGCGGGGCGTGCATCCCCTTGCTCTATCCGTGCTTCTGGTCGCTGCCCCCGCGATTCTTCTCTGGCGCAAGGGCCGCAGCGAGCGTGGCGGCGATCAACGCAATCGGCAATCTGGGCGGCTTTGCCGGGCAGAACCTGATGCCTTATGTCGGCAAGGTGGCGCACAGCCATGTTGCGCCGATGCTGGTGCCGACGGCGTGCCTGTTTGCGTTGGGGATCGGCACGGCTCTGGCCGCGCTGATCGGCGCGCGCCGCAGGATGACGCTCGAGTCGGCGACGATTCGTCCGACGTAGATCCCGTCAGGGACGGAGCAGGTCGAAGCCGGCCAGCACGACAACCCCGCTTACCACGATCAGCGCTACCGAATGCTGTCCGAAGTAAAGAAGGGCCGCGGCCGACCAGCTCGTCGCTGCAAATGCTGCAATACGTTTCATGCTTTAAAACCCCAATGCAATAGCCAGCAACCCGCTGACCACCCCGCAAACCACCACGGCCAGCGCCACCACCGTCAGCACGCGCCTCGGGAACGAGCGCCCAAGCATGGCCATCGACGGCACGCTGATTAGCGGCAGCGTCATCAGCAACGCGCCAGCCGGACCCGCGGCCATGCCGAATGAGAGCATGGCCTGAATGATCGGCACTTCGCCCGCGGTCGGAATCACGAACAAGGTTCCGGCGATCGCCAAAGCGACGATCCACAGCAGGCTGTTATCGATGCTGGGTCCGATGTGCGGGAACAGCCATGCTCGCGCGGCGCCGAGAATCAGCACCAGGACGATGTATTCGGGAATCAGCCGCAGCGTCATTGTTCCGAGGATTTTCACCCAGCGTGTGAACGCGGTGCCCGGGTCGTCGGTGGTGACGAGCTGTGCCATGGCTTCGCGCGACGCCTCGGCTTCCTTCGGCGTGACCATGCGGTTCACCAGATAGCCGAGGCCGAACACCATCACGAGGCCGAGGGCGAGCCGCAAGCCCATCCATTGCCAGCCGAGCACGAAGCCCATGAAAATCAGCGTGGCCGGATTCAAAGCGGTATTGCCCAGCCAGAACGCGATCGCCGCACCTGGTGCCGCCTGACGGGCGCGCAAGCCGGCCACGACCGGCGCCGCGCAGCACGTGCACATCATGCCCGGCAACGACATCAAGCCGCCCTTCACCACGCTGCTGAAATCGGTCCTGCCGAGCGCGCGCGCGACCCATTGCGGCGGAATCAGCGCCTGCACTGCCGAGCCCAGAAGAAGGCCTAGCACCATGGCTTGCCAGATCGCCTTACCGTAGGCCAGCGCGTAGTCGATGGCGGCCTGCCACGAGGCTGCAGGCGCGTTCGACGCCGTACCCATCAGGATCGACTTGCCGATGGAATGCTGACTTGCAGCGACGAACGCCCGGTTGTAGTACGGAAACCACTTCACATAGAAGAGCCCGACGATGGCGATCAGCAGAAACACG
The DNA here is from genome assembly GCF_905220735.1 of Paraburkholderia aspalathi. Lineage (NCBI taxonomy): Bacteria > Pseudomonadati > Pseudomonadota > Betaproteobacteria > Burkholderiales > Burkholderiaceae > Paraburkholderia > Paraburkholderia aspalathi. The sequence goes on from NZ_CAJNBA010000004.1 coordinate 15,815, forward strand.
ATCCAGCCGAGGGCGACGCGGGGCTGTCGAAGGGTTGATTGCATAGTGGATGGTCTTGAACGTTAATTTTTTTGGTCAGATGACGGCGAGCGCGCTGTTATCGAGTTGGGCAAGCAGGGCTTTTGCCTGCTCAACGAGATCGGCGTCGTTAGGCCGAAAATTCATTTGCAACGCCTGCGGTAATTGCACGAAATGCTGATGGCTGCTGCGCGCATACGCTGGATCATAGTGCCGTTCGATCAGCTCGCGCGCGAGCTCGGCCCGGCTATTTTCATCGACGAGGTGTTGCCAGCCCGTGACACGTTCGCGGCTATGCAAACCGATCATCTTCTGCAGCTGCGCTTTCAACGACTCAGGATCGTCGAACAGATGCGCATAGTCATGCAGCAGGAACGCCGCGCGGTCTTCGTGGCTCGATAGCACTTCGACGCAAGCGCCCTGATGAAACGTGTCGAGGAGCGCGAGCGGCAGCGCAATCGAACCGATCCGCCGGCTCTCCGCTTCGACGAACACCGGCCGTTTGGGATCGAATGTGCGCAGGGCGGTCACCAGCAGCGTGTCGAAGTGCTTTTGCGACGGCTGCTCAACGCCTGCCCATGCGCCGAGCAGCGAGCCGCGATGGGCAGCCAGCGCTTCGAGATCCAGCGTCTGCGCGCCCGCCTGGCGCAGCGCTTCGAGCAGGCGCGTCTTGCCGCTGCCGGTCGGGCCCACTAGCGCGATGTAATTGAACTGCTTCGGCAGCGTCTCGAGGGTGTCCAGCGTCGCGCGGCGATAGCCTTTATAGCCGCCGTCCAGCTGACGTGCCGGCCAGCCGATCATATTGAACAGCGTCGTGACCGAACCCGAACGTTTCCCGCCGCGCCAGCAATAGATCAGCGGCCGCCAGTTGCGCGGCCGGTCGGCGAAGGTGGTTTCCAGGTGGTACGCGATGTTGCGCGCAACCAGCGCCGCGCCGATCCGCGTGCCTTCGAACGCTGAGACCTGCTTGTAAGTTGTGCCGACCAGAACACGCTCTTCGTTGCTCAGCACAGGTGCGTTGAGCGCGCCGGGAATGTGGTCTTCGGCGAATTCCAGGGGCGTGCGTACGTCGATGATTTCATCGAAATCACCGGCTTGATCGAGGCTGACGAGTAGGTTTTTCAAGGGGTTACGGACGAAACAGACCAGCGGGGGAAGCGAAATTATCGCATGCGCCGTGAATACCGGCTGGCGAGCCGCGCAGGCCTGCGTCCTGGACCTGCGTCTCGCCTTGCCTAGCCTGGCTTCGCCGATGAAACCCGCTCGCGCCTCAGCTAACCTCGACTCGCTTGTCCCCGCTGACCATTTCGCCGATCACGCACGCTTCGTTGAAACCGTCGGCGCGGAACAGGGCGAGCACCTCGTCGACTACTTCCGGCGCGCATGAAACCAGCAGGCCGCCCGAGGTTTGCGGATCGGTGAGCAGCGTACGGGCCGTCGACGGCAATGAGGAAGGCAAAACAATGTCTTTACCGTATGCGTCCCAGTTGCGCCCGGAAGCGCCAGTAAAAATGCCGGCTTCCGCGAAGCTGACCACGTCCGGCAGCCAGGGCAGATCCGCATAGCGCACGCGAGCAGTCAGATTCGATCCGCGCGCCAATTCCAGCGTATGGCCGAGCAAGCCGAAACCGGTGATATCCGTGAGGGCATGCACGCCGTCGAGCGCGGACAGCGCCGCGCCCGGCCGGTTGAGCTTGGTCGTGGCCGCGATCATCGCGGCATAGCCGTTTGAATCGAGCCGGTCTTTTTTCAACGCCGCCGACAGCACGCCCACGCCCAGTGGCTTGCCGAGGATCAGCACGTCGCCCGCGCGCGCACCGGCATTGCGTTTGACGCGCCGCGGATCGACCACGCCGATCGCAACGAGGCCGTAGATGGGTTCCACCGAATCGATCGAGTGACCGCCGGCGAGGGGAATGCCGGCTTCGGCGCAGACGGACTCGCCACCCTTTAACACCGCCGCGATCACGTCGTGCGGCAGCACATTGATCGGCATGCCGACGATCGCCAGCGCCATGATCGGTTTGCCGCCCATGGCGTAGACGTCTGACAGCGCATTGGTTGCGGCAATGCGGCCGAAGTCGAACGGATCGTCGACGATCGGCATGAAGAAATCGGTGGTGGCGACGATCGCCTGCTCGTCGTTGAGCCGGTAGACGGCGGCGTCGTCGGCGGTATCGTTGCCGACCAGCAGGTCGGGAAAGAACGGCAGCGGCGCGCTGCGCTTGAGCAGGTCGGCGAGCAGGCCAGGAGCGATCTTGCAGCCGCAGCCACCGCCGTGCGACAGGCTGGTCAGGCGGGGCGAAGGGTTTGCGGCGGGGAGGGTGTCGGTCATGTGTGGCGCGGATTTCAGGCTTCGAATGACCACATTATGGCGGTTGTTCGAGCGCGGCGCAGGATAGCGGCCACCCACGGCGCGGGTCGTTGCGGACGCAATCAACTGATGCAAGAGGAATAGTGCTGCTTCCGTTAAACCGGCTGCGGCGCTTCATATTTAACAACTTTAAAGAGATGGGCGGTCTGGCTGCAGGACTTCATATCGGCCTCTATAATCGTTATTAGTATCCCAAAAAGAGCCGAGGCCATTACATGACCCACATGTCCCGGCGACAGTTTCTGAAGGTCTCCGCCACCACGCTCGCCGGATCAAGTTTGGCCCTCATGGGCTTCTCTCCGGCACCCGCGCTGGCCGAGGTTCGTCAGTACAAACTGTCGCGCACAACCGAAACCCGCAACACCTGCCCGTACTGTTCGGTGGGCTGCGGCATCCTGATGTACGGACTTGGCGACAACGCCAAGAATGCAAAGTCCAGCATCATCCACATCGAAGGCGATCCCGATCATCCGGTGAACCGCGGCACGTTGTGCCCGAAGGGCGCGAGCCTGATCGACTTCATTCACAGTCCGAGCCGTCTGAAGTATCCGGAGTACCGCGCGGCCGGATCGAATGAATGGAAGCGGATTTCCTGGGAAGACGCGCTCGATCGCATCGCCAAACTGATGAAGGAAGACCGCGATGCCAATTTCGTCGAGACGACGGAAGACGGCAAGAAGGTCAACCGCTGGCTGACCACCGGCATGCTCGCAGCATCGGCCGGTAGCAATGAAGTGGGGTATTTGACGCACAAGACTGTCCGCAGTCTTGGCATGCTCGCATTCGATAATCAAGCACGTGTTTGACACGGCCCGACGGTGGCAGGTCTTGCCCCGACGTTTGGCCGTGGAGCGATGACGAACCATTGGGTCGACATCAAGAACGCGGATGTGATTCTCGTGATGGGCGGCAATGCGGCCGAAGCGCACCCGTGCGGTTTCAAGTGGGTCACGGAAGCGAAGGCGCATCGCAAGGCAAGGTTGGTCGTGGTCGATCCGCGCTTTACGCGCACGGCCTCGGTCGCGGATTACTACGCGCAGATTCGAACCGGCTCGGACATTGTGTTCCTGGGCGGGGTGATCAACTATTTGCTCACCAACGACAAGATTCAGCACGAGTACGTCAGGAATTACACGGATATGCCGTTCATCGTGCGCGAGGATTTCTCGTTCACGGACGGCCTGTATTCCGGCTACGACGCGGATAAACGCAGCTACGACAAGAGCACGTGGGACTACGAGATCGGCGACGACGGTTACGCCAAAATCGACCCGACGCTGCAGCACCCGCGCTGCGTCTACCAGCTGATGAAGCAGCACTACTCGCGCTATACGCCCGAACAGGTCGAACGGACCTGCGGTACGCCGAAGGAAAAATTCCTCAAGGTGTGCGAGATGCTGGCGTCCACAGCTGTCCCGGGGCGTGCCGGCACGATCCTGTACGCGCTCGGCTGGACGCATCATTCGATCGGCGCGCAGATCATCCGCACCGGTGCGATGGTGCAATTGCTGCTGGGCAACATCGGCATTGCGGGCGGCGGCATGAACGCGCTGCGCGGTCACTCGAACATTCAGGGTTTGACCGACCTGGGTTTGATGTCGAACCTGTTGCCGGGCTACATGACGCTGCCGATGGAGGCCGAGCAGGACTTCGACGCTTTCATCAAGAAGCGCGCGAGCCAGCCGTTGCGGCCGAACCAGTTGAGCTACTGGCGCAACTACCGCGCGTTTCACGTCAGCTTTATGAAGTCGTGGTGGGGCGATAACGCGACCGCCGAGAACAACTTCGGCTACGACTATCTGCCGAAGCTCGATAAGTCATACGACATGCTGCAGGTCTTCGAGCTGATGAATCAAGGCAAGATGACCGGCTACATCGCGCAGGGCTTCAACCCGCTCGCTGCGGCGCCGAACAAGGCGAAGATCGGCGCGAGTCTGGCCCGGCTGAAGTGGCTCGTCATCATGGATCCGCTCGCCACTGAAACTTCGGAGTTCTGGAAGAACTTCGGCGAGTTCAACGACGTGGATCCGTCGACGATTCAAACGGAAGTGTTCCGTCTGCCCACCACGTGTTTCGCCGAGGAACGCGGTTCGCTGGTCAGTTCCAGCCGCGTGCTGCAGTGGCACTGGCAGGGCGCCGACGGCCCGGGCGAAGCGAAGAGCGACCTCGAGATCATGTCGGGGCTGTGGCTGCGCATTCGCAAGGCTTATAAGGAGAACGGCGGCAAGTATCCCGATCCGATTCTCAACATGAGCTGGCCTTATTCCGATCCGGAAAGCCCGACGCCTGAAGAAATCGCCATGGAGTTCAACGGCAAGGCGCTCGCCGACGTGACCGACGCCACTGACAAAACCAAGGTGCTCGCGAAGAAAGGCGAGCAACTGGCGGGCTTCGCGCAATTGCGCGACGACGGCAGCACCGCAAGCGGTTGCTGGATCTTCTGCGGTGCGTGGACTCAGGCGGGCAACCAGATGGGTCGTCGCGACAACTCGGATCCGACCGGCATCGGCAATACGTTGAATTGGGCATGGGCGTGGCCGGCGAACAGACGGATTCTGTACAACCGTGCTTCGTGCGACGTCAGCGGCAAGCCGTTCGACTCCACGCGCAAGCTGATCGCGTGGAACGGCAAGACGTGGAGCGGTGCCGACATTCCCGACTTCAAGGTGGACGAGCCGCCTGAAAACGGCATGAATCCGTTCATCATGAATGCGGAGGGTGTGGCGCGCTTCTTCTCGCGCGACGGTCTGGTGGAAGGACCATTCCCCGAGCACTACGAACCGTTTGAAACGCCGCTCGGCTATAACCCGCTGCATCCGGATAACAAGGCGGTCGTCAGCAGTCCGGCGGCGCGCGTGTTCCCGGACGATCGGGCCGCCTTCGGCACGCATGAGAATTTCCCGCATACGGCCACCACGTATCGTCTGACCGAGCATTTCCACTACTGGACCAAGCACGCGCGTTTGAACGCGATTGTGCAGCCGCAGCAGTTCGTGGAGATCGGCGAAGATCTGGCGAAGGAGGTGGGCGTGGTCGCGGGGGACCGTGTGAAAGTGTCGTCCAATCGCGGGCACATCATCGCCGTGGCGCTCGTCACCAAGCGGATCAAACCGCTGATGATCGAAGGGAAAAAGGTCCAGACGGTCGGCTTGCCCTTGCATTGGGGCTTCAAGGGGCTCGCGAAACCGGGCTATCTCGTCAATACGCTGACGCCCTCCGTGGGCGACGGGAATTCGCAAACACCGGAATTCAAGTCGTTCCTCGTCAAGGTCGAAAAGGCATAAGGAAAAGAGATGGCACTGCAATCACTGGATATCAAACGCCTCTCGGCCACGACCTTGCCCGAACCGCAAGTGCGTGAGCCGGTGACGGGCACGGTCGCCAAGCTCATCGACGTATCGAAGTGCATTGGCTGCAAGGCGTGTCAGACGGCCTGCATGGAGTGGAACGATCTGCGCGACGAGATCGGTACCACGACCGGCATCTATGACAACCCGCGCGATCTGTCTGAGCATTCGTGGACCGTCATGCGGTTCTCGGAGTACGAGAACACCGAAGGCGATCTCGAGTGGCTGATCCGCAAGGACGGCTGCATGCACTGCGAGGATCCGGGCTGCCTGAAGGCCTGCCCCTCGCCGGGCGCGATCGTGCAGTACACGAACGGCATCGTGGATTTTCACGAGGAAAACTGCATCGGCTGCGGCTATTGCGTAACCGGCTGCCCGTTCAATGTGCCGCGTATTTCGAAGAAGGACAACCGTGCGTACAAGTGCACGCTGTGTTCGGACCGCGTGGCCGTCGGTCAGGAGCCGGCGTGCGTGAAGACCTGCCCGACTGGCGCGATCATGTTCGGCACCAAGGAGGACATGAAGCAGCAGGCGGCGGATCGGATTGTCGATCTGAAGGAGCGCGGTTTCCAGAACGCCGGTTTATACGATCCTGCCGGCGTGGGCGGCACGCACGTGATGTACGTGCTGCATCACGCCGACAAAGCCAACCTGTATCACGGCTTGCCGCAGAATCCGAAAATCAGCGTGATGGTTTCTCTGTGGAAAGGTCTGGCGAAACCGCTGGCGCTGGCAGGTATCGCGTTTGCTGCGGTGGCAGGGTTCTTCCATTACACCCGTGTCGGTCCGAACGAGGTGACGGAGGCGGAAGAAGCCGAAGCACAGCACGAAGCTGACGAAGCACGCCGTTCGCGGGAGGCATCCGATGAAGCACGCTGAAAATCATGAGCACGTTGTGCTGAAAGACGTGAAGGGCAACAGCCTGATCCAGCGCTATACGCCGAATGAACGGACGAATCACTGGATCACTGCCATCACGTTCGTTCTGCTGGCGCTCTCCGGTCTCGCCATGTTTCATCCGGCCATGTCGTGGCTGTACGCGATCTTCGGCGGCGGGCAATGGACGCGGATTCTGCATCCGTTTGTTGGCTGCGTGATGTTCCTGTCGTTCCTGATTCTTGCGTTGCGCTTCTGGCATCACAACTATCTGGACAAAGCCGACATCCAGTGGATGAAGCAGATCGACGACGTGCTCAACAATCGTGAGGAAAAACTCCCTGCGATTGGGAAATACAACGCCGGTCAAAAGCTGCTATTTTTCACTATGGTGATTTGCCTGCTGCTGTTGCTGGCGAGCGGCATTGTGATCTGGCGGCGCTATTTCTCGTTCTATTTTCCGATCGAAATCATTCGCCTCGCGGCGCTGGTTCATGCTGCGGCTGCGTTCGTGCTGATCGTCGGCATCGTCGTGCATATTTATGCGGCGTTGTGGATCAAGGGCTCGATCGGTGCGATGACGCGCGGGACGGTGACCTACGGCTGGGCAAGAAAGCATCATCCGAACTGGTTCAAGGAAATCATCGGCAAGTAGGAACGGCAATAGATAGGGAAAACGCGTGGCGCAACTTGCCACGCACCCCGAGCCGCCGCCCCTGTTCGACGAACTGCGGCGGCTCTTCAGTTTTCAGCGCAGTTTTCAGAGGTCGATACTTTGGTTCAACGCATTCTTGAGGCCGGCGATATCGAATCGCTCGACCACACGGCGATTCCCCGCATCCGTACGCCGGAACGGCTGGCGGTCTTTTCGGCGCGCGCCGCGCGGCTGCGTCAGTTGGCGGCGCTCAGCAATCCGATCGCCGGCTATTTGCGTCTGATGGCTGTGCTCGCGGACGCGCAGCAAGCCGTGATCACCGGCTTCAAGGCAAAGCCGCCCAGCGCCGAGTTGATCGCGAGTGCACAGCAGCATTCCATGCCGCTGATTCCAGCGCTTTCCGGCGTGCGCGATCCCGCGTGGCACGAGGTTTTGCTGCATCTGCTCGACAAGGTGCAGGCCGCCGGCCCGCTTACACCGCCGCTAGAAGCGCTCATTGAAAAGCAGCGAACGCTGGATCAGGCCACGCTCGACACCCAGGCCGACGCGATCTTCGCGCAGCGCTTCGAGGAAGTCGATCCGGCGAGCGCGCCGTTCATCATGGCGGCGCTGCAAGTCGTATGGACCGACCTTGCTGCCGACATCGACAAGCGCGAGGTGCCGTACATCGAGACGCTGGGCTTGTGTCCGGTGTGTGGATCGCATCCGGTGGCAAGCATGGTGCGCGTGGGCGGTGCGTACGACAATTACCGTTACCTGCAATGCGGCCTGTGTGCGACGGAGTGGCACATGGTCCGCGCGAAATGCTCGAACTGCGATTCGACCAAAGGCATTGCCTATCACGCTGTCGGCTCGCAGGACGCCGACGAGGCCACGCGAGAAGCCGATTCGAAGAATGCGTCCTTGAAGGCGGAGTCGTGCGATGAATGCCATACTTACCGGAAGATCGGCATCCAGTCGAAGGACTACGATTTCGAACCGTTCGCGGACGATCTCGCCAGTCTCACGCTGGACCTGCTGATGGGAGCGGAAGGTTACCGGCGCGCGTCGCCGCATCCGTGGCTCTGGCCGGAACAGGCCGAACCTGCGGCTGATGATTCTTCCGGCGAGTCCGACTGAGAATGAGGATTGCCTCGTGAGCGATGTAACCGGCTCTGAATTGCGGGCGCTGATGGCGCGTGTGCCGTCGGTAGAAAAGGTGATGGCGTCGGCCGAGTTTGCGCCGTTGCTAACCGAGTTCGGCCGTACTCAGGTGTTGGGTGCTCTGCGTGACGCACTCGACGCCTGGCGCGCCAGCGCGCAGTCCGGCGATGCGTCGGTGAGCGCGCTCGATATCGCGCAACTACAGGTCACCGTCGAGGCCACGCTGCGCCGCCGCAACGCGGCCCGCTTGCGCAGCGTCTTCAATCTGACCGGCACCGTGCTGCATACCAATCTCGGCCGCGCATTGCTGCCCGACGAAGCGGTGCAAGCCGTCATGAAGGCGCTCACGCAACCGGCCAACCTCGAGTTCGATCTCGGCACCGGCAAGCGCGGTGATCGCGACGACCTGATCGACGAACTCATCTGCGAACTGACAGGGGCCGAAGCGGCTACCGTCGTCAACAATAATGCCGCGGCAGTGTTGCTTACGTTGTCCGCATTGGCGTCGAAGAAAGAAGTGATCGTGTCGCGTGGCGAGCTGGTTGAAATCGGCGGCGCGTTTCGCATTCCCGACATCATGAACCGTGCGGGCGCGAAGTTGCGCGAAGTCGGCACCACCAACCGTACGCATCTGAAGGACTACGACGAAGCGATCAGTCCGCAGACTGCGCTGTTGATGAAAGTCCACACGAGCAATTACGCGATCAGCGGATTCACCAAAGAGGTCGCGGTCGACGCCATCGCGCCGCTTGCCCACACGCGCGGTCTTGCCGTGGCGGTGGACCTCGGTAGCGGCACGCTGGTCGATCTGACGCAATGGGGCTTGCCGCGTGAGACGACCGTGCGCGAAACCATCGAAGCCGGTGCCGACCTCGTCACGTTCAGCGGTGACAAGCTGCTTGGCGGCCCACAGGCGGGGTTGATCGTCGGCCGGCGTGATCTGATCGCCAAGATCAAGAAACATCCCCTCAAGCGCGCGCTGCGGGTCGGCAAACTGACGCTCGCGGCATTGGAGCCCGTGCTGCAGATGTATCGCGCGCCGGAAAAACTCGCTGAGCGGCTGACCACGCTGCGTTTGCTTACGCGACCGGGTGACGATATCCGGCTCACCGCGGAGCGGGTGCAGCCTGCGTTGCAGCGTGTGGCCGGCGATCGCTACGTCGTCGTGGCCGAGCCCATGTTCAGTCAGATAGGCAGCGGCGCATTGCCTGTCGATGTGCTGCCGAGCTACGGTCTTGTCGTCAGGACCGCCGACGGCAAGCGCAGCGGCCGTCAGTTGCTCGCGCTCGAGAAGCGCTTGCGTGAGATGGCGCGGCCGGTCATCGGCCGGATTGCAGACGATGCGTTGCGTCTCGATCTGCGCTGTCTCGAAGCCGCCGATGAAGCGCAGTTGATCGAGCAACTGAAGGACGTGCAGGCATGATCGTAGGTACGGCCGGACATATCGACCACGGCAAAACGAGTCTGGTGAGAGCGTTGTCGGGCGTCGATACGGATCGTCTCAAGGAAGAAAAGGCGCGCGGTATTTCGATCGAACTGGGCTATGCATACGTGCCGCTCGACAACGGCGACGTGCTTGGCCTGATCGATGTGCCGGGCCACGAAAAGCTCGTCCATACGATGACCGCGGGCGCAAGCGGGATCGATTTCGCGCTGCTCGTGATTGCTGCTGATGATGGCGTCATGCCGCAAACGCGCGAACATATGGCGATTGTCGAGCTACTCGGCATCAAGCGCGGCGCGGTCGTGCTGACCAAGATAGATCGTGTTGATGCTGAGCGACTGCAGAAAGTACATGACGAGGTGACAGCGTTTCTGAGCGGCAGCGTGCTGCAGGACGCGCCCGTGTTCGACACCTGCGCGACGCGTGAGGATGATCCTGGCGTCGCCGCGTTGAAAGCGCATTTGCACGCAGCGGCAGCAGCGTGGCGCATGAAGCGCGACGACGGTCTGTTCCGTCTCGCGATCGACCGGGTCTTCACGCTTTCAGGTCAAGGCACGATCGTGACAGGAACTGTCGTGTCGGGACGCGTGACGGTGGGTGACACGATGCTGCTCGCGCCGAAAAATGAGCCGGTGCGTGTGCGTAGTATTCATGCGCAGAATCGACCGGCCGAGACTGGAAAGGCCGGCGAGCGCTGCGCGTTGAATCTGGCGGCCATCGAGAAGAGCGCAATCGATCGTGGCGACTGGATTGTCGATCCGCGTTTATCAGAAGCCTCGGAACGCATCGACGTCATGCTGACGCTACTCGCTGATGCACCGTTGACGCTGGAGCATTGGGCGCCGCTGCATGTGCACCTCGGCACACAGCATCAGGTGGCGCATGTCGCGTTGCTCGATGGCGAAACGTTCGGCGCAGGTCAGCGGGCGCGCGTGCAACTCGTGTTCGAACGGCCGGTGTGCGCCCTTCCTGGCGACCGCTTTGTCGTGCGCAATGCCCAGGCTAATCGCACGGTTGGGGGTGGTCATGTGCTCGATCCGTTTGCGCCTTCGCGGAAACGTCGCTCGGCGGAGCGGCTGGCGTGGCTCGATGCGATTCAGGTCATGCTCGACACCGGCGCGCTGGATTCGCTTCTGGCAAGGGCGCCGCATGGATTGTCCCGTTCGTTGCTGGAACGACTGACGGGTATGCCGGCGGCCGTGCTCGCGTTGCCATCTGACACACGCGTGGTGGAACTCCCCGGCGGTAATGACGCGTTGTTGATCGCCGATGCGTCATGGCGTGCCTTGAATGCGCGCCTGATTGCGGCGCTAAGGCAATACCACGAGCGCTCGCCAGACGAACTCGGCCCGGATGTCTCGCGCTTACGGCGGATCGCAGCGCCGCTCGTCGACGACGCACTGTGGCGTGCACTAGTCGACGATTCAGCGGCGCGCGGCGAGATCATCAGGCGCGGGCCGTGGTTGCATTTGCCGGACCACGCGGTGACGCTCGACGACGCCGATCGCGCACTCGCTTCGGCGCTGCTGCCGGCGCTAAAAGACGGACGTTTCGATCCGCCTTGGGTGCGTGATCTGGCAAATGCACACGGCGTATCCGAAGACCGCGTGCGGCAGTTACTGCGCAAACTCGCGCGGCAGGGCGAGCTTTTTCAGGTTGTGCGCGACCTCTTCTATCACCACGAGGTGATTCGCGAACTGGCTTTGATTGCGGGTTCCGAAGCAGAAAAGAATGCGGGTACGGTAGCGGCCGCACCGTTTCGCGATGTCACCGGCCTTGGGCGAAAACGTGCGATCCAGCTTTTGGAATTCTTCGACCGGGTTGGATATACTCGCTTCCACCGTGGCCTCCATCTGATGCGCACGGATAGTCGTTGGCTCGAACTGATCTGATTCAGTGTTTGAGTTGCAGGGCGTGGTTCAGGTAGTTCAATTTGTTCAATCACCGTAGGAAGGCATTCGCATCCGGTGGTGCGGCTGGACTTCAAATCCAGTTGAGGGCGTCAGACGCTCTCAGGTCGGTTCGACTCCGGCTGCCTTCCGCCAGGACATTCCCGGAGCGAGGCAACGCTCGCTGTCGAGGCATGGAATCACAGTACCTGGTTTTCGATCGACATTCTGCTTCTGCTACACAAAGAAGTCAGGATCAAGCGTCTCGATTGCGAGCCCGGTGCCGCGAATAACACACGTCATCGGTTGTTCAGCGACCGCCACGGCCAGTCCCGTTTCCTCGCGCAGGCGCTGATCAAGGCCTCGCAGCATGGCGCTCCCACCGGCCAGCATGAACCCGCGATCGGCGATGTCGGCGGCAAGTTCCGGCGGGATGCTTTCCAGGACGCGTCTTAGCAGCGATACGATTTGCCCGAGTGGCTCGGCGAGCGCTTCATATACCTCCTGGCTCGATAGGGTCATGGAGCGTGGTATGCCTTCCGCCAAGCTGCGGCCGGTCACCCCCAAAAACAGGTCGTCCCTTGGCGGAAGGGCGCAGCCGATCTCCAGCTTGACCCGTTGCGCGGTGTGTTCGCCGATCAGCAAGCCGTGCGTGCGGCGAACATAGTTAACAATGGCCTGGTTAAACGTGTCGCCTCCCACGCGGGCGGATGCTCCACGCACGACGCTGCCGAGCGCAATGACGCCGATTTCAGTCGTGCCGGCGCCAATATCGACGACCATGCAACCCGTGGCATCGGAAATAGCGAGCCCAGCGCCGAGGGCTGCGGCCAGCGGTTTCGCGAGCAGCGCAACGTGGGACGCACCGGCACCATGTATCGCTTCCTTAAAGGCTCGGCGCTCCACCTGGGTCGCGTCACCCGGAACGGTGACGGTGATTCGTGGCGCGTTCGCCCGCCATCGGCCTTTGCAGGCATGACGCACGAATTGCCGGATCATCTGCTCGCTTGCCGAGAAGTTTGAGATGACGCCGCCGCGAATTGGCGTGACGGCTTCGATGTTCTGCGGCAGCCGGCCGAGCATTCTCCTCGCCTCGTCACCCACGGACAGCGTCGGACGACCGCGCGCTCTTAACGAGTTGTTTCCATGAGTACACAGCACAGACGCCTGATTCAGAACGACGCCGGCCCCGGAGATGTGAATTCGCGTGTTCGCTGTTCCTACGTCGAGGGCCAGGTCAGTTGGACGAAGGCGCAACAAGCCCCTTATTGACATGAAAAGTGCGTAGCTGTGACCCGATGATTCATTCTTGGCTTTCCGGATGCGTTGTTGAGTGGTTATGTGTGCGGAAGCGTCATAGATCCAGGGCGTGTTTAGCGCTATTCCGCGTTTCGCGGCAGACGGTAAGACGAAGTTCCACACGCAATGCCTTCACAACCGGTTTACGGCCCAGGCGAAGTTGCAATCAAGGGCGATTTACGTAGGTGTTTTCTGAAATTTATGTCAGTTAATCCCGCTCTTGGGTAGTCAGGATTTTTCGGGCAAGTGAACTTGAATATGCTTCATGCTGACGCAAAGCGGCTGAGCAAAAAGGGCGCGACGTCAAGTTCGGGCGTACGTTGGAGAATGAGATCGGTGACCAACTGCGACACGATTGGGGCAAGCGTGTAGCCGTTCGACGTCACGGCATTGAAGAAGCCGGGAACACCTTCAACGGGGCCGACAATGGGCGCGCCGTCGATGTCGATATTCATGCCGGCCCAGGCGCGCACCATGTGCATTCCTTTGAGCGCGGGCAGCACGTGGCTTGCGACCCAGACATTGCCTTCGATGCTCTCGCGCATTGCGTGATTCATGCGCCGCGCGGGGTCGAACGCGGCGGTCCAGCCGCCGCCGATCAGGATGCCGCCGGTCGCGGTCTGCTTCAGGCTCAAGTGGCGGTCGGCGTGGGCGATCAGATGGTCGACGAGCTTCGGCGCGGGTTCCGTGGCGATCATCTGCAACGGCGTGCCCGCCACCGGGACGTGCACGCCGAGCATCGCACCGATTTCTTTCGCCCACGCGCCGGCGGCGTTGACCACGACACGTGAACGAATCCGGCCGCGGCTCGTGTCGACAGAAAAGCCGTCGCGATCACGCATGATCGCCGTGACGTTGGTCGCACGCTGGAAGCGCGCGCCCTGCGCGCTGGCAAGGCGCATGACGGCATACGTTGCGCGCAGCGGATTGATCTTGCCTTCCATCGGGCAATATTCGGCGCCGAGCAATGCGGGCGAAAGATGTGGCGACAACGCGAGCAGGCTGCGCGTATCGAGCAGTTCCGCTTCGATGCCGAACTGTTTCTCGAGCGCGATCTTCTGCTCGAGGAAGCGCATGCCAGCCTCGCTGTCGGCCACCATCAAACCGCCGGTCACACGAATTTCGAGGTTGTCGCCGCTTTCGCGTTCGAGCTGCTGCCAGAGCCGCACTGACGCAGGGCCGAGCGCAAGCGTGTTGGCTGCGGGCGTCCCGCCCGCACGCGCCTTCTTGCCGAAATCGAACGACAGGAGTTGCACGTGCAGGCTGCCCGCGTTTGCGCCGGACGCTTGCAGGTTGAGATCGTCGCGGTCTACCACCAGCACATCGCGGCCGGCACGGCTCAGAAAATGACCAAGACATGCACCCATCACGCCACCGCCGATCACGAGAATGTCGGTAGTCTGATCGCCCAGCGCGGGTTCTTTTACAGGCCGCGCAATGTTCGGCGTGGACGCCTTGCGATGGCCACCCCATTCGGGCTTCTCGAACGCGAGCGCGGCGAGCGGCGTGGGACGTATTGGCACACGCGGTGCGAGAAAATGCATGACCTCGCGGACACGGCCGGTCGATTCCTCGATGAGCTTCGCGCAACTCGCCGCGCAATTGCGGCCCTGGCAGCGGCCCATACCGAGGCGGGTGTTGCGCTTGATCGACGCAAGCGTGTCGTGGCCGGCGGCGAGCTGGTCGACGATCACGCCCTGCGTCACGTCCTCGCATCGGCAGACGATCGTGTCGCGCGGCACATCCGCGATATGCGGCGTCGGTGCGGCGAAAATCTTCCACAGCGCGGTCTGGAACCGGTCCGCGCGCCCCAACGCGCGGCGTGCCGCAGCACGCGATCTCTCGGCGTCCGCCGTTGACTGAAGACGTAGCGCATCTGCCGCCGCGTGGCCCGCGAGCGTCCCGCGCGCGAGCGCGACCCGGGCGCCACCGATGCGTGCACCGTCGCCTGCCGCAAACACGCCTGCGATGCTCGTCTGCCCGTTTGCGTCGATGTCAGTGGCGAGATGTCCAATGCCTCTGTCGACGAACGAATGCGTGCAGCCGAGCGTCCGTGCGATATCGGTCGTCGGTGCGAAACCGTCACCGACGCACAGGGTGTCACAGGAGAGGGTGATGGTTTTGTCGTCGCAAATGTAGGTAATCTCTGCGAGCCGCTGCTTGCCATGCGCCTCGAGCCCGCGTGTGTTCCAGACCACCGGCACGTTCGCGGCGCGCAGCGTAGCGAGGTAAGCGGCGCCGTCGCGAATCAGGCTGGGCGCTTCGCGGGTCGCTATAAGCAGTTCGCGCCACAGGCGCAAGCCGGGCTGCGGCGCACTTTCGAGAACCGCCACGACGTTCGCACCGCCGGTCACCAACTCGGCGGCAAGTTGCAGGTTCAGCGGCCCGTTGCCCGCAATGACGATCCGCTCGCCCGGCGCCACGCGATACGCCCGCGCCAGCGTTTGTGCGCCACCGGTGGTCATCACGCCGGGCAGGGTCCAGCCCGGGAAGGGCGTGGTGTATTCGTATGCGCCGGGAGCGAGCACGATCTGCTGCGGACGGAAGACGACGCTTGCGCCATTTACGATCACGCCGATTTCGTGCGGGCCGAATGTGCCCCAGACGAACGCCTCCGACGTGAGCGTGACGCCCATCGTTCGAGCACGCCGGATCAGCGCTGCGCCTTCGCGGAACTGTCGATCGAGTTTGCTGGCCTGCTGGCTCGGGGCGATCTGCTTGAAAAACTGCCCCCCCGCCATAGGGCGCTCGTCAATCACCTCGACCGACGCACCACGCGAGCGGGCCGCGCACGCCGCCGATAGTCCTGCGGGGCCGGCGCCTACCACCAGCACGTCGACGGTGACCTCGCGCGGCTGCGTGCCTTCAGGCGTCGGGGCGAGCGGCACATGAGCGCCGGCGTTTGCGCGCTCAGTGCCTTGCGCGGTGACCTGCATGCCGTCCGCCGCCTTCGTCATGCAGGCGCGTTGTCCCTGTTTGCCGCCCACGCACACGAGGCACTCGAAGCAGTTGCCCATGCCGCAATACAGCCCGCGCCGCGCCCCATCGCGTGTCTCCCGATACACCCCACAGCCGGCGTCGGCAAGCGCCGCGGCAATGGACTCACCCTCCAACGCGCGGATGCGCTCGCCGTCGTATTCGAACGAGATGAGCTTGCCGGATGGCGCGATGTGCGATTTTTTTAGACGCATCAGAAACCTTGTTGCATTGGGCTTTGCACGTCTTCCAGACGGAGGCCGGAATTTGAAAAACTTGACGTATGGAATTTGTATACAAATGCTATACAAACAATATGCAAACGCAAAGCGCTCAAAAAAACCGGATTCCAGCTCTACGATGAAAACTTTTCGCGGCACCTACACCGTTCTGATTACGCCCTTTACCGCCGACGGCAAGCATGTCGACGTGCCAGCTCTGCGCAAGCTTGTGAACTGGCAGATCGAAGAGGGGATTCATGGGCTCATTCCGCTCGGCAGCACGGGCGAATTCCTTTCGCTGAAGGATGCGGAGCGGCTGGAAGTGGCGCAGACCGTGATCGAGGCGGCGGCGGGCCGCGTGCCGGTGCTGCTCGGTACGGGGATGGAATGGACCGACGACGCCATTGCCCGCTCGCGGGAAGCGCAGGAACTCGGTGCGGACGGCGTGATGGTCATTCCGCCGTTCTACAGCACGCCTACCGAAGACGAACTCTTTGAGCACTACCGTCGGATCGGCGAGTCGATCGATCTGCCGATCATGATTTACAACAATCCAGCCACGGCGAACGTCGACCTCAAGCCGGAACTCGTCGCGCGCCTGTCGCACATCGACAACGTGAGCTACATCAAGGAGTCGACGTTGGAGGTCACGCGGGTGCGCGACATCGTCGAATTGTGCGGTGACCGCATGACCGTGTTTGCGGGGATTCTCGGCTACGAATCCATGTGTGTCGGTGCGCAGGGCTGGGTGGCGGTGTGTTCGAACCTGCTGCCGAAACTTTCCGCCCGGCTTTACGAATGCACTGCTGTCGAGCGTGATCTCGACGCGGGACTCGCGATTTATCACGAAATCCTGCCGATCGTGCGTTGGGTTGGCGGTCATCGCTATGTCTCGGCAAGCAAGGCCGGCCTCGAGATGATGGGCTTGCCCGTGGGCGCGCCGCGCGCGCCGCGTCTGCCGCTGCCGCAAGGCGATCGCGAACTGCTGCGCGCCGACCTTGCGGCGCTCGGCGTCCTGAACACGCTGTCCTGATTCTTTTCCCCCTGGAGAATTTCATGTCCTTCCGCTCGTTTGCCCGTCCGTTTCTGCTTTCAGGCGCACTCGCGCTTGCTGCCGCGTTGAACGCACAGCCGGCCGCTGCCGCGTGCACGTCGTCGATTCCCGCCGACGCGCTGATCAAGAAAGGCGCGCTCATCATGTCGACCAACCCGACGCTGCCGCCGCTGCAATACACCGACGGTTCCGGACAACTGATGGGCATGCGAATCGAATTGGGCGAAGAGATCGCCAGGCGTCTGTGCCTCACGCCCGAATACGTGAAGATCGATTTCGACGCGATGGTGCCGGGTCTGCAAGGTGGCCGCTGGGATGTCATCAATACCGGCATTTTCGTGACCGACGCGCGTACCCGCATCATGCAGATGATCCCGTACGAGAACCAGGCGATCAGCATTTCCGCCACCTCGTCGAATCCGTTGAAAATCACGAAGACGGACGACCTCGCGGGGCACACGGTGGCCGTCGAGATCGGTGGTTTCGAGGAGGCGCAGGCGCGCGCAATGATGAAGGATATGACGGCGCGCGGGTTGACGCCCTTCACGCTACGCACCTTCGACACGTTTTCGATTGCTTATCAGGCGCTGGCCGCCGGCCAGGTGGACGCGGTCGTCTCGATCGACGCGGTGGCCGGCGAATACCAGAAGCGCGGCGGCTTTGCGCGTGTCGTGTCCGGCATTCACCCGACGCCGGTCGCGCTTGCAGCGAAGAGCCCGGCTCTCGCGAGCGCGATCGCCGGCGTGCTCGACGAGATGCAGAAGGACGGCAGCTACCAGAAGCTGTTTGCGAAGTACGGCATGAAGCCGCTCGATGCGCCAATCGCAGTCGCACAACCGAAGTGATCGCTGCACGAACACGTTGATTACATCTGCAGGAGCCAGGCAATGAGCAAAGGATGGAGCTGGGACGGTTTCGCCTCATATCTGATCAGCCCGTACTTGATCGGCGGCGCGTTTCAGACCATCTGGCTGACGCTCGTGGCGATCGCGGGCGGCCTTGTTCTCGGTTCGCTTATCGCGTTCGCGCGGTTGTCCGGGAAGCATTGGCTGTCAGCGCCGGCTGCGTTCTACGTTTGGGTTTTTCGTGGGACGCCGCTGCTGGTGCAACTGATCATCCTGTACACGGGGCTGCCGCAGGTCGGGCTGCGTTTCTCCGTGATCGAGGCGGCGCTCATCGGCTTGATCCTCAACGAGGCGGCATATCTGGCCGAGATTATCCGGGGGGGCATTATCGCAGTGCCGCGCGGACAGACCAGCGCCGCGAAGGCACTCGGCCTGACTAGTGTGCAGACTATGAGTCAGATCGTCTTCCCGCAAGCGATGCGGCTCATCGTGCCGTCGCTTGGCAATAGCGTGAACAGCCTGCTGAAGACGACCTCGATCACGTCGGTGATCTCGATGGAAGAACTGCTCAGACGCACGCAGGAACTCATCCAGGAACGCTTCATGGTGCTCGAGCTGTTTGTCGTGGCCGCGCTTTACTACCTGCTGATGACGACGGTCTGGAGCTTCTTCCAGCGCAAGATCGAAGCCTATTACGGGCGGGGCTATGCCGCGCACGACACACACCGAAGCGGTTGGCGCGCATGGCTCTCGGCGCGCCGCACGCTGCACGTAGCAGCCCGCTCTCATTGATTCCGGAGAAACACTCGTGACCGCTATGTACCAATCCAGCTTCGACACGGTGATTCTCAACGCGCGCATTGCCACGGCGGCCGACCTCTACACCGCCGATATCGGCATCCTCGATGGCGTTGTTGTTGCCATCGGCCGCGATTTGCCCAACGGCCGCGAGACGATCGATGCCAGGGGCCGCTTCGTCACGCCAGGCGGTGTGGACGCGCACGTCCATCTCGACCAGCCCACGTCCGACGGCTCAAAAATGGCGGACGATTTTCTGACCGGCACGCGCTCAGCAGCATGCGGCGGCACCACGACGGTCATCCCGTTCGCGCTGCAGTTCAAGGGGCGCAGCGTGCGCGCGGCGGTCGAGGACTATCACACCCGGGCCAACGGTAAGGCCTCGATTGACTATGCGTTCCACCTGATTGTGTCGGACCCGACAGAGGCGGTGCTGAAGGACGAACTGCCGGCACTGATCGCGGACGGTTATACGTCGATCAAGGTCTATATGACCTACGACGACATGAAGCTCGACGATCGCCAGATCATAGACGTGCTCGCCTGCGCGCGTGTTCATGGTGCGATGACGATGGTCCATGCGGAGAACAGCGATTGCATTGGCTGGTTGACCGAACGGCTGCTCGCGGCCGGGCTCACCGCGCCGAAGTATCACGGCGATTCGCGGCCGATGCTGGTCGAGCGGGAAGCGACTCATCGGGCGATTGCGTTGTCCGAGGTGACGGAGGCGCCGATTCTGATCGTCCATGTCTCCGGACGGGAGGCGATCGAGCAGATTCACTGGGCGCGCGGCCGGGGTCTGCCAATCTTCGCGGAAACCTGTCCGCAGTATCTTTTCCTCAGCGAAGAAGACCTCGCGCTCGAAGGCTTCGCCGGCGCGAAGTGCATCTGCAGCCCGCCGCCGCGCGACAAGGCGAACCAGCAAGCCGTATGGACCGGATTGCAGAACGGCATGTTCACGATCGTGTCGTCGGACCACGCGCCCTTTAACTACGACGATCCGCACGGCAAGATGCTGCACGGTGCCGCTGGCGGCTTCCATCAGGTGCCCAACGGCATTCCGGGCCTCGAAACACGGCTGCCTTTGCTGTTCTCGGAAGGAGTGCTGGCAGGCCGGATCGACATCAACCGCTTCGTGCAGCTCACGTCGACGAACGCGGCGAAACTGTACGGACTGTATCCGCGCAAGGGCGCGATCGCGGTGGGCAGTGACGCCGATCTGGTGATATGGGATACGGGTATTGAACGTACGATCCGCAACGACGAGCTTCACCATGCAGCCGATTACACGCCCTACGAGGGGCGCGAAGTGCGTGCGTGGCCCGCGATGACGCTGAGTCGAGGCGTGACCGTCTGGGCGGATGGGCAGTTCCGCGGGCGGGCCGGTCACGGACGGTTCCTGCGATGCGAGCGCCCCGACGTTGTAACATCGCAGGTCAAAGCCGGGACTGCAGCCATCTGAAGGCGGATTCGGCAGAAAAGAGAACTACCCGCAATCATGAAAAAAACAGACACGAAGGCAGCCGTAACGGGCGTGAAGAAGGCGACGAGGAAATCAACAGGCAACCTGCCGCAGCCGGATACACCGTCCATACAGACAGAGGAAACGCTCTCCGAAACGCGTGTCGCGAGCCTTGGCGAGCGCGCCTACCGGCGCTTGCGCGAGATGATCCTGGATCGTGAGCTGGAGGCGGGCGCGCTGCTCAATGAGTTGCGTGTCGCCGACCAACTGGAAATGTCGCGTACACCTGTTCGCGAAGCGCTGATCCGGCTCACCGGCGAAGGCCTGCTGGTGCGCGCCGACGCGCGCAGTTTTGCGGTGCGCACAGTGTCTACCCGCGAGTTTTTCGAAAGCATGCGGGTTCGTGAAGTACTCGAAGCACAGGCGATCGACCTCGGCATCCAGCGGCTCACGCCCGCGGCGATCGAGGCGCTGGAAGAGAAGGTTCACGCGCTCGAGGTCGGCAAGCATACGGAAGTCGAGCATCGTGAACTGGATGATCTGCTGCACAGAACGATTGCAGAGGCGTCGGGCAATGCCGTTCTCGTCCAGATGATCACGATGATGCGGCTGAATGCACGGCTCTTTCGCGTGACGAGCCATCTTCACCGCCAGCAGGAGAATCACGTCGAACATTTGGCGATCCTCGCCGCGCTGAAGTCGCATGACAAGGTGGAAGCGCGCAACGCGATGATCAGTCACATTCGCGGACTTCAGGACGACGTGATCAAGGCGATAACGGGGTAACCCTCGCTGGGTCTTACCTTCGAAGGTCTGAATTAGAATATGGATAATTAGTATATCTATTAGAAAAAAGCCCGGACTCAAGTGAAAAGGCTGAGCCCTGTGCGATACAGGACTCAGCCAGGCCAAATTTGGCTCTGCGAATCATCCAGCTTCGCGAGAGCCGTTCAACAACGCGGGCTTTTCGCTAAGCCGGACTCAATCAGAACCTGTGGCGAATACCCACTGTCACGGTAGCCTGCTTGTTGGAACCCGAGTCGCCGGTTGCCGAGCCAATAACAGCGACTGCGGCCGTGCCCGACGAGTCTTGTGTTCCCGATGCGGTCGTGTAGCCGGCCCATGCGTAGAAATCCGTACGCTTGCTGATCGAGTAGTCTGCTGCAACAGCGAACTGGTTGTACTTTGCCGACGAATTGCCGCTCGACTTCAGGTACACGTAGCCAATCTGCGTCTGCAGCGGCGCCGATACCTGCCACACGGCGTACACCGAACCCGTGTTGTACTTCTCCGCCTTCTTGAATGTCGAGCTGGCATCTGCAGTGTATTCGGCATAGCTGTAGTAGCCACCCAGGGTCACCGAGCCGAACACGTAGTTGCCGCCGATACGCGCATTGTTGATCGACGCCGCAGTGGAATACGCTGCGTTGACAGCCGTGTTGAACAACGAATCCCACGTCGTCGTACCGCGGTTCGCGCCGCTGCCGTTGCTCAGGTGATAGTAGCCCGCTGCCAGGTTGACGGGACCGTTGCTGTATGCAGCTGCGGCAGCGTAGCTCTGACCCGAGCCCGTCGCGCCAGCCACTCCGCCCAGCGAGTACATGGTTTCGAACTGGAAGCCGGACCAGGTCGGGGACGTGTACTTGATCGAGTTGTTGACCCGCGCGCTGTTGTCGGCGTTGTCGATGTCACCCGGCGAGATGAATACGCCACCGAGGAAGCCGTCGCCCTGCACCGGCTGCACCAGATCAACCAGCGGATCGTATTGACGCCCGGCCGTGAGCGTACCCAACTTGTCACTGCTCAGGCCAACGAACGCCTGGCGACCGAACATGCGGCTGCCCTGGCCGAGCTTGCCGTTCGTCGAGTTGAAGCCGTTTTCCAACTGGAAGATTGTTTTCAGGCCACCACCGAGGTCTTCTGAGCCTTTCAAGCCCCAACGGCTACCCGACTCGTTGCCCGAACTCATGCTGAAGGACTTGCTGCCGCCGTCGTTCGAAACGTAGGTCAGGCCGGTATCAATGATGCCGTACAGCGTGACGCTGTTTTGTGCGTGAGCTACGCCGGTTGCGCCGAGCATGGCCAGCGAAAGAGTTGCCAGTGTGGTCGTCTTCATCTGCATCCTTGGGTTTTGGTTGAAGTGCGGGGTGCAGAATAGCGGCCACGAAATTCTTACAAAAAAGTGTTGGCAAAAAACAACCGTCGATTAGGAATGGAAACTATATGTATTTTTTCGACATGCAAAAGAGGCTATGCAACGTACCTTTCTTAACTCTCTCGGCTTCGCCGAAGGATTTCCTTAGCGTAAGTAAGATCATTCCTAAGGAGTCTAGATTGTCGTTGGTCAGGGTATCCCTACAAAAGAATCATCCACACCTGCTTGGATCAAGTAAACGAGAGAGTGAGAATCACATCACGCAAAATGGTGAGAGGTGTTTTTGTTCTGTCAAACTTGGTCTCCAATCTGACACGGAGTGAGAGCGCGGAGTCTGCATAGTCGCCTACTGCCTGCTGTGCGATCGATCGGACATGAGGTTGTGGCTTACCTGAATTGCAGAAGGATGTGAATGGACATGTTGCAAAGTATCCGCGCCTTCGTGGCCGTCGCAAATGCAAACGGCTTTACCGCAGCAGCGCGACAGATGCGAGTTGGGACGCCGCAGGTATCGCGCGCCATCGCAGAGCTGGAGACACACCTGGGTTTGCGCTTGCTAAGCCGCACAACCCGCAGCGTGGCATTGACTGCGGCAGGTGATCGATACCTTGCGCACTGCAAGTTCATCCTTGACCGGTTAGAACTGGCGGAAGCCGAGGCGGCTGGTCTGTGCGCCAAGCCCGTTGGTACGTTACGAATCGGTGCGGATCCGACGTTCGATGCTCACCATCTCGCGTGGCTTATTCACGGCTATCAAGCGCGCTATCCTGAGGTAACGGTCCAAACGTCGCTCCTGAGCGGGAGTTTGGATGCAGCTTTGGATATTCACGACACGATACTTCTTTGCAATCCCGTCCCGCAAATGGAGCGCATGGTGTTTGAGCGCGTCGGCGCAACCAGTACCGTGCTGTGCGCATCACCGGTTTATCTGGCAAGCCATGGTGTCCCTGAAACAGTCAGCGAACTTCGCCGTCATAGGTGCTTGCAAGTCAGACATATGGACGACGCCTCCGAGCAATGGCTGTTCGAAGGACTTGCCGGACCCGAAGTGTTTTGCTGCGATCAGGCGCGGGTATTGACTGATACGACCGACGTACTGGTCAACGTAATACAGGAGGGGGGCGGTATCGGTCAGCTGTCTCTATCGCGGGCGCTGCCGGCATTGCGCAGCGGTGTGCTGGTTCGGGTTTTGCCGCAGTATCGGCTAGCAGCCCGAAACGCGTACGTGTTGTGTCCTTCTGCCCACTATGGCGAGCCCAAGGTTCAGACATGGTTCGAGTTCGTGAAGGCTGCTTTACCGGGACGGCTTGCAGAAGATCAGGTTTCGTTGATTTCCCATAATTCGAACCACTCCGAATCGCCCAGGGATTTTGAAGCTGATGTCGCCGCGGAAGTCCAGTCATAAAACGTAGACCGTACACGGCCAGGCCTGATCCAGATTTATCCATCACGTCATCACGCAGGAAGCCGTTCGGCAACAACAGTGATTACCGGCGTGGAAGCATTGGTAATCAACACCGTCTTTGTCCCGGGTATTTGTCCATTTTGCGCTGAAGCTCGCTGGTTACACTCGCCTCTGCGATTTCGCGCTTGCTCGGACCACCGGGGACAGAGGGGAAAAACATGATTCACAGTAGTCGACACTGCCTGATTGCGCGCAAACAGGTCCGGCAAATTCTTCTGGCCGCTGCGCTTGCGTTTGCCTGCAGTCTGCAAGGCTGCGCCACGTCGCTCGAGACGTTCGGGCTCGGCGCGGGTGTGGGGATAGTCGGCGCTTTCGGTCTTATCACCTGCGCTATCGGGTGCCATTGAGCATCGTCAACAGTATTCCTGCAGCGCTTCCCGATAGATGCGACTGCGAATGATCAATCGCAGTCGCCGCGCTCAAGCGCTCGTGAACGGCTTCAGGCCATCGCCGCGGTTGACGCTGCATTGGACCGCCCAGCGGCCGCCGAGCGCGGGCGCAATATAGCCGATCTTTTCCACCGGTTGCCTGGTGACGGGATGGCGTCCGTTGAATTCGATCCACCCGCCGCCTTGTTCGACCGCGAGCCAACTGGCCTCGCGGATCGCGGATTGGTCGTCGCCCGGCAGCGCCTCTTTGCGCAGCTTGCCTGCCTTGCCCGGATCGGAACCGAAGGCACGGAAATAGTCGTCCCGGTCCGCAACCACGATATAGAGATCGCGATCGCGAAAGCCGCCCTTGGGGTCGTGAAATTGGCGCACGGCATTTTCCGGCCCCTCGGTGTCGACCAGTCGGGCCGCACGCTCCGCCATGGCCCGGGCCTCGTTGGCGCAGCCCTGCCGCAGCCGGATATATTTAACCCCGTCGCTTAGTCGATCGGCACGGGCTTGCAGCAGACTCGCCGTTTCCACCGACCCGCCGACCATCTCGCCATTGCTGTGAGTGATGTCGTCCAGCACCTCGACCGCCTGGGCAATCTCCTGCAAGCCGGTGGTCTGCTCGCTGCTCGAGCGGGCGACGTCGCGCAGCAAAGCGGCCACTTCGCTGACCGCGTCGACTGCGCGCGACAGCAGATTCCGGCTGCCTTCGATGGCTTGCACCCCGTCGCTCACCTCGTCGCGAGAATGCTGGATCAGTTTCTTGACTTCCGCTGCCGCTTGCGCGCTGCGCTGCGCCAATGCCCGCACTTCGGTGGCGACCACGGCAAAACCGCGGCCGGAATCACCGGCTCGGGCGGCCTCGACTGCCGCGTTAAGCGCGAGAATATTGGTCTGGAATGCGATGCCGTCGATCACACCGAGTATCTCCCCCATCTCGTGCGAACGTTGCTCGATGCGCTCGATGCTTTCGACCGAAGCGCGCACCGCTGCCTGCCCCGCGACTGCATCGGCATGCGCACGGGTGGAGCGCTCATCGGCTTGCTGCGTCTGATCGGTGTTGTAGCGCACGGCTTCCAGCAAGGCCTGAAGCGAGGCACGGGTCTGCTCCAGGCTGGCAGCCTGCGATTCGGTGCGCTGCGACAGCAAGGTGGCATGTTCGGTCGCCTGTGCGCCGCCCATCGCGATCAGTTCGGCTTCGCTGCGGATGCGCGCAACTACCTGCGATAACTGGTAAGCGAGCAAGCGCGCCTGTTCACCCAGTGCCGCCAGCTCGTCGCGTCCCGGCAAAGACACGTCCTGCATCAGATCGCCATCGCACAGTGCATTCAACTGGGCTCGCAAGGTCGAGATCGCGTGGATCAGGCCGGCCCCGAACAGCCCGAAGATCACCAGGAACTGCGCCAATCCCAACGCGGCGCCATAGCTGCCGTACCAGCGCGTTGCCACGACGGCGCCGATGGCGCTCAGTGCGACGATCGTCCACTGTACCCGCAGGTTCCAGCGGCGTAGTGCCGACCTGAGAAGGAGAGAAGGGGCGTGTGTAGGGGACTGGCCGGCCGTAGCATGTGGTGTCTTTTTATTGGTTGACATGGATATTGCCCGAACCGTATGTTGGCTTTTGCCTTCGATCGCTGGACAGGTGCATGGAATGCAACCCGAGAGCACGTCGATGGCGTGTATGTTCTTGTGTGCCGGAAGACGCCTCCTTAAGCGCGGTTGTCACGGAACGCATCGCTCCGGCAAGCCACAGTCTCCCGTGAGTAGCTATGAGTGGCGCTCACCGCAAAAGGCACAAGGCCCCGCTCACGTGGCGATTCTCCCATGGCGGAAAGAGCGTGATTATCGAAAACACTCGCACTTCACTTCTATTCTGCTTATCGGATTCGAACAGTCGCTTCGTAGCCCGGAACAAGGGCCGCCAGTCGTTACGCTTCTGTTTTGATGGCACGACTTTGCATCACGAACTCAGCGGCAGATGTGTAGTGCGCGTTGTTTGCGCTACCGACGAAAGTTCGAGACCCGGCCCGCTCCGCCGGTTGCGCCGACTCCGAAATCACCTCCAACACCGTCAAAGGCGGCGGAACTTCCGTCCGGTAGATTTCGCGAGAAGGCGTTAGCACGCACACTGATGGCACCCACAGGGCGGCCTCGATCTGAATCCGGTTGAGGAAGGTTGGGCCAATGGCCGTAGGCGTTTATTTGGGTCGCTTGAATCATGACACTGACGCCCGGATTGCAGCCGTTATGCACTACAACGCTTTCTTCGGAAAATGCGCCCCTCGTGCCTATGCCTGTGGCGACCATGCCGTTGGCACGTACCACATCGCATTGGAATGAGGTGAAAACGATGGCGTTGACCGGGATGTCGACACCGACGATATCCGTCTCGCCGACACGAACGCTCAGAAGCCTTCCCGCCGCAAGCACGCCGTCCTGTATCGGACCGGTCTTGACGAAGTCCACCTGGAGTGCGAATCCGGTTAAACGGTCCGCTTCAGTGGGGACGGAAACTTTGTAGGGTACGGGGCGCGAAGTATCGTCAATGCCCGCAAAGTTTCCGCCGCTTGCGCTGACACGCAGACCTACGCCGATAACATTAGTAGCAAACACCCGGCTGAAGCCCGGCACGGGCGCGAAGATGTCAGTGAGTTTTGCTTCGCGTACATTCGATGTGCCGCTACAGGCGAACGGGATATCGCGCTCCGCTGCGACGCGAACCGATCCTATCGTCGACCCCACGGGCATATCCGGAGACGCAGTAAGCGTTTTCGACGGGAGTACAAGATCCTGTGGCGCTGTGACTTTGAGTCGACAATCGGCGTGTGCAACTGCGGCACCCAGCAAACAGGTGGCAAAAATTGAAGCCTTCCTGAGTAGCTGGATGCGAAGCAACGTAGATAGTCGTGTCAATTTGAAGCTGCCTTATGCGTCGAATTCTCCTTGCGCAATAGTACAGATTCCACATTGAACCGAGCGTCGTTGATCCTTACCAAACCTGACCGGCATGATCCCGTCCTCGTCAGGGATCTGATCTCAGGTCCCTGCTTCCTGGGTTCAACGGCCAGTCAAGCGCTTGGCGAAATTTCAGCACTCGACGGCTCGGTCTTTGTCGCCGACTCATCGGCGAGCGCCCAGCGCCTCACGAGACCAGCGATGATGAGTACGGCTACCGCACCTGTCAGCGGCGCAAAGGCCATCATCGGGAGGATCTGACCGAGCCCCAGTCCCGCACTTAGGATTGCTGCGCCGGCAAACGCGCTGCCAATGGCTCCAAATCGCCCGAACGCGTGCATCCAACTCAAGCCGGTGGATCGGGCAACGGTCGGGTAGAAGCGCGCTGTCAATGCGTTCATTCCTGTGTTTGTTCCCGGAATGAACCATCCCCAGGCGAATGCAAGTATCTGCAAAGCCCAGAATGTCGACTCCACGCTATGGACTGCCCAGAGCGAAATTGCCGCCATGCAAAAGCTCACTGCGACCGTATAGTATCGATCGAAGCGATCCATCAGCCAGCCGATGGCAATCGAGCCCAGTGTGCCGCCCCAATTCAAAACCCCTACCATGACGGCGCCCTCGGCACTCGTATATCCCGCCTCCTTCGCCATTGTGGGTAGCCAGTTGTAAAGCAGATAGGTAACGAACAGCCCGACGAAATAGCAAAGCCAGATGAGGACCGTGCCGGCTACGTAGCGCTTCGAAAGGATTGTCCCGATAGCGCCACCTTTCACCACGGGTTGTGCTGGCAAGAAGAATTGCGTATCAGCAGGCACGTTTGTACGACCGATAGCAGAAAGAATCTTGCCAATCAGTTCGGGGCGCCTGTTCTGGACTGTCAGGAATGCAACTGATTCGGGTAGCCAGAGTATGAGAAGAGGCACGCAAAAAATTGCAAGCGTGCCACCGACCATGAGCATGGTGCGCCATCCGTAGCCTGGAATGATCCAGGCTGCGATGAATCCGCACAGGGCGGCGCCAACTGTGAAACCGCTATACACAACAGTCACAAGGAAGGAGCGCCGGCGTTCCGGAACGTACTCGGACCACAGGGCCACTACGTTTGGCATGACTGCGCCCAGGCCGAGCCCTGTGACAAACCGGATCGGCAACATCATCCCGAGAGATGTAGCGTACGCAGTGGCAAGTGTCCCAATGCCAATGATAAAAACACTGGTGGTGAGGACGCGTTTGCGTCCAAACCGGTCCGCCACCGGGCCGCCGACAAAAGCGCCGAGAGCGAGGCCGAACAATGCAGCGCTGAGTATCGGAGCCAGTGCTTGCTTGGTCACGCCCCATTCCCTGATGAGCTCCGGTACGGCAAAACCGATAATGACGGTGTCCCAGCCGTCCAATGAGATGATCAGGAACGCTAAAAACCCGACCAGCCATTGAAATGGACTAACTCTGCGCTCATCGATGAATTCGCGAACATTGATTGATCTTCCTGCTGCCGGCATTGTGTCTCCCAACTATGGACAATGTTTATGGATCTATATTCAGCTCAATGTTCACCCGAGACGGATCTGAAAATCCGTTTCGTCACCGTGTTGCAGGTCCCTCCCTTCCCTCGACCGCAAGCGGGCCAGTATTTGATCGCCGAAATTCAGCGTCCAGCAAGAAATTCCGTTCAGCATCGACAAATAAAATTTATCGCCCATCTCATCCGACGTCACATAACCATCGCGCGCGGCAGGCCTGGCCGCCCTCGACAAGAATTTCTATGGGTAAGCCAGAAGCCCTTTTTGCTACGCCAGCCGGTGCGTCAGGCTAAACTGCGGCTCAATCCCGCATAAAGTTGGGTCGATTCGATATGAACATACGTTTTCTGGAGACCTTCGTCTGGCTGGCGCGCCTGCGCAACTTCCGCCTGACTGCCGAGCGCATGCATGCAACCCAGGCCGCCATATCGAGCCGCATTTCCGCACTCGAGCAGGAAATGGGCGTGCAACTGTTCGATCGGGGGTCACGCGAGGTCACGCTGACACAGGTGGGCACGAAAGCACTTCCATTTGCCGAGCAGATACTCAAGCTGAACCAGAGCATGCTCGACAGCGTCGGCGACCGGTCGAAGGTTTCCGGGCTGCTGAGGCTCGGGGCAGTGGAATCGATCATTCATACGTGGCTGCCCGATTTGCTCAAGCGCGTGCGCGAGGAATACCCGAACCTCACCATTGAGCTGACCGGGGATACCTCGTCGCATCTCGTTGCCCAGCTAGCCAGCGGTCATATCGACGTGGCGCTGCAGCTCACACCGACAACCGCCGCGGAAACGTCAGGCATTGCACTCGGCAGTCTGCCGATGTGCTGGATCGCGAGCCCGTCGCTCAATATTTCGGACGAAACCCTGACTGAAGCGGAACTCGCCGCGTTTCCGATCATCGGATTTGCGCGGCACTCGCTACCACATACCTTTCTTGTCGGTCTGTTCGAATCGGTAGGCGAACCGGCTGTGCAGATCAATTGTATGTCGTCTGTTGCCGCGATCATTCACATGGTGACCGATGGCTTCGGCATCGCGGTGCTGCCGTGCGCATTCGTGATGAAAGACCTCGCGGCCGGCCGGCTGCAGATGCTGAAAGTCACGCACCGCGTTCCGGCATTGCCATTGATCGCCGCGTATCGCCGTCATCCGGACAGCCTGTTGCCAGAATCAATCGCGCGACTGGCACTCACCGTCATGCTCGACTTCGCTCTCGCGAACGGCCCGCAATTCGCGCTGCTCCCCGAAACCGACAGTGCATCGTCGCAGCATTTCTGATCCGGAACGACGCCTACGAGCACCACGCCGGTCATTCCAGTTCAGCGCAAATAGCGCCTGCGGAGGGCTCTGTCAGCTTGGCGGGGAGGCGGATGCGTGCACCGTCATCCTTCGTTGCGGTAGTCAACGGTGCGGATGGCATTCCCAATCGTTATAAGTCGGTTTGTCGATCGGCGTCAGCCCGGGAATCATAAACACTGTGCAGGTAAAACGCCGTCCCTTGCCAGTGGTGGCGTCGTAACTCACCTGCTGGCCGCCCAGGCCGTTCTTCTGCCCGTACTGGACGTTGGCAATGACAATCTCATCCGAGGAAGCCAACCCTATTGTTTTGGCGGTGGACGCCTGAACGTCGATCATGTTCATCTGCGTCGTTCCGCAGGCCGACAAAACCAAACTGACGGCCGCCATTCCGATGACAGTCCGCATCGCGGGATACAGTTCTTTTTGCATGGTCATTCCTTATCGATTTGTTGAATCTTCACTCTGTGCGCTTGCTCGCTAACGGCGATGCATCCCGCCTTCGCCGAGGCATCCGGCGAAGGCAGTTGGATGACGTCTACGAAGCAATTACGTCCCCGGGGTATAAAAGCTGGCCTGCAGTTCCGAGCCGACGTTCTGGATGTACGACTGCCAGATGAGCGCCATCGCCCCGGATGCGTTGACGGCCAGCGCGGGCCAGGAGGCGTCCTGCGGGTCCTGCCCGAACAATGTCGACGTACTCCACGCACCGTTCCGATAGCTGGCAGCGAGAACGTCCGACGAACCCGCCGTACTCGCGTCCTGCCACGCAACCGTCACGTTGCCTGCCGCATCGATCACAAGGGGCGGATACTGTTGCGCCGTCGTATCCAGGTGCTCCGTCAGTTGATGCAGCGGCCCCCAGGTCCCGCTGGCGTCCGCAACACTCGCCTGCAGAACGACGCCGCCCTCTGCCCACATGACGGCCGCTACACCGTTTGCATTGACGGTCAGCATTGGCGTGGCGATGAAGCCACTCGGCTCCGTAATCTCCGGGGCGACGGCCTGAGCCGCCTGCCAGCCGGTTCCCGCTACGTAGCGCTGCGACATGGTGGTGGTGGAGATTTTCCCGCTCGTCACATCGAGTTGCCCCCACACCAGCGTGATGTTGCCCTTCGTATCCATGCCAGCCGCGGGGAACTCGATCGTCGTGAACAGACTCGTGTCCGATACGGCTTGATTGACGTTGGTCCAGCCGTTGGTCGCATCGAACGTGGCCGTCCAGAGCGCCGACTGCGTCGTGTTGGTCTGCCTCCACGCGAGCACCGCGCTGCCGGACGGTAGGACCGAAATCATCGGCCTTACATTGTTGGTATCACCGGTGACGGCACCCGGGCCGGTCTGCGCCGGCATTTGAATCAGTGCCGTCGTCGACCACGTCCCGTCCGTCGTATAGCGCGTCCATGCGATTCGGGAATTGAGCAGGTCAATCGCCTGCGGCCAGGCGACGATGGCGTTGCCCTGATTGTCAATGCCTGCCGTATATGTGGAGCTCGTGACGCTCGGTGCTACTTCGAACGGCGTTCCCCATCCTGTAGCTGGGCTATATGGGCGCGCCCACAGCGCATAGGCATTGGGCCCCGGCATCCATTCCGTCCAGAACGCAACCGCCTGGCCGCTGGCGTTGCCGACCAGTTGCGGCTGAATCGTGCCTGGCCCTGTCATCGAATGGCTGCCATCGCCCGTATCCAGACGCGTCGGCGTTCCCCAGCCCGACCCGGGCACATAACGCGCGCCCCACATCTCGTTGCCGAGCCCGCCCGAGGGACCACTCGTCATCCACGTGACGAGTGTGTTGCCGTTCGTATCGATGGTTGTACTGGGCTCGATTTCCGGGGCTTTGCCGTCTATTGCGGCTACTTTCGACCAGCCGGCCTGCGCTTTGGAGGTGCCTCCGTCCCCGGGCGACGACGGCGTGGAGGGCGATCCGGGGTTGGTCGCCGATGACGAGGAACCGCCGTCTTTTGAAACGTCGCTACCGCCGCACGCTGTCAACGTGAGGCAGGTAGCCATAACAATCCACGCTATGGGTTTCATAAAAGTCCTTTTTTATTCAATCCCAACTGGTTCTTCCCAGCTATCAACTGACACAAAGCACGACATCTATCGATAATCGGGACACCCGTTGCTCGATTGCTTGCTCTATCACCTCAACTGAAAGGCAAGCAGGGGCTATACGGCACATCATTTTCATGTGCGTCAGATACTTATTTATTGGTAATCCTAATCGTGTAATGCAGCACCCACCGTCTTCACAAGTCGTCAAGATCAACGGCGATGGTGGGTTACATGCGCGTCAGGCCAAACAGCTCTCGCGGGTATTGCACATTCGTTATCGGGTGCCGCAGATCACGCGGCAGGATGAATGCGAGCGGTGTCGTGGCCCGAATCAGGTTGCGCGGCTGCAGTCGAACATCGCGTTCACTGCATCGGCCCTGCCTGGCGAGGTTGACCTTTCCGGTTGCAAGATGGCGGATTAGTCATGCCGAAAGTGAGTATGTTTCCGCCGTTGATAGTGCATGTGTATTCTTTGCCATCTTTCGCTTTCAGATTGACATAGGTGTTCGTCCCTTCCGTGCGACGGCTGGTTATCGCAATATCGTCTGGCGAGTACCCCAGCGTGCCCGAGGTGCTCGATTTAATCTTGTCGTCGGTCAGCATGTTTGTACTGCTGGCAATGCTTGAACAGGCTGATAACACTGAAACCATGATGCCTATGAGTAAAACGCCTGCAGACCGCATAAACCCTCCATTACTTGTTCTGATTACTGTTAAATTTTGGGCGCACGAATACTCCCGCTCGTTGCCGGCGTATTCGCGCATCAACTGTCTTCGGACTTTCAGCCGTATTTGTTGATCTCCTGGCGCAGCGCAATCTATTACGGACGAAATTGATTCAGGCTGAGCCGATGAAGCTCACCTGTATTTATGGAGCTGTAGCCTTTGGTATCGCCATGACCAAAGCGACCCCGCCGCCGATCCTGAATAGAATTGCCGCAGCCCTTATTGAATCCGGGTTAGCTAATTTTTCCGTCAGCGGTTTGCATGGCACCACGCCTGAAATGTTAAAAATACATTCGATTTGAATGTTCAGACATTTCTCGTCGATCAAATGATATAGATCGTTCTAGTATAAAGTCAACGGGTTTCGAAGGGCATATTGGAGTCGTGAAACTCGACGGGTGCGTCTCAAGCCGTTGAGCGACGCAGTACAAGGGGCCTCCCGCTTCTGGATGCGTGGGATGGTTTGCCGTGATAACTCGGCGGCTTGCGGGAGAGTCGCCGATGCTTGCTGCTACGTCTGCAGCCGCTTCAGCACATCGGCGACTTCGCGGCGATGAGACGTGGCCAATGGCACGGATGCCGTTTACGATGGCAGAATTCAGGGCGCGAATTTTTTTGGAGGTACCGAGACATGAGCACTGAGAATCAACTGCAGTTTGTCATTGAGCCGCACGCCAACGCTACCCCCGCTGACCAGATCGCCGCCAGGCTGGTCAACCCGGCGTTTGGGCGCGTCTTTTCCGATCACATGGTCACGATCCGCTGGACCGAGGGTACGGGCTGGCATGACGCCAAGGTCGAAGCCCGTCGTCCGTTCGAGATCGACCCAGCCTGCGCGGTGCTGCACTATGCGCAGGAGATTTTCGAAGGCATGAAGGCGTATCACGGTGAGGACGGCAAGATATCGCTATTCCGGCCGCAAGCTAACGCCAGGCGTTTCCGTGAATCGGCCGAACGCATGTCGATGCCGCAACTGCCCGAAGCCGCGTTCCTTGAAGCGGTCGAGAAGCTGGTTGACATCGACCGCGCATGGATTCCAGCCGCCGAAGGTGCGAGCCTGTACATCCGCCCGTTCATGTTCGCTTCGGAGAGCTTTTTGGGCGTGCGCGCAGCGCACGAGTACATCTTCTGCGTGATCGCCTGCGCGGTGGGTCCGTACTTCAAGCCCGGCAAATCGGCCGTCACCGTGTGGGTGTCGGATAAATACACGCGCGCCGCTTCGGGCGGTACCGGTGTCGCGAAATGCGGCGGCAACTACGCTGCGAGCCTGATTGCGCAGACCGAAGCGTCTAACAAGGGCTGCGACCAGGTCGTGTTCCTCGACGCCGCGGAACACAAGTGGATCGAAGAACTGGGCGGCATGAACGTGTTCTTCGTGCTGGACGATGGTTCGCTGCGCACCCCGCCCCTGTCGGGCACGATCCTGCCGGGCATCACGCGCGCCTCGATCATCGAATTGGCCGCGCGTGAAGGCATCGCTGTCGACCAGTCGCCGTACTCGTTCGAAGCATGGCAAGCGGACGCCGCCAGCGGCCGTGTTAAGGAAACATTTGCCTGTGGCACCGCGGCGGTCGTCACGGCGATCGGCGAGGTCCGTCATGCCGGCGGCGAGTTCAGGATCGGCGATGGTGGCGAAGGCCCCGTCACGCAACTGATTCGCACCAGGCTCACCGGCATACAGCGTGGCAGGATCGACGATCCGTTCGGCTGGGTCCATCACGTCGCCTGAGCGATTTGCCCGAATAATATGGGCTGGGTAATTTGTCTGACGCGCGCCGCCGGGAGACGCTGGACTACCACCGCAAGTAGAGCGGAGCAAATACAGCACCTATACCGGCGGTTATGACAATGCCCAGTACGTACCAGGTCCCCCAGAACGGTACGGACATCTCCGAGCAGTAAAGGGAGTACACGAGCGAACCTTGCGCGCCGGCGAGCAGCCCGGCGCCGGCGCCCGCCAGTGCCAGGCGGGTAGGTGCAAGCCCCTTCATGGCATGCATCACGGCGGCAAGTGAAGGCAGGGAGAGCAGCACGATATTCGCTGTGGCGACCCGCCATGTTGTGCCCAGCATCAGCTCCAGGCGATAGCCTGGCGGAGTCGCGATCAGCATGAGCGAGGCGACGAACAACATGGCAATGAATGGCAGTGTGACCGCGAACCATGCGAGCTTGACGGGTACGCCGGGGCGCCCAAGACGTCCGGCCAGTTTCAATGCGGTGATGAGTGTTGCCACCGGGAACGCGAGCCGTATCCAGAACATCGTCGTCAACAGCAATTCCGGCATGTCGCTGCGGATGCCGTAAATGATCACCAGCATCGCCATGCTGCCGGCAAGCCCCACGCTCAACGACCGATTGAGTCTCCTCGAAACGGAATTCGGCTCAATCGTCGTAAGACCATTCGTCAGCCTGAGTATCAGATCCGAAGTTCTCATGTTGTTCAGTGGGGAGGCCGACGATTCGACGAAAACTTCGGGTCAGGGTCTGAACGACCTGTCACCCAGCAGATAGTCAATGGATATCCGGCCTGGTCCCCAGGCTGCGATTCCCAATGCCATGGCTACCCAGGTGAGATGGATAGGCCAGCCGTCCGGCACCGTCAGCTCGATGATGCACGTCATCAGTATCAGGCCGGCTGCGGCGAACCGCGTTCCGAAGCCCAGCACGAGCAACACCGGGAATGTCACCTCACCGCAGCCCGACAAAAATGCAAACACGGCCGGAGCAGGAAACGGGTACGGGCCGCCTGGCAGATGCAACTGAAACTCCTGAGTGAACAGATCGATTGCCGTGTCGTTCAGTTGAAGGAAGCCATGCCATTTGAGAATGCCCGATTTCCAGAACGGTACGGCCAGCGCAATCCGAAGCACGAGTTGAACGAGCCACGGTTGCGCGAGGTTTTGGATCAGCCGCTTCGCCGCACCAATCGCAGATATCACTACGCCTGGAAATGGCAGTTTTGCCTGTTGAGTGTCCGGTGTCATCTTGATCAATCTCCATGTTGAATGGCAGAAAAAACGCCAGCCGAGATCATCCCTGCCATGTTGGCCTGGAGATCGAAGGAAGAGGTTTCGTCAAATGCAGCAGCGACCGCTTCGCCCAGTGAGGCGCCCGCGAGAAGGGTGATAAGGAACGTTGCACCGCCCGCCGGCAGACGCGAGACGATGACGTCCTGCTCCGGTCGTGTCACGAGTGCATCCTCGGGTTCGTTTGACCTTAGCGGGGACACAGGACCATCCGTGCGGTTCATCGCGAAGATTGCGACGGCCGGATAGCCTGAGCGCACGATCCGCGCCGCGGGGTGCGGTGTGAAACGCAATCCGGCCAGCGACGCGGGCTCGATATCTCCAAGCGCCTCGGTAGCGAGCACAGGCAGGTCCGCAGCGTGATAGGCATCCAGCCACGCACGCTCGACGCGCGCCGTATCCGCAAGCCACGGCATTTCGCTGGCATATTCGTAGGACTCGATGAAAGCAGGAAAATCCCGCCCGTACTCGAACAGTAACGGCGAAACGGGAGGCGTCTCGCGGATATGGAAACGGGCCATCGCCCTGAAGAAATCGACGCCGGTGATGCGCTGAATAGCGGGGTAGATCGCTGCCAGTGCGTCAATGAGGCTGACCGTGACGTTGTTGCGATAAACGTTGTAGCGCTTCACTACGCGCTTCCCTGGTGCGGCTACGAGGTCTTCAGGCGCTGCGATCGCTGGGTCTATCAGTCCCGGCGCAAACGCTGTGGCGTACTGGCACGAACGATTCTCAGACGTCATGGCTGAGCTCCTGTGCGAGTGACATTCCGTGCTCTGCCATGATTTGCCGTGCTGTCGTTGCCTGATCCCGCAACACGGGCCATGCGGGAAGATTGCTATCCCATTCGATCAGTGCCGGCCTCGGGCCAATCCGCGATACGACATGCCTATAGAGATTCCACACTGGGTCGGAGATGGCGCGGTCGTGGCTATCGATAAGCAGCAGTTCGTTTTCATCGTCGCGTTGCTCGCTGTGCCCGGCCAGATGTATTTCGCCCACGGCCTCAAGGGGCAATCCGTCAAGGTACGCTGCGGCGGAGAAACCATGATTGATTGCCGAAACAAAAACGTTATTGACGTCCAGTAGCAGGCCGCAGCCGGTACGCTGAACGACGGCCCCGATGAATTCGGTTTCGCTCATTGTCGACGACTCGAAAGCCACATAGGTCGACGGATTCTCAAGAAGCATGGGGCGTTTGATCGCGTGCTGAACCTGGTCGATGTGTTCGCACACATGCTCGAGCGTTTCTTTCGTGTACGGCAAAGGCAGAAGGTCGTTAAAAAACGTTCCGCCATGTGAAGACCACGCCAGATGCTCGGACACCAGCTTGGGTTCGTAGCGTGCAAGCAGATCGCGAAAGCGTGCGAGATGAGCAGCGTCCAGCGCATGAGGGCCGCCGATCGACATACACACGCCGTGAATGGAGATCGGGTAGTCCTCGCGGATAGTCGCTAGCGCGCGATGCGGAGGACCGCCAGCGCCCATATAGTTTTCAGCGTGGACTTCGAAGAAGCCGTCTTTCAACCCGTCCGCGAGAATCGCGGCAAGATGTTCATGCTTGAAACTGGTGCCGACAAACTGCCGTTCCGCAGCGGTCACACCGGAGGGGCAGCCGCGCTCGTCGATTCCGACTGGCGTTGTTCGGGTGAAATCGGTCATGGCCGCCCCCTTTCCTGTCGTCGTTTGCCGGATCAGGACTTCAGAGCGGTGAGGGAGCCATGGCCGCCACCCGGCACGGCGATGCTCGTGCAGGTGCCACCTTGAACGAACTTCCATGAGTTGCCCTGGAAATCCATTGCGGACGTACCTTGACACGTGGTGCCAGGACCGGCGGCACAATCGTTCTGCCCTTTCAGGGCGACGCCGTAGCACTTTTCCTTGTGAGCGGCGACCGCGGCGCTTGCCTCCGCGCTCGTCAGCGGTGCAGCGTGGGCGACGGATGCGAGCAGGCTCGCGACTACGCCGGCGAGGAGGGCGGAACTGACAGTGGCTTTAGCGGACATGGAATTTCTCCAGAAGTTGAGATAGAGGAGTACCCGTGCTGGATACATCATCTAATTCGTGGACTGGAGACGTCCGGTTACAGGCAAGTCATCTTTTTTTTGCTTTCGACTTGCGCGCAACGAAATCAAGCCGGTCGATCAACGAGAGGCCTGAGCATTCACCACCGAAGCAGTTTGGGACCCAGCACCGCTCCGAGCGCGACTGGAAGCAGCATGCCGACCACATACCAGATGCTCCAGAACGCAGGGTTCATCTCGGGGCAATGAAAGCAGTACGCGACCGTGGCGACTGAGCTTGCGAGCAGACCCGAGATGGCGCCGGCGAGCCGTAGACGGGTCGGCGCCAGTCCTTTGACAGCCCAGAAGATCGCAATGAAGCCTGGAACGGCCAGCAGAAGAATATTGAATGGGCATGTGCGCCAGGTCTGCCCGAGTATTGCGGGCAACCGCTCTTGCGGTGCGGCGCTGACGAGCACCGCTATGGCTGCAATCCAGACGATTACAACCGGTATAGCGATGACGGGCCATCCAGTTCCGACCTTGGCGCCGGGGCGCGCGAGCCGAACGGTTGCAATCAGGGCGCCGATTGCGAGGCACAGCGGAAACGCGAGTTTTTCCCAGAAGATTGCGGTTTTGGCGATGGTGCTCAGATCGGGGCGAATGCCAAATACGGCAGCCATCAACGCCGTCGCGCCAAGGGCGGCAACCGGCAATGAGATGCCGAACCGACGGGCCACCGTGCCGCTTTTTACGGGCGCTATGCCGGTCGAGAGCAATCCGACGAGGTCATCTGTTCTCATGCCATTCTCCGGACGTATGTGGCCAGAGCCTTGAGACCCCTATGGATGCTGACCTTGACGGCCGACTCCGATAGCCCCGTCAAGCGGGAGGCTTCGGCGACTGAAAGTCCCTGCAGCTTGACGTGCACGATCGAGAGCCGCTGCTTGTCCGGCAGGTGATCGAGCAGTTTCCCGATGTCGCGATGGGCATCGGTCGGTTCGTCGGCGGACTCGGCGAAAATGTCGTCGTGCTCGTCAAGGGGGTCATGCAGCGACTCCCGTCGCGCACGCGTTCTGAAGAAATCCATCAGTTTATAGCGCGCGATCGCGTGGACCCACGCGGTCAGAGGCTCATCCGGCCGGTATGTATGACGTGCATTATGCACGGCCAGCAGGATTTCCTGAACGAGATCCTCGACGTCATCGTGAAGTTGGGGAATCCGTTTGCGAAGATAGCCGCGCAGGTGACGCGTCAGTTCGGACAGAAACGCGCGGTACTCGGATGCGTCGCCTGCCAGGCCCGAGACGAACAACGTTTTCAGACGCTCCTCTGCGGAGTACACGGTCATGATGTTCCTGTGCGTTGCGTTCTCAGACCGCCTGATGCGC
The DNA here is from genome assembly GCF_905220735.1 of Paraburkholderia aspalathi. NCBI lineage: Bacteria > Pseudomonadati > Pseudomonadota > Betaproteobacteria > Burkholderiales > Burkholderiaceae > Paraburkholderia > Paraburkholderia aspalathi. The sequence continues at coordinate 55,193 of NZ_CAJNBA010000004.1, forward strand.
GCGTGCTGGCTGTCGTGCGGCACCAAAGCAGGTTTGCTAAGGCTCCAGGTTGTTTTAGATCGGATGATTTAGAATATCGCAACGTGTGTGACGTTGCAATCCCGACCGGGAAGACGTTGCGCGATGGCTGGAGTAAGCATGGTCCGACCACGGGAATTCGATGAAAATGCGGTCCTCGATGCAGCCGCCCACCAGTTCTGGGTCTATGGCTACGAGGCGACTTCTGTGCGGGATCTTGCGCAGTGCATGGACATTACGGGGGCGAGCCTCTACAACGCGTTCGGAGACAAACGTTCGCTGTTTCAGCGGGCGCTGACCCACTACATCGAAAATAGCTTCGGCGACCGGGTGTCGAGATTCGAGCGGAGCCTGCCGCCTCTTGATGCCATCAAGGCATTCTTTCGGGAAATCGTCGAGCGATCGGTCAGCGACAGGGATCGTAAGGGATGTCTGCTGGTGAATTCGGCACTTGAGGTTGCACCGCACGACGCCGGTTTCCAGACGATGATCGCCAACGTGCTGGTGGCGGTAGAAGCGTTTTTCCGGCGCTGTGTGCACGCGGGTCAGCAGGCCGGCGAGATTTCGACTGCCCAGTCTGCGGACGATCTTGCGCGCTTGCTGCTAGGACTCCATCTCGGCATACGGGTACTTGCCCGGACAAGGCCGGAACGTGCGCTGCTGGAGGGTGTTGTACGGCCCGCACTGGCGCTTCTCGAGCCCAACAAACTCGACTGACGCCTGCGTGTGCCTCAGCGGCCTCTCGCCAAGCCCTGGCCCGGCATCGAATTCGGCTTGAAGCGCGAACCGAGCCGATACCGCTTGCCGGGATGCACGAAGTGGGCGAGTGTCACCGGCGTGCCGCCGGTCCAGGTGCGACGCGTCAGCATCAAGCAAGGCTCGTCGGTTCGCATCTCGAGCAGCGCTGCCTGTTCAGGCGTCGGCAAACAGGCGTCGACGATATGCTCGATTTCCAGTTCGTAGTGGGACACGTTGTTGTAGAGATACTGCGATGGCGGCTCGGCCGTGAAATCCTGCGTGAGGAAATCCGGTGCGGCGGCGGGGTTCACATACCGGTCTTCGAACTGAATGGGCCGCCCGTTTTCCAGATGTACGCAGGTCAGATGAAACACCGGCGTATTCCTCGGCAGCCCGAACGCCGCGGCGACCTCGATCGAAGCGGCTTCGCGCACCAGCGTAATGACCTTGCACGCATATTCGTGCCCTCGCGAGCGAATCTCATCGCGAATATGAGCGATCATCAGCAGGTTCGACTGCGGTTTGCCTTCGGCGACAAACGTGCCGACGCCGGCCACGCGTTCGAGTTCACCCTCGGCGGTCAGTTCGCGCAATGCGCGATTGACCGTCATGCGTGCGACCCCGAACGCCGTCGCCAGATCGATCTCCGACGGGATGCGCTCGCCAACGCCCCATTCGCCTGCACGAACCTTGTCGCGTACAACGGCCTTGATCTGCTGAAACGGCGCACCGGGTTTTTGAGCCATATGTACTACCCTTCGATTCCGAATTGAGCGACACCGATTCTATTACGCTTTCAGTCTCGCCCAAGCGCCGCGAACAGCGCGCGCAGAAACATATCATTTTCCTCTTCGGTACCGACGGTCACGCGGACAAGGTCGTCCAGTTCGTATGCGCCGAGCGGCCGGACCACGATGCCGGCCTGCAGCAGCCGTTGGGCCACCGTTTTTGCGTCGTTCAGGCCAATCGCAATGAAGTTCGCGTGTGTAGGGATGAACGGAATGCCCTGACGCTCCAGCGCTTGGGTGATTTGCGCAATGCCTGCACGATTCAGACTCTGCGTGCGTTGCAGGAACACGCGATCGGCGAGCGCCGCCAGTGCCGCGCGCTGCGCGAGTGCATTGACGCTGAACGTCGGGCGGATTCGAGCAATGGCATCGACAAGATCGGGATGCATGATGCCGTAACCGACTCGCAGCGACGCTAACCCGTATGCCTTCGAAAACGTTCGCGCGACGACCAGTTGCGGATAACGCGCAAGCAGTGAAATCGAATCGGGGCGCAGCGTGGGATCGACGTAGTCGATATACGCTTCATCGAGTACCACGAGCGTATCGGGGCCGACCGAATCCAGAATGACTTCGATCTCTGTCGGGGACAGCAACGTACCCGTTGGATTGTTGGGGTTGCAGATGTAGACGAGGCGCGTTGCGGGGGTCAACGCCGCGCGCATCGCGGCAGGATCGTGACGGTAATCGGACGCCGGTACTTCGATTGCGGTGGCGCCGCGCGCCTTGATACTGATCGGATAGGCCTGAAATGCGTACTGCGAATAGAGGCCGGCGGTGCCGGTACGCAGACTCAACGCGGCGCACAGATCGATCAGTTCGTGAGACCCGTTCGTCACCGCGATGTGGTTGGCCGGCACACCATGATAGCGGGCAAGCGCGTTGCGCAGATCGAATGCATCGCTGTCCGGATAGCGCGCGAGAGCGGTATCCGCGCCGCTGAACTGCTCGGCCAACGCTTGCGCGACATGTGGGCTGCAGCCGAGCGGATTTTCATTCGACGCCAGTTTGATGATGCGTGCAAGACCATATTCGCGCGCAACCGATTGCTCGGAGCGGCCCGGTACATAGAGCGGCAACGCACGGATATGTGCGGGCACCGGTGCGTTTCTCACGGCGTCGTCCAACTCGCTTTTCGCTTCGCTCATGCGCTCACCTGTCCCTGTTCTGCGCGCCACACTATCGGAAACAGCGGGTGCGCCATCGGCGCGCCTTCGGCTAGCGTCTCGCGCAGACCTGGAAACTCCGGCGATGTGCGCCACGGGCGTGGCTGGTGACGGATATCGTCGCCGATAAAGCGCAGCGAAAACGCGCGGCGCCGACGGTTGCCACCAACGCCGCCCGAGGCATGCAACGTCAGCATATGAAAGCACACCATATCGCCAGGTTCGAGCTCCCAGCCAATGATCGGATACGCGTCGCGATTGCTTTCGATATCGGGCAAATCGGTCAGGCTGCCTTCGGGAAACCACTTCGCCTCGTTGGCAATGAACGTGCGCGGCATCAGCCATGGCCCGCGATGCGAACCTGCGACAAATTCGAGTGTTGATGCTCGCGCGACCGGATCGACGGGAATCCACATGCTGACGTTCTGGTCGCCGGTGATGTTGTAGTACGGCTGGTCCTGGTGCCACGGCGTGCGCTGGCGCGTGTTGGGCTCCTTCACTAGCAGATGATCGTGATAGAAACGGGCCGCTTCGCCGCCCATCAACGCTCCGGCAACGCTCGGCGCGGGCGACTCCATGATGAAACGACGATAACCGTCGTTATCCTGCCAGTTGCAGAAGTCTTCGAAAAACCAGCCTGGATCGTCCGGCCGGCTCGCCACTTTTGCACGCGGACTCGGTTGAGCGATGTTGTGGTCGATGGCCTCGCGCAACATCGCCAGTTCATCCTCGGAGAAAATGTTGCGAATACACACCGCGCCGTCGACGCGAAACGCCCGTACCAGATCGTCGGTCACCGCGCGCGCGACGCGCTGTTGAATGGTTTCAGACATCTCCGTTTCCTTTATATGTGATTGACATTGCACGCTGCTCACCGCTCAACTGCCCGAATGAAATCGGCGATGCGGCTGTTTCCTGTCGCACCGAGAATCGAGTCAGGGGTGCCTGACTCCAGAATGACGCCGTCGGCGACAAAATGAATCGTGTCGGCGAGCTTTCGCGCGAACGCCATCTCATGGGTAACGATGGCAAGCGTCAAACCCGCATCGGCAAGAGTGCGAATCGTGTCGAGCACGCCCGCGACAAGCTCCGGATCGAGTGCCGAAGTCGGCTCGTCGAACAGGACAACTTTCGGTTTCATCGCCAGTGCACGTGCAATCGCAACGCGCTGGCGCTGGCCGCCCGATAACTGATCAGGGTAGTAGCCAAGGCGATTACCGAGGCCAACCTGATGCAGGATCGCCGAGGCCTCACTGATGACTTCGTCGCGCTGGCGACGCTGCACGTGGATCGGCCCTTCGATCACGTTTTCGAGCACGGTGCGATGGGCGAACAGATTGAATTGCTGAAACACCATGGGCATCTTGCGCCGTGCGATGCGCAGTTGCGCTTCCGGCTTCGTGCGAAACGTGGCGCCATCCTGATGACAAAGCCGTTCGCCGTCGAAATGAATTTCACCGCCGGTCGGCATGTCCAGAAAATTGATGCAACGGAGCAGCGTGGACTTGCCCCCGCCACTCGGGCCGATGAAGAAACTAACCTCGCCGGGCCGAATACGCAGGTCGATGCCTTTGAGCACCCGTACCGCGCCGAAGGATTTTTCGAGCGCGCGCACTTCGAGAATAGACGTTGAAGGATTCGCCGTCCCGTTCAGATCAGGTTTCAAGATTGGGCTCCGTGCTCGCCGCGCCGGCCTTGCTTGCGGGAATCTGTGTCGACACGCGCTTGCCGCCGCGGTGTACCGGGGTGAACTTCTGCTCGATCCATCGCACGCCGCGTGCCGCAGCAAAGCTCATCGCGAAGTAGATGATCGCCACCATCAGATAGACCTGCATGCTCATGAAGGTATCGGCGATCACAATCGTGCCGTGCCTCAGCAATTCGTTGACCGCGATGAACGACACCAACGACGAATCCTTCAGCAACGAAATGAAATAACCGCCGATCGTGGGGAGCGCAACCTTCAGCGCTTGAGGAAGAATCACCCGCCGGTAGATCATCGTGTGCGACATGCCGATGGTCAGTCCCGCTTCACGCTGGCCGTTGTCTACCGCCTGGATCGCCGCGCGGAACACTTCCGAAAGATACGCGCCGAGGTTCAGCGCGAGGCCGAGCACGCCCGCCCAGAATCCCGGCAAGGTCAAGCCGACCTGCGGCAACGTGAAGTAGATCACCAGCAACTGAACCACCAGCGGTACGTCGCGCCAGATCTCGACATAAGCGCGCAGCAGCCAGTCAAGCCAGCGCCGTGACGACAGCCGGCCTAGCGCGACCGCGAGGCCGAGCGCAATCGCACACGTCATGCTGATGACCGACAGTTCGATCGTCACCCACGCGCCCTTCAGCAGGAACGGAAAGTAGCGCGGAATCAGCGTAAAGAAGAACTCGCTCATGATCGGCGCGATTACTTCGTCAGCACCGCTTGCTCCGGCGACCATGCACCGTACTTCGTCAGGATCTTCTGGCGCGTGCCGTCCTGATCCATCGATTGCAGCGCGCCATTGATCGCGGTGAGCAGATCGCTGCATTCTGCGCGAACCGCCGCGGCACTCGTGCCGAATTTATAGTTCGCCTTGTTCTCGGCGTCGACCCATTCGGGCTTCGGGTGGTAGTAGATCGGCTGACCGACAACGCGCAGATTTTTCATCTTCTCGCGTTGGCCGAGCAGGGTGCCCTGATCGAGCAGCACCGCGTCGACTTGGCCGTTTTGCAACGCCATGAATGGCTCGCCGAACGAATTGAAGTCCATGACTTCGCCGATCTGGCCTTCGGTCGCGAGCCGGTGCGCGTTCACCGAATCGTTGGTGCCGAGTGTTGTGGCAACCTTCCGGTTCTTCAGATCTGCGAACGACTGGATCGGCGAATCGGTTTTGACAATGATTTCGTCGTAGAGCAGGAAGTAGGGCCGTGAGAAACGCACGTTGGCGCTCTGGATGCGCTCCTGCGTGGCCGACATCGACGAGAAGATGATGTCCCAGCGCTTCGATTTCAGCCCGGGAATCAACGTGCTCCATTCGGTGACGACGAAGTCCGTCTTCGGCACGCCGATGCGCTTGCCCACTTCCTTCAGCATATCGGCCTCGAAGCCGCCGTAGCTGCCGTCCTCGTTTTGCCAGACGAAAGGGCGGGTACCCATCAGGCCGTTGCCCGCTGTCAGGACACCGCTCGTCTTCACGTCGTCCAGACACCCCGCGGCGACTGGAAATGCGGAGCTGAACAGGACGGCGGCGGCACATAACGCGATCAGACGATTCATGGCGAACACTCCGTGCAGAAAGGGAACGGCTGGGGAAACGTTGTGCGCGTCCGCGATACCTCGATGAAACCCCTTCGCGATGCGGTCTAGACCGGACTATACTGCAACAAAAAAAATAGCCAAGCTTTTTTTCGGCGTCGATAACGGAGGGAAAGTCGGCACTCGCACATCAGGTTTGTGGCCTGAGTGCAAATCGGAGGGGGAGGGTGTGAACGTTCTTTCGGCGCTGGAATCGCGTTGCGCGATTAGCCGATCGCTCGTGGTGAGACGACGTGACGTATGTGCAACGCGATGCGCTGCCCGAATCCGATGGCGAGCGATTCAGAGATCGGGATTCGGAGTCAGGAGACTGCGCCCGAACCGTACTTGCCCACCAGCAGCTCGCCGCTGGCGAACCGGTCGAGCGCATAGGGTGAGAGAGAAACATCCGTGGGTAGACCGAGCGCATACTGCGCGAGGACCTTGCCGATGCCCGGTGACAGCTTGAAGCCGTGCCCCGAGAAGCCAAAGCCGACAATGAGTCCGTCGATATCGCCGACCTTGCCTAACACCGGATTCCAATCGGGCGTCACGTCGTACACACCGGTCCATGACGAAGCGAGACCAGCGGCCTCATAAGCCGGAAAGCGTTCCGCCACCTGAGCGCCGACTTCGGCGACATAGTCGAGCGAGATATCGCCCTGTTCGGTTTCCGGCGAGTTCAACGTTTCGCCGACCACACCTTCTGACACGAGCATCTGACTGCCGCCATAGCTGCGGTAATAGAGCATGCCGTCCGAACCCAGGTCCTTGAACGCGGGCATCTTGAACGAATACGCTGCGCCGTCGCATTCAAGCGCGAGCACCGTATGACGCTCCGGCTTGACCGGCAGCGGCACACCGATCCAGCCGGCGAGTTCCGGCGTCCAGATGTTCTGCGTGCTGATCAGCGTGCCGCAGCTGAAGTTACCCGCGCTGGTTGCGACCCCGGTGATCCGGCGTCCTTCGCGCACGAGCCCCATAACCGTCACGCCTTCCATGATCTTGACACCGCGTCGGCGCGCAGAGCGGGCGAAGCCGGTCGCCACCAGATAGGCATCCGCAAAACCCGCCTCAGGTTCATAACCGATCAGCGCGGCGTCGTCGAAGTTCGCAATCGGCAGGCGCTCGTGCGCCTCAGCTTTGTCGAGCAGTTGCACTTCGATGCCCATATCCTGCTGCGCGGCGAGCGAGGCGCGCAGCGGCTCCAGCTTGTCGCCGTCGGGCGCGCAGATCAGATAGCCGCACTTGACGAGACCACAGGACGCTTCGTCGTCGCCGAGATAGTCAGCGAAATTATTGAATGCCCACCACGAAGAGCGCGCGAGTTCCACGTTCTGGCGCACCGAATAGTGCGTGCGCAACAGGCCGGACGACTGTGACGTGGTGCCCGCGCCGATCGTGCCCTGTTCGATAACCAGCACGCTTTGCGCGCCCAGTGCGGCGAGATGATGGGCGACCGACGCGCCGATGACGCCAGCGCCAATCACGATGAAATCGTAGTGGCTCATGTGGACCTCTGTGTAGGCAATGAGGCGAATTCTAGGAAAACGTTGGCCGCGCCAATTTTGTATTAGGCAAACTTATGGCGAGCCAATGCAATTTCTCATCCTGTGCAGCAAGCCTGCGAACCTCGGCACCGAGCCGCGCGTACCGCACAGGATGACCTGCATGTCACCCATGCGAGCGGAGCATCTCATGAGACGAACCCCGACCCCGATCGATCTGCGCGCGTTGCAGGCGTTTGTGGCTGTCTGCGACAGCGGCTCGATGACGGGCGCGGCGAAGCAGCTCGGCGTGAGCCAGAGCGCCATCAGTCAATCGATTGCCGCGCTGGAGCGAGATCAGGGCCTGACGCTGTTCGATCGCGAGAGCCGTCCGCCGCGCCCGAATGTAGCGGGGCGCGCGTTGCTGGAGTTGGCAGGGCCGTTGATCGAACACGCGCAGATGGTGAGCGCGCGGATCGGCGATGCCTCGCATACCGGCAAGATGCCGGTGCGCCTGGGTTGCGTCGATTCGTTCGCGGCCACTGTCGGGCCGGAATTGATTCGTGCGGTGTCGAATTCAGAGCGGCAGATTTCGATGTGGTCCGGTCTCACGCCGGGCTTGAGCAAGCAGTTGCACGACCGCGAACTGGATATCACGATCTGCACGCAGACCACGCTGAGCGACCCACGGATCGTCGAAGTGCCGCTGTTTTCCGAGGCATTCGTGGTGGTGGTTGCGCGCAGCCAGTTGAACGGACGCCGCAATATCGACTGGCGCACACTTGCGCTCGAGCTGCCGCTGATCCGCTATACGGCGCGCTCGGTGATCGGCCAGCAGATCGAACGTTTCGTGCGGCATCTGGGTATTAACAGTCCGCGGCGTTACGAGTTCGATGCGACCGATCCGCTGCTGAGTCTGGTGGCCGCGCGGGCGGGGTTCGCAATTTCGACGCCTTTGTGTCTGTGGCAGGCGCGGCACTATCTGGACGATATCGCAGTGATGCCGTTGCCGCCGAGCCGCCTCGGGCGGCGCGATTTTTTTCTGCTGCATCGCCAGGGCGAGTGGGAACAGTTCGCCGGCGACATCGTCATGCTGACGCGCGGTGTGCTGGACAACGCGATTCAACCGTCGCTCGCGCGGGCGCTACCCGATCTGCCGGACGATGCATTGCGCTGATTCAGGCGCCATAGCACGCGTTTGTATAAGCGTTGCTTTTAACGCTGCTTAACCGCCCACCTCGTTTTTGTGCAAAGTCGCACCAGTCACAGCGACGATGTGCACCGGAGTCAGGCTGATGAACCTTTCAGCATCGAAATCAGGAACGACGCATGGCGCCCAAAGCGTTTATTGGTGGGAATCTTTGATTCACTCAGATAAACATGGCACAAACGTTGCATTGTTAAAGGCATTGACTGGGACGGCCGCGGCGAGCGATCAGTCAGCTGCACTCGATTGCGGATAGACAAAGATCGACAGGAATTGAATGGGCGTCTTGATCAGGCGTTCCGGACCGTGCGGTATCTCGCCCTGGAAAGTGAGCGTGTCGCCAGGATGAAGAATGTAGGTTTGCTGACCGTGACGGTATTCGATCACGCCCTTGAGCATGTGAATGAACTCGGTGCCCGGATGCTGAAACACGGGAAAGCGTTCGGCTTCGTCCTCCATCGTAATCAGGAAGGGTTCGAAAAGCTTACGAGGACCTTGGTCATAGGCAAGCAGGTGATAGGTGTGGCCGCTTTTGGTGCCCTTGCGAACCACTTCCATGCCACTGCCTTTTTTGACGAGCTGTGCACCGCCTTGTGGCACGTCGAAATTGCGAAACAGCATGGAGAGCGAAACGCCGAGCGCCTGTGCAATGCGGTTGAGGACCTCGAGACCTGCGGAAGTCTGCGCGTTTTCGATCTTCGAGAGCATGCCGCGGCTGATGCCGGCCTGAGCGGAAACCTGAGCGATGGTCAGACCGTGGCGCTGGCGTAATTCGCGAATGGTGTTGCCGAGATAGCGTTCAAGCGGCGTTTTATTATCTTCACCGATTTGCATGTAAGCCTCACGTAAAACGAAAGCGTAGCAGATTGCAGCGCTGAGTCACGCGCAAAGAGTTTCACAAAAAGAATCTTTGTTTCTCACCAATAAAATATCCGACCGATTGAAAACAGGCTCGAAGCGCGGCACAAGCGGCGTTCGGGAGCGTGTTGCGCAACCCGGTCACACGCGCTGCGTGTGGCTTTCCAAACCACGAAAGATGCAGTTGCAAGGAGTGGCGATGAACCTGAACGATGCGAGCAAGCTGCCGGTCAACGAGCTCGGATGCGTGCCCCGCTTCGGCTCGGCGGAAGAGGCGCAGGCGTATCTGACGCAGCAGGGCGTGAAGTACGTGCTGGCGCAGTTTGTCGATATTCACGGCGTGGCCAAGGCGAAGTCGGTGCCGGTCAGTCATCTGAAGAGCGTGTTGACGGCGGGTGCCGGTTTCGCGGGGTTTGCGATCTGGGGAGTAGGGATCGAGCCGAACGGTCCCGACTATATGGCCGTCGGCGATCTGGCGACGCTCACGCCGGTGCCGTGGCAGCCGGGCCTGGCACGGATCGTCTGCGACGGTCATGTGGATGGCGAAGCATGGCAATACGATTCGCGCGTGACCTTGAAGAAACAGGTCGCACGGATGACCGAGCGCAGCTGGACGCTTTTCACAGGTCTGGAGCCGGAATTCTCGCTGCTGCGTCGTTCGGCGTCCGGCACGCTTGAGCCATGCGATCCGAGCGATACGCTCGCCAAGCCGTGCTACGACTACAAGGGACTCTCGCGTACGCGCGTCTTCCTGGAAACGCTCACCGAATCGATGCGCGCGGTCGGCATCGACGTCTATCAGATCGATCACGAAGACGCGAACGGTCAGTTCGAAATCAACTACACGTACACCGATTGCCTGACCTCGTGCGATCACTACGTGTTCTTCAAGATGGCCGCCTCCGAGATCGCCAATGAACTCGGCATGATCTGCTCGTTCATGCCGAAGCCGTTCGCGAATCGTCCCGGCAATGGCATGCACATGCATATGTCGATAGGCGACGGCGAACGCAACCTGTTCTCCGACAAGAGCGACAAGCTCGGCATGGGCCTGTCCACGCTCGGCTATCAATTCACCGCTGGTTTGCTCGCGCACGCGCCCGCGCTGGCCGCGCTGTGCAATCCGACGGTGAACTCGTACAAGCGCCTCGTGGTTGGCCGCTCGCTGACAGGCGCAACGTGGGCGCCGGCCTACATCAGCTACGGCGACAACAACCGTTCGACGATGGTGCGCATGCCCGGCGAGCGCATCGAGTTGCGTTTGCCGGATGGCGCATGCAATCCGTATCTCGCGACGTCGGCTGTGATTGCCGCGGGGCTGGACGGCGTTGACCGTGGTTTGTCGCCGGGCGAACCGGCTAACGAGAATCTCTACGAGTGGTCGCCCGCGAAACTCTCCGAACACGGCATCGGCGTGCTGCCGCAAAACCTCGAGCAGGCGCTCGACGCGCTGGAAAGCGACCGCGTGATCTGCGACGCGCTCGGCCCGGTTGCCGATGAATTCCTCAAGCTCAAGCGGATGGAGTGGCTCGAATACATGCGCCACGTTTCGGACTGGGAACTGAAGACCTACCTCGAATTTTTCTAAGGAGAAGCACCATGTGCGGAATTGTGGGCTTGCTGGTCAAGACGCCGGCATTGCGCGAACGGCTCGGCGAATTGATGGTGCCGATGCTGATCGGCATGACCGAGCGCGGGCCGGATTCGGCGGGTCTCGCGGTGTTCGGCAAACAGGTGGATGTGAGCCAGCGCAAGCTGAGCATCTACGCGGGCTTCACCGACGAAGGCGCGGACTTCGCATGGCAACCGCTGCTGGACGCATTGAACGCGGCGATGGACGTGACCGCCCGTGTCGATGCGAAAGGCAATCACGCGGTACTGACGGTGCAAGGCAATGTCGAGCGCGTGAAGACGTGGCTGCGCGAGCGCTATCCAAAGCTGTATCTGCTGTCGAGCGGCCGCTCGATCGATCTGTACAAGGATATTGGCTCGCCGTCGCAAGTCGCCGAGCGTTATGACTTTGCGAACCTGAAAGGCTCGCACCTGGTCGGCCATACACGCATGGCGACCGAATCGGCGGTAACGCCCGACCGCGCGCATCCGTTCACGGCCGGCGATGATTTCTGCCTCGTCCACAACGGCTCGCTCTCGAATGCGCATGGCGTGCGCCGCAAGCTCGAACCGCAAGGCATTCACTTCGATACCGACAACGACACCGAAGCCGCCTGCCGCTTTCTCGAATGGCGGCTGCGCGAAGGCGACACGTTGCCGGTCGCCTTGCAGAAGGGGTTCGAAGAACTCGACGGCTTCTACACGTTCCTGATGGGCACCTCGACCGAACTCGCACTGATTCGCGATCCCTTCGCGTGCAAACCGGCGGTGGTCGCGGAAAACGACGACTACGTCGCGATCGCTTCCGAGTTCCGTTCGCTTGCGCATCTGCCCGATATCAAGAACGCCAGGGTCTTCGAACCCGCACCTGAGGAGATGTATGTATGGAAAGCCTGACTTTCGATCTGGAGCGTACGACGGTCCGTGAGCTGAACCAGTTCCTGCACAAACCGGCGAGCGAACTGGAGGGCCAGGCGGTGACCGTCGTCTCACCGAACGGCGCGCATAACCTCGCGGTTGGTGTGGATGCGCCGGTGCGAGTGACGATCGCCGGTCACGCCGGCTATTACGCAGGCGGCATGAATAAGCACGCGACGATCGAGATCGACGGCAGCGCGGGCACAGGCGTCGCGGAAAACATGATGAGCGGCAAGGTGCATGTGAAGGGTTTCGCGTCGAACGGCGCGGGCGCTTCGGCGCACGGCGGCTTGCTGGTGATCGACGGCGATGCGGGCCTGCGCTGCGGTATTTCGTTGAAGGGTGGCGACATCGTGGTGGGCGGCTCGGTGGGCAGCTTCTCGGCTTTCATGGCGCAGGCGGGCCGCATGGTGATCTGTGGCAATGCGGGTGATGCGCTCGGCGACTCGCTTTACGAAGCGGTGCTGTACGTGCGCGGCGACGTGAAATCGCTCGGCGCGGACGCGCAGTACGAGCCGATGACGCCGGCGGATATCGACGCGGTGCGCGCGCTGCTCTCCGCTGCCGGCATGGACCACGACCCGGCGTCGTTCAAACGGATCGCCTCCGCTCGCACGCTCTATCACTGGAACGCCGACGCGAACCAGGAATATTGAACACACGCTCTCTGAGAAGGCCCCCATGGAAGCCAAATCCGTTCAATTCGTCCGCTTGCAGCAGGAAGAGTCGCAAGGCTACGACCGCAAGACGATCGACTATATCCACTCGGCCGCGCAGCGCGGCCTCTACGAAATTCGCGGTCTGGGCGCGAAACGCCGTGTGCCGCATTTCGACGATCTGCTGTTTCTCGGCGCGTCGCTGTCGCGCTATCCGCTCGAAGGGTATCGCGAGAAATGCGCGACGCAGACCGTTCTCGGCACGCGCTTCGCTAAAAAGCCGGTGGTGCTGGATATTCCGATCACGATTGCCGGCATGAGCTTCGGCGCGCTCTCCGCGAACGTGAAAGAAGCGCTCGGGCAGGCCGCGACCGCGATGGGCACCTCGACCACCACCGGCGACGGCGGCATGACGCAGGAGGAGCGCCGCTCGTCGAAGACGCTGGTCTATCAGTGCCTGCCGTCGCGCTACGGCTTCAACCCGGACGACGTGCGCCGCGCCGATGCGATCGAAATCGTGATCGGCCAGGGCGCGAAACCGGGCGGCGGCGGCATGCTGCTCGGGCAGAAGGTCAATCCGCGTGTCGCCTCGATGCGCACCTTGCCGGCCGGCGTCGATCAGCGTTCGGCGAGCCGTCACCCGGACTGGACCGGCCCGGACGATCTGGCGATCAAGATTCAGGAACTGCGCGAAATCACCGATTGGGAAAAACCGATCTACGTGAAGGTCGGCGCAACCCGCACGTTCAACGACGTCAAGCTCGCGGTGCATGCGGGTGCGGACGTGGTGGTGATCGACGGGATGCAGGGCGGCACGGCGGCGACGCAGACCTGCTTCATCGAGAACGTCGGTATTCCGACGCTGGCCGCGGTTCGCCAGGCGGTGGACGCGCTCGAAGATCTGAATATGAAAGGCCAGGTGCAACTGATCGTCTCGGGCGGCATCCGCACCGGTGCCGACGTAGCGAAGGCACTGGCACTCGGCGCGGATGCGGTGGCGATCGGGCAGGGCATGCTGATGGCGCTCGGCTGCAACAGCGATACGTACTTTCAGAACGGCACATTGCATTCGGCGGAAGGGGACTACGCGGCGCTGAACACGTCGCCGGGTTTCTGCCATCACTGCCACACGGGCAAGTGCCCGGTCGGCGTGACCACCCAGGACGCGGTGCTCGAACAACGTGTGCAGCCCGATGAAGGTTCGCGCCGCGTGCGCAACTACCTGAAGACGCTGAACATGGAACTGACGACGATCGCGCGAGCGTGCGGCAAGCAGAACGTCCATCACCTCGAACCGGAGGATCTGGTCGCGTTGACGGTCGAGGCCGCGGCAATGGCGCGTATTCCGCTCGCGGGTACTTCGTGGATTCCTGGATGGACCCCATGAATTGAGTTGTTTTGAGATTTTTGACTGTGGAAAAGTTGAGTGCATTCAACCTTGATTCACCCCTCTATCAGGAGCCCGACATGAGCACTCCGCAAAGCACCACGCAAGCAGCACCAGCATCGGTACCATCCGGCGGTCTGCGTGCCGGCACGCTAGGTTTTCCCGAGGTCATCGGTCAATCCATCGCGAACCTTTCACCAACTTTCACGCCATCGATCAACGTGACCGCGATCGCGGCGCTGGCAGGTGCGGGGACATGGTTGATTTATGGTCTTTCGACGCTCGGGCTGCTGCTGGTGAGCATGAGCATCATCGCGCTCTCGAGCCGAATCGCATCGGCCGGTTCGTTCTTTATCTATATCTCGCGCGCGCTTGGGCCGATGGCAGGTGGCATTGCCGGCTGGGGATTGATCGCGGCTTATGTGGGCACGGCAATGGGGGTTGGCGCCGCAGGCGTGGTGTTCGTGCAGAACGCTTTTACGGCCTGGGGTATCAATATCCCGTCGTGGGCGGTCTACACCATCTTTGTCGGCCTCGCCTGGTTCTTCTCGGCGCGTGACGTGAAGCTTTCCTCGCGTCTGTCGCTTGCCATCGAAGCCGCTTCGGTGGTGATCGTGGGCGGCGTGCTGATCTACGTGCTCGCACTGCATCCGGACCATATCATCGACCATACGCAACTTGGGCTGCAGGGTGTGAGCGGTAAGGGTATGGCACAGGGCATGGTGCTCGGCATCTTCTCGTACGTGGGTTTCGAGAGCGCGGCCTCGCTCGGCCAGGAAACCAGGAACCCGCTGCGCGTCATTCCGCGTGCGGTGGTCTGGTGCGTGATCCTGTCGGGCCTGTTCTTCATGTTTGTGGCCTATTCGATGACGATTGCCTACCACGACGACGCAGCCAAGCTCGGCGGCGATTCTGCCGTGCTCAGCACCTTGCTCACGAGCGTCGGCGCCTCGCCGCTCGGTCCGGTGTTTTATCTGATCGCCTCGGTCAGCGCGTTCTCATGCGTGCTTGCGTGTATCAACTCGTCCAGCCGCCTGCTGTATTCGATGGGCCGCTATCAATTCGTGCACCGCTCGATGGGCATGGTGCACCGCACGCACCAGACGCCGTACATTGCCGTTGCGTTTTCCTCCATCGTGACCTTTGTGGTGTGTATCGCGATGCTCGGCACGGGTCCGCTCAACACCTTCGGCTATACCAGTACGTTTGCGACGTTTGGCTTCCTGGTCGTGTATTTCCTGGTCGCCATCGCGGCACCGGTTTATCTGAAGAAGCAGGGCGAGCTCAAGACGAGCAACGTCGTGTGGGGTGTGCTCGGCGCACTGGCGATGGTCGGCGCGGTGATCGGCAGCGTGTATCCGGTGCCCGATTATCCGTATAACATCCTGCCGTATCTGTTCGTTGCGTATATGCTGGTTGGCGCGGTCTGGTTGTTGATGCTCAAGAAGCGCTCGCCGCAGGTGCTCGAGAAGATCGAGCACGATCTGGAAACAAGCGACGTGATGACCCACGGCAAAAAGTAAATGAATGAACCCTTCTCCCAGGATAGCTTGCCCGCACCGAACACCAGCCAGGTGCCAGACGATCCAGAGGGAAGGCCCACTAGCGGTCGCGGAATGGACGGCCAGGAAATCGATCTGCAATTGAGGCCGGAGCGCGGCGAGTGCGCCGCGCTCGAGATCGGTTGTGTTTCTTTCCCTGCCCGCGCCCGCGGGCAGGATCACATCAACGAAGACTATGTCGGCGTGATGCTCGGCGATCTGGCGGAGCGCGCCGCGCGTGGCAGCGTGATCGCTCTCGCCGATGGCGTGAGCGGCAGCAGGGGCGGCCGGGTCGCGGCCGAACTCTCGGTACGGACCTTTATCGATGCCTATTACGGGCTCGCCGACACCTTGCAGCCCGGCGTCGCCGCTGCGCGCGCGCTCGAGGCAATACACGGCTGGCTGCATCAGATCGGCCGCGTCGACCCTGCGCTGAAGCAAATGTCCGCGTCCTTTGCGGCGCTGATCGTGCGCCGCGCTACCGCGTATCTGGTCGCGGCCGGCGATGTG
The DNA here is from genome assembly GCF_905220735.1 of Paraburkholderia aspalathi. Taxonomy (NCBI): domain Bacteria; kingdom Pseudomonadati; phylum Pseudomonadota; class Betaproteobacteria; order Burkholderiales; family Burkholderiaceae; genus Paraburkholderia; species Paraburkholderia aspalathi. Next base: position 71,352 of record NZ_CAJNBA010000004.1, read on the forward strand.
CGGCTCTATCTGCTGCGCGATGGCCAACTGACCCAGCTCGGTGACGACGACGTGGTGCCGGTCGCCTTCGGTTCTTATGTGGCGCATGCGGTCGGCATGCTTCCGACACTGGTGACGCGCATCGAAACGCTTGAGCTGCACGAGGGCGACCGCCTGCTGATGTGCTCCGACGGACTCTATCGCCGCGTGCCGATGCGCGAGCTGCAGACAGTGCTGGCGGCGCGCGGCGGTGCGCTCGAAACGGCACGCCGGCTCAATGCGCTAGCGATGACGCGCGGCTCGCAGGACGACGTGACGAGCGCGGTGCTCGATGTGGGCGGCCTGCCTTTGCTCGATGTCGGTTACCTTGAGCGGGTGGTCGGCACCTTGCCGATTCCGGCGGTGCCCGACGCCGGTGAAGTGATCGACGGATATCTGCTCAAGAGCGTGTTGAGCGATGGCTTCTATTCGCGGATTTTCGCCGGCTACGATCTGGCCGATCCGAACACGCCGCTGGCGCTCAAGTTTCCCAAGCCGCGTGTCGAGCAGGACGAGAACGTGCGGCAGTCGATCGTGCGCGAGCGCTGGCTGGCCGGCAAGATCAGCGACGACGGCGTGCTCGCGCCGATGCCGATCGATGCCGACCGGCAAACCCGGCTCTATGTGGTGATGCCGCTCGGCTCAGGTGTCACGCTCGAAAAACTGCTGGCGGCGCCTCAGCCCATGGCGCTGCCACGTGCGCTCAAGATCGCGCGACAGTTGGGTCATTCGATCGACGTGCTGAATCGCCGCAATATCTTCCATCGCGATATCAAACCCGAGAACGTGCTGGTGATGTGGGGCGATAGCACGCGCCTGCTCGATCTCGGCTTCGGTTATATGCCGGGCATGCAGTTGCCGGGTCCCGACGTCGCACCGGGCTCACCCGCTTATATGGCGCCTGAGTTGATGAAGGGCGCGCTGGGCGATGCGCGCTCCGAGGTGTTCGCGTTTGGCGTGACTCTGTACCGGTTGTTCAGCGGCGGCAAGCTGCCCTACGGCTTCAATGGCCGTGTGCCGCTCTATCAGTACCGGCCGGACGCGCCGCTATGGCTCGACCTGGTGCTGGAGAAAGCGCTGCAACCCGATCCGGTGCGTAGGTATCAGGACGTGCTCGAAGTCTGCGCCGATCTCGAACGTTTTTCGAGCGGTCGGGACGCGATGGCGCCGATCCGGCGCAAGCCTTTGCTCGAGAGCGATCCGGTGCTGTTCTGGCAGGTGGTCGTGGTGCTGTTGCTGGCGTTGTTGCTGTGGTCGTTGATGCGGCATTGAGCGGGGCCGGCGACGCAGCCCCCGTAACAGATCACTTGATAAGGTATCCTGCCCGTAGAAAAATTGCCGACCGGCTGAGCTATTGTCGAATATTTGTCCCTGTAGACTAAGTCGCAATTCCGCCTTCTAAATCTGATACTTTCTGCTTTCGACCTAGCCGGCTTCATGACAAAGGATCTGCACAGATGAGCTTCATCCACTTTATTGGCGGCGAGAAGGGCGGCGTCGGCAAATCGCTGGTCGCCCGCGTTTTGGCCCAGTACTTTATCGACGAGAATATTCAGTTCGTCGGCTTCGACACCGATAAATCACATGGCGCCTTGTTGCGCTTCTATGCCGATTTCGCCGCTCCAGCAGTACTCGATCAGCACGACAGCCTGGATCCCATTATCGAACAGGCACTCGAAGATCCGCAGCGGCGTGTTCTGGTCGATCTTGCCGCGCAAACGCAGCAGTCCCTCGGACAATGGCTGGACGACGCGGACGTCATCGGTCTTGCCGAAGAGCACGGTCTAACGCTGACCTGGTGGCACGTCATGGACGCAGGCCGCGATTCGGTCGATCTGCTGCGGCAGTGGCTCGACCAGTTTGGTGGACGGATCAAGCTGGTGATCGTATTGAACGAACTTCGCGGTGACCGCTTCGAGATTCTGGAGGCATCCGGTGAACTCGCGCGTGCCGAAGCGCTCGGCGCGAGCGTGATCACGCTGCGCCGTCTGCCCGACGCGACGATGCAGAAGATCGATCGGCAAAGCGCAAGCTTCTGGGCAGCCATCAATCATCCCGACCGAGCCGCCGCCGGCCTGGGTATGCTCGAGCGGCAACGCGTCAAGGTGTGGCTACATCGCGCTTATGGTGAATTGGCCAAGCTCGCCTTATAGCTGCGTCTCGGCCGGCTTCACGCCGCGGTCAGGATGTCCGGTAACTGATCCACCCGCGGCTCGACCAGCTCGGAGCTGATGAAAGCCCAAAGCTGTTCGGCCGCTTTGCCACGCTCCTTCACCGGGCGGTACAGGCGTATCTCCAGCTCAGTCGCCCAAGTGTCCGAGCCTGCGCGAACCAGATTTCCTTCGCTTAACTCTTTGGTGATACAGCTCTCCGGTAGCCAGCCGATTCCGTGGCCGGCTACCACCATGCCTTTTAACGCTTCCGACATGTGGGTCTCAAAGCAGCGGAACAGCGAGTACGGTTGCGTCGCGTTCATCAACAGCATTTCGACAACGTTGCCAAGGAATGCACCGGATGAATAGGCGAGCAGGGGCAGCGGCCTGCTGCTCTTGCCAGGGAGTTCGAAGAGAGGCTTGCCGTCGCTGCCTGCTGCCGAGACCGGCACGATGCGCTCGACACCCAATGTAAGGAATGGAAAGTGATTTGGATCGAGCGCGATCGGCAATTGCGGGTGGTGATAGCCGATTAGCAGGTCGCAGTCGCCTGCCACGAGGTGTTGCACACCCTCGGGTACGTTGACGGCCTGAACCCGGGCCATGATGTGGCCGAACTCGCTGGTCAGGCGCTTGAGCCAGTCGGGAAAAAGCGTAAAGACAAGGGTATGGGCAACCGCGAAATGAACCACATGGTCGTTTTCGGCGAACTGTTCATACCCGCCTACCAGGTTGCGCGCCGCATGCATGCTGCGGAGGATGTCCGCCGCAAGACTGCGAAACATCCGGCCCGCGGGCGTGAGGGTGATCGGGTTGACGCTGCGATCGACGAGCTTCGTGCCCATCCACGTTTCGAGCGCCACGATCCGTCTACTGAAAGCTGACTGGGTGAGATTCCGGCTGCGCGCCGACCGGGAGAAACTCTTCGTATCCGAAAGGCTAAGAAAGTCTTCCAACCACTTTGCTTCCATATTGATCACTTGTGTTGGGTCAATCGACAACCGCGCCTGTGCGACGCGGCAACGCTAGCCTACCGTTCCTCATTGCAAGAATACCGATGTTTTTTTTCGATAGGTGTTAGTCGAAATATGCATGAGCGTTGCCGCCATAAATTGGGCTACATACCTTTTGTCTGCCTGCCCTCGGTGACCTGATACAAACTGCCCTTGGTCCGGCGCGAAAAACGAACGATCGTTCTGAAATGTCAGTTGTTGATTTGTAGCCTAATCGATGCGCCATCGCGCATACATCCTTCCGTATATGTTCCCGGGATTGCGAAGTCAAGTGCCCGCGTTAAAAGGATCGAACTGATTATGTCCACATTGCACAACCAGAATTCCCCGGCATCCCCTGGCGACGTAGATAAGAAAAGCTGGCTGGAGTCGCACGAAGCGGGATATCACAAAACGTTGGGTAATCGTCAGGTTCAGATGATTGCCATTGGCGGCGCGATCGGCACGGGCCTCTTTCTCGGCGCGGGCGCGCGTCTGCAAATAGCGGGTCCTTCGCTTGCCGTCGTCTATCTGGTCTGTGGCGTCTTCTCGTTTCTGATCCTGCGCGCGCTGGGTGAGTTGGTGATGCATCGGCCGAGCAGCGGCAGCTTCGTGTCGTACGCCCGGGAGTTTCTCGGTGAAAAAGCCTCGTATGTCGCCGGCTGGATGTACTTTCTGAACTGGGCGATGACCGGTATCGTCGACATCACTGCCGTCGCGCTGTACATGCATTACTGGGCGGCATTCTCATCCGTGCCGCAATGGATCTTCGCACTGATTGCGCTTTGCATCGTTGCGGCGATGAACCTGATCGGCGTGAAATGGTTTGCCGAAATGGAGTTCTGGTTCGCGCTCATCAAGGTTGCGGCAATCTCGCTGTTCCTCGTAATCGGCTCGATCATTCTGGGTACCGGGACGCACGTTGGCGGGCACAGCACGGGCGTGCACCTGATCAGCGAGAACGGTGGGCTGTTTCCGCATGGTTTGCTGCCTGCGCTGGTGCTCGTGCAGGGCGTGGTGTTCGCGTTCGCCGGTGTCGAGCTGGTCGGCACGGCGGCGGGCGAATGCAAGGACGCGCGCAAGGTGCTGCCGCGCGCCATCAACAGCGTGATCTGGCGGATCGCCGTGTTCTATGTGGGCGCTGTTGTATTGCTGGTTTGTCTGTTGCCTTGGAGTGCCTACAAGGCGGGGCAGAGCCCGTTCGTCACGTTTTTCGCCGCGCTCGGCGTGCCGGGTGTCGGCTCGGTCATGAATGTCGTCGTGCTCTCGGCGGCGCTGTCGAGCCTGAACTCGGGACTGTATTCGACCGGGCGGGTGTTGCGCGCGCTGTCGATGGGCGGCTCCGCGCCACATTTCCTGTCCCGCATGAGCTCACAGTCGGTGCCGTACGCCGGCATTCTGGTCACGGTCGCGATTTACATCGTGGGTGTCGTGCTGAACTATTTCGTGCCGTCGAGTGTATTTGAAATCGTGCTTAACGTGGCGTCGCTTGGTATTCTCAGCACCTGGGGGTTCATCGTGGTTTGCCAGATGAAGTTCCGTCAGGCGGTGGCGCGTGGTGAGGCTGAGCCGGTGACGTTCAGAATGCCCGGCGCGCCGGTGACGTCCTGGCTGACGCTGGCGTTTCTGGTGGGGGTGCTGGTATTGATGGCATTCGACTATCCGAACGGCACGTGGACCGTTGCTGCGATTCCGGTCGTGGCCCTGATCCTGGTTGCCGGCTGGTATGGGGTGCGCCGCCGCGCGCATGCGATGATGAAGCCGACGATCCCGTCGGTCACCCTGACTCAGAGCGTGCTCGAGGACAACGCGGGCTAATGCTGGCTGGTGCGGGCTGATGCGGCGCGCAGCTCCTCCCTATTGCATCGACAACAACAGTAACGACAGCAACAACCGCAATAACGACGGAGAACCGAAGTGAAGCCATTCGATGAGATGCTGACGTCCGCTGACGGGGTCCGCGCGCCTTATGAACTGCTCAAGCAATGGCTCGATACGCAGCATCCTGCGAATCTCGCGCAGAAGGCCGATGACGCGGAAAGCGTGTTCCGCAAGACGGGCATTACGTTTGCCGTGTACGGCGAAGAAGAGGCGGCCGAGCGTCTGATTCCGTTCGACATCATCCCGCGCATCATTTCCAGTCAGGAATGGACACGTCTTTCACAAGGCATCGAACAGCGCGTGATCGCCCTCAACGCCTTTCTCGACGATATCTATCATCGTCAGGAGATCGTGCGCGCCGGGCGTATCCCGAAGGAACTGATTGCCCAGAACGAGGCCTTTCTGCCGGAGATGATCGGCTTCCGGCCGCCGGGCAACGTCTACACGCACATCATCGGCGTGGACATCGTGCGCACGGCCGAAAACCAGTTCTACGTGCTGGAAGACAATGCGCGTACACCCTCCGGTGTCTCCTACATGCTGGAGAACCGCGAGACGATGATGCAGCTTTTCCCCGAGCTGTTTCAGCAGGTCAAGGTGCGGCCGGTCGAAGCCTATCCCCAGCTGCTGCGCGAGTCGCTTGCCGCTGTATGTCCGCCCGGCGGCAATCAGGACAATCCGACCATCGCGGTGCTGACGCCCGGCATCCACAACTCCGCGTACTACGAGCATGCGTTCCTCGCCGACCAGATGGGGGTTCATCTGGTCGAGGGCAGCGATCTGCAGGTCGTGGACGGCCGCGTGGCGATGCGCACAACCGAAGGATTCCGCGCTATCGACGTGCTGTATCGCCGGCTCGATGACGCCTATCTCGATCCGCTGACTTTCCGGCCCGATTCCGTGCTTGGCGTCGCCGGCATCATGGACGTCTACCGCGCGGGCAACATCACGATCGCCAACGCACCGGGCACCGGCATCGCCGACGACAAGGCGATCTATTCCTATATGCCGGAAATCGTCGAGTTCTACACGGGCCGCAAATCGATCCTCGAGAACGTGCCGACCTGGCGCTGTTCCGAGCCGGGCAGCCTGAAATACGTGCTGGAGCATCTCGAGGAACTGGTGGTGAAGGAAGTCCACGGGTCGGGTGGTTACGGCATGCTCGTCGGGCCCGCGGCGTCGAAGAAGGAACGGGAAGATTTCGCAGCCAAGCTCAAAACCCGTCCGAACAACTACATCGCGCAACCAACGCTCGCGTTGTCGACCACACCGATCCTGACCGAAAAGGGTCTCGCGCCGCGCCACGTGGATCTGCGGCCCTTTGTGCTGGTGTCGGACCGCATTCGCATCACGCCGGGCGGTCTGACGCGCGTCGCCTTGAAAGAAGGCTCGCTGGTGGTCAATTCGAGCCAGGGCGGCGGCACCAAGGACACTTGGGTATTGGCTGACTGAGGGCCGACTGACGGCCGGTGGCGAGCCTCGCAGAACGCCAGCCTGATACAGAGCTGGCACACGGAAAAGAACAGACACTGGAATTGGACAGCACATGCTTCTCGGACGCACAGCAAGCGGACTCTACTGGATGCACCGCTATATCGAACGCGCGGAAAACATCGCACGGATAGTCGACGCCGGGCTGCGCATGGCGCTGACCCGAACGTCCGATGCTCAAGCAACCTGGTCGTCCGTGGTGGTGACCTCCGGCACGGAAGAGGGTTTCCGGGAGAAACACGACGCCTATACCGCCGCCACCGTTTCCGACTATCTGCTGCGCGACGGCCACAATCCGTCGAGCGTCCTGTCGTGCATCGAAGCGGCGCGCTCGAATGCCCGTATGGTGCGCACGGCGCTCACCCGCGAGGCGTGGGAGAGCGTGAACGAAGCGTGGATGGTGGTCAGGCGTGTGCTGGCAACGCCGGTGGCGGCGAGCGAGCTGCCGGTCGTCCTCGATCAGATCAAGCGCCAGACCGCGCTGATTCGCGGCACTTTCCACGGCACGATGCTCAGAAACGAGATTTTCGATTTCGCCCGCATCGGCACGTTTATCGAACGCGCTGACAACACCGCGCGCATTCTCGACGTCAAATACCACCTGTTGCTGCCCGCGGTGTCCTATGTGGGCACGACGCTCGACAACTACCAGTGGGAATCGATCCTGCGCTCGGTCGACGCGCATCGATCCTACCGCTGGGTCTACGACGTCCAGTACAAGCCGACCAATATCGCCGACTATCTGATCCTCAACGGCCGCATGCCGCGCTCGCTGAACTTCTGCTACCTGAACATCGTCGAGAACCTCGCGTATCTGGCGCACGACTATGGCTTCACCCATGCCTGTCATAAGACCGCCGACATTACGCTCGCCACGCTTCGGGACAACACGGTCAAGCAGATCTTTGCGCAGGGCCTGCACGAGTTTCTCGAGGGCTTCATCGGGCAGAACAACCGGCTTGGTTTTGAAATCGCCGAAACCTACAACTTCGATTGAGACCGGCCATGCGCATCGCTATTCGTCACACATCGCACTATCAGTACGAGCAGCCGGTCCCTTACGCGTTGCAACGCCTGAGGTTGCGTCCGCAGTCGTGCCCCGGGCAGACGGTGATCGATTGGCAGGTCACGGTCGACGGTGTCGAGCCGAACGTCTCTTACGTGGATGGTCTGGGTAACCGTGTCGATTTCGTGCGGCACGAGCGCAACAAGCGCGAGATCGTCATCGTGGCGCAGGGAACGATCGACACGGAAGACCGGGCCGGCATCTTCGGCGTGGTCGATGGTATTGCCCCGCCTTGGGTCTTCGAGCGGGAGACGCCGCTGACGCGGGCCGGCGAACGAATCAAGGCGCTTGCCGCTGACCTGCACACCGAAGACGCACCGCTGCAGTCGCTGCATGCGTTGATGAATACGATCCACGACCGGATCGCTTATCAGCCCGGCATGACCGATGTAAGCACCGATGCAGAGACGGCCTTGCTCAACCGCCACGGTGTTTGTCAGGACCACGCGCACGTTTTTATCGCCGTGGCGCGAGCGCTCCACATCCCGGCCCGCTACGTCTCGGGCTATCTGCTGATGGACGGTGTCGCGATGCAGGCGGCGAGCCACGCATGGGCGGAGGCGTACCTCGACGGACTCGGTTGGGTCGGCTTCGATGCGGCCAACAATACGTGTCCGGACGAGCGCTATGTGCGCATCGCCACCGGCCTTGACTATCGCGACGCGATGCCCGTATCCGGTATTCGCACCGGGCAGGGTGCTGAGACGCTGACTGTCGAACTCAGCGTTTTGCCGGTCCCGGGTCAAAGCCAGAGTCAAAGTCAAGGCTGACGGACCGATTCAACGCCTTATCAGCGGTCGCGCTGATAAGGGATGCGTAGATGTTCTTAACCACGCTTGCAGGGAGGCAGTATGTCAAATGTCGGTAGCGCAGTGAGCGACATCAATGGCTCGTCGGAAAACGTCGCACACGCTTCCAGCGTGGACGCGGAGCCGGTGTCCGGCAAGGTGCGCGCGCGTCTTAAGCGCGCGAAACAGAAGGCGGCCGATGCGCAGGTCATCGTCATCGAGACGGGGCGCAAGTCTGCCCGGGCTGCCAACGACTATGCGCATGACCGTCCGTGGACGACGGCCGGTGTGGCCCTGGGTGTCGGCGTGCTGATTGGTTTGTTGATCGGTCGAAAATAGTCCGGCGGGGCACCGGCACATCCATGCGTCCGGTCGCCCTGATGATTGACAGGGCGACCGGATTTTCTTAAGCCCGCGTCGTCGCGAGTGCAGCGTTCAGCGTCTTGCTCGGACGCATGACATCAGCCAGCATTTCGGCGTCAGGCCGGTAATAGCCACCGATGTCCGCCGGTTTGCCTTGCACGGCTGACAATTCGTCCACGATGGTCTGCTCGTTGTCGGTCAGTTTTTTCGCCAGCGGGGCAAACTGTGCGGCAAGCGCGGCGTTATCGGTTTGCGCTGCCAATTCCTGAGCCCAGTACAGGGCGAGATAAAACTGGCTGCCACGGTTGTCCAACTGGCCAGTCTTGGGCGACGGGTTTTTGTTGTTGTCGAGCAGCTTGCCCGTGGCGGCATCCAGCGTTTTAGCCAGAATTCTCGCCTTGTCGTTATCGGTCTTGATGCCCAACTCTTCCAATGACACGGCGAGTGCCAGGAATTCACCCAGCGAATCCCAGCGCAGATGGTTTTCTTCCACGAGCTGCTTGACATGCTTCGGCGCCGAGCCGCCGGCACCGGTTTCGTACATACCGCCGCCTGCCATCAGGGGAACGATGGATAGCATTTTGGCGCTCGTGCCAAGCTCCATGATAGGGAACAGGTCGGTGAGGTAGTCGCGCAGGATGTTGCCCGTGACCGAGATGGTATCGAGGCCGCGGATGACGCGCTCCAGCGTGTAACGCATGGCGCGAACCTGCGACATGATCTGAATGTCCAGGCCTGCAGTGTCGTGGTCCTTCAGGTAGGCCTCGACCTTCTTGATCACCTCGGCTTCGTGCGGGCGGTACGGGTCCAGCCAGAAGATGGCCGGCATGCCGGAGTTGCGGGCGCGCGTGACGGCCAGCTTGACCCAGTCGCGGATCGGCGCGTCCTTGACCTGGCACATGCGCCAGATGTCGCCTTCTTCAACGTTCTGCGTAAGCAGTACTTCGCCGGTGGCGAGGTCGACGATGCGCGCTTCGCCCGCTTCCGGAACTTCAAAGGTCTTGTCGTGCGAGCCGTATTCCTCGGCTTGCTGAGCCATCAACCCGACATTGGGGACCGTGCCCATCGTGACGGGGTCGAAGTTGCCGTTGGTTTTGCAGAAGTTGATGATCTCCTGGTAGATGCGGGCGAACGTGCTCTCCGGGATCACGGCCTTGGTGTCCTTCGGACGGCCGTCGGCGCCCCACATCTTGCCGCCGATGCGGATCATGGCCGGCATCGAGGCATCCACGATCACGTCGTTGGGCGCATGCAGATTGGAGATACCCTTGGCCGAGTCCACCATCGCCAGTTCGGGGCGATGCTCGTGGCAGGCGTGCATATCTCGGATGATTTCTTCGCGCTTCGAGCTGGGCAGGCTTTCCAGCTTGTCGTACAAATTGACGAGGCCGTTGTTGACGTTCACACCCAGTTCGTCGAACAGCTTGCCGTGCTTCTCGAAGGCTTCCTTGTAGAAAATCTTCACCGCGTGGCCGAAAACAATGGGGTGCGAAACCTTCATCATCGTGGCCTTGACATGCAGCGACAGCATGACGCCGGTCTTGCGGGCGTCTTCCATCTGCTCTTCGTAGAAGTCGCACAGCGCCTTCTTGCTCATGAACATGCTGTCGATGATCTCGCCGTCCAGCAGCGACACTTTAGGCTTGAGCACAATGGCTTTACCGCTTTGTGTCAGCAATTCCATCTTCACGTCGCGGGCGTGGTCCACCGTCAAGGACTTTTCGCCATGGTAGAAGTCGCCGTGCTTCATGTGAGCCACGTGGGTGCGCGAAGCCATGCTCCACTCGCCCATGCTGTGCGGATTCTTGCGGGCATAGTTTTTTACGGCGGCGGGTGCGCGGCGATCCGAGTTGCCCTCGCGCAGTACGGGATTGACGGCGCTGCCGAGGCACCTGGAATAGCGTTGGCGGATGGCTTTCTCAACGTCGGTTTTCGGCTCCTCAGGGAAATCCGGCACCGCGTAGCCTTTGGCCTGCAGCTCCTTGATCGCGCCGACCAACTGATGGACCGAGGCGCTGATGTTGGGCAGCTTGATGATATTGGTGTCGGGCAGGAGGGTGAGGCGGCCGAGTTCGGACAGGCTGTCGGGCACCCGTTGCGCCTCGGTCAGAAATTCGGGGAATTCGCCCAGGATGCGGCCCGCCAGGGAGATGTCGCTGGTGGTGACGTCGATACCGGCCGCCGCGGTGAATGTACGGACGACGGGCAGGAAGGCGCTGGTGGCTAGCAGCGGGGCCTCATCGGTCAGGGTGTAGATGATTGTCGGTTGCTGGGTGCTCATCGCTTGCCTCAAGATCGGGAAACCTGTTTTGGATGTCACCGGCCGCGTCACAAACCGGCATTCGTGTTCGAATTCTGCCTGATTTCGGTTTCGCCATCATGTAATTTCCGACAAACGCGGCTGACCTATGCATGGACTGGCGCGCGTCATGAAAAATTAGCATGACGGTCGCGCTGGATTTTTGTTTCCTCCATATAGGTGCAAGGGTGTCTTCAACCCCAATCCCGCGCGAGGAACATGTCTATGGCCGCTGAAATCTCGTTTAGAACCGAACATGATCTGCTTGGCGATCGTGACGTTCCCGCTCACGTCTACTATGGGGTTCACACGCTACGCGCGCTGGAAAATTTCCCGATTACCGGTTCGCCGATCTCGGTATACCCGGAGTTGATCAAGGCGCTGGCTTGCATCAAACAGGCCGCCGCACAGGCGAATCATGAGCTGGGCCTGCTCGACGCGACGCGTTGCGACGCCATCGTCCGAGCCTGCGCGGAATTGCTGGAAGGCAAGCTGCATGATCAGTTTGTGGTCGACGTCATTCAGGGCGGCGCGGGGACATCGACCAATATGAATGCGAACGAGGTGATCGCCAACCGAGCGCTCGAACTGTTGGGGAAGAAGAAAGGCGAATACCAGTATCTGCACCCGAATGAGCAGGTCAACATTGGCCAGAGCACCAACGATGTGTACCCCTCGGCCCTGAAAGTCGCGACATGGTTCGGCATTCTGGGTCTCATCGACGCGATGGCCGTTTTGCGGCGCGCTTTCGAAGCAAAGTCGGTGGAGTTCAAGGACGTTCTGAAAATGGGACGTACGCAATTGCAGGACGCGGTGCCGATGACGCTCGGCCAGGAGTTCAGCACCTACGCCGTGATGCTCGGAGAGGATGAAGAGCGGCTTCGGGAGGCGGCGCTGCTGATCTGTGAAATCAACATGGGCGCGACGGCGATCGGAACGGGCATTACCGCACATCCCGATTACGCACCGCTGATCCTGAAGCATCTCAAGGAAATTACCGGCATTCCGCTTGTCACGGCACCCAACCTCATAGAAGCGACGCAGGACTGTGGCGCTTTCGTTCAGTTGTCCGGCGTGCTCAAGCGCGTGGCAGTCAAGCTTTCAAAGACCTGCAACGACTTGCGCCTGCTCTCCAGCGGTCCCCGTGCGGGTCTTGGAGAAATCAACCTTCCGCCCATGCAGGCTGGCTCGAGCATCATGCCGGGGAAGGTCAACCCGGTCATTCCCGAAGTCGTCAACCAGATAGCGTTCGAGGTCATCGGCAACGACGTCACCGTGAGTTTCGCGGCCGAGGCCGGTCAGCTTCAGTTGAACGCATTCGAGCCGATCATCGCGCACAGCCTGTTCAAGAGCGTGACCCACCTGCGCAACGGCTGCCTGACGCTCGCCGAACGCTGCGTCAAAGGCATTACCGCCAACGAGGCGCACTTGCGCGCGTCGGTCGAGAACTCGATCGGCATCGTGACCGCGCTCAATCCGTACATCGGTTACGCCAACGCGACATCCGTCGCGATGGAGGCGCATGCCACGGGCGGACGCGTCTACGACATCGTGCTCGAGAGGGGGCTGTTGTCCGAGCAACAACTCGACGAGATCCTCAAGCCAGAGGTCCTCACGCAGCCCATGCCGCTTTATATGCCGCCGAAGCAGTAAAAGCGATCTGGACGTATGAAGCGCCCGGTGCCGAGCCGGGAGACGACGCGTTGCCCAGGTACCAATTGATTGATGCTCAACCCACGATCTAGCGCAGTTGCCGGAGACAGGAATTCATGAAGACGAACAAGCTTACTACGTGGATCATGGTCGCCATGGTTCTGGGGGTTGTTGTGGGTTATATCTGCAACATCAACGCACCCAATGCGAAAGCCGCCAAGGAGATCGCCGGTTATTTCTCGATCGCCACGGATGTGTTCCTGCGTCTGATAAAAATGGTCATCGCGCCGCTCGTGTTCGCGACCCTGGTGGGGGGTATCGCCAGCATGGGGGACTCGTCCGCCGTCGGGCGCATGGGCGTCAAGGCAATGGGGTGGTTCATCTCCGCCTCGGTGGTATCGCTGTTGCTCGGCATGTTGTTCGTGAACGTCCTGCAGCCGGGCTACGCGCTTAACCTGCCGCTGCCGGACATCGCCGCCACGACCAATCTGCAGACTTCCACGCTGAACGTGAAGGACTTCGTCACGCACGTTTTCCCGAGGAGCGTGTTCGAGGCGATGTCCCAGAACGAGGTCCTGCAAATTCTGGTGTTCTCACTGTTCTTCGGTTTCGCCATCGCGTCGTTCAAGGGCCGCGCCGGCCAGCATCTGCTCGCGCCGATCGAGGACCTGGGCAAGACGATGCTGCGCGTTACCGACTTCGTGATGCGCTTTGCCCCACTCGGCGTATTCGGCGCAGTGGCCGCCGCGATCACCGTTCAGGGCATCGGTGTGCTCGCGACCTACGGCAGGTTCATCGGCGAGTTCTACGTGGCCTTGCTGGTGCTGTGGGTGGCATTGATCGCGGCGGGCTATCTGTTTCTTGGCGCACGCGTATTTACGCTGCTCAAGCTGGTCAAGCAGCCAACCATCCTGGCTTTCTCGACCGCCAGCAGCGAGGCCGCCTATCCCGCGGTCATGGAGCAATTGAAGAAGTTCGGTGTGCCCGACAAGATCACCGGTTTCGTGCTGCCGCTCGGCTACTCGTTCAATCTCGACGGCTCGATGATGTACTCGGCCTTCGCGTCGCTGTTCATCGCCCAGGCCTATAACATCCAGCTCAGCCTGACGCAGCAGATCACCATGCTGCTGGTGCTGATGATCACGAGCAAGGGCATCGCCGGTGTGCCGCGGGCGTCGATCGTCGTGGTGGCTGCCGTTCTGCCGATGTTCAAGCTGCCCGAGGCCGGCGTTCTGCTGATTCTCGGCATCGACCAGTTTCTCGACATGGGCCGCACGGCGACCAACGTGATCGGCAACAGCATCGCCACCGCGGTGGTGGCCAAGTCGGAAGGCTTGCTGGGCGTCACCCGCGATACCGACGAGGACGACATGCTCGAGCCGCCTGAGCAGAACGCTCTGGCGAACTAGGGCGGAGTGGGGTTCGCTGGAGGGCTTGGACGCGCTGGGCCGTTGCCGGTACTCTATGGACGTTGCTCCTGCTCGAGACCGGCCTCCCATGCGCGCCAACGATGCTTTGCCTAAGCAAGCCGGCATGCCCGTGTTCCAGACGACGGGCGACGCCTGCTCATTCGGTAACGACGCGCTCGCGTTGCGCTGGACCGTCAGTGACGAACGGCTCGCCGATTTCTCGCTGATCGATTTCGCGGGGGAGCGCACGCTGCCCATCGTCGCGCCGTTCGCGCTATTGCTCGGTGACGGAAGTACGGTTGGCGTGGCCGAGCTGAAGATCCTTGCGCCACTGAACGAAACCGCGCTTGCACCCAACCCCCACGCGTCCTGTCTGGCCGAACGAATCGCAGGCCGACGCGTGAGCGCCACCCTCCTCGACGCCCAAGGCCGTCTGAAGGTGGAGTGGAGTGTGGAGCAACGCGAAGGCTCACGATACCTGCGCGAACAGCTGGCGATTACGGCGCTTCTTCGGGACGAAAATATCGCCGTCGTTTCTTTGTTGGAGACACGTGCTGCTGACGCACAGGCAAGCAGTGAACTGAAGGGCACGCCTGCCATCGCAGGCAATTTCTATCTGGGCTTCGAGCTGCCGCTGGCGGAAAGTCATGTGGACGGCGACAGCGTCAGCTTTACTCTGCAACGCGCATTGCCGCTGGAAAGGAACAGGACGCTGGTCTACTCCGCCGTGGCCGGCGTCGTGCGCGACGGCCAGTTACGGCGCGATTTCGCCACCTATCTGGAACGGGAGCGGGCTCACCCGTATCGCCCGTTTCTGCACTACAACAGCTGGGGCGACATCGGCTACCTCACACCGTACACGCAGGAGCAAGCGCTGGAGCGCATCGAAGCAATCGGCCGCGAGTTGCATGAAGCGCGCGGCGTTCAGATCGATTCGTTTCTGTTCGATGATGGCTGGGACGACCTTAGCGGCAGCTGGCATTTCAGCAAGGATTTTCCGCATGGCTTCGTTCCGCTGCGCGACGCTGCAGCACGATACGGCGCCGCGCCCGGCGTATGGCTGTCCCCGTGGGGTGGCTACTGTGCGCCGCAACAGGAGCGCGTGGCGCGCGGCCGTGCTGCTGGCTATGAGGTCATCGATAACGGACTCGCGCTATCGGGGCCAAATTACTATCGACGCTTTCACGACGTCGTGATGGCCTTGCTTGATGAGGACGGCGTCAACCAGTTCAAGTTCGACGGTACAGGCAACGCCGACAGGGTGTTTCCAGGCAGCCTCTTCGATAGCGACTGGGACGCGGCGATCCGGCTTATCGAAGACATCCGCGCGGCAAAACCCGAGACCTTCATCAATCTCACTACAGGGACGCATCCGTCGCCGTTCTGGCTGCGTTACGCAGACTCCATCTGGCGTGGTGGCAAAGATGACGATCTGGTGGGAACCGGCACCAACCGTGAGCGCTGGATCACCTACCGCGATGCGCAGACGTATCACAACGTCGTGGTGCGCAGTCCGCTCTTTCCGCTCAATTCGCTGATGCTGCACGGCATTCTCTATGCCCAGTGCAATCCGCGCCTCAATACGGCGGCAGGCGATGATTTTGCCAACGAAGTGCGTTCCTACTTCGGGAGCGGCACGCAATTGCAGGAGCTATACATTACGCCGGCGCTGCTCACCGAGTCTGACTGGAATGTGCTCGCGGACGCTGCCAGATGGGCGCGCGAAAACGCCGATGTACTGCGCGACAGCCACTGGATCGGCGGGGCACCGGACCAGCAAGCGGTTTACGGCTGGGCAGCGTGGGCGCAGCACAAGGCGATCGTGACGCTGCGCAATCCGGACAGCGGCGCGCAACGCTTCACGCTGGATCTGCGGCGACAACTGGAGTTGCCGGCTGCGGCGGCGGGGCGCTTCAATGCGCGTAGCGTTTGGCGTGAAGGGGCTTCCGATATTCCAGCATTGCTAGATGCCGATGTGCTGCAGGAAGTCCAGCTCGCGCCGTTCGAAGTGCTCACGCTGGAATTGTTGCCGATCGCTGAAGCGGAGTAGTGATGTGGATGTGGCCGCATTTTTTTGCCGCTTGCCCGGCATCGACACCACGGTGCTCGCGCTAAGACAACGTGTCCGCCAGTTCCACCGGCTTCGCCTGGGTCTGGTGCAGGTCGAAGATAAGCACTTCGTTGTCACCGCGGACGAGCCACGGCGCAGGGCAATACAGGCGCCTTTGCGGACCGATGTTCCAGTAGCGTCCGAGATTGTGCCCGTTGACCCAGACGACGCCCTTGGTCCAGTTGCTCATATCGAGCCAGGTGTCGCCGACTTCATCCAGCCCCAAGCTTGCCTTGAAAAACAGCCCGGGCTTCAGTGGGTTCGCGCAGTTTCCCCTCAGGTTGGCGATAAACGTTTCATCCATTGGCAGTAGGAAGACTTCCCAACCCTTGAGCGTGGCGAACGACCCATCGGCGATTTTCATCCTGACCGGATCGAGCAGTCCTTTGCGGTCGACGAGCGCGGGGCCGAAGTTGACCCGCCCCATGCCCTCCACGAGGATCTCCAACGATACCGGGCCACCTGAGTTCGACTCGCGCTCCGGCAACGTCGAAGGTAACGCGAGCGACGCGCGATGCATCATGTGGAGCGGCTGCGCGTACTCCGATGGTATTTGCGCCCTCGACACGCCGCCTACGTAGCGTTCGCCTACGAAAACCGTTGCATAGTCGTGAACACTGCCGATATCCAGCGCACCGCCTGCATACTCTTGCAACTGCTTGCGGTACAGCGCGAAGCCAAACGCCTGACCATAACTCTCGAAGGACTGTGGATCGATGCTCTGATCGCGCGGCAGCGCCGTGGGCAAGTTGTCCCAGATCGACGCGTAGAGCGTTGGCATCAAGGCAGCGATGCCTGTGCATTCGAGCGCGGCGATGGCACCAGGTATATCAGGCAACTGCGCAGGCAGGTAGCTGCCGATGATGTCGCGGTACTTCATATACTTCGGCATCGCCGCGCCCTGCTCGTTGATCGGCGCCGAATAGTCGTAGCTGGTGATGTCGGGTTGATAGTTGCCTGAATCATCCACGTTCGCGCCGGCATAGAAACCAAAGCTCGTACCGCCGTGAATGACATACAGATTGAACGACTGTTGCGACTGCATGAACGCGGTCAGGGTGTTCGAGAGGTCATAGTTCAATCCCGCGAAACCCGGTTCACCCCAATGAGTGAGCCACCCTGGGTACACCTCACCGGCCATCGCGGGCACCGCGGGAAATTTCCGGCGGACGGTTGCGATTTGTGCCGCATCGCCATTGCTCAACGCAATCGCACCACCGCTTACCGTGGTGCGATTGCGTTCGAGTTGCTGGAGGCCGTCTTCGGTGTAGAAAGGCCCGGTTACGCCTCCTTTGAGCCAAAGCTGCCTGAGCTCCTCGAGGTAAGCCGGATTGCTCGCATACGAACCGAATTCATTTTCGATCTGGATCATCAGGATCGGACCGCCGTGATCGATCAGTAACGGCTTAATACGCGGGACCAGTTCCTCGATGTAGCGAGCCACCGCCGCCATATAACGGGCATCGGTGGCCGAGTCGGTCCTTAACTGGACGTCCGGATCGCTCAACAGGTAAGAAGGGAGGCCTCCCAGATCCCATTCGGCGCAGACGTAAGGCCCTGGGCGCAGCAGTACCCACATTCCATCGGACTGGCACAGCCGTATGAAGGCCTCGATATCGCGGTTGCCGCTGTGGAAATCGAATACGCCCGGACGCGTCTCGTGGTAATTCCACATGATGTACAAGGCGATGCAATTCATCCCCATCGCCTTGGCCATCCTGATTCGATGCTGCCAATATTCGCGCGGGATGCGGGCCGGGTGCATCTCGCCGCTGCGAATCTGGAACGGCTCGCCGTCGAGCAGGAAGTGTTCGCCGTCAAGGCTGAAAGAGAAGGTGTGGCCGCATTCGAGGTTCACGGTGCACTCACACTTTGGCGCTTGAGGCGCGGTTGAACTAGGCGAAAGGTGAAAACCAGGCAACGGCCACCCTTTATCCGCACGGTTGTATACGTGGTATGCGCGTTGAACGCCTTGCTGATGGATTTCTCGCGCCCTAACCTGAATCTGACATTCAGCGGCCCGTCGAACAGTTTCCTGGGCCGGCCATCTCATGCAATCCATACATCGACGAACTCCCGATTTCGGAAGACGAAGATCTTATTGGAGAAGACATGCACGACAACCTCCTCCCGGTCATCATCACACGGAAATGGCAACTTGCCGAGAGTTACCATGCCGTCGAACTTCAAACCAGGTCCCGATCGGAGCTCCCGTCGTTTGACGATGGCGCTTGCATCACCCTTGTTCGCGACAACGTCATCTGCAAGGAGAGAATATATCCGCTGTGCTGTTTTATGTCCCGGCCGAGCGCATATGTAATCGCTGTGCGACAGGATGATGACGATACGGACGCAGAAGGAGCTGACATCTCGTTGAGTCAAGGAGACGAGGCGTTCATCGTGACGCCACGGAGTCCTTCAGTTATTTTAGGCGGCAGCACACGGTCTATTCTTTTTGCTGGAGGCGTTGGCGCCGCATCGATCGCGGGAATCGCGAATCGGCTTGCATCGGCAGGTCAAAAATTCGAGCTGCACAACTTCGCTCGATCACCGGAACGCGCAGTCTTCCGGAAAGAACTTGATGCGCTTAAAAGCGAGGGCAGGGTCCATCACCATTTTGGCTTGAATGCTGACCGATTGGAGCAGACCACTTCGCACGCGATGAGCCCGGCACATGCGAACACGCAGATCTACTGCAGTGGCCCCCCAGCATTTATGGACCTCATCGAGCGCCAGGCGCGCGACTGGGTGTATCCGGCTAATATCCACAAAATTGTTTTGGGTGACAGAAAAGAGTCATAGCGCGTCTTTTCCCGATGTGGTTCCGATTCAAGTTCAGTTGAGCGGAACGGTAAGCCTGTCGATTACGGCATGGGTCTGGGGTCGTACGCCGCGCCACCAGGCGAATGCTTCCGCGGCTTGCTCCACGAGCATGCCGACACCGTCCGCGACGCTCGCCACGCCCGCATTGCGTGCGAGTCTCAGGAAAGGCGTCAGTCGTTTGCCGTAGGCGAGTTCATAAGCCACACTGGTGGGGCTGAAAACGCTCGGCGGGACCGGCGGCAACTCGCCGGTGAGGCTGGCCGATGTCGCATTGACCACCAGGTCGAACTGCCCCATCCCCTCCAGATCACCGTACCCGCAGGTGGCCAGCGGACCGCTGCTCGCGACTTGTTCGACCAGGGCCTTTACCTTGGCGATGTCCCTGTTTGCGATGACCAGTTCAGCAGGGCGCGCGGCAATGAACGGTAGCAAAGCGCCACGCGCCGCGCCCCCCGCGCCAAGGACCAGCACGCGCTTGCCGGCCATCGGCAGACTCAGGTTGACTTCGATGTCGCGCAGCAGGCCGACACCGTCGAAGTTCTCGGCAACGATCCGGCCATCCTTGAAGCTCAACGCGTTGGCCGCACCGGCGAGCGTGGCGCGCTCGCTGCGCTCATCGGCGATCGCGAACGCCTTCAGCTTGAACGGCGCGGTCACGTTCATGCCTTTGCCACCGGCCGCTACGAACGCATGGACGGTCCCGGCGAAGGCGTCCTGCGGCTCGACTGGACCCTCGATGGCCGTATAGGACATGTCCTGCCGTGTCTCTTGCGCAAAGAGGCCATGGATCAACGGAGATTTCGTATGGCCGATTGGATTGCCGATCACGGCGTATTGGTCAGTCATCACGGCCTCAGCTTTGAATACAGCACACCATCGGTTTGCATTGCGTCGATTTCGGCGACGCTGAAGCGGAGCGACTGCGCGACTTCCGCGTTGTGTTGACCGAGATCGGGCGCGACCTCGCGAATCGTCGTGTCGCAATCGGAGAATCGGAACGGCAGGTTCGGCAGACGCAACTTCCCGTAGCGCGGGTGCTCCTGCTCGACGACCATGCCTCGCGCGACGATCTGCGGATCGGTGAGTACTTCGTCGATGCGTTGCACTTTCGCACAAGGCACGTCAATGCCATCGAGCAGGTCCAGCACCTGTGCGACCGGCTGGTTGGCCACCCAGGGTTTCACGATGGACAGAATCTCCAGCCGATTCGTATTGCGTCCCGCGAGGGTGTGAAAACGCGCGTCGGTGCCGAAGCCAGCGGGGCCGCCATGCGCTTCGATCAGCGCTGCGAAGCGCTTCCATGCATCGTCTACTTGCGCGGCGATCACAAGGTCGCCATCAGCGGCACGGAACACGCCGTAGAGCGTCGACGTCGGCATGTCGTGGCCGGTCTGCTCGGGGACGATGCCTTGCATCGTGTAGCACTGCACCGCGTACTCGTGCATCGACACCAGCGTGTCGTACAACGCCATATCGATGTGCTGGCCCCGGCCGCTCTTCACGCGACCGAGCAGCGCTGCGTTGATCGCCGCCACCGCGTGAATGCCGGTGTACATGTCGCCGAGCGAGATGCGCATCAGCGGCGGTGGCTCGCCGGGATTGCCGATCATCTGCATGATCCCGCTCTTCGCTTCGGCAATCAGGCCGAAGCCGGCGCGATGCGCGTCCGGTCCCGTATGACCATATGCCGAGATCGAGCAGTAGACCAGTTTCGGGTTGCGCGCGGACAGTTCGTCATAGCCCAGCCCGAGCTTGTTCAGTGCGCCGGGCCGGTAGTTCTCGACAAACACATCCGCCGAGTCGCACAGGCGCTGCATGAATTCCTTGCCGCGCGAGTCCTTCATGTCGACGCTAACGCCGCGTTTGCCCATATTGAGCTGCAGGAAGTAGCCGCTCTGTTCATCATCGAGCACGGTGGCGTGCTGACGTCCAGCATCGCCGCTGACCGGACGTTCGACCTTGATGACTTCGGCGCCGAGCGCCGCGAGGCAGCGCCCGACGTACGGGCCGGCGAGGAAGTGGCTGTAGTCGACGACGCGAATACCTTCGAGAGGACGGGCTTGCATCAGAACGCTCCCGGCCGGCGCGGCACCATCAGACGATGTTCGCCGTGCTGGACAACCTGGCCATCCTGATTGATCAGATCGGAAGGCAGCACGACGATGCCCCAGTCTGGACGACTTTTGCTCGCACGCATCGCGCCCACGCGGAATTTCACGTGCAGCACGTCGTTGACCTTGATCGGCAGATTGAAATCCCACGTCCAGCCGAGCGACATACCCGGCAGGAAACGGTAGGTGCTTTGGGTCTTGAGGCCATCGGCGATAGACAAGCCAAACAGACCGTGTGCGACGATCGATCCGAAGTGACTCGCGTTCGCGTATGCCTCGTCTACGTGGACCGGTGTGTGATCGCCAGTGAGATCGGCGTAGGCCAGAATGCGTTCCTTGGTCACCGTGTAAGTCGGGCTCACGCATTCGTCGCCTTCGCGGGCATCGTCCCAGTATTTATCGACGATCGTCATGTCACGCCTCCGCGCGCGGGTTGATATTCAGTGCACGCGCCACGCACGAGGCGGGCTTAGCCTGGATCAGTTCGACGGCGAGTCCGTCCGGCAGGCGCAACCAGTTGCGTCCCTGCGGCATTTCGCTGACATCGTATCGATGCGCGGCGGCGAGCGCCGCCTCCATGTCTTCGCACATCACGCCGAGATGGCCGAGCCTGCCTTCAGGCGCGTCATGGTTTGGGTTATGGATGAATTGCAGACCGCCAAGCGTCCAGTACTGCCGGGGTTTCTCGACCGTGCCGTCGATCTCGCGCATCGTCATGCCGAGCACGTCCTCGAAAAAACGGATGTGCCAGTGAATATCTTTCACCCAGATGGCGACGTGCTCCAGATAGGCCTTGCTGCCGTTCATGCGGTTGTCTCCCTATGTTGTCGGTCGGTCATGGCGCGCTCGACGCCCTTGATGCAGGCCACCAGCGTCGTGTTGACCGGGGTCGGCACGCCGTGCCGTTGTCCCCAGCGCACGACCGCGCCATTGATAAAGTCGATTTCGGTGATGGAGCCCTTTTCGAGGCTTTGCAACATCGAGGTCTTGAAGACCGGGGAGAGTCCTTCTCCGGCAAGCGTCCACGGGCGTTCGGGATCAGTGGTGGAGAGCTTCACACCGGCGGCGCGAGCGACCGCCATCGCTTCGGCGACCGCTGCGAGCGCGGTCGTCTTCAGAAGCGCTTCGTCGTAGAGTTGGCCGTACGTCAGGCCGGTGATACCGGTCAGCGCGCCAGTCGCGACATTGACCAGCAGCTTGTCCCACATCGTGCCGACGATGTTGTCGCTGACCGTGGTAGCCAGTCCGGCGGCGTTGAAGATTTCTGCGATTGCCGTTGCACGCGACGTAATCCGGCCGTCGAGTTCGCCGATGTAGGTGGCTTTGCCGGCGACGCCTGACTCGATGTGGCCCGGGTTGCGCATCACGCCGCCAACGTACGTCTTGCCAGCCAGCACGCGTTCGCGCTCCACGATGTCGGCGAGCACGTCTTCGTGCCCCAGGCCGTTCTGCAACGACAGGACCAGCGTTTCGGGTCCGATCAGCGCCAGTGCGCCGCGCATCGCGGCATCGGTATGAAATGATTTGACCAGCACGACAACCAGGTCGACGACGCCGGCCTCGGCCGCCTGTGTCGCCGCGCGGACCTTCACGCGACGGGAACCCTCCGCATCGTCCACCTGCAGACCATCACGCCTCATCGCCTCCACATGCACTGCCGAACGGTTCAGCAACCAGACCTCATTGCCGCCTTCGGTCAGCGCCGCGCCAATGGCGCAGCCCAGCGCCCCCGCACCCAGAATCGCAATCTTCACTGCCGTCTCCTTAATCTGGAGACCAAGATACGAGCCGATGTTCATATCGGCAATGCAATGAATACAATGGCGTCATTGCGGAGGGCAATAATCTTATGAACTCGACCGAACTTCCTGATCTGAAACTGCTGCAGCTTTTCGACCTCCTGTACGACGCCCGCAGCGTCACGCGTGTGGCCGAGCAGCTCGGACAAAGTCAGCCGACGATTAGCATCTGGCTCGGGCGCTTGCGGGAGCATCTACAGGACCCGTTGTTCATACGTACATCGGGCGGTATGGCGCCGACGCCGCAAGCCGATGCGCTGATCGGTCCGTGCCGGGAGATTCTCGAATCGCTGCGGCGCTTCGCTGCCTGGGAGATCGTGTTCGATCCAGCCACCGCGAAGCGGCGGTTCCGTATCTGTATGACCGACGCCAGCCACATAACGCTGCTTCCGCGGATGCTGGCGCACGTGCGCGCGCAGGCGCCGGGCCTACGCCTCGAAGCGACGAGGATTGACGGCAATACGGAACGGGCGCTGGAATCCGGTGAGGCCGACCTTGCGATCGGCCATGTGCCTTGGCTTGGCGGCGGGATTTACCAGCAGCAGCTTTATCTGCAGGACTGGGTCTGTCTGGCGAATCGCCGTCACCCGAGGTTAGGCGCCAAACTTGGCCTGAAGCACTATCGCGCGGAGGGACATGTCGCCATCACTGCGGGGACGGGAGCGCAACTGCTCGACCAGGCGCTGGTGCGTGAGCATATCGATCGCGACGTGGTGCTGGAGTTACCGGGTTTTCTCGGGCTCGGGGCGATCATCAAGAGTACCGACCTGATCGCCACGCTGCCGCGGCACATCGGTGAGACGCTGGCAAAGGTCAATGATCTGGCGGTCCATCCGTGCCCGGTTCCTGTGGAAGGTTTTGCCGTTCGGCAGCACTGGCACGCCAGATATCACCACGAAGCGGGCAACCGTTGGCTGCGTGGCCTGATGGTGCAATTGTTCGGAACCTCGGGCTGATCGGGCCGACCACTCTAGCTCAAAAAAAATTGCGCCGGAAAAAAACTAACTAGATCGTACAAATGCGTATAAACCCCGAAAGACATCAGATCGTGTTTGAACGACACTTCGTGCGGGTTTAGAGATCCAGGCGTCACTCATTGCTCATCCCTCTTCGTATTTGCACCGGCATGCTGAGCCGGGTAGTTCTGCACGCCTTAGCTTACCGGGGCGATTGCTGGTGTAAGGGATTGAGAGTTTGCGTAAGAAACCAAGAAAAGATTTTTAAAGAGGAGCAGAAATGAAAAAGGTAATAGCAACCTCAGCCCTTGGGTTGGTCGCCCTCGGCGCACACGCTCAGAGCAGCGTGACGCTGTACGGGATCGTCGATACGGGGATCGGTTATCAGAGCAGCCAGACGTCGCTCGGTTCGACGAGTGGCGGCCGCTCGGTAATCAAGATGCTGAACGGCATCTGGGCGGGCAGCCGCTTCGGCCTGAAGGGCTCCGAAGATCTGGGCGGCGGCACGAAGGCGATTTTCCAGTTGGAAGAAGGCTTTAACAGCGCAACCGGCGCACAGGCAGTCACTGGTCTGGCGTTCAACCGGCAGGCGTATGTCGGTGTGGCGAACCCCACCTACGGTACGTTCACGGCCGGCCGTCAATACACGTCGTACTACACGCTGCTGTCGCCGTATAGCCCGACCACGTGGCTGACGGGCGCATACGGCGCACACCCGGGCGATATCGATTCGCTGGATACGTTGTACCGCGTGAATAACTCGCTGGTGTACACGTCGCCGAGCATGCATGGCCTGACGGTGAGCGGTTCGTATGCGCTGGGTGGCGTGGCAGGCCGCACCAATGCCGGTTCGACGTATAGCGCGGCAATCCAGTACCTGAATGGTCCGTTCGGGATCGCGGCAGGCTACCAGCGCATCAATAACGCGGCGTCTGGCGGCGGTGCGTGGGACGCTAACTCCACGACGTCGAATGCGGGCGCGCAGGCGGGTGTGTCGGGCATCAATAACGGCTACCAGACGGCGCAGGCGCAGCAGCGCGTTGCGGTGACGGGCGGTTATGCGTTCAGCGCGCAATGGGACGTCTCGTTCTCGTACTCGAACGTGCAATACATCCCGGGCATCAACTCGAAGTTCCACAACGAGGCGATTTTCAACACCGCTGGCGCAGTGCTGCACTTCAAGCCGTTGACGGTGCTGGATCTGGCTGCCGGCTACAGCTATACGCGCGCCACGCAGTCGAATGGCATCTCGAGCTCGGCACGCTATCAGCAGTTCAACCTCTCGCAGTACTACAGCCTCTCCAAGCGCACCGGTCTGTACGCGCTGGAAGCCTATCAGCGTGCGGGCGGTCAGACGATCGGAACGAACGGCACGAGCATCATCAACGCAACGGCGGATATCGGCGACGGCCAGAACAGCGCGCCGTCCTCGTCACGCAGCCAGTTTGCTGCAGGCGTAGGCATCATCCACCGGTTCTAATTGCCAGGTGGCGTGGCGGCGTCTGTCGACGCCGCCACCGCAACACAGAAGTGCAGGTGGCTAAGGGTTTTTCCTGGGTCAAGAGGCTTGAAGAAGTATGTCGTGAATGCCGTTAAATGTACTAGATAGTTACAAATTGGGGCGGTCACATGAAGTTGTCCACCAAGTTGCTGGCTCTGGTCGTCGCGGCCTTGCTCGGCGTCGTACTCGTGGCGGCAACTGCCGTTCAGACTGTACGCAGCTCGCTTGTCGACAGTCGGCGGGAGCAGATCGTTATTCTTCTCACGAAAGCCGAGCATCTTGTCAATCACTACCACGACCTGCAGTCGCGTGGCGTGATGACGCGCGACCAGGCCCAACAGGCCGCCAAAGACGCCGTCTCCCAGCTTAATGCGAACACGAAGAGCTACTACTGGGTCACCACGGCCGATGGCGTGAACCTGGTCCACCCGAATGCCAAGTTCATCGGGACCAAGGCTAAGGGCAATAAAACCACGACCGGATTGACCGACAGCGAGGCTTACCGTCAGGGCATGGAGGCTTCGCATATCGCGCTCGTCGACGTACTCGTGAAGCGCACGCCGGATGCGGACCCGGAGCCAAAGTTGCAAGGCGTGGTCGCGATACCCGATTGGGACTGGTGGATCGGCACCGGATTTTTCTATGACGACATCAACGCCGCGTTTATCAAGCTCGTCATCGTTCTGGGGTCCATTGCAGCCGTCATCTTCACCGCGGTTGGTGTGATCGCATGGACCGTGACGCGCAGCGTGAAGCGGGCGCTCGGCGGGGAGCCTGCTTACGCGGCTCATATCGCCACGCAAATCGCGGACGGCAATTTGGGCATCGAGGTTGAAGTGGGTCGGGCGTTACCGGGCAGCCTGCTGTACGTGCTGAACGACATGAAGTCAAAGCTCGCGGCCGTCGTGTCGGAGATTCAGTCGGCGAGTCATTCGATCGCGACCGGTTCAGGCGAAATCGCACAAGGTAACCTCGATCTGTCGCAACGCACTGAAGAGCAGGCGGCGTCATTGCAGGAAACGGCTGCCAGCATGGAGCAGATTACGGCGACCGTTAAGCAGAACGCAGACAACGCAAGACAGGCAAACGGGCTCGCCAATGCCGCGACCGAGGCCACAGCGCGTGGGGGTTCCGCGGTGCAGGAAGTGGTCGGCACGATGAAGCAGATCGAGAGCGAGTCGAAGAAGATCGCCGAGATCACCGCGGTCATCGAAGGCATTGCCTTTCAAACCAACATCCTTGCGCTCAACGCCGCTGTCGAGGCAGCGCGGGCAGGCGAGGAAGGGCGCGGTTTTGCTGTCGTGGCCGGCGAGGTCCGCGCCCTTGCGCAACGCAGCGCTGCAGCCGCGAAAGATATCAAGAGCCTGATCCAGGCGTCGGTGGCGAATGTCAGCGGCGGCACGCGGCTGGTCGAGGTAGCCGGTGGCAGGATGGCCGAGATCGAGCAGTCGATTCGCCGGGTAACGGACATCATGGGCGAGATTTCCTCCGCATCGGACGAGCAGAGCACTGGCATTGAGCAGGTCAGCCGCGCGGTGTCGCAGATGGATGAAGTGACGCAGCAGAATGCTGCGCTGGTGGAGCAGGCGGCTGCGGCTGCGGCGTCGCTCGACGAACAGGCGGCGCGCCTGCGTTCTGTGGTGGCGGTATTTCGGGTGGCTGGGCAATAGGTTGTTGTCAACGGATGTATCGTGAATCCCCGTTGCCCAGATTGTTGATCTGTATGTCTAAATATATTGTTGTTTTTTAGAAAATCAATTTTCGACAGGGATCCCCATCGAGTTCTGAAACGAGAGGCTGCGCTCAGGATTGCGTGTCAGTGCGATAGCCATGGCCGCGACGAGCGCCGATCCCGCGAAGGCGAAGAAATTCCACTTGACGTCGACACCTTGTGCCACCAGATAGGCGCCCACCATCGGACCGCTCATCGCGCCGAGGCGGCCGATGCCCACGGCCCAACCCGTTGCGCTCGCCCTTGCATGGGCGCGGTAGTAGTTGGCGATGAAGCCGAGTTGAACCATCGCGACACCGATGCTTCCGAAACCAGCCAGCGCGACCAGGATGTAGTTGACGACGAGACTGCTCTTGATCGCGAGCCCCGAGATTGCCAGGGCGCCGATCACGTATCCGCCACAGATGGTTTTGCGTACGCCCAGGCGGTCGCTGATTCGGCCGATCAGGATTCCGCCAATGGCGGACGACAGCATGAAGACTGCGAGAAACGAAAGGCTTGAGCCGAGGTCGTAGCCCAGTTTGCGCATCAACTGCGGCAGCCATGTCCCCAATCCATAGATCACGAGGACGGCAGCGATCTGCGCGATCCAGAGACTGATCGTCGCCCATCGATTCTGTTTTGAGAACACTTCGCCAAACACGGTGCCGATCGAAGGTTTGGGCAGTGCGTCTTTCGGGAGGTGTTCCGGGCCGAACATCCTGATGCCGAGTTTGGCGGCGAGAACTTGCGCCTGTGCCTGTTTTCCACGAGCGATCAGAAAATCGAGTGATTCTGGCAACAGGTACAGCAGAAGCGGAAGCGCGATGAGCGGACTTGCGCCGAGCGCGACGACGAACCGCCATCCATGCGAACTGAGAAAAGCGATCCCGATCAATGCCGACAGCAGCGCACCAATCGAATAGCCCGAGTACATCAGCGCAAAGTTCAGATTGCGTTTCCCGGATGGCGAATACTCGACTGTTAGCGCGGCAGCGGCGGAAATGACACCACCCAGACCGAGTCCACCAGCAAAACGCGCGACTGAAAATGCAAAGGGCGTTGGCGACCAGGCTGCGCCGAGCATCGATACCGAAAACAACGCGACACATCCAACTAACAGCCGCTTGCGACCCACCAGGTCGCTGACGACGCTGATGAAATATGACCCGAACAGCGTGCCGAAGAGCGCGGCGCTGCCCATTGCGCCAATTTCGATCGGCGTCAGCTTCCAGGCCTGATCGGCGAGCAGAGACGGCACGATCGTGCCCATCACGCCGATGTCGTAGCCTTCCGCGACAATCGTCAGGAAACAGAGGATCAGAACCAGATAGGTGGTTCGCGCAGGTGGATCGAACGGGTGGCTTGCTGAACTATCGGATAGTGCGGCCATTGAAGACACCTCAGGTGGTGAGCAACACAGATCATGGGTAGGAGCGTTATGGCTTCTCGCTCGTGACCAGGCTTGTGTGCAAAGCCATCCGTCCACACAGGGCGGCCGGACGCGACGCCAGGACCGATGCACCAGGCGGCCGTTGCGTCGCTTCGAATCCGGATACGCGCGGAAAGCAGCCGACGTTGCGGCCTAAATACAGAATGGCATTCTTTATTGTGGCGTGTCAAAGAATTTCAAAATTGTCTTTTTATTTTTTCTTCTGACAACCGGCGAGCGGCACCGGCGGGAACCGGCGCGGCAGTGTTCAGCGGGCCTTCGGACCCGTGTCGCCCAGCAACAGATCAGTCATCAATGCGGCGATTCGTTCGATATCCCGCACGTCGCCGATGCGATGGTTGATGACGAAGCCGTCGAACGCCATCCAGATCACATGCGAGATCAGATCGTCGCGTGCGACTTCCGCGCGCTCGGGCGGCAACGATTCGCGCAGCAGCCTGGTCAGAAATCCTTCCACCGAATCGAGCAGTTTCACGGGCTTTCCCATGTTCGGCGGCGCGCTTGCCAACGCGTCGATCAGTGCATTCGCGAATGCCTGGTCGGAGGCTGGAATGTCAGCCCATAGGCCCGTCAGGATTCGTCGGATCTTTTTCTTCGGATTGGACAACAGCACCACTTCCGCTCGAAGCGCGTCGAGCTGCTTCATCAGCCATGGCTGGTAGAGCTCGTACAGGATGATGAGCTTCGAATCGAAATAGACGTAGAGATTGGCCACGGTCGTGCCGGCCTGGCGCGCGATTTCGGTCATCGTGGTCGCGGAATAGCCCTTCTCGCTGAACGCCGAAAATGCGGCGGCCAGAATCGCCTCCCGTACTTCTGCTTTTTTTACCTGCGGCACTGGATCCCCTGAATCGGTTGGTTTTCGCATTCTGGCGGAGAGGGCCGGAGCGATATCCCCGCCTGCACGCTCGTCATTCTAGCAACCGTCCTCGCGGCGTGAACGATCGAGTCGCGCATCGGCGCTCAACACCTTTGGCCGGAAAGACTTGACAGCATAATTTTTCAAAAACAGAATGACATTCGTTATTCGACGAATTGCATGTTCCTGTTGAGGATTTTTGCTGATGAACGAGATACCCGCCCCGGAAGGCACGCTCACTGCGCGGTATGCGCATCTCGGCTCGGGCTTGATCCCGGTCGAACCTTACATCTCGGCCGAGTACTACGAGCGGGAAAAGGCCCATATCTTCAAGAAGACCTGGCTGCAGGTCGGCCGGGTGGAGGAGATTCCCGCTGCCGGTGACTACTTCGTTAAAAAACTGGACGCTTGCGACACGGAAGTCATCGTGGTGCGCAACAAGCAGGGCCAGATTCGCGCGATGCACAACGTGTGTTCGCATCGGCTCAACCAGATTGCGTATGACAAGAGCGGCCACACGCGCAAGTTCTTCTGCAAGTTTCACGGCTGGGCGTACGACCTCGACGGCAAGCTGACGGGTGTGCCGGACGAAAAGTGTTTCTTCGGGATCGATTTCAAGGATTACGCGCTGACCCGCGTTGCTTGCGACGTGTGGCAGGGCTTCATTTTCGTCAACATGGATCCGGACCCGAAGATGTCGCTGGACGACTTCATGAAGCCGATGTACGGCGACATCGAAGGCTATCCGTTCGACAAGATGACGGTTGGTTTTGCATGGGAGACGGTGGTGGATTGCAACTGGAAGCTGGCGCTCGACGCATTCCAGGAGGCGTATCACGTCGCCTACGTGCACGGCAATTCGATCGCCGATGCAATCGACAGGAGCGAGGGTGGAAGCATGCCGCCGCTCGACGCGTTGTGCGGCGACTTGCATCGACGGCTGTCTCTCGCGGGCAACCAGAAGTCGGTCTACGGTAATCCGAAAGCTGTTACGTCAGGCGGCGTGGCCGCCAGCGAGGCGCTGTCCGATGCCGGTTCCAAACGGCCGATTGCCGCGTCGGCCTTGCGTGCGGGCATCGGCAGCGCGCGCCATGCGTTTCCGCTCGACGCATTGCCCAAAGGCGTGAACTGGACCCAAAGCCCGAACTGGCTGTTCGATATCAACGTCGTGTTTCCGGACTTCTATCTGTCGCTGCGGCCCAACTATTGCCAGGCATACAACTTCCGGCCGATCGCGCACAACAGGACGCTGCTCGAAGCGCGCGTGTACTACCCGGAAATGACGACGCCGGGTGGCCGCTTCTTCCTCGAGTACATGAAGGTGGCGCTGCGCGACGTGCTCCTCGAAGATTTGAGCACACTCGAACGCACGCAGCGTGCTGCGGAAACGGGCGTGAAGAAATTCATGGTGCTGCAGGACAACGAACTGCTGGTTCGTCACAGCTATCACGTCATCGAACGCCTGCTGGCCGAAGCGGAAGCGGACGCGGAAGGTAAAGCGGCCGTCAGCAAAGCCGAAGTGGTTACGGAGTAAAGATCATGGAACAGAAAATCATCGTCATGCCAAAGCGTGAGGCGCGAACCGTGCCGGTTGCACTGCCCGAAGTGTTCAGCGATCTGGCTTGTTTTGTCGGAATCTGGGCGCTGCCCACCGAGACCCAGCGCAACACGCAACGCCATACCGTCGGCATGGACGCGATCGTCGAGTTCAAGGACGCGATGCTGCCGAAGGTCGACGAGATCGTTGAATGGCTGAACCAGTACGAACTCGCCAGCCTGCCGGAAGAAGCGAAAACGCTGATGTACCTGTTGCTTTCGTTTGCGGAGATCGCGCCGGCCGTCGAGTTTTACCAGCAGCCGGCGGTGATCGACGGATACGATCCGCGCCGGTTCGTCGCCGATGAAACGTTCACGATGCGTCCGGCCATCTGAAACTGCCGCGACGTGCTAATTCGGATCAGGAGAGCGTTATGCCGAAGTGTCGGATATTTGGAATCGACGATGGCCTCAAGCAGGTCGTCGCCGACGGACTCTATATGAAGACGATGATCGGCCAAACGATAAGCGTTGCCGTTATCAAGTTTGTGGAAGCCGCCGGGCGCGGGCTGCCCGCGAAGGCGCACGATCACGGCGAGGAAGCATCGTTGCAGGTGCGCGGTGCGTGTTCGATCTTCGAGGTGCACGCCGGCGGCCCGGAGATCGAGCGACCGATGAATGCCGGCGAGGCGATGATCATCCCCGCCGGGTTGAGCCATTACGGTGTGAATCGCTTCGAAGGCGCGGGCGTCAGCATGAGGCTCAACGTGGTGACACCGCCGCGCGCCGAATACGGCAGCGGTGACGAAACCCCGTATTACCCGCTCGCCGATCGGGAGAACGCATCGTGACCCGCATCGAGCAGTGCCTGCTGGTTTCCGAGCCGGCTGCATCGTCAGCCATGCAGACCGCGGACGGCGATGCGCTGGCCGCCACAACACAATTGCTGTCACGCGACGAAACCGTCGAGTTCGGCGAAGACGTGCTGGGCGAAGAGGTCGGTGCGGTGCTCGAAGGACGCGTCGACATTGTCGCGGCACACGAGCATTACATCCTGTCTGAAGGCGAGGCGATCCTTATTCCGCCCAACGAACCGCGCCGCTATACGTGCGTGTCGGACCGCTGCGTGCTGTACCGCGTGACGGTGCGTATCGCTGCGGATCAGGAGCGTCAGCCATGACTGCGTCGCATATCGCGATTGTCGGCGCTGGGCACGCTGGCGGACGTGTCGCGCAGCATCTGCGCGCGCTCGGGCACGCCGGCCGAGTCACGCTGATTGGCGCGGAAGCGCATGCGCCTTATGAGCGCCCGGCGCTGTCCAAGGATTTGCTACTCGGCACGAGTGCCCAGGAAAGCCTCGCGCTGGCGCCTGCGGAATTCTGGTCGGTAGACGCGTTGACGGCTGCGCGTATCGAACGGATTCACGCGTGCGCCGATTCGCTCGATATCGACGCACGGCGCGTGCAACTGGACAACGGACGCAGCGTCGATTTCGACCTGATGGTGGTTGCCACGGGCGGCGAGGCGCGACGTCCCGCTTTCATGACCGCGGCAATGCCCGGCGTACACGTGCTCAGAACACTTGATGACTGCCTTGCGTTGAAAGAGTCGCTCGTGGGGTGCAGACGGCTTGCGATTATCGGGGCGGGCGTGATCGGAATGGAAGTCGCGTCGACTGCGATCGCGCTCGGCGTGCCCGTTACCGTACTCGAAGCGGGCAACGGCATCATGAATCGCTGTCTGCCGCCTCTCGTGGCCGGTTGGTTGGCGCAGCAGCACACCGCGCGAGGCGTCGAGTTGCATACGGGCGTCAGTGTCGAGCGGATCGTGGCGGCGGAGAGGCAACAGACGAATGTGCTCCGGCTGCGAGTCGATGCCACACGCAATGGCGTGCCGTTTGGCGTCGACGCGGATTGCGTGCTGGTTGCGATCGGCGTCGATTGCAATCCGCGTTTTCTGAAGCACACGGGCCTGTCTGATGCGCGCGGTATCACCGTGGATGCGTTCTGCCGAAGCCCGCAATTGCCATGGCTTTACGCGGCTGGCGACGTCGCCTGCACGCTCGACAGTGACGCCGGTTTTCATTTGCGCCAGGAAACCTGGCGCAACGCGGAGAACCAGGCACGCGCCGTCGCGGAAATCATTATGGGGTGCACGCAACCGTATCGGGAAACGCCGTGGATGTGGACCGATCAGCTCGGCCACGCGATTCAGGTAACCGGTCTGCCTGAGGCTACCGATGCAACCGTTGTGCGCGGCGATCTGAATGCGGCGAACGCGACCGTCATATCGCTGCGTGACGGCTGCGTGAGCGCCGGCGTCACGATCAACCAGAGCCGCGACCGGCGCTATCTGGAAGCGCTTGTCAAATCACGCAAGCGGATCGATCCGCAACAGCTTGGCAACGCGCTGGTTTCACTGAAGGAGCTGGTTTGACGATGAACAGCCCAATCGAGAAAACCGTGGCGGGAGATGCCGCTTCGCTCGAAGCGCGCGTGGCGCGGCTCGAAGCGGTCGATGCGATACGCGCCCTGAAAGCGCGTTACGCGGCGTTGGCCGACGCCAAATACACCGCCGACTATCAGCGCCAACCCGAGGGCGTGATGCGCGAGATCGCGCGTCAACAGGCGGAATGCTTCACCGAAACGGCGGTGTGGGTCGGTGGCTCCGGATTCGGTGACAACCTGGTGGGCCGCGAGAAATTGGCCGACTGGTTTCAACGATCGCCGTGGCTATTCGCGATGCACTACTACGTCAGCGAAACGCTCACCTTCATCGACACTCACAACGCAGTCGGCACATGGCGCTTGTGGCAACTGGCCCTGCGCGACGATGACGCACGCGCCGTGATGCTTGGCGCCGTCACCGAAGAGAAGTACGTGTGCGAAGCGTCGGGTGACTGGCTGGTGCGGGAAATGCGATTTACGCAGCTTCACATGCTAGAGCCCGGCGCCCAACCGTTCCCGCTCGCGAGCGATTTCGCCTCGCTGAATGCGAAGCGTGTGAGCGAGCAAAGGACATTGATTCGACAGGATACGACGGAAGAAACATGACAAGCTTACAGACAGACGCCTGCGCGGCGGAGAGCCTCGCATCGGACAACGACGCGCAAACAACGGGCGGCCGTTGCAGCAGCGAAACGCGAGCAACAGGCAAGGTGGTTCCGCTGTGTGCACATCGCGACGACGCAGCATCCGCTGCGGATCTAACGTACAGCCGGATACCGTCGATCGCGGAGAACCAGTGTGTCGTGCGTTCGAACGAATGGGTGAATCCGGAATACAAGCATCTCGTGTTGAGCGCACCAGACCTCGCGTTGACCGTACGCGCCGGACAGTTTTTCCATCTGGCGTGTCCGCCTTCGAACGACGAAGTGCCGTATTTGCGCCGGCCGATGAGCATCTACCGCGTAGCACCAGAGAATCAGCGCATCGAGTTTCTTTACAAGGTGCAGGGCGTCGGCACGCGCGGCCTCGCGCAACTGAACAGGGGCGACACGCTCGACGCGCTCGGACCGCTAGGCAAAGGCTTCGATCTTCCTGCGACGACCGGCGCGGCTCACGTGCTGCTGCTGGCGCGCGGCGTCGGCCTCGCGACGATGGCGCCGCTTGCGCAAGAAGCGATTGCGGCAGGCGCCCACGTGACAGCCGTGCTGAGTGCGCGCAGTCCTTCGCTGGTGATGTCAGTGGACTATTTGCGCGACGCAGGGGCCGACATCGTCATCGTCACCGACGACGACCAGACCAGCGACGTGGTTCAGGTCGAGCACCTGATCCGCCGCCTCCACGTGTCCCGGCCTGTCACGTTTGCAACGACGTGCGGGTCGAACCGGTTGCTGTCGATGCTTCAACGCGTTACTGCGGAATTGCAGATTCCCGGCCAGATCGCACTTGAGCAGCACATGGGCTGCGCGATCGGCGCGTGCTATGCGTGCGTGCGCCCGTTCCGCAAGTCCGCCGGTTCCGACGAACTGACCTATCGCCGCGTGTGCTGGGACGGTCCCGTCTTCGATCTTCAGGAAACGACATCATGGTAGACCTCAGCGTCAAGATCGGCTCGCTCACGCTTGCGAATCCGGTCATGCCCGCGTCAGGCACCTTCGCGGAAGGCACGTCTCGGGTGTTCGACCTCGACTGCCTCGGCGCGATCGTCACGAAGACGATCACGCAGGATATCCGCGAAGGCGTGCCGCCGCCGCGCGTCGCCGAGTTTCGCGACGCCACGCTGTTTTCGATCGGCATTCCGAGCAAGGGCAGTGATTACTACATCGAGCAGACTGTGCCGTTCTATCGCCGCTACACCCCACCGCTGGTCGCAAGCATCTCGGCGAACACGATCGAGGAGTTCGGCACGCTGGCCGCGAAAATCGCGGTGCCGGGCGTGGCCGCGATCGAGGCGAATGTGTCGTGCCCGAATCTGAAAAAGGATGGCCGCGCGTTCGGCATGGATCCGGAGGCGACGTATCAGGTCGTCAAGGCAATGAAGGAAGCGTGCGGCCTGCCGGTCTGGGCCAAGATGACGCCGAACGCGGGCAATGTGGTCGAAGTCGCGCTGGCCGCGGAAGAGGCGGGCGCGGATGCGCTTGTCGTCAGCAACGCGATTCTGGCGATGGCGATCGACGTCGAGACGTTCCGGCCGCGCGTCGCGAACGTGATGGGTGGACTGACCGGCGCGGCAACCCGCCCGATCATGCTGCGCATCGCGTACCAGTGCGTGCAGGCCGTCAAGATTCCGGTGATCGGATGCGGTGGCATCGGCACGGCAGCCGATGCGCTGGAATTCCTGCTGGCCGGTTGCCGCGCCGTGCAGGTCGGCACGGCCAACTTCGTGTCCCCCACCGCGATGCCGCGCCTGATCCACGATCTCACTGCTTATTGCGAGCGGCACGGCGTATCGAAACTGTCCGACCTGATCGGCGCTGTACGGATGCACGAACCTGTCAAACTTCAACAGAAGGCGGCCCTATGAACGCGATTCACGAAATCAAGGCGGCGTCCGCAGGCGACTACGTCCGTGAGGACGACGGCTGGTATCGGTTGGGGGCGATGGAGCAGGTGTTCGGCTCGCGCGCGTGTCGCGGGATCGAACTGGAGGGTGTCAAGGTCGGGCTGTTTCTGATCGATCGCGATGTGCACGCGCTCGACGATATCTGTACGCATGGCGCGGCGCTGCTGAGCGATGGCGAATTCGACGGCCATGAAATCGAATGCCCACTGCATGCAGGTCTCGTCGACGTGCGCACGGGCAAGGCGTTGTCGGCGCCGATCACGCGGGATACGCGCCGCCACGAGGCGAAAATGGTCGGAAACGAACTGTTCGTTCGTCTGCAAGCATGAAGCACGATGACATGGAAACGCGGATTGCGTCGCGCGATCTTGTGCGTCCGCGAATCGCAGTGATCGGCACGGGCGGCACCTTTGCCATGCATGGCCGCCACCGCTTCGACTGGATTGAATATGCCGACAGCGGCGTGATTCACCCGATCGACGATCTGTTGGCTCGGCTCGGCGAACTCGCGCCGGACGTCGACGTCGTGCCGATTCCGTTCCGCAGTCTGGGCAGTGTAGCGATTACGCCGAAGGACTGGCTGGAGCTCGCCGCGCTGATTCGCGATACAGCCGCGGCCGATCCGTTGCTGACAGGCTTTGTCGTCACGCATGGCACGGCGACGCTTGAGGAGACGGCCTGGTTTCTCGACCTCGTGCTGGCCGTGGAGCGACCCGTTGTGCTGACCGGCGCGCAGCGCCCCGCGAACACAGACGGCAGCGACGCCGCGGCGAATTTGCGCGGCGCGGTCGCGCTCGCGGCGGCCTCGGCCTCGCGCGGCGCCGGCGTGCTGGTGACAATGGGCGGATTGTTTTTCGCGGCACGAGACGTGACGAAGGCGGCCAGTTTCGAGCTCGCTGCATTCGAAGCGCCCCCATACGGACCGCTTGGCCGGATCGACGCCGACGCCAGCGTGGTGTGGCGTCGTCGCGCGTTTCGTGATGGGCAACGGGGTTCGGCATTTTCTGCGGTGCTCGATCACGCCTCCATGCGTGCGTTCACGCTGCCGAGGGTCGATATCGTGACATCCTACGCAGGTGCCGACGGCACGGCGATCGACGCTTTCGTTTCGGCGGGCGCCCGTGGCATCGTCTGCGCGGGGCTTGCGCCTGGGCGGCCGGCCGCCGGCGAAATGCGCGCGCTCCGGGACGCTGTGCAGGCGGGCGTGGTGGTCGTTCAGGCGACGCGCGCGCCGCGCGGCGTGGTACCGGTGCAGCGTTTTCTCACGGTTGACGGAATACTGGTCGGCGGCGATCTGGCGCCCGCGAAGCTGCGCATTGCGCTGATGCTTGCGCTGGCCGCGGATCATTCGGGCGGGGCTGTGCCTGACCGGGTTGCGAGCGTCGATGTCGAGCGCTTGCAGGCATGTCTGCTCGACCTATGATGACGCGTTCTCTTTCCTACGTACAACACCTACGTTCAGGCAATCATGCAATTCTCCTACCTCGTAACGTTTACACATCCAGATGCGAACGCGCGCATTAGCGACGCGGATTTACAAGCCATCACCGATTGCATTCGGACCACGCCTGCCATGAGCCGCGCGCGCTTATATACGCCGCAGAGCGCGAAAGACTTCTACACGAACGACGGCCCGTCGCCGATTTTCGCGTTCCAGCTCGACTTCGAAAAGCTCGCGGCGCTCGAAGCCGCAATATCCGCCGACGGGCACCTCCAGCAGATCGCTCGCACGGAATTCGAAAGTCTGAAGCCGTCTGCAGTCGAACAACAGGTCATGGCGCGCCGGCCCTATCCGGTGCTTGACCCTGAGGCCAAGGTGCCGGATGGGGCGCTTCCCTGCCAGTTCCTGGTTCACTATCCGGGGCACGCTGAAAACTTCGACGAGTGGCTCACTTACTATCTGGCGCACCACCCGCAAATCATGAAGTTCTTCGACGGTGCGCGTGAGATCGAGATTTTCACGCGGGTCGATTGGGTCGATGCTATGCCGTGGCGCAAGGTTCACTACATGCAACGCAACAAGCTGATGTTCGATAGCGCCGAGGCGATTACCCGTGCTATGAATTCGCCGGTCAGACATCAGATGCGTGCGGATTTCGAGAAATTCCCGCCGTTCGAAGGGAGCAATATTCATCATCCCATGTCGGCAAGAACCTTCTTTGGTGAAGCCGGTTAAGGCGACACGGTGAGCGCCGTTAGAAACGCGTGCGGCTCATTATTTCAGGTTGTGCCGCGTGGTGTGCCGCCGGAATGCGCTTCGATCAGTTCGCGCATCCTCCAGCACACATTGCCGTTGTTTCGAAACTAGGGTCCCTAGAACTTCTTCCGGATCCCGACGAGAGCCATGAACTGACTGTCGTTGCTGGACATTGCCGTTCCATTGAGAATCCACGCATGAGCCGTACCTGCGGCCCGCTGGTAGACAAGGTTGCTGTACAGGTCAACTGTCTTCGACAGGAAGTAATTGACCCCTAATGCGCCCTGGTTGTAGTGCGTATTCCCACCTGCGGCAACGGTACTTCTCTGTGTGGTGTAGAGATAGGTTGCAGTTAACACCGCAGCGGGCGTGAGCTGATAGCGTAGGCTCGTTTCGTAGTTGCTGAACTTCAGTGTGCCGCCGACGGTCGCGTCGAAGTCCGCATGCGTATAGATGATGCTCGCGAGCAGCGCGCCGAACGTATACGTGCCGCCGGCGCCCCATACCGTGTGCTTCGCAATGCCGCCGGCAGCAATCGTCGGAAGCGCGCCATACGTGTTATCCGACGCTTCAGCACCGGCTGTGCCGTAGCCTGGTTGACTGACCGTAAAGAAGCCGGCGTCGAGGTGGACCGGACCGTTCACATAGTCGGCGCTGCCACTCCATAGGCGGTTGGTATTGATCTGACCGGCGAGATTCGAAAACGCATACAGGACCTTCGCGGTGAAACCGGCGATGGTAGGTGTCGTGTACTTGACCGTATTGTTGGGTCTGAAGGTGCAGTTCATGTCGTCGTTGTCATACGGATGGAACGTATAACCCGACATGTAGAGGGCGGCCATTTCGTTGCCCACGTCTTCCTGGAACGGCATGTATTGGCGGCCGGCTGTCACGGCTCCCCAACTGTTGTTGACGA
Organism: Paraburkholderia aspalathi; assembly: GCF_905220735.1. NCBI lineage: Bacteria > Pseudomonadati > Pseudomonadota > Betaproteobacteria > Burkholderiales > Burkholderiaceae > Paraburkholderia > Paraburkholderia aspalathi. Next base: position 110,444 of record NZ_CAJNBA010000004.1, read on the forward strand.
GGCCCACGTACGCGCTGCGGCCGAACATCCGGCCGCCTTGTCCGAGCGCACCGTTCTGAATGTTGAAGCCGTTTTCGAGCCTGAAGGTGGCTTGCGTACCGCCGCCGAGGTCTTCGAAGCCGAGCAGGCCCCACCGGTTCGCCGACATGGCGCCGGGCAACGCCTGAATGCCGTGATTGATGTGGCCGTTGGTCGAACCCTGGTTGCTCGTGTAGCCAATTGCCGAATCGACGAGCCCGTACAGGGTCACACTGCTTTGCGCGTGTGCGGTGCCTGCGATGGAGCCGAGCAGGGTAGCGGTGACTAGAACTTTCCTACACATTTTAAACATCCTCTTAAAGTGCTGCGTAGATCGCTCGAAATGTTGTTAGTGGTATTCGATTTTTCGAGGCGATTCGTTGACGAAGTTGATTTCCAAACGCAATTGGTTATTTTTTAATAAGTATTACTAATATTGAAGCGTGTGATACGAGACAGCGAATGAAAACTTATCTGGTTTGTCTTTCTCCTTTGGTTTCGGCTAAGACTTCTTGTTGTCCGGAGCGATTACGTTGGTGAGCATCGGGTAGTGGCAAGCTCGTCCCGAGAACGCCGGAAACCGTCCATTGTCTTCCCGCATTCGCGCACGAACGGGCGACGTCAGCGCCTCGGCGAGCAGTTGCGAAGAAGGGAAGGTCAGCATGTTTCGCTGCATGTAGTTCACGCGCGTCCATGGCATCGACTCACACCAGTCGACCCGGGTGAATACGTTGACCTGCCGTACATGCGGGTAGTCGAGCATGATCTGAGGGTGATGGGCGACGTAGTAGGAAAGCCAGTCGTTGAAATTTTCCGCAGCGCCCGGGTAATGCACGAGATAGCTGCACAACGCCGGTTCCGCGGGCGTCGTCGTGAGAGGCATAAACGTACGGGTGAGCATGGCTTGATGCGTGACCAGGCTTGCGCACGGCGCGAGCCAGTCATCCGACTGCGCAAGCCGCCAGAGATGTCCGCCCTCGGTGACTTGTGACTCGAGTGCCTCGAGGCTGGTGAACTCGAGCCGCAGCGCGAGCAGGGGCGAAGGGCCGTCGTCGTGATAAGTCGTGATCTGGGCGGGCGTATAAAGCTCGGCCTTCATCAAGTCAGGCGTCGCGCGGATGGCTTCCTGAATGAACTGACAATGTGCCGCGCTTACCCGCGCATGCGGATCGTGCTCGTTAGTCGCCGTGATGAAGTAGGAAAATGTCATGGATCAGGTCAGGTCAAGTGCGTAAAAGGAGTGCGGTTGGGCGCTAGGTTAGGTGTCCCTTTTCCGTCCTTTTCTTTTCCGTCCTTTTACGCAGCGGTGGCGCGAGTACCGATTCGGGAATTGGACAGACATAGGGACGTCCGCCAGTGAGGCACGCATGTTCTGCCTGAGCTGCGTCGATATGTGACGGCTCCGTCAGCAGATCCAGCGCGGTCGCCGCGAGTACCTTTGCCGCGTGCAGCATTCCTTTATGTGCAGCGGGCAGTTTTCCCTGCGACACCAGTTGCCACGTGTGCATGTTGGTCCCCACCGCGTAGCAAGCGCCGAGGTACTGGGTTGTCGGCACGACCCAGCTCACGTCTCCCACATCGCTCGATCCAGTCAACGAGCCCGGTTCCTCGTTCAATGGAAGCGGCGTGTCGGCGAGTCCATGGGCACCAGCGGGCCCGCGATAGGCGTCGAGACATTCCTGCAAATCACCCGCGCTGATGTTTCCGGCGAGCCGCGTGACGAAATCGCGATCGGACTGGTCGAAGGGAGGAGGGCCGAAACGCTCGAGGTTATCCATGATCAAGGCTTCAATCGTTTCGTTGCGCAGCACGTCCGAGCATGCGCGATCGACTTCGACCTCAACGGTTGTTTCGGTCATCAGCGCAGCGCCCGCGCCGATTCGTCGAACGCGCTCGAATAGCGCCCACGCCTGCTCGATGTTCGGCGCGCGGACCACGTACAGCACTTCGGCACGGGCCTGAACAACGTTTGCAGCGAGGCCGCCGGCATCGATGATCGCGTAATGGACGCGAGCCTCGGCGGGCATATGCTCGCGCAGGAAATTCACCCCGACGTTCATCAGTTCAACCGCATCGAGCGCGCTGCGTCCGAGATGGGGTGAAGCCGCCGCGTGCGAGGCCACGCCGGAGAAGCGGAAAAATGCCTGCATCACCGCCAGCGATTTGTACTTGAAAATCCCCGATAACGGGCCAGGGTGCCAGGTCAATGCGAAGTCGATATCATCGAATACACCTTCGCGAGCCATGTAGGTCTTGCCGGCGCCACCTTCCTCGGCGGGGCATCCGAAGTAACGGACGATCCCAGGCAAATCCTGGGAAAGGAGGTAGTCGCGCGTGGCTACTGCGGCCAGCATCGCACCGACACCAAGCAGATGATGACCGCATCCGTGCCCGTTGCCTCCGGCGCATACCGGGCACGCTTCTACGGCCGCGGCTTGCTGGCTCATGTTCGACAACGCGTCGTATTCGCCCAGAAACCCGGCGACGGGTCCTTCATTTCCGGCTTCCGCAACGAACGCCGTGGGCAGACCGCCCAGGTTTCTCGTGATCCGAAATCCTTCGCGCTCAAGTAACTCGATCTGCGCTTCGACTGAGCGAAATTCTTCCCAACGAGTCTCGGCAAGATCCCAGATGCGATCCGCAAGATCAATGAAGTCGCCACGCTTTGTTTCGACGAACTGCTCGATGAGTCCGATCCGTTGGTTATCTTCGCGCTTCATCACGCGTTACCCCCGGCGTATTGGTGCGGAAACGCCCCCCGAACCGAGCCTCTTTGCGTTCGGCCTTCTTTAGCGACGGGAGGAAGCACGTCGTCCGGAATGGGGCAGATGTAGGTTTCACCGGCCGATTGCTCACGCAATTCCGCCTTGGCCTGTTCAAGCAATGAAGGACTCGTGTAGAGCGCTGCGGCGGTGGCAGCCATCACCTTCGCGATCTGCAGCATGCCTTTGTGCGCGATCGACGATTTGCCTTGGGCGACCAACTGCCACGAATGGAACGGCGTGCCCAGCGCGAAGCAGGCGCCGAGACAGCGGGCTGTCGGCACGACCCAACTGACATCGCCTACGTCGGTCGACGCGGGCAACAACGATGGCATCGACGCAGCTGGTAGGACCCCGTCATGCAGAACTCCCGTGAGCCGATGGGCGCCGAGAATCGACAAGCTGCCCAGTGCTTCGGCGGGTGAAATGGCGGCGTGCATGCGCGCGGCAAAATCGTGATCGACGGTGTCGAACGGCGTCGGACCGATTGCGAGCATGCGCTCGTACATCAGATCGGACAGGACCTTGTTGGGCCTCATATTCGACATGGCCTTTTCCACCCGGCATACGACGGTGGTGTCGGTCATCATCGCGGCGCCGTCCGCGATCTTGCGCAGCCGGTCGAGTAGCGAATGGATCGTGGAGAGTTCAGGTGCGCGCAATTGATAGACGACCTCGGCACGAGCTTGAACGACGTTGGGCGCCGTCCCACCCGTATCGTGCAGCGCGTAGTGAAGGCGGGCATCGCTCGGAATGTGCTCGCGCAGATAGTTGGCGGCGACATTCATCAGCGTGACCGCGTCGAGTGCGCTGCGCCCCAGGTGAGGCGCGGCCGCCGCGTGTGCGGCGACGCCGCTGAACGTGAAGCGCGCGTGAAGCGTCGCAAGGGTTGTCATCGCATCGATTGCGAGGATGCTGGCAGGATGCCAGGTAAGCGCGGTGTCGAGATCGGCAAATGCGCCGGCTCGCGTCATGAACGTCTTGCCGGCTCCGCCTTCCTCAGCGGGGCAGCCGTAATAGCGAACCCGGCCCGCGCGCCCGGACGCGTGAAGCCAATCCTTGATGGCGAAAGCGGACATCAGCGCCGCGCCGCCAAGCAGGTTGTGACCGCAACCGTGTCCGCTGCCGGCATCTGGTGCCGGTTGCCGGGTGGCGGAGTTGGCGACCTGGCTGAGGTGAGGCAACGCGTCGTACTCGCCGAGAAAGCCGATGACCGGGCCGCCGTCGCCGGCTTCGGCGACAAACGCAGTAGGGATACCCGCAACGTCTCGCGTGATCCGGAAGCCATGCCGCTCGAGCTCGCGAATTTGCAATTCCGCCGACTCGTACTCCGCATAGGCCGTTTCAGCGAGATCCCACAGCCGGTCGCTCAGGTGCACGCACACATCACGGTACGATTCGATCCGCGCGGCAATCTCTTGATCGAGTTGATCGAAATTCACGTGCTCTCCGGTTCGATTGACGCACGAAACCCGTTGCCGTTCGACCCGTAATCGAAATGACATGCCAGGCCTCGCAGTCGAAAGACGAACATGAATAAATAATCCGGCTGGATCGACGGACTGCTAGATCCCCGCTTTGGCGCGGAATACGCTGTTTCGTCCCATCGTTGCGCGATGTCGCATGTAAAGCGTCAGCACGGCGAGCAGCGAAATAGAGTTTGCGGCGAGCAGATACCAGGCCGGCGACATCGGGTCGGCCGTCCTCGCGGCGAGCCATGCCACTACCACCTGCGCGCTGCCGCCGAAAATCGTGGTCGGCACGCTGAAGCAGACGGACACGCACGTGCTGCGAATCGCGTTAGGAAATATCTCGGGAATGAAGCACAGTTGAAACGGCGCCATCAGCACGCGCAACAACGTCAGCAGCGCAACCATCGAAAGAAAGGTGACGGCCGTGCCGTTCTGGGTGACCCACACGAATGCCGGCACGATCGCCAGTACCGTCAAAACCTGCGGCAGTACCATCCACTTCGTATTGGGAAACCGGTCGTAGATCAGGCCGGCGGCCAGGGATGCGAAAATTCCCACGCCGCCTGTGATGAGGCCGACCAGCATCGAGGTCGACGTGGGCAGGTGCAGTACGCGCAGGCCGTAGGTCGTCATGTAGTACCCGACGACATATACCGTGATCGTCGGTCCGATTATTACGGCACACGAAAGCAGCAAATCGGAAAGGTGCTTGCTGACAATGGTGGATACGAGCTCACCCGTACCTTTGACCGCAGACTCGGTATTGAGGGTTTCGCTCAACTGCGTCCGGATATACAGTCCGATCGGCGCAATCAACAGACCCATGACAAACGGTACGCGCCACCCCCACTCCTCGAGCGCCGCCGGCGACAGCATCGACGACACGACGTAGCCGACCAGCCCGCCCAGCAGCGAAGCCACACCTTGGGTCGCGAGCTGCCAGCTCGTATAGAAGCCGCGCCGGTTCGACGACGCCATTTCGAGCATGTACGTTGTCGCGGGTCCCATTTCGCCGCCGGCAGAAAACCCTTGTAGCAGACGGCCGATGACGACGAGTATGGGCGCCACCACGCCGATCGTCGCGTGCGATGGTGTGAACGCGAGGATGGCGGTGCCGAGTGCCATCAAACCGATCGTCAGAGACAGCGCCGCCTTGCGTCCCGAACGGTCCGCGTAGGCGCCGATCACCAGGCCGCCGATCGGGCGTGCGACGAAGCCGACGCCGAACACCGCGACCGATGCGATCACCTGGCTCGCCGGAGAAAACGCCGGGAAAAAAGCCTTGCCGATGAATACCGCAAAAAAGGCGTAGACCGTGAAGTCGAAGAATTCCAGGGCGTTGCCCACGACCACCGCAATGAAGTCGAGGGTCGATGCTGTGCGGACTGTCGGGTGCTCACACCCGTTTGCTTGATTTGACACACCCGTCTCCGAATTGGGTTAGCGCCGGCACGCTTGCCGTGCGATTGAAAAAATAATGACGTTCTTTTTTGGTGTCGTCAACGTGTCAAAAATTTGCTTGGCTTTCCTGAACGATTGATGATTCGGAAAGCGCGCACGAAGCAATCTGGCGTCATGCTGTCCGGCATGACGAGAATGGATTGCGTCAAGGAGAAACCACTCGCTGCGCAGCGAGTGATTGCTGCCTACAGCAGGCACTCGACAGAGTGAAAGAGCCGGCGCTTGAAAGGATCTTCGGATGCCATGGAGGTGCGGATCACGCTGGTCAGACACTCCACAAAGTATTTGGCGGCATTGCTGAGTGGTGCGGCGCGCCGGTATATAAGACTGATCTCGGCTTCGGCAATGGAGTCGACTAGCGGAAGGACCGTTAATCGTTCCTTGCTCACGAGCAGTTCAGCGAGCGGCCATGGCATCAACGTCAACATGTCGGTGCTTGCGACCAGCCCAAGCGCGATCGCACTGGAATGCGATATATGAATGCGGGGTTCGTAGACGCGGCAATATTCGGTGAACGCATTGGTCGCGGCGAGTTCGTCGACGGATGAGTCGCGGTTCAGAATCCACTCGGCGTCCTTCAATTCATGCAGCGATCGACACCCTGCCAGACGATGTTCTGTCCGGCCGACTACCGCGTAACCGGTGCGAAACAACGGGACATGGGTGAACTCCTCCGTTTGCCTAACAGAGCTAGCCCTTCCAATCGAGATATCGAGCGTTCCGTCACGCAATCTTGGTATCGACACGGTTGCCAATCCTTCGAAGAATTCGATCTTTACCTCGGGCATACGCTGCTGGAACAGGCCGACAACCTCTCCAAGCAACGTTAGACCGACCCACGACACCGCTGCAATCGACAGGGTGCCGTCCCTCTTACCGGATAGCCGCTCCATTTCCTGCCGCGCTCGCGCCAACTGTCCGACTGTCAGCCTTGCATGCCCGAGCAGCGTCTGACCTGCTTCGGTCAGCGTCACACCCGTAGCTTCGCGTACGATCAGCGTGACATTCAGGTCTTCCTCAAGCTCACGTATCGCCTTGGTAATGGCGGCCGGCGAGAGGTCCGTGGCGCGGGCTGCGTTCCGGATACTGCCGGTGTCGGCGATCGCAACAAGTGCGCGGAGTTGATGTAGCTTCATGGTCAATGTATGACACCAAATTTTTTCAGGAGGAGACAACCGGGAGTCAACGGCAACACTTTCATTGAGTTGTTGGCCGCTTATCTGTCGACATACTCTACGCCAGCAGAAAGTGGAAAAATTTGCGCCGGCTTACCGGCGCGAATCTTTCGAAACGACTACCGATCCTGAGAGAATGGAGGCTATGTGGAGCACGCAGCACAGGTGAAGCGTCTCGTCGAGGCAAAGCAGCAGCGATACGTTGAGCTGGCAAATGAAATCTGGTCGTACGCCGAGATGCGCTACAGCGAATATCGCTCTGCCGAACTGCACGCGGCGCTACTTGAAGAAGAAGGGTTTCGCGTGACGCGTGGCGTGGCCGGACTGCCGACGGCGTTTGTGGCGGAGGCGGGCAGCGGCGGCCCGCTGGTCGGATTTCTGGGCGAGTACGATGCTTTGGCCGGGCTGAGCCAGGAAAGCGGCGCGCTGGTCTGCGTACCGGCCGCTGACGGCGTCAACACCAATGGGCACGGCTGCGGCCATCACCTGCTCGGCGCGGGCGCACATCTCGCGGCAGTTGCCGCGAGAGACTATTTTGCTGCCAACAATATCGACGCCACGGTCAGGTTCTACGGTTGCCCCGCCGAAGAAGCTGCTGCCGGCAAGACCTTTATGGCGCGCGCCGGATTGTTCGACGACCTCGACGTCGCGTTGAGCTGGCATCCCTCGGTAGCGAATTCGGTGTTCATGAACGCCACGCTCGCGAACGTACAGGCGTATTTCCGCTTTCACGGCAAGGCCGCGCACGCGGCTCTCGCGCCGCATCTTGGGCGCAGCGCGCTGGACGCCGCAGAACTGATGAACATCGGTGTCAACTATCTGCGCGAGCACATGCCGGATCAGGCACGTGTACATTTCGCTTACATCAATTCCGGTGGCATTTCGACCAACGTGGTGCCGGTACTCGCCGAACTGCTTTATACGGTGCGCGCACCGCGCAGCGAAGAAGCGCGGGATCTGTTCGAGCGTGTCAAACAGATCGCGGCCGGTGCCGCATTGATGACCGGCACGCGTCTCGAGATCGTTTTCGACAAGGCGTGCTCGAACGTACTGCATAACGACACGCTCGATCAGGTTCTCGACCGGAACATGCGGGCGCTCGGCGGCTTCGACGTCAGCGATCGCGACGTCGAATTCGCGAGGCAGATTCAGCAGACCATTTCGTCTGATGATTTCGAGAACAGCGCTCGTCACTTCGCGGCGGCGCTGCGTGACCCGCGTCCGATCGTTACGGACATCCAGCCGTATCGTGCCGACATGGCGCGCCCGGTGACAGGCTCGACCGATGTTGGCGATGTCACCTGGGTCGTTCCGACCACGCAATGCCTGACGTCCTGCTTCGCATGGGGAACAGGTTTTCATTCGTGGCAAATGGTCTCGCAGGGCAAGGCGACGCTGGCTCACCGAGGCATGTTGCTGGCCGCGCAGACACTGGCTGCCACGGCCGTCGATCTGGTCGGCCAACCGGATGTGCTGCGCGCAGCAAAAGTGGAGCTTGACGAAAAGCGCGGGCGCAAGCCTTATGATTGCCCGATTCCGCCGGAAGTCTTGCCCCCGCCGGCGCGTACCCAAGCGACCGCCTGAACACCGCAGGCCCGGCATATCGACCCAGGATCATCCGTGCGCACTCTCAAGCTTTCCGGGCAAAGCGGGACGCTGCGATTCCATGACATTCCAGGGGTAGGCACGCCGCTAGTGTTTATCCACGGACTTGGCTGCGCGTCCTCGTGCGACTACCCGCAAGTGATCTCGGATCCGGCATTGACGAGGCGGCGCAGCATTCTGGTCGATTTGCTGGGATCCGGGTATAGCGACCGGCCTGAGTGCTTCGGATATCGTGTCGAAGACCATGCTCGAATCGTCGTCGAACTCATTCGGAGTCTCGACACAGACGTCGATCTCTTCGGTCACAGCATGGGTGGGGCGGTCGCGATCGTTGCGGCTACGATGGCGCCTCGCCGGGTACGCCGTCTGGTTCTCGCAGAGCCGAATCTTGACGCGGGCGGAGGATTGTTCAGTCGCGAGATTGCGGCCTACTCTGAATCTGACTATTGGTTGTACGGCCACGCGCAAACGGTCGCGACCGCGTCGAGAGAGGGCGATCCCGTTTGGGCGGGCGCTCTCGCGATCTCCTGTGCCAGAGCAGTCCATCGTGCGGCGACATCGTTGGTAGAAGGCGATTCAGTGGCGTGGCGTGAATTGCTGTTGCGGCTGGAAATGCCGCGTTCAGTGATTTTCGGCGAGCGCTCGCTGCCGCATCCCGACGCGGTTAGCTTATCGAGGATGGGTATCGTGGTCAGTATCGTGCAGAACGCGGGGCACTTCATGATGCGGGACAATCCGGCGGGCCTGGCGTTTGCCATCAATGAGGGCTTGTCTGCCGGGGATTCGGACGATCCTTGCGAATAGCTTTCGAGAGTTTGACGCATTTCTGTCGTTGCAGATTCGCACCTATACTTGGCTGAGCGAGGCTGACGCAACCTCCTTTAGCGCCTCGCCAGGAGTGTGGATCATGAACATGCCTCGGATTGTGGTGTCGGTTGCCGCTGCGCTGGTTCTTCTCCCTGGGGGCGCGTTCGCGCAAACATCGAGCGATAGCGCTGTGACCCGGACGAAGGTGACGCAGGAACTCAGGGAACTGGTCGCGATTGGATATCAGCCCGACGCAGCACGGTATGACTATCCAAACGACCTCATTGCCGCAGAAAAGCGTCTCGACGCCAAACGCGCAACCCGGGGTATCTCCACCGTTCCAGCGCAGTAGTGGGAATACAGGGTTCGGCACACATGCGGTGCTTTTGGCGATTGTTTATAAGGATTACAGATTGAATTGGCGAACTGGAAAATCGGACTTTAATCTGATCGGTTGGACGAGCTGAGCGTGCCGCCCAAAATCCGCCAGATTGATAGCGAGAGCAAAATTGATGAATTTGACACATGTCCGTCGCGAAACCTAGACTCGCCTGCATACATTTCAGACGGGGACGACATGGGCAACATCCACATGCCAGCTGCGATTTGCAGCCAGGCGCCGGGGAGTAACACCACGAGACTTACCCTGCCGGAAATGCTGGCTGCTCGTGCAGCCCGAAACCCGCACGCACCGCTTTTCTCTGATCGCTCGACGCAATGGACCGGCGCCGAGGCACTCGATATCGCTGCGCGCCGTGCAGGTTCGCTAGCCGCTCAAGGCGTGGGGCGCGGCGACCGGGTGGCGTTGCTTTGCACGAATCGCAGCGAGTTCATGGAAATCATTCTGGGCTGCGCGTGGCTCGGCGCGATCGCGGTTCCGATCAATACGGCTTCGCGCGGCTTGCAACTCGAACACATTCTGCGCAACTCCGGCGCAAGGCTGGTCGCTGCCGAAACTCATCTCGTCGACGCCGTTTACGCACTCGATCCCGGCGACCTGGCAGTCGAATCTGTATGGCTGATTGGGCAAGAGCCGAGCGCAGCGCCGGCATACAGCGTTCGGTCTGTGCCGCTGCCGCAGCGGGGTGAACCGGTCGCAGCCGCAGAGCTTGCCGATAGCGATCCGCTCGCGATTCTGTACACGTCGGGGACGTCGGGATTGTCAAAGGGCGTGATCTGTTCGCACGCGCAGTTCTATTGGTGGGGCAGGCACACGGCTGATTATCTCGGCGTCACGGCCGGCGATGTGCTCTATACCTGCCTGCCACTCTTCCATACGAATGCACTGAACTTCTTCTTTCAGGCACTCACGTGCGATGCCGAGCTTGTCGTCGATCGTCGCTTTTCAGCGAGCGGTTTCTTCGACGCGCTCGTTGAGACCAAAGCGACCATCACATCCGTGCTGGGTGCGATGGTGCCGATTCTGCTCAGCCGCGCCGTGTCGCCGAACGAACGCGCACATAGGGTGCGCATTGCGCTAGCGCCGGGCGTGCCGGGCCAGTTCCAGCATGAGTTCAACGAGCGTTGTGGAATTGCATTGCTGGACGGTTACGGTTCGACGGAAACGAACTTTGTGATCGGCGCCCACATCGGCGCACAGCGTCCCGGCTTCATGGGCAAACTTACGGAGGGTTTCGATGCGCGCGTCGTCGACGAGCACGACCATCCTGTCCCGGACGGCGAGGCTGGCGAGCTGATTGTCCGGGCGGACGAGCCATGCGCGCTCGCGAGTGGCTACTTCGGCATGCCGGAGAAGACAGTCGAAGCGTGGCGCAATCTGTGGTTTCACACCGGGGATCGCGTGGTACGCGAAGCAGACGGCTACTACCGTTTCATCGATCGGCAGAAGGACGCGATCCGGCGGCGTGGTGAGAACATTTCGTCCTACGAGGTTGAGCAGGCTCTGCTGAGCCATCCATCGGTTGAAATCGCCGCGGTATTCGCTGTGCGCTCCGAACTCGCCGAAGATGAAGTGATGGCCTCACTCGTGCTGTGTGATAACGCGACGCTGGAGCCACTGGACCTGATCCAGTACTGCGAGCCACGTCTGCCGTACTTCGCCGTGCCGCGCTTTCTTGACTTCGTGCGCGAGCTGCCGAGAACGGAAAACGGCAAGATCCAGAAATACAAACTGCGCGAGGCCGGTGTGACAGAGAGCACGTGGGACCTCGAAAAATCCGGCTACCGGCTCAAGCGTTCCTAGCGGCATAGCCTGGCGAGCTACTCATCTGCACCATCAGCCTGGCGCGTTCACGCTCAGCCGTTTCGCAGTCGATAAGTCGTCGCACCAGCCCAATATCGTGCCGCGCTGCGGCATACCGGAGGCAGTATGGCAAGCACGCAAACCTTTCCCGCGCCTGACGTACAAGCCGTCAGCGGTGGGATCGATCAGAAGTCGTTGCGGCGCATAGTCATGGCGTCGGTCGCAGGCAACGCGCTCGAATGGTATGACTTCTTTCTCTACAGTACTGCGGCCGCGCTGGTGTTCGGCGAACTGTTTTTTCCGAAAGGAACCGACCCGTTGATCGGAACGCTTGCCGCGTTCGCAGGCTTTGCCGTCGGTTTTGCCGCGCGGCCGTTCGGCGGCGTACTGTTCGGCCACATCGGCGATCGCTACGGACGCAAGGGCGCTCTCGTGTGGACGCTATCGATCATGGGCGGCGCGACGTTTTTGATCGGCCTGTTGCCGACCTATGCCCAGGCCGGGCTGTGGGCGCCGGCGCTCCTTCTCGTGCTGCGCGTGCTGCAAGGTGTCGCGTCAGGCGGTGAATGGGGCGGTGGTGTATTGATGATCAGCGAGTCGGCGCCGCCAGAAAAGCGCGGCATGTACGCCTCCTGGAGCCAGATCGGTGTGGGCGGCGGCTTTGTGTTGTCGGCCGCGGTTTTCTTTCTCGTGCAAAAGCTGCCACACGACACGTTCATGAGCTGGGGCTGGCGCGTGCCGTTTCTGCTATCGATTGTGATCTTCGGTGTCGGCGTCTACATCCGCTCGAGGTTGCCGGAAAGCACTGAATTCGCGAAGGCAGCGGCGGCGGGCAAGACGACGCACACGCCCGTGCTCGAAGCGATCCGCCGCCACCCGAAGGAGTTGCTGATCGCAATGGGCCTGCGCGTGGCCGAGAACGGCGGCTCTTATATCTTCCTTGCTTTCTCACTTGTGTATGGGAAGTTCATCGGCGTGCCGAGTTCGGTCATGCTCGCGGGGGTGATGGTGTCGATGACCGTCGAGCTGGGCATGATGCTGGTGTGGGGTCGGTTATCCGATCGCATCGGCCGCAAGCCCGTGTACATGATCGGCGCGGTGGGGCTAATCGTCATTGCGCTGCCGTTCTTCTGGCTAATCGACACGAAGGTGCCGGGGCTCATCTGGCTCGCTTTCCTGCTGGCCAATGGCGTGTGTCATGGTGCGATGATCGGGACCCAGCCGAGCCTGATGGGCGAACTGTTCAGCACGGAGGTCCGTTATTCAGGCATGGCGCTGGGCCACGAGATCGCCTCCGTATTCGCGGGCGGCCTCTCGCCGCTCGTGGCCACCGCGCTGCTTGCGAAGTACCACGCCGCGTGGCCGGTCGCGCTAATGCTCATGGCGATGGGTGCGATAACCGTCGTGGCGCTTCTCTGTGCGCGGGAAACAGCGCAACGCTCCGCACGCTAAAGGGGAGATCGATCATGCAGTCACGCGACCATGCCGGGGTATTGCTTTGCGGCGGGGTGGAAGTTCCCTATCGCCGCCAGGCGCCGGAAGGCACGACAGGCGATCTGCTCGCGGAGGCGTTCTCCGCGGCGCTGGCGCAATCAGGCTTTGCCGCCCATGAAGTAGACGGGCTGGGAGTGGCATCGTTCACCCTTGCTCCGGATCACGCGATCGACGTTGCCTGGCGCCTTGGGCTCTCGCCACGCTGGTGCATGGACGACTGTCACGGCGGCGCCAGCGCAATCAACCTGCTGCAACATGCAGTGCGCGCGATCCAGTGCGGCGACGCCAACGTGATCGTGCTCGTATCGGGGGATCGCTTCGAGCCGGCAGATTTCAAGCAACTCGTCGACCATTACAACCTGACGACGCGCACCTGGCTGCGACCCCTCGAAAGCGGCGGGCCGAACGCGCTGTTCGCGATGATGACGCAGTTGCATGCGCAACGTTACGACCTGTCGCGCGCGGATTACGGCGCGCTGTGCGTTGCGCAGCGGGCGTGGGCATCGCGCAACCCGCAAGCTGTCTATCGTGCACCGCTGACCGTCGAGGCGTATCTGGATGCGCCGCTTATAGCTGAACCGCTAGGACGCTTCGACTGCGTGCCGGTCGTCAGCGGCGCGAACGCGATCGTTATCGCGCGAGCCGACCTCGCGAAGCACGACCGGCACGTCGCGGTGCGTGCGCTGCGCTGCAGCTATAACCCCGATCACCAGATGGGCGATGGATTGCAGACGTCGCTTGCCGCACTTGCACCGACTCTGTGGCGCGACGCAGGCATGACGCCCGCCGACATGGATCTCGTGTCCGTGTACGACGATTATCCGGTGATGGTGCTCGTTCAATTGGCGGACCTCGGCTTCGCGCCGGACGGCGACATGCGTGCGCTGATCGCGCGCATTGCGTCGGAAGAATTGCCGGTCAATACGTCGGGTGGACAACTTTCGGCAGGGCAGGCGGGCGCGGCTGGTGGAATGCACGGGCTTGTCGAAGCCCTGACACAGTTGCGCGGTGAGGCCGGCGAGCGGCAGGTAGCGGGTGCCCGGCGGGCGCTCGTCAGCGGCTACGGCATGGTCGAGTATCGCTACGGTATGTGTGCGAATGCGGTGGTGCTTGAAGCTTTCGATCGAGGCGCGCAATGAGCATAAAAGTTTTCCGCTGTACGCACTGCGGCACCACGCTATTTCCGGCTCGCTACCTGTGCCCGTCTTGTGGGGGCGCCGAGTGGTCGGCGCTCGACGCAGAGGGCGGCACCGTGAAGGCGGCGACCGCCGTCCGGCATCGAGTGGGCGCGGATAACAGCGCTGACATCCACCTGGCGAGCGTTGCCACAGAAGCGGGACCGATTGTCATCGCGCGTCTCGACTCTCCTGTGGAAACCGGCGATGCAGTCAGTCTCGCGCTGGATGCACAACACCGGATCGTTGCCCGACGCGGTTGACATGCCGCCGCGCGGCCGCTTTCGCGAGGCGGCGCGGCGTTACTAGCCGTTCAGTTACACCACCCTAAAAAACGCTCACCGGGAATTGGAGAATTCATGAAAAAGCTGCTTGCCTGTTCATTCGGTATCCTATCAATTTGTCAGGTGGCGCATGCGCAGAGCAGCGTCACCATCTACGGCATCATTGACGATGGTCTCACCTGGTCCAGCAACCAGGGCGGGCACAGCGCGTGGCAAATGCAAGGCAGTATCTCGCAAGGCAATCGGTGGGGGATGAAAGGCGTCGAGGACCTCGGCGGCGGCACTTCCGCGCTGTTCCGGCTGGAGAACGGCTTTAACGTCAACAACGGCGCGCTTAGCCAGGGCGGGCGCGAGTTTGGCCGCCTCGCTTACGTGGGGCTGTCGAACGACCGTTACGGTACGCTGACGCTCGGTCGCCTGGGTGAGGCGATTGGCGACTATATCGGCGCGCTGTCGGCTAACGGAACCTTGCCCGGCGGGATACTATTCCCGCATCCGGGGGATCTCGACAACAACGGCATCGACTTTCGTCTGCAAAACGCGGTTAAGTACGTGTCGCCGACCTTCGCGGGTCTCACAGGTGTCGGCATCTACAGTTTCGGCGGCGCGCCGGGCAACTTCGCCAGCAACAGCGCGAAGTCGTTTGCACTGCAATACGCGACCGGCAATCTCCAGCTCGTCGGCGCGTATACGTCGATCGATCATCCGGCTACGGCAGTGCCGGACGGCGTCTGGACAGCCGGAAACACAGTGGACGGCAACTACGGTCTCGCGGCGGGCAGCTACAAGGTGTTCGGTGTCGCAGCGTCCTATGCGATGGGACCCGCGCGCATCACGGCGGACTGGACCCACACACAGTTCGGCAATCTCGACCCCAGTCTGGGTGCGAAGATCGGTGGGCACGTGACCTTCAACATCGCTGAAATCGTGGGCAGCTATATGATCACCCCCGCGTTGCAGCTCGGCGTCGCGTATAGCTATACAGAAGGCAACGTGTCCGCAACCGGGCAAGCCCCGCACTATCACGAGGCAGACGCCAGCGCGGACTATTTCCTGTCGAAGTCGACCGATGTCTACGCGAGTGCGACTTACATGCGAGCGGGGGGCGGCGCGGTTGCCGACCTCGCTCCCGTGCTGGCGGCGTCGAGCTCGGCCAACCAGGTGGCATTGCGGCTCGGGATTCGAAAGAAATTCTGAGTTTCGGGCGGGACTGTATCCGCTCCAGCGATAACCGCGACCGAACGCATATCTTCGGTTGAATGAGCACGAAGCTGGCCTGCGCTTCCAGGTCAGCTCACAATGAAAAAGACAGCGCGACCAGAGCCACAACTCGTCAGGCGTCTGTTTGCAAACAGCGCTCTCGTCGCCCGATCATACGACCCCACCATCACTTGACGCGTCTACAATAATGACCGGCGCCGCCGTTCCGCATTGGCGTGGACGGCGTGGCCCCTGCGCGCGCCAGGCCGCTATTTTCATTTCAGACAGTTCCTGATCGGCGACCGCCCCATGCGTTTGCAAGAAGTACGGGCGTGTAATCGTCACGCTGGTGATCTTTAAGAGCAAGGAATCCATTGTGGTGGACTTCAACGACGTTGACCTGAACCTCCTGCGTGTCTTTCAGGCAATTCTGGAGGAGCGCAGCCTGACGCGTGCCGGGCAGCGGCTGGGTCTGTCACAGCCCGCGGTCAGTTACTCGCTCGGGAGGCTTCGCTCGCTCTTCGACGATCCGCTCTTTGTGCGCACCACCGGGGAGATGCTGCCCACCCCAACCGCGACGGAGCTGTCTGCACCTGTCAATCGGGCGATCTCTTCGCTACGTGAAGTATTCCGTCACGGCGACCGCTTTGACCCGGCTGCCAGCAGCCGGGAATTTCATCTCTCGATGTCCGACGTTGGCGAGCAGGTTTTTCTGCCGATCCTGTGCACCAAGCTTCAGCAAACCGCGCCGTTCGTCAGGCTCTCGGTGCAGCAGATTCCCATCGCTGACGCTGAAGAAAGGCTCAGGCTCGGGCAACTGGATTTTGCAGTCGGCAATATGCCGGCCCTCAAGCTGACGACACAATACGCGCTGCTGTTTCATGAGCCTTATGTTTGCATGACGCGTAAGCGCACAGGCTTGCCTGCCAGACAGATCTCCCGTGAGAAATTTCTTTCCCTGTCGCACATTTCCGTTGGATCGAGCGAGAGCAGCCATCGGAACATAGAACACCTGCTGCAGGCGGAAGGTTTGCACCGGAGAATCGCGTTACGTGTGCCTCACTTCACGGTTGTCCCGCAGATCATCCGGCGCACGGATTGGATGGTCACGTTGCCGCTGCGGGTGGCGCGCCTGTTCAACGAGCGAGGCGAGTTTGTTATCTATCCACTCCCAGTCCAGATCCCGGAAGTGGAAGTTACCGTGCATTGGCACGATGCATTCGAGTCGGAGGAAGGCAATCGCTGGCTCCGCTCGGTGATTATCGATAGCCTTCACGAAGATTGATAGTACACGGCCGTCATAAACGATTTTATGCACGGTTCGAATTTGATTGATTAGGCTGACTCTCCTTCGCCACCTATACTGGGCTGCATTGAAAGACGCACTGCGGAGTGGACTAATCCACGAGTCTGGATGAGTCCACACATGAAGGATTGGGCTGAAAGTCCTTGCGGGCATCTGCATTGCATAAATCTGGAAGGTAGAGAGACGCCATGGCTGAGCGGTCGTTTGTCGAAGAGGTGAAGAAGCTGCGTCTGGGTGCAGGCGAACTATTCAGCGGCGAGGGCATCCTGGCCGTGACCAAGGCGCTGCTGGAATCCGGAGTCGCGTACGTGGGCGGCTATCAGGGGGCGCCCATTTCACACCTGATGGACGTGCTGGCTGACGCGCAGGACATCCTCAGCGATCACGGCATCCGCTTCGAGAATAGTGCGAGCGAGGCCACGGCTGCCGCATCGCTGGCCGCGTCGGTCAACTATCCGTTGCGCGGGGCCGTGACGTTCAAGGCGACGGTTGGCACCAACGTCGCCTCTGACGCGCTTGCGAACCTGGCGTCGGGTGGCGTGACGGGCGGCGCGCTCATCATCGTTGGCGAAGACTACGGCGAAGGTTCATCGATCATGCAGGAGCGCAGTCACGCGTTCGCGATGAAGTCGCAGATCTGGCTGCTGGACCCGCGGCCGAACTTGCCTTGCATCGTGCAGGCGGTGAAAGACGGTTTTGATTTGTCGGAGGCGAGTCATACGCCGGTCATGCTGCAACTGCGCATCCGTGCTTGCCATGTGCATGGCCAGTTCATTGCCTCGGACAATCGCCGCGCGGCGTTCTCGATCAAGGACGCACTCGAAAACCCGAGCCGCGATGTTAACCGTATCGTGCTGCCTCCCGCGAGTTTTATGCATGAACGCGAGAAAATTCATGAGCGCTGGCCGGCCGCGGTCAAGTTCATCGAAGAGCGGCAACTCAACGAGTTCTTCTCGGCGGACGCTGGCGAGATTGGCATCGCAATGCAGGGTGGCAGCTACAACACGGTTATGCGCGCGTTAGAACGCCTCGGCCTCGCTGACGTGTACGGCGATTCGGAAATCCCGCTGTACGTGATGAACGTTGCGTATCCGCTCATCGATTCCGAATGGGAGCGCTTTTGCGAAGGCAAGCGTGCCGTGCTGGTGATCGAAGAAGGCCAGCCGAATTTCGTCGAGCAGAATGCCAGTTCGATTCTGCGGCAGTGCGGTTCGACCGTGGCGTTGCACGGCAAGGACATGCTGCCGCTTGCTGGTGAGTACAACACTGCTACCGTGCTCAAGGGCTTGCGTGCATTCTTCGAGCGCTATGGCGTGCTCGAACCGCAACCTGTTCCCCGAAAAGTCATTCCGGTATTGGCCGTCTCTTCCACGCCTCTCGCGATGGCGGAGCCCGCTGAAGCGGTGGAAGCTGAGCTCACTCTGCTCGATCCCGTCGCGGCGCTCGACGCTAATGTGCATGCGCGTCCACCCGGGTTCTGCACCGGCTGTCCGGAGCGCCCGATCTTTACGGCGATGAAGCTCGTCGAACGTGAACTCGGCGCGCATCATGTGAGCGCCGACATCGGTTGCCACCTGTTTTCGATTCTGCCGCCGTTCAACCTGGGCGCGACGACCATGGGCTATGGCCTCGGCAGCGCAAGTGCTTCCGCGCTCAACGCGAGCGCTGACAAGCGCGCGATCTCTGTGATGGGGGACGGTGGTTTCTGGCATAACGGGCTCACGAGCGGTATTGCGAACGCGGTGTTCAACAGGAGTGACAACCTGACGATTGTGGTCGACAACAGCTACACGTCGGCCACGGGCGGCCAGGACATTCTGTCGTCGACAGCACTCAATCCGACACGCAGCACCGGTCACGAGATAGAGCAGGCGGTACGCGGGGTCGGCGTGAAGTGGGTGAAGACGGTGCGTCGTACTTATGACCTGAAGACGATGATGGCGACGCTGAAGGAAGCGCTTACCACCAGCTCGAAAGGACCCAAGGTACTGATCGCGCAGAGCGAATGCATGCTGAACAAGCAGCGCCGTGAAAAACCGAAGACCCGCAAGGCGATTGCCGCGGGCGAGCGCGTAGTGCGCGAGCGCTTCGGTGTCGACTCTGACACCTGTACTGGCGACCACTCGTGCATCCGCTTATCCGGCTGTCCGTCGCTGTCGATCAAGCCGAATCCCGATCCGCTTCGTACCGATCCGGTTGCGAGCGTGCTTGACAGTTGCGTCGGTTGCGGGCTATGCGGTGAGGTATCGCATGCAGCTGTCTTGTGCCCCTCGTTCTATCGCGCGCAGATCGTCAGCAATCCGACGCGTGTCGACAAGCTGCGTCAACGAGTACGCAATGTGGTGATCGGCTGGCTGCAACGTCGTGATGCTCAGCGTCGCGCACGTCTCGCGTTCTGATTCAGGAAGGAAATAGATGAGCAACGCTCAGCCCATCAAGGTTGCCGTTCTCGCCATGGGTGGCGAAGGCGGTGGGGTGCTGGCCGACTGGATTGTCGATCTCGGCGAGCACAACGGTTACTACGCGCAGACCACGTCGGTGCCGGGCGTCGCGCAACGGACCGGTGCAACGATCTATTATGTCGAACTGTTCCCGCGCGAGTTGAACGACTCGAACAGCCGCGCGCCGGTACTTGCGCTGATGCCGTTGCCCGGAGACGTCGACGTCGTGCTCGCGTCTGAGCTTATGGAGGCTGGGCGCGCGGTGCAGCGTGGTCTCGTAACGGCGGACCGCACGACGCTGGTGACGTCCACGCACCGCGTCTATTCGATCGCTGAAAAGGCTGCAATGGGCGATGGCCGCGTGGACAGCGATACGTTGATCGCCCACGCGAAGCAGGCGGCAAAGCGCTTCGTCCGCTTCGACATGGCAGAGGCCGCCGAGACGACTGGCAGTGTGATCAGCGCGGTGCTGTTCGGCGCGCTGGCCGGAACGGGCGTGCTGCCCTTTAGCCGCAAGCAGTTCGAGGAAACGATCGAGCGTGGCGGTGTCGGTGTGAAGCCGAGTTTGCGCGCGTTCGACCTGGCCTATCTTCGCGGTGGGGCTGATGAAGCAACAGAAGGCGCGAAGGCCGAGGTTGTACCGCCGGCTGTGCCCAACCATCCGGTGGCCGTGAAACTGCTCGCACGCGTGCTGGCCGAATTGCCGCCCGAGGCGCAGACCTTCGCGATCGAAGGGGTGCGTCGCCTGATCGACTACCAGGACTCCACTTACGCAGCGTTCTATCTGGATCGTCTCTCCGAACTGCGCCGTGCGCTGCCCGTCGACGACGCGACGCTGCTGCGCGAAACCGCGCGTTATCTCGCGCTGTGGATGTCGTACGAAGACACCATCCGTGTCGCTGACCTCAAGACGCGCGGCTCGCGCTTCGAACGGGTGCGCGGCGAAGTGCGCGCCGGGGAGAATCAGCTGCTCGCGATCAACGAGTTCATGCACCCGCGTATCGAGGAAATCTGCGAAACGCTGCCGGCTGCGCTTGGCCGTTGGCTCACCCGGCCGCATTGGGTACATCGTTTGGTGCGACGGTTTGCACGGTCGGGACGCGTCGTGACAACGAGTTCGTTGCGCGGCTATCTGACGCTGTATGCGGTTTCGCGTCTGCGCGGCATGCGCCGCAGCACGCTACGCTACCAGCTGGAGAACGCGCGCATTGAAGATTGGCTGGAGCGAATCATCGAGACAGCGAAGCTGAATCCGGCGCTCGCCATCGAGGTCGCGCAGTGCCAGCGTCTCGTGAAGGGCTACAGCGACACGCACGCGCGCGGCCTGAAGAACTACCAGACGGTGATGGCGGCGGTCGTCAAGGCGGGCGCGAGAATTGCGCCTGCCACGCTGCGCGAATTGCGCGACGCCGCTCTCGCCGATGAACACGGCAACCGGCTGCGTGAAACGCTGCGCCGGTACGCTCTTGCATAAGTGCGACTGGAACGAGCGAAGTGCTTGCTCCGTATGCGTGTAATAGCTTCTCAGCCAAGGAGATTAACCGATGCATTCCGCTCTTAGTGAACTAGCTTCCGGCCTTGCTCGTGGAGATGTGCGAGTGGTCGACCTCACGCAGATACTGTCACCGGAGTTTCCCGCGCTTCAACTCCCTCCGCAGTTCGGGCAGGTGTGGGCGTTCAAGATGGAAACGATCAGCCACTATGACGAGAAGGGGCCGGGCTGGTACTGGAACAATTTCTCCTGTGGCGAGCATACGGGAACGCATTTCGATGCGCCTGTGCACTGGGTAACTGGAAAGGATCATCCGCATAACTCGGTCGATACGATCGATGCACACAACTTCGTGGCGCCGGCGGTCGTAGTCGATGCGAGCGCGGAGGTCGCTGGGAATTCGGACTGGCTGCTGACTTCCGACTATCTCAGGAGGTGGGAAGAGCAACACGGCCGGATACCTGCGGGCGCGTGGGTTCTATTCCGTACCGACTGGTCAAAGCGTACCGATCCGGCTGAATTTCTAAGTCTGAGAGACGATGGGGCGCACACGCCGGGTCCAACGCAGGAAGCGGTGGAGTGGATGATTCACGAACGCGACGTTCATGGTTTTGGCGTGGAGACAATCAACACCGACGCGGGGCAGGCTTATGCCTGGCCAATCCCTTACCCGTGCCATACGTTAATGCACGGCGCAAATCGCTACGGTCTTCAATGCTTGACCAACCTCGATCTTCTGCCGCCGGTCGGCGCGATCATCGTTTCGGCTCCGCTTAAGATTAAGGATGGCTCAGGCAGTCCGCTTCGAGTACTTGCTTTGGTGGCGAGTTAGGTTGATGAGGTAAATCCGTTCCGAACGGCGACGCGGTTGCTGCCTTCCCGCGTCACGCCTCGTTCAGTGAAGTAACCGTCGGCCTTTGTAACGGAGCGCTCCGCTGTACCACCGGTTGCGGGCCCGCAGCGTCAATCGCGATCGCGTTCCGCCTGCAGCATCTTGAGTCGTGTCTGGCCGTCCGGCGTGAAGTGCGTGCCAAAGCGCACCAGTCCGCTCTGATGCAACTGGCAACTCAACGTGAAGCTCAGCAGCGTGCCCGGCTCGGTATCCTCGATATCGATAGCGATCGATTCAAGGCGCGGCTCGTATTTCAACAGCGTCACTTCGATTGCATGTTTGAGCTTGTGCGCGGACGATGGCAGATGCCGATAGATCTCCGACAGATCGTCGAGTCCGTAGTCAGGTAAATGTGCGAGTCCATTGCGGCGGCTGTTCAGGATGCGTTGGATGTTGTCCTGTACGGAGAAGAAGGTCTGTGTTTGCGCATCGAAGTCGTCGACGACCGTGCCGTTTGCGAAGTGCCCGGTCACCAACTCGAAGAGCCCTGGTCCCCCACGCGTCATGTCAGCGCCTCCGCTGCGTCATCGAACTCCACGGTGATGCCGTCGTCATCCGAGAGCGACAGCCGGATCGCCCGCGGAAGCTTCCCACCAGATGTCGCGCGCGGCAGACGATGTCTTGCGATCCGCACCAGCAATTCCCGCGAGAGCACAGGCAGGATCTGCTGATCGAGCAGGCTGTCGATGTTGCGTGCGCCGGAGTCAGGCAACTGGCACGCGTGCGCGAGTTCGCTCACCAGTGCATCGTTGCAGACGAGTGGCACGCCGAAGCGGCGCTCGATGCGCCGTGCTACCTTGTCGAGTTTCATCCGCACGATTGACGCTAACGCCGCGTCCGACAGCGGCCGGTACACGACCGTCTGGAAGCGCGCGAGCAGTGCCGGCTGGAAGTGCTCGATCAGCAGCGGGCGGATTGCTTCCATCAACATGCCGGTGCTCAGTTCGCCGCCGGCTTCGGCGACAGCGTCTCTGGCCGCCATGATCTGCTCGCTGCCGAGATTCGACGTCATCAGGATCACCGTATTGCGGAAGTCGATGATGCGGCCTTCACCGTCGCGCATGAAGCCGCGGTCGAACACCTGATAAAAGAGGTTCAACACGTCGCGATGGGCTTTCTCGACTTCATCGAGCAGGATCACGCTATATGGGCGTTGTCGGACGGCTTCCGTGAGTACGCCACCCTGGCCATACCCGACGTATCCCGGCGGAGAGCCTTTGAGCTGTGAGACGGTATGGGCTTCCTGGTACTCGGACAGGTTGATCGTGATCAGCGCTCGCTCGCCGCCGAACATCAGGTCGGCCAATGCACGAGCCGTTTCGGTTTTGCCGACGCCGGACGGCCCGACCAGCAGGAACACGCCAAGCGGCGCTTCGTCGGATTTGAGACCGGCCTTGGCGGCACGCAAGCTCTTGCCAAGTGCGGCGAGGGCGTCGTCCTGGCCGACCACGACCCGCGAGAGCCGTGTTTCCATATCGAGCAGGGTGGCGAGTTCGTCTTCGAGCAGACTGCCTACCGGTACGCCCGTCCAGTCGGCGATGACGCGTGCGATCGCGGCGTCGTCTACTTCCGCGTGAATCAGCGCGTCGGCACCGTGTTTCGCCAGCGTTTCGTGTGCTGCGCGGATCGATTGCTGTAGGTCGCTGCGGATGGATTCGTCCGTTGCCGCGTGCCATTGTCGCCGCAGCGTCTGCAGCACGGTAGCGGCGTCTTTCTGTTCGGCGAACGCCGCTTCCAGTGCGCCGAGTTCACTAGCGAGTGAGGCGAGGCGGGTTTCGATGGCGTTCAATCGTTCGCCGACTTCTGCGGAGGTCGCGCCCTGGTCCTCGATTAACGCCGCACGTTCCACTTCGAGCGCGGCGCGCTCCGCGAGGCGCGCCGAAATTACCACCGGGGTAGCTTCAGTGCTCATGC
Organism: Paraburkholderia aspalathi; assembly: GCF_905220735.1. Classification (NCBI taxonomy): domain Bacteria; kingdom Pseudomonadati; phylum Pseudomonadota; class Betaproteobacteria; order Burkholderiales; family Burkholderiaceae; genus Paraburkholderia; species Paraburkholderia aspalathi. The sequence continues at coordinate 134,145 of NZ_CAJNBA010000004.1, forward strand.
TCACGCGTGCCGCTGCGGTGTCGAGCAGGTCGACTGCCTTATCCGGCAACTGGCGGCCGGTCAGATAGCGGCGCGATAGCCGCACGGCCGCGGCCACTGCCGCGTCGGTGATATGCACGCCGTGGTGCAGTGCGTAGCGCTCCTTCAGGCCGCGCAGCATCAAGCAGGCGTTGTCGTCGTCGGGTTCGTCGACCTTGACCATCTGGAAACGCCGCTCGAGTGCGGCGTCGCGTTCGAAGTACTGTTTGTATTCGGACCACGTGGTTGCCGCGATCGTGCGCAGTTCGCCGCGCGCGAGCGCGGGCTTGAGCAGGTTCGCGGCGTCGGCGCCGCCGGCGCTATTGCCTGCGCCGATCAGCGTGTGCGCTTCGTCGATGAACAACAGGATCGGCGTGGGCGACTGCTGGACGGCTTCGATCACATTCTTCAGGCGTTGCTCGAATTCGCCTTTGACGCCTGCACCGGCCTGCAGCAGGCCGAGATCGAGCGTCAATACGCTGACGTCGCGGATCACCGCCGGCACGTCGCCTTCGGCAATCTTTAGCGCGAGTCCTTCGACCAACGCGGTTTTGCCGACACCAGGCTCGCCCACAAGGATCGGATTGTTTTTGCGCCGCCTGGCCAGAATGTCGACCATCTGCCGAATTTCTACTTCGCGGCCGAACACCGGGTCGATCCTGCCGTCGCGCGCTTTTTGTGTGATGTCGATGGTGAAGCGTTGCAATGCATCGGTTCCGGGGCGCTCAGGGAGGCTTGCGCGCGGTGAATCTATCGTGGGAGACGAGTGCGTCGGCGTAGCGGTTGCTCCGACGGCGGCGCGCATGCCGGAAGGTGAGTGTTCATTGTTGCTGGTGTCCGACGTGGACGGAACGTTTCCATCCGTGTGCACAACGGCAGTTGGCGCTTCGACCGAAACCCTGTCCAGTTCCGGCCTCAGGCGTTCGATCTGCGCGGCGGACACGGAGAGCAGCGGCCACGCATCCGGCGCACGCAGGAGATGCGGCGCATCGGCAAGCGCCGCCAACAGATGCGCCGAGCGGATCGACGTGGCGCCCGCTTCGAGCGACGCGCTCATCCACGCCGCTTCGAGCAGTTGACCGAGTCGGTAAGACAGCCCCGGTTTGCCGCGCAGCTCGTGTGGCAAGCGATCGATGGCGCTCAGCAGACCGTTCCAGATGCTATCGACGTCGAGGTCGTAGCGGCGCACGATCGCGACCAGATCGCCTTCGCCCAGTTCAAGTAGCTTGATCAGCCAGTGCTCGACTTCGATATCCCGGTGGGCGCGCGCTTCGCACAGGTTCGCGGCTTCGGCGAGGGCGCGGGCGCAATGGTCGTTGAGGCGGCGCAGGAACGGGGAGAGGTCACGGGCGGTCATGGCAGGAGATCGGAAGGAAGAAACTCGCGAACCGGATTGACGGCGGCTCGCGCAAGAAAACGGCACCCCGGAGAGAACGACCAGGGGTGCCGGACCAGCTACATTTACGAGCGTTCGTTCCAGCTATCGGCGTGAATGATGTTGCCGTCCTTGTACGACCACGTGATTTTCTCGTAGCGCAGTTCGATCTCTTCCAGGTGATTGTGCTTCTCGTAGGCCGGATTCTTGATGTCCAGCATCTTCGGCTTGACGGCGACAACCTTCACGTTGTCGAGCTTCGTATTGAAGTACTCTTTCTCTTTGCCTGCGTCGTCGATCTTGTACCACTTGATCTCGACCGACTTGAGCGTCTGGCCGCTCGTCACCGCTTTGTAGAGGTACGGCGTCGAGGCGTCGGTTTCCTTCGTGAAGGTGATCGGCTTGTGCACGCGCGTGCCGGTCAGCTTGCCGGTGTTCGCATCGGTCGGGATGTTCACGCCATGATCGAGCGCGACGACCTCGACGCTGCCTTCGCGACCCTGGACCGTCACCGAACCCTTGATGTCGGCGCCGCCATCGTCCTTGATCCACATGTATGCCGGAATTGCCATTGTTTTTCTCCTTTTACTCGAATGAACAGGCCGGATGGCCCTGGGTTGCACGATCGTCACGACAATCGAGGACGAGCGTAATTTCGACACGACGGTTCGCCGCGCGCCCCGCCTCAGTGTCATTGGCGGCCTTCGGACGGGTATCGCCGTAGCCCTGGATTGCGAAGTGCGTCAATGGGATGCCGGATGCGTCTGCGAGCCAGTCGCGTACTGAAGCTGCGCGTGCCTCGGAGAGTTTCAGGTTCCTGTCGGGAATGCCGACCGAATCGGTGTGGCCGGCTACCAGAACGCGCTTGTCCGCATGCGCCTTGATCATTTCCAGCGCGCCTACCAGCACGCGGTTCGAGCCGGGGTTCAGCACGGCGCTGCCAGTGCGGAACAGCGACAGGCTGTCGAGTTCGATGGTCGACGGCGGCGGAGCCGGTGGCTGATAGCTGGCGATCAGCGTGTTGACAAGCGGCAGCAGCGGAGCGCCGCGATAGAGGCCGAGGCCCAGCCGCGGCGGCACACCGGAACTGGCGTAGCTTTCGAGTTCGGCGCGATCGTGTTTGACCGACTTCAGTGCGTCGATACGTGCCGCGTCCTGGGCCGGCGCGATCGCTTTGTAGCGGGCCATGTTGGTCGTAACACGTTCGACCAGCGCGCGATTCTGCCAGGCCGAGGCGGCCGCGGCAGCGCAGAAGCATGCCGCGAGACACAGAAAGGCATGGGCGAATGCGCGTGGCAAGGCCTGCCTTACGGGTTGAGGCGGGATGCCGCGGATCAGCGGCTCCGGCAGCGGACAAACTTGTCGCGCTCCGTCGACGGTTGGAAGTGTCAGGCCGGTGATAGACGAAACGAACTGACCGTAGAGCGAATCCGACGTTTGCCGCCCTTCGATGACGGTCACGCCGAAGGCGGCGATATGTGACGGTTGACTGTTGCGCTGCGTGTCGACCAGCGCGGGCAGCACCGCGCCGCAGGCCCATCGCGTGAGAGCATCGAGCCGCGCGGATCGATGTGCGCGGGGTTGCCTGTCCATTGGAATCGCAAGCCGCGTGTACTGTGCAATGCGTGAGGCGACGAGTGCGGGCAGCGTGCCGATCTGCAGCGACGGCCCACCGGATACGCCGAACCACGGGCAGTCGTCGGCTGCCGCATGGGTTTCCTCCGCGTACACAGCGACACATACCGGCAATGCGTAGCCGACTGCGCGGCTCGCCTCGCCGATGGCCGAGCGCCAGCGCTTCAGGCCGGCTGCCAGAGTGGCCTGACTATCGATCCTGTCGGCAGCGATCAGATAGGCGACCGCATCCGGGCCTTGTCCGTCACGCCAGCGCTTGAGGGCGTCAGCAAGATGCATGAGTCGTGCGGGATCGTCCCAACGCACCCAGATGGCTGTGTCGGTGACACGAACCGGGTCGGTGCCGAATGCGTCGTCTAGCGTGCTATGCGTATGTCCGGATTCTTCAGGAGGGTGCCTTGCGGCGTCGCCAACGGTGAGTATCAGCGGCGTATTGCGCTTAACGTCGGCAGGGAGTGAACTGAGGGCGGTGTCGATGGCGCTCAGCACGTGCCGGGTTGCCTCGCGCCGAGCGCGAATACGTTGCGTTGCAATGACGATGGCAACGAGCGCGACGGCAACCACCAGTACGGCGAGCACGACATTGCACCCCGATGACCAGGGCGAGCAGAGCACGAGCCAGATGAGCGCAAGCGTCGCGCTCCAGATAAACAGCGTTCGATACGGATAGCCAGCCAAGCTTCGCCTCGTCAAGGTGCGATCTGTGCGATTGAGGCGGTCAGCCACTGATCAACCGAAAAATACACGACGCCTGCCGCGATGCAGGCGATCACGACCCAGGCGGACGGTGCCAGACGTCCACTCCAGCGACGCGTGATTCCTTCGTTGACGATGACGGGACCGGACGTGTCGCGATGGCGATCGAGACGCTCATCCAGAGCACGCATCAGTGCTGCGCGTGCGTCGCTACCGTTCAATGCGAATTTGCCCTTGAAACCCAGATCGAGCACCGCTATGAAAATGGCAAGCAGCGGAAGCACGGGCTGCGGCTGGGCCAGACGGCGTTCGATGCGCGCGATGAGTTCTTCGCCTGCATCGTGACTCTGGAACTCGCTCACCTGCAGAGGTTCACGTTCCCACGCGTCGCGGTCGCTATCCGTCAGACTGCTGAGCGCGGCCTCGTCGAGCAACGCACATTGCGCGTAAGTGGCGTCTTCGATGACATCGGCTGGGTGGCCGGCAGACGCCAGTTCTGCGCCCAGGCGATCGATCTGTTCCTTGCACTTCTGGCGGAACCCATCGAAAGCGCCCGGTGTACTCGGCACGCCTTGAATGGACAGACTCGTGACGGTCAACGCCGTGTCGCGCAACGCGATCGGGAGAAGCGCGGCGGTGCGCTTGGTGGAAGCGGGAAAGGTCATGTCGGCAACACCGCATAGAGTTCAAGCGACACGTCCGGAATCGAAGCCGGTACGTAGAACTGGCAAGCGCGCGCGGCGACCATCCGCTTGAAAGCGGGGTGTGCACTGTCGAGCGCGAAGTACTGGTTCTCGACGCGAATGGGAATCGCGGCCGGCAGACGCGACATGGTGCGCAACGGGATGCCAGGCAACGCGGAATTGACGATCTGCTCGACCTCGTCGGGCGCACCCGCCTTGCACAGGCGCGGCAACTGTTCGAGCAGCGCATGAGCCGGCAGGCCCGACTGGACTGACAGGTAGTAGTCGGCGCCGTCGACGAGCCGTTCATCGTTGATCTTGCCGACCCAGATAGTGCCTCTGACGCGCTCCAGCGCGATAGGCACGACGCGTGACGGTATCACCGTGTCGAGTAATGTACGGATCAACGATTCCAGTTCCGCGAACACCGGCTCTGGGGCGTGGTGGTCGTACGGCGGAATGGCCTGCAGTGTTTCGGTAGTGGAGAACGTCAGCAGCGACCCTGCCAGACGCGCGAGCACGCCGTACAGCCGCTCGGGGTGCTGGTGCGACGCCTGGCAGAGGCGCGCGAGATCCGGCCATGAACTGTTCACGCTGTGCAGCAGCCAGAACAGTGAGACGTCGGCTACCGCGTAGTCCGCAATCTGGTCGGAGCGTTCACGCCGGCGTACGGCGAGGCTCGCGCTTTTCGCACCGAGGATTTCCGAGAGCCGGTTCATGCGTTCGGTCAGCCGCTCGCTGGCAGACAGGAACAGACAGGGCGGGACAAACGTTGGATCGATCTCGAACCGGCCCTGGGCGTTGCGTACGAACCGGCCAATCGGACAGGTGACGTAGTCGCCCACTGTTTCAAAGTCGAACAGCAGCGCCAGCGCGTGCCGTTCGACGCTGATTTCTTCCTTACCTTCGCCGTTAACGTCGGCCACGTGTAGATATTCCCGCACGAAGCGGCGCGGACGAGCCGGCTTCTCGCCAGCTTCGATACAGTTGCCACCCTGCGGGTCGACGAGTGCGAGGCCCACCAGCGCGACAACCGCGTCGATATTCGCGGGTACGTCCGTCAGATCGCGGACAGCAGGCAAGCGGTCAGCGGTTTCGGTATCGACAAAGGTCCCGTCCGGCAGACGTATCGCAAGCGAGCTCAACTGAAGCCGGTTGATCGACAGTGCCTGCGTATCGAACGCAACCTGCTCTACGCCCCATGGCTCGGGACTCGCAATGCGTGCGACGCGTTCGTCGGCAAACCGGTCCCACAGCGCCTGCTGCTGAAAGTGCTGGGGCGTCATGAAAATCCCCTGAGCCCACAGCGGTCTTGTTATCTTCATCGTGATCGGCTTATGCGCGAAGAGGCGGACGAAAGCCGCTTCGCATTGAATGCGAGCCGCGCGGCGACTGCGTGGTCGCCGCGCGGCGGTGCTACGCTACTGACGGGTAGCTGCGAATGCTCAGTTCTTCGCTTTCGGCATCTGCGAGACGAGCGACAGATTGATATCCATCCCTTCGATCTGGAAATGCGGCACGATAAAGAGCTTGACGCGGAAGAAGCCGGGGTTGTCTTCGATGTCTTCGACGATCACCTTGGCTTCGCGCAGCGGGTGCGACGCCTGCAGGTCATCGCCCGGATCGGTCATTTCGGTGACGAGCGTCTTGACCCACGTGTTCAGTTCGAGCTCGAGCAAACGGCGGTCTTTTGTTGTACCGATGTTTTCGCGCTGAATCAGCTTCAGGTAATGGGCGATGCGCGACAGCAGGAAAATGTACGGCAGGCGTGCATTGACGCGGCTGTTCGCGGTGGCTTCCTTCGTGTCGTACAGCGCTGGCTTTTGTGCCGAATGCGCGGAGAAGAAGCACGCGAAGTCGTGGTTCTTGTAATACGACAGCGGGATAAAACCGAGGTTGGCGAATTCGAACTCGCGCGTTTCTGGAATCAGCACTTCGCTTGGAATCTTTGCCTGGTTGCCGGTGCCGAGGTCGTACAGGTGGATCGGCAGGTCTTCGACCAGACCACCGGCTTGTGGGCCGCGGATCTGTACGCACCAACCGTTCTTGATGAAGCTCTTCACCATGTTCGCGGCAAACGCGAACGATGCATTCGCCCACAGATAGCTCGTATGGTCCGGTCCCTTCACTGCTTCCGTGTAGTTGAACGCACGCACGGGCACCGTTTCAGGACCGTATGGCAGACGCGCGAGGAAGCGCGGCAGTGTGAGGCCGATGTAGCGGGCGTCGTCTGAATCGCGGAAACTCTTCCATTTCAGGTATTCAGCACGATCGAAGTAATTGCCGATGTCACGGATGCTGGCGACTTCTTCCATCGACTCCTTGCCGAAGAACTTCGGCGACACCGAGCCGATAAACGGCATGTGGGCCGCAGCCGATACCTTCGAAATGTTGCGCAGCAGGGCGATGTCTTGCGGGCCGCGATCGAACTCATAGTTGGAGATGATCGAGCCGATCGGCTCGCCGCCTGGCGTGTCGTATTCCTGAATGTACGTGTGCAGGTACAGGCCACTCTGGATGACTTCGGGCGTGTCTTCGAAGTCCTGGCGAAGTGCGTCTTTCGATACGTCGAGTACTTCGATCCTGACGTTCTTGCGGAAGTCGGTGCGGTCGACCAGGAACTTCAGTCCGCGCCATGCTGATTCGATCTGCTGGAACGTTTCGTTGTGCATGATCGCATCGAGCTGACGGCTGATCTGCTGGTCGAGATGTGCGATGTGAAAATCGAGCAGGCTCTTGTCGAGACGATCAACCTGCTGCGACGAGTCCTTGATCATCTTCAGGAACACGTTCATCGCTTGCGCGACGCGTTCGTCCAAAGAAGACTCCGACAGCGCATCCGCATTCTGGAAAGAATCGAACGGGCGGGTTGCCTTGACCGGCGTCAGGTTGATCTTTTCGCACAGCGCCTCGTAGACGCTCTTGCCTGGTGCGTCCAGCACGACGGTCTCCGCCGCTGTCGATTCGTGAAGATTGATTTCGTTCTTTGCCATGATGGTTTCCTCGATGAACTGCGCGGTTACTGGGCGGACGGCGTTGCTTCACCGATCTTTTGCAGATCGGTGCGCAAGCGTTCGGACAGTGCCGGGTCTTTGAGGATCTTTTCCAGTTCGCGGCGGAACGTTGCATTGTCGAGCAGATTCGACTTCAGGTCGCGCAGCAGATTGCGGGCGGCCATCAGCGCGCGTAGTTCGGGTACTTTGCCGGCGACCATGTCCGGCTTGAAATCATCCATCGACTTGAAGTCGAGGTCGACCGGCAGTTCCGTGCCGTCGCCGGCCAGCGTATTTTCAACAGCGATCTTTGCCTTGGGGTTGTAGTCGGCGAGCACGGAGTTGAAGTTGTTCTTGTTGATGTCAACCTTTGTGCGTTCAGCGAGTGCACGTGTGTCCTGACCGTTGCTGTAGTCGCCCATCACCAACAGCTTGAGCGGTAACTCAACCTTCTTCTGCGCACCCCCTGTGTGCAGATCGAGCTTGATGTTGATGCGACTTGTTGGTACTTCGTTCTGGAAGCTCTCACTCATCTTTTGATCCTTCTAGTTTTTTGATAACAGTCAGTACAACCAAGGTCGTCGGAGAAGCTATCACGGATGTCCATGTCTTTGATATGAGATAAGTCTGATAATTGGATCTCGCTTAAAAAATACTTTAAACGTGAGGTCTAGTCATTCACAACGATCGGGAAACCGTTTACCTTCCGTGCCCAAACGCACGCATCGGATCGAGAGAAACCGCGCGGACAACACCATGTTCCCCGCCGTTTCTTCCTGGCACGCTTGAGAACGGGGTGAACAACGATGGTAGATTTGAACGCGAGAGTCAGGGAGTACGGCGCCGCACTATCGGGGGTGACGGGGCGACAGTCCTATTTTCTGGATGTGCCTGGAGCGGGGAACGCGAAGGACCTGTCGGTGGTGTCGTTCGAGGCGGTTGAGCGCGTGGGCGAGCCGTACCGGGTGAGCATCGAGCTTACTCATCCGGACAGCCTGTCGAGGGCGGACTATCTCGGTCGCGACGCGACCTTCACGATCGATCCGGCGGATGGCAGCGAGCCGCGCGTGTTCGCCGGCTGCATCACGCGCTTCTCAAAGACGAAGACGACGAAGGACTTCAGCAGCTACCGGATCGTAGTCGAGGCGCACATCGCGCGGCTCAGACTCACTCGCGCGAGTCGCGTCTACCAGCAGCAGAGTGCACCGCAGATCATCGAGTCGATCCTGCGCCGCCATGGGTTCAAGGGCCATCAGTTCGTCTTCAGGTTGCGTCGGCAGTATCCGCAACATAAATTCCGGTTCCAGTACCAGAGTACGGACTGGGCCTACGTCCAGATGCTGATGCAGAAGGAAGGCATCTACAGCTACATCGTCCAGGGCAAGCATGGCGACATGGTGGTGTTCGGCGACGACATCGACCACTACATCTATCAGCCCGAACTGAGCGTGCCGTACCGGGAGACGGCGGGGCTGGAGGCCGGGATCGAGGCGGTGTTCGCGCTTCAGATACATGCGCAGACCGTGCCGCAGTCGTTTGCCGTCGCGGACTACAACCCCGATCAGGCGTGGGAGCGATTTCGGGCTGAAGCGAACGTCGCGGCCAAGGACACCACCACGTACGGCCAGCCGTATATCTACGGCACCCACCACCTCGACCAGGACGGCGCGCAGTGGGAAGCGCAGTTGCGCCACGAGGCGGCCGTTGCATGGCAGGTCGTCTATGAGGGCGAAAGCAATTTGCTGGCCTTGCAGCCAGCGCGCATCCTGCGCATGGATGCGGATATGCCGGACGCATCACAGGAAGTCGCTCCGGGGGATGCCGCTAGTGGCCAGGTGATCATTGAGGTTACCCATACGGGTGCACGTGATCAGGCGTACCGCAACAGCTACCGGGCGATTCCGTCAGATCGGCGCTTCCGTCTGAAGCTCGAAGACGATGCGTGGCCGAAGATCAACGGCACGTTGAGCGCGCGGGTGACGTCGCCGGGCCAGTACAAGTACGCATACCTGACCCAGCAGGGCTATTACACGGTGCGCCTTGACTTGGACTTTGACGAGTGGAACCCGGGCGGAGAAAGTGTGCCGCTACGGCTCGCGAAGCCGTTTGCGGGCGCATTGCAGACGGGCTTCCACTTCCCTGCGCTGGACGGCACGGAAGCGGTGATCGAATTCCGCGACGGCGATCCGGACAAGCCATATATCTCGCAGTTCCATCACCACAGCCAGGCCACGGACCTGATCACGAATCAGGAGCGGTGGCTCTCACGCAATGTGATTCGCACGCAGAGCGACAACAAGCTGGAGTTAGAAGACTGGGAAGGCGAAGAGCACGCGAAGCTCTCCACGGAACACTCGGGCAAGAGCCAGCTGACCCTGGGCCATATGGTTAACGGCAAACGTCAGAAGCGCGGCGAGGGGTTCGAGCTGCGGACGTCAGGGTGGGGGGCGATTCGGGGTGGGAAGGGGTTGTTTGTTTCATCCGACGATCGGCCTAATGCAACGGGCGCGCAGCTTGATATGCAAGAAGCGATGACGCGCCTTGCCGACGCGCAGGGCCGTATGGAGGGGCTAGCTCAGGCAGCGAGAATCGCGCAAGCCGATGCGGCGGATGCAAAGGCCATGCAGCAGGTTCTTCAGGATCAGATCAAGGATCTACAGCAGGCTGTGATCCTGCTGTCTGCGAGTTCATCCATTGCCCTCGTCACGCCGGATGCGATTCAGCATAGTGCGGGTACCAATCTGACGTTCACCGCAGGTGAAAGCGCCGACATTGGTGTGCTTCGCAAATTTACCGTCGCTGCAGGCGAAGCGATATCGCTGTTCGCGCACAAGATGGGCGTAAAGCTGTTCGCGAACAAGGGGAAAGTGCAGATTCAGGCGCAAAGCGATGAGATGGAGCTTACCTCCCAGCAGAACATGACAATCAGCAGCAGTGAGGGGCATGTCGTGCTGCAAGCGCGGAGATCCGTCACGTTCACTGACGGGGGAGGCGCGTATATCAAGCTCGAGAACGGCAATGTGACGATTGCGTCACCAGCACAAGTGACGATCAAGATGGCCAACTTCAAATGGGACGGGCCCGATAGCATCGCCGGAAAACTCCCTGCGTTCTCCGCGTGTCACGGATCACAAGCTGCCGCGGCAACGGCCGGTGAAAACAGCGTGGCATTGGCATGATCGTATCGAAGTCGAGTACTTGGCATTTGGCCGACGCGATTTCTGATTGTCAGCCTCCCTCGCTTTCTCGCGACGGGTATGCGTTAGTCGATCCAGGTGCATTTTCCGATGCCGGAGAGTTGGCGTCGCTTTGCGGACGCATGTGTGTCCCGATCAATTGGGGCAAAGATTTTACTGGTTTGCCGATGCTGATTGATCTGCGTCAATGCGATGCAAGGCAGAAAGAGTGGTTGGAATCCGCCCTGGCCGATGATCTCGAAGCGCAGCAGCGGTTTCCTTTGTTCCGACCGCGCGTGTGCGGGTACCTTGAGACGCTCGTGTCGGCAGACGTGGTTGCCTCACATTTGGGACAGCAGATGCTCGTGTTGCCGATCGACAAGAGTGGCAATCGATCGGGGAGTGCTGCTTTATGGCGTTTTTTTGATCCTCGTGTATTTGCCAATCTCTGCTGGTTGCTGGATGCGGACCGGTTCGCCGCGTTGACGGGCCCGATCTCGACATGGCTATTTCCATGGTTCGGCAATTGGTTCGAACTTGCCACGTCCCCCGTGCGCATAACCGGCGTTAACGCAGCGGAGCGCATTGCCGGATTTATGCGCATTGACATTGAAGTCTGGGAACGCGCTCAACGTGTTGCGCTGGTCAATCAGGTGCTCGCACGCCTCGCCTTGCCGCCGGATATCTCCTGGTCGCAGCGTGCCTCCGTTGCCAATCACATTGAGACGGCCGTGGCAGTGGCGAAAGATCGCCTGCATTGGGATGAACGGGAAGATCAGGCCCGATACGCCGAGCATGTGGTGCGCTACGGTCTTGCATTTTTGACCCATCCCAAGCTAGCACCTTACTGGACGCTTAGGGAAGCACAGCGAACGCCCGGGAGTTGGGCGGACCTTGCGGCGCTTCTGACAACAGAGGAATACGACGTCCTTGCGCAGCAGGCTATGAACACCGTACCAACCTTACCGCCGGCCAATTTCTCGAACACGGCAGCCTTGGGGACAAGAGATCTATGACAACAAGTGTCGAACCGAAATGCAATTTATGCGACAAGCAGGGTTTGCTGATCATGCCAGTGCGCTATGCGATCGCACCGCTCGATATGGGGCTGCCCACGATATCTGCGCCGCTCAAGGTTGAAGACACGGCTCACAGCGTGGGCAAAGGCAAGAAGCAGGATCTGACGCTGCAGGGCAGCGCAGGCTACACAGCGCGTGTACTGCGCAGCGGCTACTTGTACGTATATGACGAGAAGCGCGACCGGATGGCGGCGTACTGGATCACGCAGGACGGCAACTACATGAGTTTTCCGCCGGAGACGACGGTATCGGAGCAGGCGAAGACGGCCAAACCGTGCGATTTCGCTGGACACAAGGAGCTGGCTGGCTGCATCGCGATTCCTGATGCGGGGCAGGCGGGCATGGTGTGGCTCGGGTATTCGGACGTGCAATGGACGCCGGCAGTTGTGATGGCCCACAAGGGAAGCGCGGGCAAGTCGCAGCGCGAAATGCACATGCGCGCCTTTGATGCGGGCGCATGGGCCAAGACGCACCAGACGCTGCCAGGACAGATGGTCGCGGCCGGCCGGGGCAGCACGGTCCATGCAGTAGCGATGGACGTTCTGGCCAGTACCGTGGCCGACTACGCGACCGCTGCTAAGCCCGTACCGATCGGCGCGCGCGCGTTCATTCCGCCTTCGTCACCTTACTTTCGCGCGCGTGCGGGGCAGGCAGAGGGAACTCTGACGGCGTGCCGGCGGCGCAGCCCTGGCATGCAGGGCGCGATCGTGGCGCTGGACGACCCCGCAGGCGTCGCCCAGGATCTCGCCGCGCTGATCAACTGGCATCAGGAGCGGCTCCTCGACACGAGGGTGGAGAAGGGGAAGTACGACAAAGCGAACGGATACGGTAATTACGCTACGACATTTCGGCACCTGGTCGCTCTGGACGGTGCGATCAAATCATTGCAGGCATCCAATGACGAGAAGGTCAAGATGCAGGTGTTTGCGGACGCAAACGCCTTCGCTGACTACATGAAGGTGAGCTACGACGTCGCGCGCGAGCAGGAGGCGGCGGTTGCAGTGAGTCCGGTGATGGCGAACCGGCCCGTGATTCCCGGCACATTCGTGAAGAAAGTGGACCCAGCGGACTTGGCCAGGCAGCAACAGATGGATGCACTCCTGAGAAATCCGTCGCCACAGAAGATCAAGATTGCTCAGGACGATTCATGGAAGGCGTACCTGGATAGGATCAAGCCCGCTCCCTACAGCGATTGGGCCAAGGACTTCAAGGCGGCATCAGATAGGCTGCAAACGCAGCATATAGAGTCATTGGCGAAGGCGCATGCGGCGTGGATGCAGAGCAATCTGCTATCGAACAAGCTCGATTGCACGCACGACGGGAAGGACCCGCATTCGGGTGATGTCTATGCGGAGACCTTGCAGCGGTGCATGGCAGCGACGCAGCAGATTGATGGGTGCGCGCAGGTGTATCGCCGGTGGCTGAGTGGCGATATCACGGAGCGGACCAACCTGCTGCTGCGTGCGCTGGTGTTGCGTCAGGACGAATTGATCAGTGCGATGCAGACGCTGCCACTCGATCCGGCGAAGTTGCCGTGGGCAGAAATGATGGACAAGTACGCTAAGCACGTGCAGGCGTTGCTTAAGCCCGCGTCGGACGCGAAGCTGCAAGCGCAGGCCGCACACGCGGCAGTAGCGCAAGCGAAGAAGAAATACGATGAGGCGTTCGCAGATTTTGTGGATTCGACAGACATGAGTTCCGGATTCGCGCTCGCCGATACGCCGTTGAAGCGGAAAGCGGAGCAGGCCGAGGCGGAGTGGAAGGCCAATCAGGTCAAGGCGGGGGAAGCGCAGCGCGAGACGGTAGACAAACTGCTGCCAGATTCGGTTGCTAGTGTGTTGGTGCAGATTGCCGCGCCTATAGCGACGATGCTGCGCGAATTCAACGATAACGCGGCAGAAAAGACGTTGGCGCGCTGGATGGCTATTGTGGGTGTCACCTTGATGACACCGGTCGGGGTGATCGAGGTCAGCGGCAGCGCGCGGGACACGATCGAGTTTCTGTCGACGACATTTGTGAAGAATCTGACCACAGCAGCTGAGCAGAGCGGAAAACCGTTCTCTGAGGAGCAGGTCAGGCAATTGACGAAGTACACCAAACGGCAGGTGGCGGGTAGCTTCGCGAGCGGAAATATCGGGGCGTTCGAGACAGCAAAGGAAAACACCGTGAAGGCGAAGATGGCGGTGTTTGTCACCGATGACATGTATGCGCAACTTAAACAGATCAAGGATCCGACGAAGAAAATCGCCTGGCTTGCGGCTAACGTGAAGACGCCACTAACCGTGAAAGATTATGGATTGTTGAAGACGGCGTCCAGGACGAAGTTATATGGTGCGGTGTCGGAGGGTGTGCTGACTGTCATCGATGTGGTCTGCAAATGGGCCTCGTGGCAGCAGATGCTCACCGCCGAAGCGAAGGCGCTCAGTTTTCAGAAGACTTGGGAGCAGGACACGCGCTACAAGCTCGGTCGCGCACTCTATGTGGGTGCGCTCGGGACGGGGGTGGGCAACGTTGTGAAGAGCTACGGGACCTGGCGCAATCTCAATGCAACTGGTATGGCCGAGCGTGTGATGGGTGAGCAAACGGTGAGACGTGCCGCGGTGGCGTTGCGCTGGGCCGGGGCTTTGACGGCTGCAGTTTCGGGAGTGGTAGCAGCGATGGACTTAGCCGATGCTAATGAAAGCAGACATCAGCAGAAGTGGGAATTGGGCGGTCTTCAACTCCTTTCTGGCGTAACTGGAATTGCCGCCGCTAGCTTTGCCTTTTGGGCTGCAGTTGCTGCCGATGGTGGTGCGACCGTCGTCGTCGGACTCAGTTTGACCGGATGGGGACTCGTCTTGGGTGTGGTCTTGGTGGCGCTAAGTATGCTGATTGATCATGTTAAAGGCGACACCTTCGCGCAGTGGCTGGAGCGCTGCTACTGGGGCAATCTGGCGTCGGGTAGCCGCTATACCGATTCCAGCAAGGAACAGTCCGACTTCAGCCTGGCGATGGCGGATGTGTGATGTTTACGACAAACAGGAAACAACGCCCCCTGAGCGTGCAGGACCGGGAATGGCGTCTGTCAATCAGCGAACGCACCGCAGAACGGCATGCGTCTGGCCGGGTGATCCGGTTGAACTCCACCTATCTGGAACTGGTTGATGGGATCTATTCAAATCGAGGAACGATGAGTGCGGTTGGGTTGTTCGGCGCGGGACTACTTTTATTTTTTCTATTGATTTCGTGGTGGTCGACTTTTGCTGATTTCTATTTCAATCCGAACTGGGATCACCGCGACGAAAGCGCAATGTTGCTATTTATGGGGTTTGCGACAATTGTTTCGTCTTTGTTTATCGCGGGCGTAATTACGTTCAACCGCACGATCGGCGAATGGTTCCGCTACACGCATTACCCGATGCGCTTCAACCGCCAGAACCGGATGGTCTACGTGTTTCGCGGCGACGGAACGGTACTGGAAGTGCCGTGGGACAAGGCGTACTTCACCTTGCGTGTGAACAGTCAGGCGTTTGGCATACGTACACTAGGCATCTGCGGTCTTGTGCTGAAGGATGCGCAGACCGTCGAGGAAATGTTCGTATTCGGCTACGCATCGAGCAGTCAGGACGATTGTTTGCGTCACTGGGAATTTATCCGCCGCTACATGGAGGAGGGGCCGCAGGCGGTGATCTACGCCCCCGGCTTCACGTACTGTCTGCCGATTGCCGACAAGCGGGAAACGCTGTATCAGGGCTGGATAGCGCTGGTGTCAAAGGACGCATGGAACCCGATTGCCAAATGGCTGATGCTGCCGTTCCACATCCTGTTCTTTATCGGTCGTCTGGTGTGCCGCGCAACGAGCAAGGTCCCGCTTTGGCCCGCCGACGTCGAAGCATCATGCCGGATAGCACCAGGCGATGCGTATGTGCGCGATTCGAGCACAAATCCGGTGGGGTATCGATGAGCGGCCCACGGCTTAAATGTGTGAACCATCTTCCTTAACTTTCAGAAGAGGCCATATGCCAAATGTGATTTACGTGGGCGACGACACGAGCCACGGCGGCAAGGTGCTTACCGGATCGCCGCGCATTTCATTGAACGGTAGATTCGCATCCCGCAAGACCGACAAGGTGTCCTGTCCCCGCTGTGGTGAAAACGCGATTGCAGAGGGAAATGACAAGATGTTTGATGGCGATCTGCCAATTGCGTTTCATGGTCACAAGACGCTTTGCGGTGCGATTCTGCTTTCGTCTAGTGGAGCGACAGGCAGTACGTGATGGCCTACGACTTGAGACGTATTGCTCCTGAGCGGGAGGTCCCACCGTTTAGACCTGCCTGGCCGCTTTGGGCATTCCTCTTTCTGCTGATCGTCGGCGGCGGTGCCTTCGGTGTCGTCCGCTTCTGGCCGGCTGGCGAGTCCACGCAAACGGTTTGGTTCTGGACGTGCGTGGCAGCGTTCCCGGTGCTCGTATGGACGGTCCTGCTCTTTAGTTATCTTGGCGTGTTGCAGTCCCGGCGAACCTGTGCCGAAGAGCATAACGAGGCACGACGTGAATATAAGGATGAGGTCTGCCGGAGGGCCGGCATTCCTTTGCATATCCTCGACTCCGGTTTTGTTTTCTCCGCGCGGGAACATGAGAACACTGCGTCGGCGGTGGTGGAGCGGCAGCTCACGCTGGAGCCGAAAACTCGGTTCGACGACGATAGCGAAGCAATCGCCGCTCGGTGGATCGATCCGGATGGCTATGCGTGGCGACCAGGCGACGAAGCTGCAGACGAGGAGCGGCATCGCGATGTGCTTGGGTATGTATTCGGCTCGCTGCTGCGGCAGATTGCGCCGGCCGTCAGAGCATTGCCTGAACGTACACGGCTGATTGTTCGCGTGAGTGTTGCCGCTCAATTGACGACTTCGGAAATCGAAGCCATTTGGCACGATTCATGGGATGCGCATCAGCTCGGCAATGCGGCGCTAACCGCAGTGAACACAGACGCTCCGGACCTCATTGCTGTCGACGGATGGCTCGACGGTGCCCCCGGGTTCGTCACGGATGCGGTCAACGTACTTTGCGTGGTGCAACTCAACCCGCTTCTCAACGCGATTCCAGATGCTGGAGTGGCGGAAGCGGGAGCCATCCTGATGTTTGCTTCACGGGCGTTCGTCGCGCAAAGGCACTTAGCCAGTAACACTCTGCTATATCGACCAGAACATCACGATGAAGAAGGTATGGCGCAGGGGTTACTGCAAGTATTGCTGTGGAGCCGTTCTCGGGGCTCGGAGGTGAACGACCAGTGGTTGATCGGTGGCACAGAGGCACCTTTGCAGCGGGAGTTGTCGACCCATATGGATACCCAAGATGTGGGTGTACTCAAGACAGCCGGATTGCAAGGGCAGCATGACGTCGATCTGACTATCGGCACGATTGGCATGGCTGCGCCATGGTTGTGCGTCGCTCTTGCTTCTGCGCAGGTGCGGGCCTCCGGGCAGAAACAATTACTGAGCATTGCTCATGTCGACCATATGACCCTCGCGGTTGTCGGGCCGCAACTTTAAGATCAGTTTCCCCTATGCGCTTCAATTTCAAGCTGGCTGGTTTTTTTGTGGTGTTAGTCGCAACCGGACTCATCGTGCTTACAAAAGGGCACGTCTTTGGTCTGACCACTCCGGCGCAGAAGCTACTTGTCGTTTCGGGTCTGGTCATCGTGTTTTTGCTCGCCGTTATCGTCAACGTTACGCTGATTCGAAAGGCCAGCCGCAAGGCTGCACTGCGAGACGTTGGGTCGGCTGAGCTAGGTAAGCAGCCGGAAGAGATTCAGGTGACAACCGAACCGTTGACCTCTTTGCGGGAATATCTGCGAACACGTCACGGCCTTCGCTATTGCTACCGCCAACCTTGGCTGTTGCTAACAGGCGGCGATGCAGCAATCGCGCAACTGCTCCCCGACCTGGCCGAACAAGGCTGGCTCGTCACTGACGACGCTGTGCTCCTATGGAGAAAAACAGGCAAGGACGGTCAACCAGACGAAAACTGGCTGAAGCGGTTAGCCAAACTACGCCGCTGCCGCCCGATCGACGCGGTGGTGCTGACTCTCGACGGCACTGAGGACCTGTCCACTGCACGCCGCGGCACCAATACATACGGTGTTAGCCTCTCACGCATCGCACAGATACTGCACTGGTCTGCGCCC
Source organism: Paraburkholderia aspalathi (assembly GCF_905220735.1). Taxonomy (NCBI): domain Bacteria; kingdom Pseudomonadati; phylum Pseudomonadota; class Betaproteobacteria; order Burkholderiales; family Burkholderiaceae; genus Paraburkholderia; species Paraburkholderia aspalathi. Next base: position 151,965 of record NZ_CAJNBA010000004.1, read on the forward strand.
GTTTATGTCCTTGACGTCGCGCAAGACGACGCGGTCAGCAGCGGCGCAACGCCGGTAACAGGTTGCGAGTTCCCGCGCACCGCCGACGCCAGCGCAATCGAAACCGCGCTGCTGAGATTGCGCGACCGCCTGGCCGATCGCAGCGTCGCGCAGCTAGCCAACAATGGCTGCGACCGGTACGTCGCGCAACTGTCGCAACGACTCGACACGCGCAGCGCACTGCTTGCCGGATGGATCGCCGCGTTTGCCAGACGCCAGCGGCACGTCCAACCGGTCAGCGGTGCATTCTTCGCGCCGTACCCGTTACCGAACACAACGCACAACAGCGAGCATCCGACCAGCGCTGACCTTCCTATATGGCAGCACATCGGCGAGGCCGCACGCACCAACCGCGGCCGCCGCCTCGGTTGGCACCCCGTGACGACGCTCTCGATCATCGCATTGAGCGCAATCGGCCTGTGGACCACCGGCATGCTGATATCGGGTTTCAACAACGCGCGCGAACTGCATCTCACGAAGCAGGCGGTCCGGGCCCTCGCGACGGCACCCGAATCCGCCGCCAGACTGCGCGCGCTGTTCAAGCTGCAACAGCGCATCGACCTATACGAAACTCGCACGCAGCATCACGCGCCGCTGCTGACGCGCTTCGGGCTGAATCGCGACCGGGAGGTGCTCGCCGCGTTGTGGGCACCTTACGCGCAAGCCAGCCGGCGAGTGCTGGTCACACCGCTCCAGCAAAACCTCGAAGCCTCCCTCGTCGACCTAAGCCAGATGCAGACCGAGCAGGTCGATGACCAGACCAACCGGCTCGCGCTCGACGGCCACAAAGCCCTCAAGACTTATCTGATGCTGTCCGAACCCAGCCGCGCCGACGCAGCATTCATGACCCCGTTGCTCACCCGCTACTGGAGCACAAACGCGAACCTGCCGGCCGGCGAGAAACTCGACCTCTCCGAGCGTCTGCTGGGCTTTTACGCCCAGCACCTGAGAGCACATGAAGACTGGCGCATCCAGCCGCGCCAGGATCTGGTCAACGCATCGCGCCAAACGCTGCTCGCAGTGATCGGCGTGAAAAACTCCGAGGACACGATTTACCAGCACGTGCTCGACACGGCGGGCAATCGCTATCCCGACCAGACGCTCGCCTCCCTCACGGCCGGCACCGACACGCGCGGACTGCTGCGCACCTCAGCGTTCATATCCGGCGCCTTCACCCGTCAAGCCTACGAGGGCACCATTGCCGCCGCCATCGACGAAGCCGCGAAACGCAATGAAGTCGCGAGCGACTGGGTGCTGGCCAGCAATGCGCATCGGCACGAGCCGGAGCAGTCGGCCGACGATGTAAGGGCGTCGCTCATCAGCCGCTACTTCTCGGACTACGCGGACCGCTGGCAGGGTTTCATGAACACCCTGCATTGGGACCTCGCGCCCACGCTGCCATCCGCGATCGAGCAACTGAAACTGTTGGCCGACGCGCGGCAGTCGCCGGTGATCGCGCTTATGAAATCACTCGAATACCAGGGCGGAGCGGGCGCGCTGAAAACGTCGTTGTCCGACACGCTGGTGGACAAGGCGCAGCACGTGTTCGGCGGCAAGGTCGAGGGTCCTGAGACGGCGAAGCCCGATCCGGCCGGCCCGCTCGGCGCATCATTCGGGCCAGTGCTGCGTCTCGTCGCACAGGGCAATACCAGCGCTGTCCCGAGCAGCGACCTGAGCCTGCAACGCTTCATGGAGCGTGTCACCACCCTGCGCCTGAAATTGCAGCAGGTAAGCGACAGCCCGGATGTCGACGCTGAGGCGAAGCAGGTTGCGCAATCACTCTTTCAGGGCAAAGGCTCGGAACTGGCCGACACCGAGGCCTACGCGCAATTGATCGCCGCGAGTCTCGGCGCGCAATGGGCGGGTATGGGCGATGCGCTCTTCGTGAGGCCAGTCGCCCAGGCAACGCAAACGGTGCTGAAGCCGGCCCAGGCCAGCCTGAACGATGCCTGGCGCCAGACGATCGTCGCAACGTGGAATCGATCCTTTGCGGGACGCTATCCGTTCGCCAATACGGATAACGATGCGTCGCTACCCGAACTCGCGCGTTTCCTGCGCCCGCAAGGCGGGTTGATTGGTACGTTCCTCGGCTCGCAACTCGCGGGCGTGCTCGAACTGCAGGGTGACCAGTGGGTGCCGGTAGCCACAGGCAACACGACGCTGACGTTCGATCCCAACTTCCTCAGGGCGCTGAACACGCTGCAACGCATTGCGGGCCATCTTCTTGCACAGGGGGAGCCGCAATATCGTTTCGACTTCAGGCCGGTGCCGGCGGCGGGCGTGACAGACACGGTGTTGACGCTCGACGGCCAGAAACTGCATTACTACAACCAGCAGGAAGCCTGGCAGGCGCTGACGTGGCCGTCGAACAATCCGCAGGGTCTCGGCACGCGCCTGCAATGGCAGACGGAGAAGGCGGGTACGAACAAGAGCTTTGAGTTCAGTGGGCGCTGGGGGCTGGTGCGCATGCTCGAACGGGCCCAGGTGCAGCCGCTCGATAGCGCCACTTTCCAGTTGACGTGGCAGGCTGCGCCGGACACGAGCGCTTCGAAGGCGGCACAGATACCGAAGCCTGCATCCGCGCCTTCACCGGCAAACGCGTCGAATATCGCCAACGCCAACGCCAACGCCAACGCCAACGCCAATGCCAACGAAGAAGATGACGACGTTGACGATCCGGCTTTCCTCGGTGCCAAACGTCTCGACAGCCTGACGACGCAAGCCCCGCTCACAACCGCGTCACAGGACCTCACTTATCCGCTGAGCTTCATGATGCGTACGGACGTGGGCAAGGGGCCGCTGGAACTGCTGGCGTTGCGCAACTTCGCGCTGCCGACGCGCATCTTCGCCGGCACAGTGCCCGTCGCGGCATTAGGTGCAAAAAAGACCGCGCAGGCTGACGGCCCACCACCGTTGCCGAGGGCGATGCTCGACGCGGCAAAGCACGCCGAAACCCCGCTTCCCGGTGGATTCAGCCCGCTATGAGAGCCGACCCCACTGCTTCGCCCGGAGAAGACGCTTCATGCTAACGAACCTCCTCAGCGCGCTGTTTGGCGCCCACCCGCCCTCAGACCTCGCGCGCTCGACACAGGGGCGCTGGGATGACTGGCTACGGCCGATCAGCGAGGCTACGCCGACCGGTACCGACCCCGGCTATGACGATGACTTCCTCGCGATCAGGGAGGAAGTTGCGAAACTCTCGGACGTCGACGACACGCTGATCGTCAATACCGCCGAACGCCTGCTCAAACAAAGCGCGAAGGATGTCCGCCTCGCGGTCTACTACGTCTATGGGCGCATGCGTCGCGATGGCGCGGAAGGCGTGGCATCCGGCTTTGAACTGCTCTCGGCGCTCGTTGATCGCTTCGGCGACGCATTGTTGCCGGCCCGTGCCGAAACTCGCAGGGCCGCGCTCGAATGGCTTGCCGGCAGTTCCTTTGCTGACCGGCTCGACCGTGTGCAGGGTCTGTCCGATACGCTGCTCGAACGCACGCTGTCGGCGCTCGCGCTGATCACCGAGCGTACCGCGCAATGGCCCGAGGCGGCACGCCCTGAACTCGACCCGCTGTTTCGCCGCTTCGAAGACCGCGTTGAAACCCCGCTGCCGATGGCGCACGCAAACAGCGAGACACCGGCAGGCGGCGCATCAGCCACGACGCTGCCGCCGGCCACTGAAGTCTCTTCCACTCGCGAACTACTCGACCGCGCGCGCCAGATGGCGCAGTTCCTGCGAGATCAGCCGCAGGGTTATCTGGCGGCGTATCGGCTGATGCGTTGCATACGCTGGGATACGCTCACCGAAGTGCCGCCGCACGAGGTTAGCGGCAAGACGCGGCTCGTCGCGCCACGCGCCGAACTGCGGGCGCATCTTAAACGCCTGATGTTGCAAAAGCAGTGGCCGGAATTGCTGGACCGTGTCGAGGCGGCGTTTGCCGAAGGTGCGAATCATTTCTGGCTGGATCTGCAGTATTTCGCGTTCAGCGCGCAGGAGCAGGCGGGCGGTGAATATGCGCAGGTTCGCGATCTGGTCGCAACCGACTGCGCGCTGATGCTCGAACGTCTGCCGGGTCTGGACCAACTGTCGTTCTCCGACGGCTCACCGTTTGCCGATGACGCGACGCTGGAATGGATCGCACGCTACGCCACCGTGCGTGACGTCGAGCGGGGCGAAGCCGTGGCGCCCGTGATCGTAGCGTCGGCGGATACCAACTGGGCGGAAACCGAAGCACAGGCGTCCGATCTCGCCGCGCAGCAGGGGCTGGACGCCGCCTTTGCCTGGTTGCAACGCTTGCCGGCCGAGGACGGCGAACGCGACCGCTTCGTACGGCAACTGGTGATGGCACGCGTGGCAGAGCGCGCTGACCGGCCGGATACGGCACTACACCTGCTCTCGGCGCTTGATGCTGTCACGCAGCGCTTCCGGCTCACAGAATGGGAGCCGTCACTGGCATTCGAAACCAAACACCATCTGCTGCGGCTGCTGAAGATCCGGATGAACCGCAAGGACGCGGACAAGCCCGCACTGGCTGCCCGCATCGATCTGCTGACGGGCGAGCTGACAGCGATCGATCCGGCGCGAGCCGTGACGCTGGCATAAGCACGCCCGGAAACAGCGAGATGACGAGACCAAGCCGATGAGCAGCCCCACCAAAGACAACGAAGTCCTCCGCTACTACGAAGCGGAAATGCGCTATTTGCGCGAGGCGGGCAAGGAATTTGCCCACGCGTTCCCAGACCGCGCACGAATGTTGAACATCGATCGCATCGGGGAACGCGACCCACATGTCGAGCGGTTGTTCGAAGGTTTCGCGTTCCTGATGGGGCGCTTGCGTCACAAACTTGACGACGAACTGCCCGAGCTGACCGAGGGCCTTGTCAGCATGTTGTGGCCGCACTACCTGCGCATGATTCCATCGCTGTCGATTCTCGAAGTGAGCCCGGCCCATGGCGTACTGCAGAAACACGAAACGCTTGCGGCCGGGCTTGAAGTCATGTCCGATCGCATCCCGGCGGGACAGCCCTCGGGCTCGGGCGAGGAAGGCGTCGAATGCATCTATCGGACTACGCAGGAAATCGATCTATATCCGCTGCGCCTTTCCGAAGCGAACGCCTACGCGTGCGAGGATGGCCGTTCCGTGCTGCGTTTGCGGCTCGAGGTACAACCGCAGGCGCGGCGCGAGCAGCTGGTAGTGCCGCGCCTGCGCCTCTTCCTGAACGCTGACCGGCCGGTTGCGCTCGCGCTGTACGCGGCGCTGACCGCCGAGCCTGTTGCGATCGACGTACGCATACCGGGCTATCCCGCCGACCGTCCCGGCATGCTGCAACCGATGCCGGGCCTGCACATCGAACCGGCGGGCTTCGCTGCCGATGAGCGCCTGTGGCCGAAAGCGGACAACGCGTTCGGTGGCTACCAGTTGTTGCTCGAGTACTTCACGTTTCCAGAAAAGTTCATGTTTGTGGACCTGCTCGGTCTGGACATGCAGGCGATTCCACAAGACGCACCGTATTTCGATGTCGAGGTCGCACTGCAGAAGCCCTATCCCGACGACTTGCGCTTCTCAGCCGAAAATGTGCGCCTCTTCTGCACACCAATCATCAATCTGTTCCAGCTGGAAGCTGACCCAATCATAGCGACCCAGTTCGAAACCGAATATCGTGTCCACTCGATCGAGCAACGCGGGGACAAAGTCGACGTGTATTCGGTCGACACCGTGCAGGGCTTCGAGGCGGGATCCGGCCAGCGCTTCGAATACGCGCCGTTCGCTTCGTTCCGTCATCGCGGCGGCATGCTGCGCCACGAAATGCCCGAACGGTATTTCCATACGCGCGTGCGGCGCGGGCCATCGGGACGGTTCGACACATGGGTGGTCCTCGGCGGCCACGCCTGGGAGAATCAGGTGACGTTGCCGAAGGAAACGCTGTCGCTGTCGGTGACGGGCACTAACGGGCTGTTGCCGCGCAAGGGCCTTCGCGAAGCGGGTATCACCCGCATGCGCAGCGGCTTCACGAACATTGGCTCGGTGCGCAATCTGACTGCGCCGACGTTACCGGTTTACCCGCCAACCGGCGACCGCTTCCAGTGGCGCGTGCTGTCGCATCTCGCGCCGAACTACCTGTCGCTGCTGAACCCGGAAATTCTGCGCGGCGCGCTCGCGTTGTACGACTGGACCGAGGGCGAGATGAACAAACGCCGCATCGATGCCATCACCGACGTGCAGCACCGGCTGTTGCAGAAGCTCGTGAAGGGCGGGCTGCAGCGTGGCGTTGAAATCGAGGTGACGCTCGACAGCAACCGGTTTGCCGGCGAGGGCGACATCGAACTGTTTGGTGGGATGCTCAACCGTTTTCTTGGGCTGTACGCGACGTTGAACCTGTTCACAAAGCTCGTGATTGTGTCGCAGCCCACTGGCCGCCGCATTGAATGGCCGGATACGAAGGGCGAAGGAGCACCGTTTTGAACGCACCGAGCAAGGAGTTTCCGTCATACGCGGACCGGCAGTTGCTGCCGGCGCTGCTCGACGATGCGACGCGGATGAACTTCTTCCGCTTCTGCGAGCTGATCGAACTTTCCGCTCCCGACAAGCCGCCGCTGGGTGCGAGCGATTCGCCCGCTACAGAGCCAGTGCGGTTTCGATCGCGGGCGCGGATCGGATTTCCGAACCGTGAAATCGACGCGGTCGAATACGATCTGGACAACCCGTCGGCGCCACCGGCCGTTCGCACGACGTTTCTTGGCCTGTACGGGGTCGACGCGCGCATGCCGTCGTATTTCGTCGAAGAAGTCGCGCAGAACCGCGACGGCGCCGACCCGATGTCGAGTTTTCTTGATCTTTTCCATCACCGGGTCGTTACGCAGTACTACCGCGTGTGGCGAAAGTATCGCTACCCGGCCGGCTTCAGGAGCGGGGGCACCGACGAAATTTCGCGCTACCTGCTGAGCTTCGCGGGACTCGGCATTGGCACACCGGAGATCGCACAGGCGGTCGGCCCACGCAAGCTGTTGTCGATGCTCGGGCTCGCGAGTCAGAAGACGCGCACGGCCGAAGGACTGAAGGGTGTGCTGCAGCATGCGGTTCCGGATGCGCGCATCACGGTGGAGGAGTTCCATCCCGTATGGATCCGCGTAGACGATTACTCGCCGGGAGCGTTGGGTGAGGGCTGTCTGCTCGGTCGCGGTTTTTATGACCGGGCGAATGCAGTGCGCGTGATCATCACACCCCAGACGCGTGAGTCGGTGCTCGGACTGATGCCGGGGCGGACCCATCATCATGAACTCATGGCGCTGCTGCGCTTTTACCTGGGCTATGAGGCGAGGGCGCACCTGGAAATGCACGTCAGTGCGGAGCTCATGCCGGCCCAGCAACTGAACTCAGATCAGGTCAGCCTGGGTTACACCACCCAGTTGGCGCAGCCCCGCAGGCACGATTCTGTCGCTGCAGTCACGCGCGTGCAGCTTGGCGAATGGACAGGGGGCAGCGAACGACGTGCCAACGAGGAGCGTGCGACGCACGGGCGCGGTATTTAACGGATATGGAACACAAAAGGATCAACAGAATGAAGCGACAGCTTCGAATCGGCGCAGCGGCGTTAGCCGTGCTTGCCGTCGCAGGCTGCGGCGTAGGGCAGGCAGTGAAGGACAGTACAGTGGACGCAGCGAAATGGGCGTTCACGACGCAGGTCAAGACCATGAACATGGATCTCGTCAGCCGGTCGTCACTAAACGCAAACGGCGCGGGGCAATCATTGTCGACGGTGGTGCGGATCTATCAACTGAAAACACCGCAGGCCTTCCAGCAACTCGACTACACGCAGTTGCAGACAAATGACCTTGCGGCGCTGAAGGCCGATCTGCTCGCGACCAAAGATGTCGTCCTGCGTCCGGAGGCGAGCGCGAGCATCAGTGAGCCAATGAGCAGTGATGCGGCGTACGTCGGCGTGGTCGCGTTCTTCCGCGACGCCGGCAAAGACTCGTCGTGGAAGCTGGTGATTCCGAAAAAGCAGTGGAAGAAGACGGACCCGGTGAAGATCGAGGCGCGCGACAACACGCTAAATCTCGTTGGTGCGACGGATGACACGATCAAGCGTAACGCGCCGCAGCAGAGCGTGCCGAATCCACCGAAGCCGAAACCGGCGGTAATCACGGAGTATGGAACGCAGGCGGGGTGAGCGAACACATGCCGTTTGTGTTAGTGCGGAGCGTACGCGACGGCAGGCTACCTGTTCAACCTGGGCGGCGCGCATCGGCGCACGGTCGAGGGTAAATCCAGCCATCACCCCTATGCCCAGCAGGAATGACAGTTATGCATCCGCGCTGTCTTCTCCACCGGTTTGCATTGCCGGACTATCCCTCCTACGCACTGTGCGTTAAACATCATCAGGAAGGAGATTGTCATGTCACTTCAAGCCAGGCTCGACGCATTCAAGGCCGATTTCAAAGGCGGCAAAGCCCCATTCTTTGCACCGCCGGAAATCCATCCGATCATGGAACGCGCGACGGCCGAACTCGTGGCGTCCGGACAGGCCGCACGCGCTCTCAAAGCAGGCGACGTAGCACCGGAATTTACCCTCAATGATCCGGACGGCAAACCCGTGTCGTCTGTCGACCTGCTGAAGCAGGGGCCGCTCGTGATCAGCTTCTATCGCGGCGTATGGTGCCCGTATTGCAATCTTGAACTGACGGCCCTTGAAGAAGCGCTGCCGTCGTTCAAGGCCGAGGGTGCAAGCCTGGTTGCGATCTCACCGCAGAATGCCGTGAACAGCCGCAAATCTGTCCGCACCAACAAGCTGAATTTCCCGATCCTGAGCGACACGCACAACGATGTCGCTGCCGCATTCGGCATCCGCTTTGCTTTGCCCGACTATCTCGTGGATCTGTACAAGAACCTCAAGAACGATCTGCCGGCGTTCAACGGGGACGACAGTTGGACGTTGCCGATGCCGGCGCGCTACGTGGTCGGGCAAGACGGAACGATCCTGTACTCGGAAGTCAACCCTGACTATACGCATCGTCCTGAGCCTCAGGATATGTTGCCGGTGCTCCGCAAGAAGGTTGTTTCTGCATCCTGATTCGGTCCTGCTTCGTTCCCGGCCGTGAACCGCCGGGAACGATTGAACAGGCAAGCCGGACCATCAACATCGAGGCAATATGAAATCACGCACTTTTCTTGTAACCGGTGCCAGCAAAGGCATCGGCAGAGCCGTCGCAGCGCGGCTGAATGCAGACGGGCACCGGGTTGTGGGACTGGCGCGTCAGGCAGACGATCCTGGCTTCCCAGGAACGCTCGTGTCTGTCGACCTGTCCGACCGCGTGAAAACGCAGGCTGTGCTCGATAGGCTTGTGGCGGAATACAAGTTCGACGGCCTGGTCAATAACGTTGGCCTCGTCAAACCGCAGAGGCTGGGCGCCATCGACCTGGACACGCTTGACTCCGTCATGTCGCTCAATCTGCATCCCGCTATACAGGCGGCGCAAGCACTGCTGCCCAATATGAGCAACCAGGGCTGGGGGCGGATCGTCAACATTACGAGCCTCACTGTCCTTGGCATCGTGGAACGTACCGCTTATGCCGCCGCCAAGTCTGCCCTGGTGAGTTTTTCGCGCTCCTGGGCGCTCGAGTTGGCGACCACCGGCATCACGGTCAATTCCGTCGCGCCCGGCCCGACGGAAACCGAACTGTTCAGAGCCAACAACGCGCCAGGCAGCGAAGGGGAGCAGCGCTATCTCTCCGCCGTCCCAATGAAGCGCTTCGGCAAGCCAGACGAGATTGCCGCAGCCATCACTTTCCTGCTGTCCGACGATGCTGCTTTCATTACGGGTCAAACGTTGTTTGTCGACGGCGGCGCCTCGATCGGCAGGGCTTCAATCTGAGGGCCGAATATCTCCTCGATCCAGGCGACGAAAGCGCGTGCCTTTGCACTGACCATGCGCCCACTGGGAAAAACTGCCCACAGGTCGATACCCGGCAATTCCCAGTCGGGCAGCACGCGTTTGACGGCACCACTTGCGAGTTCCGGCGTGAACATCCATTCCGAAGCGATCGCGACGCCCATGTCGGCGAGCACGGCCGCGCGTACGCCTTCCGCGGCGTTCACGCGGACGCGCCCGGTCACGACAATGGCCGTTTCCGAATTGCCCTGCCTGAACGACCACACGCTTCCGCCGCCGCCTTGCTCATACACGATCGCCTGATGCGATAGCAGATCCGCAGGAGCCCGCGGTTCGCCGGCCTTTGCGAACCATGCCGGCGTGCCGACGACGCAACGCCGACCGTGACTGACCTTGCGTGCAGTCATGTTCGAGTCGCCAAGCACCCCCATCCTGAGTGCAACGTCGATGCCGCGTTCCAGCAGATCGATGTTCTCGTCGTCGAGCACAATGTCGACGTTGACCTCTGGGTGTCGATCAAGAAATGTCTGAAGCCGCGGAAGGATGTGAATCCGCGCAAAGGTAACCGCTGCTGAAATCCTGAGGCGACCCGAGAGGGCACCGGCCGATCCTCTTGCCGCAACCTCCGCCTCGTCCGCCTCTTCGATCGCCCGTTTTGCGCGCTCGTAAAATGCGTGGCCCGCTTCGGTCGGCGTCAGCCCGCGCGTCGAACGGAGCAGCAGTCGAACCGCGAGTCGCTCTTCGAGTTGCGCGATGGACTTGGAAACGGCGGGCTGCCCAACGTTCAGCAGCCGCGCTGCCGCCGAGAAAGAGCCGGACTCCACCACGCACACAAACGTTTCCATCGCTGTCAGTCGGTCCATGGTCGTCCTTCCTGGAACAGGTGTTTGGAGCTCGTGCGTCGCACCGTCGAATACGCGCGACGAAACCTGCTTGTCGGAAGATACACCACCGCGCCACGTTGTTTTCCACAGCGCGGGCATAGCACTCATTCCGCACAGGCATACGGTAACGCGTTCTTATCCTCGGCGCGTTCTCTTGCGCCGTGAGTTGTTCACCGATCGAGACAAGTTCACCTGATATGCCCCAAGGGAATGACTGTTATGCGGTCGCGCTGCCTACCCTGGCTCGTTCAATTCAACGACGATGCTTATGTGTCTGGCGAACCGCTACCAGGAGCTCGTCTGACAGCAAATCGCCGTTGTGGCTCGCTGCCGCAGTTGCAAGAGCCATCGAACGTGTTACCGCTCTCGTACCGCAAGCCGGTGCTAACTGATTCGCAAGGAGTAACTCCATGAGCAAGCTGTTTTCAGCCGTCAAAGTAGGTCCTTACACGCTCTCCCATCGCGTCGCGATGGCGCCATTGACACGCATGCGTTCGGAGCCCGGCGACGTGCCGGGCGATCTGATGGTTGAGTACTACACGCAGCGCGCAACCGAAGGTGGTCTCATCGTCACGGAGGCAACCCCCGTTTCGATACAGGGCTACGGCTATGCAATGGCCCCGGGAATTTACTCCGACGATCAGATCGCAGGGTGGCGCCGGATCACGGATGCCGTGCACGCCAAAGGCGCTCGCATCTTCCTCCAGTTGTGGCATGTAGGCCGTCAGTCTCACCCGGATCTTCAGCCAGGTGGCGCGGCGCCCGTCGCTCCGTCTGCGCTGAAAGCTGAAGGCCATGCGTATTCGGTGAACGGCGAAGTCGAATTCGCGATGCCACGTGCGCTTGAACTGCACGAAATCCCCGCCATTATCGAGGACTTCCGCAGGGGTGCCGAGCGTGCACTGCGCGCGGGCTTCGACGGTGTCGAACTGCACGGCGCAAACGGCTACCTGCCGGACCAGTTTCTCCAGGACGGTTCGAATGCTCGCACCGACGAGTACGGTGGGCCGATTGAAAATCGCGCCCGCTTCTTCCTCGAAGTGACGGACGCACTGATTTCGGTGTGGGGCGCGAAGCGGGTTGGCGTGCGCATTGCACCGAGTGGCACCTATGGCTCGATGTATGACAGCGATCCGGAAACCACCTTCGGTTACGTGACCGAGCAGTTGGACAAGCGCGGCATCGGCTATCTCCACGTGGTCGAGCCACGCATCAAGGGCACGGAGACGATCGGCGAAGTTCATGACCCGGTCGCGTCGCGCCATCTGCGCCCGAAGTTCAGCGGCACGCTAATCGCTGCAGGCGGTTTCACGAAAGAGACTGCGGACGCGATCATCGAAGCGGGTCACGCGGACATCGTAGCGTTTGGTCGCCACTTCATCGCCAACCCCGATCTGCCCGAGCGTCTGCGGTTGAATCTGCCGCTCAACCGGTATGACCGTAGTACTTTTTATGGCGGCGACGCGCGCGGTTACACCGACTATCCGTTCCATGCTGAAACGCAGGCGGCGTAATTCTTCGCGCTACCATCTGGGTTCGAAAGGGTGGATTCCGGTACCTGACTCCCTTCACGCAAGTACGGCCTGAACGATGCAGCGACCGGTGCCAACGTGGTGCCGGTCGTTGCGCGATCCACTTAGCGCATGGCAAGGGGAAAGGTTCCAATCGATCTTGCGATTTTAATGAAAAGCTGACGGGCGTATTCTCCTGACGCGAAAGCGCGCACCCGGCGCTTTCACAATCGCGAAGCCGATTGCGTCGCCGCAGCAATATCCTTCGCTACGGACAACAGGGCTCGGCTGTGTGCCTTCACCAAACCATCGTAACCTGACCCGACAGCGCTCTGACGAACGACAGAACGTCCCGCAATCTGCTTTCCTCCGTTTGGAGGACGCACCGACCAGATGACGACCAGCGTCACCGTACCGTCCGCCAATGAATCGAAGTTCTGCACGTCAACCGTTACGCGGTAGGCGTTGTCGTTCGCACGCTGTGGAACAGTCGATACGATCGCTCCCGGAATGATCTCCGCCAGATCCGCAGCGAGTACGCGAGGAATCTGACTCTTCAACGGATCGGCCCAGCGCGCAAACTCGTCGATACGGACGCGGTTCGCGTCGAGCTTCGTGACTATTTGCGAACGATCGACCAGTTCGGGAACCGTAACCAGATCAATCGCGATTGCAATCGGACTCGCAGCTGGCGACTGTTCAATATGCTGGACAGCGCTCAATGTGTAGAACGCCGGCGTCGGTGACGTTGCGCAGCCGGCGGCAAGAACAAGCGCGATCATCGATACAGGGAATGCTGAACGTAGGCTCATGGCTTGTCCTCGGTTTTGCCACGGATCAGCGCTTCGGGATGGCGTTCGAGATATTCCGCAAGCGAACGGATCGAGGCGGCAGCCCGCGAGACTTCGCGCATGGTGTCGGCGGTGCTTTGCTGTAAGGGCGAATCGCTTTGCATCGTGCGATTGACGGACGCGAGTGCTTCACGGGCTGCGGCCATCGTTGTTTTTGCGTCTGGCGCAATATCCGTATTGATCGTATTCAAGAGCGTGTCCGCGTCGCCCATTGTCTTGCGCAGGTCCGTGGCTATTCCTTCAAAAGGAATACGGTTCAGCTTCGCGACGAGATCGGTAATGGATTCCTGAAGCCCTTGCAGATTGCCTGGCACAGTGGGCAGTTGCGGCGTCTTTTTACTCCAGTCCATGGTCACTTTCGGTGCGGAGGGGAAGAAATCGATCGCGATGTACAGCTGTCCGGTCAGCAGGCTCGCTGTTCTCAGTTGTGCCCGTAACCCCCTTGAGACCAGGTAGTCCGCAAACTCCTTTCGCGCGGAGGATATTTGGCCACCTTGGTCTTTCCATTCGTCGCGTGGGATGAGGCGCTCCGGGAAAATGTTGACTTCGACCGGGATACTGAATTCGCGCGTAGCCGGATCGAAATGTGTGTTGATCGCCGATACCTCGCCGATGACGATCCCGCGAAAGTCGATGGGTGCGCCCACGGTAAGCCCACGCACAGACTCTTTGAAGTTCAACACGTACTTGTCGGTGATTGTGTCGTGCCGCTTCATCGCCTCGGTTCGATTGAGGAAAAGCGGGTACTGGTGCAGGGCATCGGCTTCAACGCCAGCCCTTGTGTCGGGCGGACTCTCGAATGCCAGGCCACCAATCAGAATCGATACCAATGATTCGGTGTCCACCTTCACGCCCGTCGTATCCACGGTCACATCGACGCCGCTTGCATGCCAGAAGCGGGTGTCGTTCGTCACGTACTTGTCGTAAGGCGCATTGACAAAGACGTGGACGATCATGCCCGCGCCTTCGGGATCGAGTGCGTAGGAGACGATCTGGCCAACCTGAAGCCTTCTGAAGAACACCGGCGAACCGACATCGAGCGAGCCGAGGTTTTCACTCTTAAGCACGAACTCCCGCCCCGGTGCACCGGAAGCGAGGACTGGCGGTGACTCGAGTCCGACAAAATCGCGTCGCGCCTTTTGCGATGTACCGATATCCATTCCGACGTGGGAGCCGGACAACAACGTGCCGATGCCCGATACCGTGCCGCCCGATATACGCGGCCGAACGACCCAGAAGCGGGTATCGTCGACGAGCATGCTGGAAGCGTTGCGGGACATTTCAGCGCTTGCCAGCACCGTCTTGTGATCGTCGGAGAGTTCAACGTTCCTGATTACGCCAACATCGACGTTCTTGAACTTGATCTTCGTCTTGCCGGCCTCAATACCCTCGCCAGTGGAAAACCTGATCGTGATAGTCGGGCCTGTTTGCATGACGGACTTCACGGCCAGCCAGCCGGCGATCAGCACGGCGACTATGGGCACCAGCCACACGAGCTGCATGCGCCACTTCGAATGTTTGACAGCAACGGCGCTTGGAAAACCGGACGTATCCTGGTCATCTTTCTGTCCGGACAATTCATTCACGTTCTGACTCCACTGCGTCCCAGATGAGCCGAGGATCGAATGACAACGCGGCGAACATGGTCAGCACGACTACCGCGCCGAAAGCGATCGATCCGGGACCTGCGTCGATTGTTGCGATCGAACCGAATTGCACGAACGCGACAAGGATAGTGATCACGTAGATATCAAGCATCGACCAGCGACCGACAAACTCAACGACTCGATAAATACGTGTACGTTGGTGGGGGATTTGCGGAGAGCGCAACTGGGTACTCCAGGCGAGATAGGCTAACGAAAGAATTTTGAGCACGGGCACCACGATGCTTGCGATGAAAACGATTGTTGCCAGCAACCACGACCCGGAGGTCCAGAGCAACACGACGCCGCTCAGGATCGTGTCGGAGCGGGCGCCAAACAAGGTACTGGTGACCATCACCGGCAGCAGAATGGCGGGGATGTAAAGGACCATGGCGGCGAACAGGAATGCCCACGTGCGAACCAGGCTATTGGGCTTGCGCGAGTGCAGCACTGCGCCACAACGTGGGCAGATTCCGGCGTGGACATCGGGGAAAAGCGGCTTTGAGAGCAGGCCGCAATCGTGGCAGGCGAACAGGCCAGCACGTGCGGCAGTTGCTGCTGTGATGCGTGCATTCTGTGCGTGTGAGATGCCGACGTCGCGACGCAACGTGTCGATGCGAGCCCATAGTTCACGGGGGTCAAACGCAACCGTCGTAGCGGCAAGCAGAACCATCACGGCTCCGAACGTCCACGCGCCTACCCCGGGGACGACTGTCGCGATGTGCTGGAGTTTGACGAGCGCGATCAGCATCCCCACCATCAGCACCTCAATCATTCCCCATGGTGCAACGTGCCGCAGCACACGAAGAACAATTTCAGGCTTGTGGGGAAAGCCGCCTGTATGCAACGGCAGGAGAAGATAGATCACCGCTGCTATGTTCAATGAAGGCATCAGAAGCGTGGTCACGAACACAAGGCCCGCGATCGGCCACATGCCATCTGTGTAGAGCGCGGACGCTGCGCCGAAAAGGGTGGTTTCGACGGATACCCCATTGACCCAGAGTGCAAAGATCGGAAAGCGGTTGGCAACAGCGAAAAGAATCGCCGCGGCTAAAGTGAACGCCAGTGCCCAATCGTGCGACATTGATACGCTTCGGTATCGATAGAGCGCAGCACCACATCGTTGACATCGCGCAGTACCGCGTTCAACGAGCGGCGCTTCTCGCTGAAGGAAGTCACATTCGTGACAGGCGATCAAGTTGTCTCTGTTCATCTTCTGCATCCGCTCGTGGAAACACGATCGAGAAACGCCCCGGTCTGGCTTTCGGGGTGAGGGTCATAAGGGAGTAGGCATCGGCTAACTCGACGGGGTTGGGGCCGATTGGCCGTTGCCTTCGAACGTGTCTTTCTGGGAGGTCCCAGAGCGGACGATTCAGGTGAGGCCTCAGCGTAGCACTGCAAATACTCGATGTAAACCGGATAGACGGTTTGTATTGTTCGCGGAGTTTCACTGCGATCAGGGCAATACGCACGTGTTAGAAGTGTTGCGCTCCCGACGTAAAGGGTCGAGGCAGCACACGACCTGGGGCGTGTGAAAACGCCCCGATCGCCTAAAGGGATTTAATGGCGGTTAGCGCGCCGACCGCTTACGAGGCTTGGGTTGTGGAACCTGCGCCGGCCAACTTTCTTCGTCAAGAAGACGGTCGAATAGTCTGTTCCGCGCCGAATTGCTCAATTGCGAGAGTCCCATCAAGGAATGAAATGCGAGACCGCTAGCCGCAAAGTATCGCAACAATGACAAGTCGAGGTCAGGCGCCTCATCCTGCAACGCCTTCATTTTCGCCGTGTCAGACGCCTTGAGGCTTTCGAGCAATTCAGGACTCTCGACGAGCGCTGCGAGAATGGCCCGTGCCACAGAATGCGGCTGATTCGAGGATTCCCGATACATTGCAATCTGGGCTGCAAGCGTTGGCTCCGCCTTTGATGCGCCTTCCTTCGCGATGTATTCGCGTCCGATTTGCTCGAACTGAATCTGATGCTGTTCCAGCAGCGCGCACAGCACGCCGTGCTTGGTGCGGAACTGGTGAAGCAGTCCACCCTTACTGATACCACTTTCACGCGACAGCGAATCGAACGTAAGCCCGCCCACACCGTCTCGGGTGAGGATGGTGAAAGCGGCAGCAATCGCTTTTTTGCGGGAAATCTCCGAGCGGGTCTGGTTATCCATTATCGATATTGATGACGTTGCGACGATTGCAGCGCGCACCGAATCCGCTGGCGCGCCTCTCTTCTGTTGGTGGACAAATAGCCGACTGCGACGCACTGCTGGCGAACGGCCTTATGTGCCGCCCACGGAGCAGGCGGTCTCCTGACCAGGCGTAATTGTACGCGCTCATTTTTTTAATGTACAGACCGTCTGGACGGTTTACATCTTATTCTGCCGATGCTACTGTGGCGACCTGATCAGTTCTCGCCTGAACTGAGCGCCATCTGGCACTTAACTGGGCTTTCGAGGAAACCTAAATGTTCAAGAACAAACTAGTACCGCTTCTTTTCACCGGAGTCGCGGTGCTAACCCTGACAGCGTGTGCCGGCGTGCAACCGGTGGCCTACACGGGTATCGCATCGTCATCGCAGTTGAAGCAGAACCGCGATGACGACTCAGGCAAGGTTCCCTACAAGTACGCCACTTCAGTTGCCTGGCCCCAATACACGCAGGTGATAGTGGACCCGGTTACCGTGTATCAAGGCAACGACAACCAGTTCGGCGACCTGAAAGAGGCCGACAAGGCGGCGCTCGCCGATTACATGGGAAAGACGTTCTCGGAGAAACTCGCGAAACGGTTCAGCGTTGCGAACCAGGCCGGCCCGAATACGCTAAGGATCAAGCTGACACTCACGGGCGCCGAAAAAACAACGTTACTCGTCGGGCAGTTCATGCATTTCGACCTTGCGGGCAATCTTTATAACGGCGTACAGGCAGTCCGCGGGGGGCAGGGCGCATTCAGCGGCTCGGTGACCTATTCCGTGGAGGTCTTTGACGGCTCCAGCGGCCGTCTGCTGAAGGCATACGTTTCGAAGCAGTATCCGAATGCCATGAATCTGCCGGCAGCCTTTGGTTCGTTGGGTGCCGCGAAGACCGGCCTCGACAAGGGCGCTGATGCGCTGGTGGAACAGCTTCGTTAACTGGTCCGTCTGTTACCCGGGTACCGGAACTCGCCGCAGCGATAGCGCGGCCGTTTCGGACTTCTATGAGGTTTGCGAATGCGGCCCTTTGCCGAAGTGGTTGTTTCGTTCGCGCCCCCGCCCTTGATGGTTGCGATCGTTTTCTCAGTCGCGTATCTGCTGGTGGGGATTCCGGTCCATTTCACGCGTGGTGCGACCGCCAGGGATTGGCTCGGCACCCTGGCCGGCATTTTCGCTGCACTCGCATACATCGTGCTGGTTGTGGGCTTTTATCCGGGTGTTCAAACTGCGGCACGATAGACACGCTTCTCGGACGGCCGCGAGCGCTAGCGCGATTTTCGCAAATTGGCCATGATGGTATTGATTTGCGTGTCGAAGTGTTCGAACCACACCTGCGTCGCTTCCAACTGCGCGATGACCTCCCGAAAGTGGGCTTCACTCGCTTCGACGGCGCACTCGGCATCGATGATCGTCTCGGGGGCCGTCTGCGTGCCAAGCGCAAGCGTGGCGAACGACTCGATCTCGCCGCGGGCGCTATGAGTCTGAGCCGTGAGTTCAGTCAGTAGCGTTCTCAACATTTGCAACTGATCGTGCCAACCGTTCTCTGAACGACGCAACTCTTCGATAAAAAGACCGATGTCGGCGCCAGGGGAAATGTTTGCCAGGGCGGCGGTGCTCTGTCGCAGATGATCCAGCACGGCGAGACAACCCTCAGCGCGCTCGATCAGCCCCTTCGCCTGATCATGCGCTTCAGTCATCCGCGCTTTAAGCGACGTGGCGCGAGCGCAAAGCCGCGCCTGTAGGACAAACGTCTGCGGATTCACCGGTAAGTGTCCATCTGTAAGAGTTCGTGGATCGCGATGGAAAACGCGTCTATGGGGTTGCTCAACGCGCCGCCATCGCGAGATCGCGACGGACGGTCAACGCATTGTTTCCGACGGCGCGCGCAGGCGTTCGTGTGGACTCCGTGTCCGACGTACTGAACACCAGAACGGCATCCAGCAGCTTCGAAGACTGCTCCTCGAGGGATTGCGCTGCTGCCGCGGCCTGCTCGACAAGTGCGGCGTTCTGCTGGGTCACGTCATCCATTTGTGTCACGGCCTGGTTGACCTGCTCGATGCCCCGGCTCTGTTCCTCGGAAGCGGCCGCGATTTCCCCCACGATGTCGGCGACTTGCCTGATCGCCTGCTTCACCTGTCCGATGGTGACGCCCACATCAGCTGCCTGCTTTGAGCCGCCCTGAATCATCGCAACGGACGTGCTGATCAACTCCTTGATTTCCCGTGCAGCAGTGGCCGAACGTTGCGCAAGACTGCGAACCTCGCTGGCGACGACTGCAAAACCACGGCCCTGCTCACCGGCACGCGCTGCCTCGACTGCCGCATTCAGCGCAAGGATATTGGTCTGAAATGCGATCCCTTCGATGACGCTCGTGATATCGCGGATCTTGGTGGAGCTATCGCTGATCCGGCCAATGCTTGCCACCATGTCCTGCACCGCCTGGTTGCCGGCGTGCGCCATGTCCGTTGCTCCCGAGGCCAGAGTATTCGCCTGACGGGCATTGTCCGCGTTCTGTCTGACGGTCTCGGTCAACTGCGTCATGCTGGCTGCGGTTTCCTCCAGCGACGCTGCCTGCTCCTCCGTCCGCGCCGACAGATCGAGATTGCCACTGGCGATTTCGCGTGAAGCGACTGTGACCGACTCGGCCGAGGCCTTGATGCCGCGAACGGTATCGCTGAGTTTGCCGTCCATGGTTTTCAACGCGTCGAGCAGCAGCCCGAATTCGCCGCGTATATCGACGGTGATCCGGTTTTCGAGCTTGCCCTCAGCGATCCGGTTGGCGATGTTGACTGCCCGGTCAAGTGGCCGGGTAATCACGCGCATAAGGTAAATCGACATGCCACCCGCAATCAGTACGCCTGCGCTGAGGAGCGCGACGGTCACCATGAGCAGCGTTTTGTAGGTCGATTCACCGTCGTCGGCAAACTGCTTTGCCTCGAGTACATTTATTTTCGTATCGTCGCTCAATGCCAGATTCAATACATCAGCGAGATCCCCTGTGCTGCTGATCAGGTCCGATGCCGCATCGAATTTCCCGGCTTTCAGAAGCGTAATGATGCTGCCTGTCTGCGTCATTAATTCTTTGAGCGCGCGGTCCGCCCGGTCGGCGGCCTCACGTTCGGTCGGGCTCGATACCGCTGCGGGATAGTATTGCGGCCAGACCTTATCGATTGTTGCGAGCTCGCTCTGAACAATCGGCAACATTTTGTCGAGTGTGGCGGGCGTTTTTTCGATCTGAATGCGCCTGAGCTTGACCCTGATGTTCAGTTGCGCCGCACGTACCTCGGAGATCTGCGCAAGCGGAACTACGGTGCCCCCGTACGTCTCGCTCATGTTCGAGTTCAGTCTTGCGAGCCCAACGATCGCCATCACGCCCATCGCGGCCATCAGTGTGATGCAGGCACCGAGGACGACAATGATCTTGAACCGGATGGTGTAGATGAATTTATTCATTTTGTTATCCTTCAGGACGCTTTCAGGGGACATAGTGTTGCGCCAAAGGAATTGAGGGCGCCTCCTCAGTAGGTATACGGCGACGTCGAGATGCAGCTTGATGTCAGGATTTCCTGATTTTTGGCTAGGCATATCCTGCAGGTCCGCGGCGCGGTTGGATCGCAGCGCGTTGCCGTAAGAGTCTGTAATGGTTGGATTTTTCGTTCCAGGCTGCTTGCACAGCTAGCTGCCGATGAAAGCGATGGTGGTTGCCACATTGAAGGGATTCATTTCGTAAATCCTGACACGCAAAACCCGATAGTAACTATCGATCGTATTGATCAGTACATCGACATTTCGACCTCTATCGAGTGTGATCAGGTTGACTATAATCAACTGGTCCAATAAGACGTCGATACCCGCTGGCCGGACTGGTTGGTGCAGTGCACTCTCCGCTTACTTGACACGCGTGCACCGTTAGCCTTTCATGAATGGACAGCCAATGTTGGGCTGACAGAACAGGCAGGGAGCCAGCCGTGACATCCGCCCGCCATACCATGATGTGGGAAGCTGCCGTCGACGCGCTACGTGAGTTACTCGAGACCAAGGCGGTAAAGCGCTGATAGTGCCGTAGATTACTCACTCTTCAATGGGGACCCAATAATGAAACTCGAACATTTTCCCAATCAGCGACTCAAGGAACGCGAAAAAACTGGACCGCACCTGACCGCTCAGGAGCACTTAGGCCTGAACGGTAGGATCGCTCTCGTTATCACCAACGCGGTTGGCACGATGTGGTGTGCCTATGTCTTTGCGGCGATCGCGCTTATCAGCTTGCCATCCGCCGTTCAGGGCGGCGTGTCGACGCTGATCGCCTGGATCGCGCAGACTTTTTTGCAGTTGGTGCTGCTGTCAGTCATCATGGTGGGCCAGAAGGTTGCGGCCGCAGCCTCAGACAAGCAGGCGCTACAGACCTACAAGGACGCTGAGGCGCTCCTGAATATCCAGGATGAGATGCACCGGCTCATCGAGATCAACAATTCGCTAACCGAAGCAATCCATCGCGCGGTGACGGCAAAGGGAGCATCGGCGGCCGAGCAGCCGAACGTTTCCGGCGACTCCAGCCGACCGGCGTAATTCCAGACGAGCCGCGGTTGGGCAGGCGCGTGACGAGAAGCGCATCCAGCGCTTCTCGTCCTCACATCACACTCACCACGGCAGCGAGTAGGTCTTCGTATTGGTAAAGCTCTTCATGGCTTCCTGCACCCCTTCCTTGTAGCCGAGTCCCGAGTCCTTCACGCCGCCGAACGGCGTGAGTTCGAGCCGATACCCCGGCACTTCGCGCACATTCACGCTGCCCACTTCCAGTTCGGTAATGAACCGCGTGATGTAGTCGAAGCGATTCGTGCAGACCGACGATGACAATGCATAGTCCGTGCAGTTCGACATGCGGATCGCTTCGTCGATATTGGCAAAGCGCATGATCGGCGACACCGGTCCGAACGTCTCGTACTTGACGAGCGGCATGTCGGGCGTGACACGGTCGACTACCGTCGGTGAGTAGAGCGCGCCGTCGCGCAGATTGCCTGCAAGCAGACGGGCGCCGCGCGACAAGGCGTCGTTGACCTGACGTTCGCAGAACTGCGCGGCCGCTTCGTCGATGACCGTTCCCATGTCGACCGAACTATCCGCCGGATTGCCATATTTCCACGCGCGAGTCTTGTCCACGACGAGATCCGTGAAGCGGTCGGCGACCGACTCGTGTACCAGCATGCGCTTGATGGCGGTGCAACGCTGGCCCGAATTCTTGTACGAACCCGACACCGCGAGCGAACTGGCTTCGTCGAGATCGGCATCTTCCATCACGATGATCGGATCGTTGCCGCCCAGTTCGAGCACGGCGCGCCGGTAGCCCATGCGCGAGGCGATCGATTTGCCGATCGAGACGCCGCCGGTGAAAGTGATGAGATCGATCGCGGGGTTCGTGATCAGCTCGTCGGCAATCACACTCGGGTCGCCCGTCAACACTTGCAGCATCTGCACCGGCAAGCCTGCCTCATAGAGAATGTCGGCAAGCAAATAGCATGACAGCGGCACTTTCTCCGACGGTTTCACCACGATGCGATTGTTCGTGGCAATCGCCGGCACGATCTTGTGTGCGACCTGATTCATCGGATGGTTGAACGGCGTAATGGCTGAGATGACGCCCAGCAGTGGATCGCGTTGCGTATAGACGCGCCGTTTCTTTCCGTGAGGCGTGAGGTCACACGAGAAAATCTGGCCGTCGTCTTTCAGCACCTCGCCCGCGCCGAACACCAGCACGTCCGCAACGCGGCCGGCTTCGTAGATCGAATCCTTCTTGCACAAGCCCGCTTCCGCCGTGATGACGGCGGCGATTTCTTCGGTGCGCGCCCGTACTGCATCGGCCGCACGGCGCAGGATCGCGGCGCGTTCGTAGCGGGTGAGTGCCGGACGATACGCGCGTGCGAATTCGAACGCGCGGCGCACGTCTTCGAGCGTCGCTTTCGGCACGGTGCCGACGAGCGTGCCATCGTAAGGATTGCGCACTTCGATCACTTCGTCGCGGAAGATTTTCTCGCCGCCGATACGCAGCGCTTCATGACGCACCTGCAATTGAGCCTTGATTTCAGCAACAGCGTTCATGTCTGATCCCCGATCATTGAAGATGGTTGAGTGCGATATCGATGATGTCGAAGTTGCGCAACCGTGCGCGCTCGCCGACCGACTTCGCGACCGGCTGATTGAACAGAAGCGGCACGATCTGTTCAGCAAGACCACCATGCGAGCGCAGCGGCACGTCGAGGCCGGACAGATCGTGCTTGATGCGTCGCGTGCCGAGCACCACGTCTTGCGTTGAAATCACGATGAGGTCGCCCATGCGTGCAGGCGGAAGTTCGAAGCGCGCGCAGCCTTCGGCGCCCGTCAGCACCAGTTCGATGCCGGGTTCCGCGGCGAGCCGGCGGCGCGTTGCTTCGAGATCGGCCGACGCGGGAAGATAGACCGTCGCGAACGATCCGAGCGCGCCGTGATGCACGACGTAGGGGTCCGTGATCGGCAGGATCACGCGGGCAGCGTCCTCGCCGAGCCACTCGTCGAAGCGCTCCTGCAGATAGATCACGTTAGGCTCGCCGTCTTCGTTGTGCTTCGCATTCATCCCGTGATCGGCCGTGACCGCGACGATCGCACCCAGCTCGTCGAGCCGCTGTAGATAGCCGTCCATCATCTGATAGAACGCGTTGGCGCCAGGGGTGCCTGGGGCGCACTTGTGCTGTACGTAGTCGGTCGTCGACAGGTACATCAGGTCGATATCGCGAGTTTCGAGCAGGCGCACGCCGGCCGCGAATACAAACTCGGACAGCTCCGCGCTGTAGACGCTCGGCACCGGCTGACCGACCAGTTCGAGCAGGTTGTCGATGCCGTTCTCCTCGAGCGTCGCTTCGTCGGCTTTCTCCGCCGAGAAGCAGATGCCCTTCAGGCCTTTGCCGAGCAGCCGGCGCAGTTTGTCCTTTGCCGTGACCACCGCAACATGCGCGCCCTGCTCGGCGAAACCGGCGAGCACGGTAGGGGCGACCAGGTACTTCGGATCGTTCATCAGCACCTCGGTGCCGCTGTCGCGATCGAAAAAGTAGTTGCCGCTAATGCCGTGCACCGCGGGCGGCACGCCGGTCACGATCGACAGGTTGTTGGGGTTCGTGAAGCTCGGCACCACGCATTCGCCCTTGAGCGACGTGCCGGGCCGCAGCAGCGTGGCCAAAAAGGGCGCGACTCCCGCCGCGGCCGCCATCTCCAGATATTCATACGCGCAGCCGTCCACGCAGACCACGACGACGGGTCTGCGCATCCAGTTGTAGCTGCGGCCGTTCACTTCAATGGAAACCGGTGCTTCGCTCATGACATGTCCTCTTGGCTAGGGGTAAGTCGGGTAATGACGATGTGGCGTTATGTGGCAAAGTGAGGCAATACTTGACATTAAAATTGATGCTTTGTAGATTGTCAACAACAGACAACAAATCGCAAATCATCAACCGCAGTCATCAGCAGTTGCTTAAGAGGGTTGCAACACGCAGTCGTCCCGTAGCACCGGTCGTTTTCGTCGCTGGCCGCGACGCCACTTTCTCAAGGGGTCTGGAAATGAAGGAACAGTCGGGGTTTAAAGCTTGTAGAGGTCGTCTGAATATGGCGTTGCGCTGTCTGGTCGCCGCCACCGTCACGCTCGGCGCGGTCCAGTTCGCGCAGGCAAAAACGCAGTTGCTCGTCTACACGGCGCTCGAAGACGAAGCGATGAAGCCCTATAAAGACGCGTTCGAAAAGGCCAACCCGGATATCGAAATCCGCTGGGTGCGCGATTCGACTGGCGCAGTCACGGCCAAGCTGCTCGCCGAAAAGAACAATCCGCGTGCCGACGTGGTGCTTGGACTCGCGGCATCGAGCCTGACGCTGCTCGATCTGCAGGGCATGCTGATGCCTTACGCACCGAAGGGCTTCGACAGCCTGACGCGCAAGTACAGCGACACGAACACGCCGCCGCACTGGGTCGGCATGGACGTGTGGGGCGCGACGGTCTGCTACAACCGCGTCGAAGCGGAGAAGCGCCATTTGCCTAAGCCCACGTCATGGGAAGACCTGACCAAGCCTGTCTATAAAGGCATGATCGTGATGCCGAGTCCGGTGTCGTCCGGTACCGGCTATCTGGACGTGACGTCCTGGCTGCAAACCTTCGGCAAGGACAAGGGCTGGCAGTACATGGACGCGTTGGACAAGAACGTCGCGCAATACGTGCACTCGGGTTCGAAGCCCTGCACGCTGGCGGGCACCGGCGAATTTCCGATCGGTATCTCATTCGAATTCCGCGGGCATGAGTTGCAGGCGCAAGGCGCGCCCATCGACCTGATCTTCCCGAAAGAGGGCTTGGGCTGGGACATGGAAGCCACCGGCATCATGAAAACGACAAAGCAGCCGGACGCGGCCAAAAAACTCGCGGACTTTATGGCCAGCAAGGAGGCCAATGAAATCACCGCGCAGTGGTGGGCGATCGTTGCGTACCCGGGTGTCGCGAAGAAACTCTCCGGTATCCCCGACAACTATTCGGAACTGCTCGTGAAGAACGATTTCACATGGTCCGCAAAGAACCGCGACGCAATTCTCGAAGACTGGCAAAAGCGCTACGGCAACAAGGAACAAAAGTAAGACCAGGTTCAACCAGGTCTTGACGAGGAGCGCCGGGGCGCGCGCTGCGTGACCCCCGAACGACGCAGCGACCCAGCGTTACAGCGCACGGCAGTGCGTCACGCCACGTCGACATGCAAGCGGAAGCGGAGGAGCAGATGACAACGTATTTGAGCGTAGAGCGGGTCTACAAGCGGTTCAACGACACGCCGGTTCTGGAGGACATCAATCTTGGCGTGAAGAAGGGAGAAATGCTCTGCTTCCTCGGCCCGTCGGGATGCGGCAAGACTACTTTGCTGCGCATCATTGCCGGGCTCGAAACACAGAGCGCCGGCCAGATCACGCAGGACGGCCGCGATATTTCGCGGCTGCCGCCTCAGCTTCGCGATTACGGCATCGTGTTCCAGTCGTACGCGCTGTTTCCGAATCTGACCATCTTCGACAACGTGGCCTATGGTCTCGTGAATCGCAAGATGAAGCGCGCGGCGATCGCCGATCGTGTGAACGAACTACTCGCCCTGGTCGGCTTGCCGGATGCGCAGAAGAAGCATCCGAACCAGTTATCCGGTGGGCAGCAGCAGCGTATCGCGCTGGCGCGTGCGCTCGCAACGTCGCCGGGTTTGCTGTTGCTCGATGAGCCGCTGTCTGCGCTGGATGCGCGTGTTCGTGTGCGGCTGCGCCAGGAAATCCGCCAGTTGCAGCAGCGCCTCGGCGTGACCACGATCATGGTGACGCATGACCAGGAAGAAGCGCTATCCATGGCCGACCGCATCGTGGTGATGAATCAGGGTGTGATCGAGCAGATCGGCACGCCGCACGAAATCTATCGCGAGCCGGCCTCGCCGTTCGTTGCGGATTTCATCGGCAAGGTCAATCTGATTCCGGCCGAGGTGGCACGCGACGGCAGTCTCAAGGCGGGCTCCATCGCGCTGCGCTACGGGTGCGGATCGGAGCGCGCGGTGCTTGGTTCGAAAGTGTCGGCGTTCGTGCGGCCGGAAGACATTCACCTCAGTGCGCCGGGCAACGAGGCGGACAACCTGTTGCCCGCCTCAGTCGAAAAGCTGGAATTCCTCGGTGCGTTTTGCCGGGTCAGCTTCAAGGTGGATGGGCTCGGCGAGCAGGAGATCGTCGCCGACCTGTCGTTTCATGAAATGCATCGCACCCGCCTGCAGCCGGGATCGCGCTTCAATCTGGCTATCAACCGCGAACATGTGTGCGTCTTTTCCGCCGCGAAGGAGCGACTCCAATGAGCGCCGTTCTGATCGAGCGCCGCAGCGGCGAGGAAGGTCATGCCGAGGTGCGCCAGAAGAGCCATTGGCATGACCGGATCGCGCAGTTGGCGCTTGTGTTGATGTCCGCGTTTCTCGGCGTGTTTCTGCTGTTGCCGCTGGCCTTGGTCATCGGCAAATGCTTCGTCGATGCGGATGGCCATTTCGTCGGACTCGCCAATTTCACCGGCTATCTGGTGAATTCCGGCGTGTGGACGTCGACTTTGCATTCGGTCACGGTGGCTTGCCTCGTGACGGTGATCGTGATTCCGATGGCCTTTACGTTCGCGTATGCACTGACCCGCTCGTGCATGCCGATGAAGAACGCCGTGCGCACGGTCGCGCTGCTTCCGCTGCTTGCACCGACGTTGCTGTCCGCTGTGTCGTTCATCTACTGGTTCGGCAACTCGGGCATCCTGAAGCCCTTGCTTCACGGACATTCGATCTATGGCCTGCCGGGCATCGTATGCAGTCTGGTGTACGCCGCGTTTCCGCATGTGCTGATGATTCTCGTGACGGCGCTCTCGCTATCCGACGGACGTTTATACGAGGCCGCCGAAGCGATGGGCACACGCCGTGCGCGCAAATTCTTCACGATCACGCTGCCGGGCGCGAAGTACGGGCTGATCAGCGCGACGATGGTGTCGTTCACGATCTGCATCAACGACTTCGGCGTGCCGGTTGTGATCGGCGGGCCTTATTCGGTGCTCTCCACGGACATCTATAAGCTCATCATCGGCCTGCAGGATTTCAACCGGAGCGCGGTGGTCAGCCTGCTGCTGCTCTGTCCGGCACTGGTTGCGTTCGCCGTCGACTTCTTCATTCGCCGCAAGCAGCAATCGCAACTCGGCGCGCGCTCGACGCCTTACCAGCCGAAACCCTCACGCGGCTTCGACATCGCGATGCTCGGGTACTGCGGCTTCGTCTGCATGCTGCTGTTGGCGGTGGTCGGCATTTCGGTGTTCGCTTCGTTCGTGAAGTTCTGGCCGTATCAGATGAGCCTCGGCTTGCAGCACTACAAAATGGGACTGATCGGCGCGGGGATTTTCGATGCGTACAAGAACAGCCTGAAAATGGCCGCGTGCGTGGCGATCGGCGGCACCGTCATCGTGTTCGGCGGCGCGTATCTGGTGGAGAAGACACGTGGGCCGCGCTGGTTGCGCGGTTTTATCAATCTGTGCGCGATCCTGCCGATGGGCGTGCCGGGTCTCGTGCTCGGCATCAGCTACATCTTTCTGTTCAACTCGCCCGCTAACCCTTTGAACGGCCTTTACGGCACGCTCGCGCTGCTCGCGATCGTGACGGTGGTGCATTACTACTCGTCAAGCCACTTGACTGCGGTCACCGCGCTTCGTCAGATCGACAACGAGTTCGAAGCGGTCTCGGCTTCGCTGAAAGTGCCTTTCTATAAGACGTTTTTGCGTGTCACCGTGCCTGTGTGCCTGCCGTCGATCCTGCAGATCGCGCGTTATCTGTTCGTCAACGGCATGACGACGGTGTCGGCGGTCGCGTTTCTCTATTCACCCGACACGCAACCGGCCTCCGTCGCCATTCTCAATCTCGACGACGCTGGACAAATTGGACCGGCCGCGGCGATGGCCACGCTGGTCCTCGTGACGGCGGCGTTCGCCTGCGTGCTGTTTGCCTGCGTATCGCATGGCGTATTGCGTAGAACCCAGGCATGGCGCACCACGCGCCGTGGCTGAAACAAGTCTTCATCAAGATCGATAAGGAGCTACTGTGAACCTGCCTTCCCAGCCCATTCTGCTCACCCCCGGTCCGCTCACGACCTCAGACCGCACGCGTCAGGCGATGCTGCGCGACTGGGGATCGTGGGACGGCGATTTCAATCAGATCACCGCTCGTGTCCGCCAGCAGACGCTGCGCATCGTGCATGGCGAAGACACCCATGAATGCGTGCCCTTGCAAGGCAGCGGCACGTTCTCGGTCGAGGCGGCAATTGGCACGCTGGTGCCGCGCGATGGACATGTGCTGATACCGAACAACGGCGCGTATTGCCAGCGCATCGCGAAGATTTGCCGGGCACTCGGCCGTCGTCACCAGACGCTCGACTATCCCGAAGACACGCAGGTCAAAGCGGCTGACGTCGATCGTGCGCTAGCGGCTGATCCGAGCATCACGCACGTCGCGCTCGTGCATTGCGAAACCGGTGCCGGGGTGCTCAACCCGCTACATGAGATTGCCATGGTTGTCGCAAAGCACGGACGCAGTCTGATCATCGACGCGATGAGCTCATTCGGCGCCATCGACATCGACGCGCGCCAAACACCGTTCGACGCAGTCGTGGCCGCCTCCGGGAAATGTCTTGAAGGCGTGCCGGGCATGGGCTTCGTGATCATCCGCCGCAGCACGCTGGAGCAATGCGAGGGCAACAGCCCCTCGCTCGCCATGGATCTGTACGATCAATGGATCTACATGAGCCGCACGACGCAGTGGCGTTTCACGCCGCCCACCCACGTCGTCGCGGCACTCGATCAGGCGATCGCGCAATACGTTGAAGAGGGCGGTCTGGAAGCGCGCGGCGCGCGCTATGCGAGGAATTGCCGCGCGTTGATCGAAGGCATGGCCGCGCTCGGTTTTCGCACCTTTCTCGACCCTGCGATTCAGGCGCCGATCATCGTCACGTTCCATGCGCCCGATGATCCCAACTACGACTTCAAGACGTTCTATACCGAAGTGAAAAAGCGCGGCTACATCCTGTATCCGGGAAAGCTGACCCAGGTGGAAACATTCCGTGTCGGCTGTATCGGGCACTTTGGCGATAGTGGCATCCCCGGCGCGGTCGCCGCGATCGCCGATACGCTGAAGGCCATGGGAATCAGGCAGGTGTCGGCGAAAGCGTTAGCCTGAGTTGGCCTGAGCATGTCCACGCGCAAAGGCTTCTTTCCGTTGGCGCGGGGAGAAGTCTTTCCTTTCGCCGCGTGGCGTTAAACCGTTGTATCAATGTGAGCAATTCATGCGTCCGTTCTGGATTGAACAAGCACTCTTCGCCGATGGTTCACTGGCGCCCGCACTGCAAGGTGCGACGACGGCCGATGTCTGCATCGTGGGTGGTGGTTTCACCGGTTTGTGGACCGCCATCCAGGCGAAGCAGAAGAAACCTGATCTCGACATCGTGATCATCGAGAGCGATCTGTGCGGCGCGGGCGCGAGCGGCCGCAATGGTGGCTGCCTGCTGACATGGTCGACGAAGTTCTTCACGCTGCGGCGTCTGTTTGGCGAGGCCGAAGCGATCCGGTTGGTGAAAGCGTCCGAAGCGGCCGTGGGACGGATTCGCGA
Organism: Paraburkholderia aspalathi; assembly: GCF_905220735.1. Lineage (NCBI taxonomy): Bacteria > Pseudomonadati > Pseudomonadota > Betaproteobacteria > Burkholderiales > Burkholderiaceae > Paraburkholderia > Paraburkholderia aspalathi. Next base: position 182,153 of record NZ_CAJNBA010000004.1, read on the forward strand.
TTTCTGTGTCGAGCACGCGATCGATGCCGAGCTTCGGCTCGACGGCACGCTCTACACGGCGACATCACGTGCGCAATTCGGCCTGCTCGATCCGGTGATCGCAGCACTGAGTGAACACGGCATCAATTCGTATCAACATCTCGCACCGGGCGAAGTGGCGAGCCGCTCCGGTTCGGCGCGTAATCTCGGCGGCGTGTATTCGCCGGTCGCGGCAACGGTGCATCCGGGCAAGCTTGTGCGCGGATTGCGGCGTGTCGCGATTGAAATGGGCATTCGTATTTATGAACGTACGCCGATGCTCGACTTCACGTCAGGCGATCGCGTAACCGTGCGCACGCCGGCTGGCAGCGTCACGGCGCCCAAACTGGTGCTCGCGATCAATGCGTGGATGGCGAGCCGCTTCAAGCAGTTCGAACGCACGCTTGCTGTCGTTTCCAGCGACATGATCGTCACCGAGAAATGTCCGGAGTTGCTGCAACAAATCGGCTTGAAAGACGGCGTGTCGGTGCTCGACTCGCGCATCTTCGTTTACTACTATCGCAGCACGGCGGATGGTCGTCTGATGCTCGGCAAGGGCGGCAATACCTTTGCCTGGCGAGGCCGGATCGCGCCCGTGTTCGATCAGCGCTCCCCGTATGAAGCGGATCTGACGCGCAGCCTGCACGATTTCTTCCCCGCGTTGCGCGATGTGCCGGTCACTGCGAGCTGGAACGGTCCGTCGGATCGCTCGGTCACGGGCTTTCCGTTTTTCGGCAGACTCGACGACGCGCCGAACGTGCTCTATGGCTTTGGTTATTCAGGCAACGGCGTTGGACCGACCTATATGGGTGGGCAGATTCTGTCATCGCTGTTGCTCGAACTCGACAACGAATGGACGCGCAGTCCGTTGACGAAGGGACCGTTGGGCTATTTCCCACCCGAGCCGATCCGGTACGTGGGTTCGATTACCGTGCGCGACGCGATTCGGCGCAAGGAGCGCGCGGAAGACGAAGACCGGCAGCCTTGGCTGGTCGATCGCTTGCTCAGCAAGCTCGCCAATGCGGCTGGGAAGTCGGATAAAGCCTAGTGTAATGACGGCCCCGCTGCGCTGAGCTCGGGGCCGCGTACTCAGCGGTCCGGCCCTGCTTCAGGCGTTGCCTGTGTTGCCGCCATTACCGGCAGACGCCGCCCAGTGCTCGTGGGCACGCCGCATTCTCGCGAGGCCATGCGCGACGTGTTCGCGCACGAGCGCGACGGCGCTTTCCGTATCGCCCTTGGCGAGCGCGTTGACGATTTTCTCGTGTTCCGTCACCGACGTCGCCAGCGCGCTCTTTTCCGATTCGATCGCGGCCTGACGCAGCAAACCAAGCTGGCGAACGAGATGCCGATAGGTTTCGATCAGGTGCTGGTTGCCGACGCCCGTCACCATCGCATCGTGCAACTGGACGTTCAATGCCGTGTAGCGCGTGAGATCGTGATCCTTCTTCGCCGCTTTCATCGACGTAATGATGCCTTTGAGCGTGGCGAGCGTTTCAGGCGTCATTCGATTGGCCAACGAGCGGGCGACCGATTCGTCCAGCATGGCGCGAACTTCATAGATTTCTTCGGCCTCGCGTAACGACAGCGCGCGCACCGTGACGCCGCGGTTTTTCTCCGTTTTCAGCAAACCTGCCTGTTCCAATGCGCGGAACGCCTCGCGCAGTGGCCCGCGAGACACATTTAATCGCGTGGAGACTTCGACTTCGTTCAATTTCTCTCCCGGGGCGAATTCCCCCGAGACGATGCTGCGTTCGAGCATTTCCTGCACTAGCGTCGCAAGGGAATGCCGCTGCAGCAGTTCGATGGCGCTAGACGTGGTTGACGTGGTCATGATCGGCGATTAGAACAAAGGATGGGATAACAGACCGTGGGCTTCTTTGACCATAGCCTGCCAGCTTGTCTATTGTCAACAATCGTCAACACGCGGAGAAATCCATGTCCAGTCTCGCAGCCGACAACGGCATCGTCACCGTACCCACGCAGCGCACGGTCGACCAAGCCGCCGACGCGCTTGCCTCACTGATCGAAGCGAAAAACATCATCCTGTTCGCGCGCATCGATTTCGCGGCGGATGCACAGCGCGCGGGGCTTGCGATGCCGCCGTCACAGTTGCTTGTGTTCGGTAATCCGCGGGCGGGGACGCCGCTGATGCAGGCCGTGCCGAGCGTGGCGCTCGATCTGCCTCTCAAGGTGCTGGTGTGGCAGGACGGCGATGGCAGGGTGTGGCTCTCGTATAACGCAACGAGCTATCTGCAGGCGCGGCATGGTGCGCCTGCAGAGTTGATGAAAGCTATCGACGGCATCGGCGCGCTCGTGCAGGCCGCCGCGGCCGGCTGAGCGCACGCATCGTTTCGCGTCGTTACTCGGCGCCGCGAACGATACGCAGATCGCGTTCGACACCGTCGCCCAGTGCTTCAAGCGCTTTCTTGTAGGCGTCGCTCTCATAGGCGGCAACGGCCTGCTCGTAGGTCGGAAACTCGATCACGACGGTCCGCTCTTTCAAACCTTGCTCGTGTGCTTCTTCGGCGACGCCGCGCACGATAAATTTGCCGCCGGCGGCTGCTACCGCGGGCGCTGCCAGTTGTGCATACGCGGCCAGTTTCGACGGGTCTTTCGTCGCGCGGTATGCGGTCACCCAATATCCCTTGCTCATGTGAATCTCCTGGTTTTGCGGCGTGAAAGTAGTGGTCGCGTTGCAAAGCAACGACGCGGGAATTATGTCACTTCGAGCATTCCCGCGTGCGCTTCACGGGCGCGCACGTGTTCGGCCGGTTTGCGTCCATCCGCGCCGCCGCAATTACCAATCGACATAGTTTCCCCCGATCACCCCCGGCCAGCCTTAATTAGCAAGCACCGCCGCAGATCCCTCCGCGCGCATCCCCTTGCGATAACGTCCGAGCCCCACGATTCCAACCAGCGACACCGCCGAAAGCACGCTGAAGAAAATCGCCAGCGGCAGCCACTCACCCTTGTAGTTCTGCGCGAGCGCCGTGCCGATCAAAGGCGTCGTCCCACCGGCGATCGTCGCGCACAGCTGATAGGCGATCGAAATGCCGGAGTACCGGACCTGCGTGGGAAATGCCGGCGTCATGAAACCGGCGATGACCGCATAGACAGCGGACAGCACCACCACCGCAAGCGAGATACCCGCCACGATCGCGACGGGATTCTGCGTCTGAACGAGCAGAAACATCGGGTAAGGCGTGAGCATGGATAGCAGGGCGGCGAAGGTAAGAAAGCGGGTCTCTCCAAACCGTTGAGCCAACAGCGCCGAAACCGGCTGGGACGCCAACTGGATCAGCGTGACCACAAACAGGCAATCGAGAATGAACGATTTCGACATGCCGAGATATCCGGTGACATACGAAATCATGAACGTATTGGTGAAGAAGAACCCGGCGGAGCCGATTGTCGTGGCCATCGCCGCCATGACGATCGGATACCATGCGGTGCGCAGCACTTCCTTGACGGGCGACTTCAGCACCTCGCGATTCTTGCGAAGCTGCTCGAACTCGGGCGACTCCTTAACACCGAGACGGATCGCCATGCCGATCAACAGCAGCACGAAGCTGGCCAGAAACGGCAGGCGCCAACCCCAGGCAACAAAGCTTGCGTGATCGAGCGAAGTGACGAGCCTGAACGATACGAGCGAAAGAATCAGCCCGGCCGGGCTGCCCATCTGCGGAAAGGACGCGAAGAACGTCTTGCGGCCGGTTGGCGCGTGCTCGCTCGCCATCAGTACCGCGCCGCCCCATTCGCCGCCCACGGCGATACCCTGGAGAATCCGCAACAGCACGAGTGAGATCGGCGCCCAGATGCCGATGCTGGCATAGCCGGGCAGCAGGCCGATGCCGGTGGTGGCGATCCCCATCAGGAACATGGTCAGCAGCAGCATCTTCTTGCGGCCGAGCTTGTCGCCGAGATGCCCGAACACCGCGCCGCTCAATGGGCGTGCAATGAAGCCCACAAAGAACGTGCCGAACGAAGCCATCGTGCTAAGGAAATGATTGCTGCTCGGGAAGAACACCTCGCCGAGCACGAGCGCGGCGGCCGTCGCATAGGTGTAGTAGTCGTAAAACTCGACAGCTGTGCCGATAAAAGCCGCGGTGGCGGCGCGCACGGGCTGATGAGTCTGTTCAGAAGGGGACATGGGGAATCCTGTTGTTGAACGCGCGGCGTTGGCTTGACCGCTGTCTTTATCGGTCGCCGAAATACGCCCGCCAAATTCGGATTTTTAATCTTCAGTATCAAAGCGGCTAATGCTTGGCCCGCTTATGCGTTGCCGCTTTCCTCAACGGCGCGGAGCAGCGCGTCACGCGCGATCAACCGTTGCGCGTTGTTGCGCTCCGGATAGTCGATCCATACTGATCCAGCAGAGGGTGGGTTCGCCTGCTGTGCTGCGTGTGCGTCGACGAGCGCGCGCGCTGCCTGCACGTCTTCCGCCGACGGCGTCAGCGCGCGGTGAATCGCGGGCACGTGTTCGGGAAACACGACGCTCTTCGATGCGAATCCGAGTTGCGTGGAGAGGTCCAGGTCCTGCCCAAGCACCTGCGCCGACCGGTACGTACAAGGAAGATCGATCGGCACGCAGCCGGCGGCAATACACTCGATCAGAAAGCGGCTGCGTGCGTAAAGCAGTTCGTGACCGCCCGGCGTGCGGCGCGCGCCGAGATTCGCCGCCAGGTCTTCGACCGCCAGCATGCAGCACTTCATCCGTGCACCCACCTGAAGTAGCGCTCCCAGATTGACCAGACCCTTTGCGGATTCGATAACTGGAACCACCTCCGTCGAGCCCGCCGGAATGCCCAGCTTGCGCTCGATGACGGCCAGCGCATCGTCGAGCGCGGCCAGTTGAGCCGCGCTCTCCGCGTGTGGCAGAAAAATCGCCCGTGGGGTGCCGGACATGACGCCTTCGAGATCGGCATGGCCGTCATGCTCCAGTTTGTTGATCCGTACCGAGCCGACCGTGCCGGCGCGAGCCGCCTCGCGCAATAGCGTGACGATGCGCTCGCGTGCCTGCGGCCGGTCTTGCGGCGAAGTCATCTCTTCGAGATCGGCGACGATTGCATCTGCACCGCTTTGCAGCGCGACCGCGTGGGCTTCGGCATGGTTGCCGGGTACAAAGAGCCATGTGCGCCGGATGCCGGGTGGACGAGGCGTTTGATGCGCGTTCATACGGCCTGCCCAGCGCGGGCCAGCATCGCGTGAAGCAGCACATCCGTGCCACGCGTGACGTCTGCCGGCAAAGCGTCTTCGGCTTCGTTATGGCTCAGGCCATCGACGCAGGGGATGAAAATCATCGCGGTCGGACAGTGTTTCGCGAGATGGATCGCGTCATGTCCGGCACCGCTGACGATACGTTGATGTGGATAGTCCAGCGTCTCGACCGCATTGCTCACGGCAGCAATGCAGTGAGGATCGAACGGCGTAGCAGGACTGACCCAATGCTGCCCCACCTCGACAGTCAGGCGACGTCTTCTGGCGATGGCATCGAAGCGCTCACGCAGCGCGGCTTCCATTTTTTCGATCATCGCATCGTCGGGGTGGCGCAGATCCACCGTGAACGACAGGTCCGCCGCGATCGTATTGCGCGATGCGTTGCGTATGTGCAGTTCGCCGATGGTGGCGAGACCCTGCGGAAAGAAATCTGCCGCGATGCTCTCCAGTTCCGCCGCCATTTCCGCGCTCGCGAATAGCGCATCGCGGCGGTACTGCATCGGCGTCGTGCCTGCGTGCGCGGCCTGCCCACGCACGCGCACATCGAGCCAGCGAATCGCCTGGCCGCCCGTGACGACGCCGATCGGCACGCCGCTTTCCTCGAGCACCGGACCCTGTTCGATATGTGCTTCGAAGTAGGCGTCGAAGACGATGCCGGGCACGGCGCGCGTGCCGGCATAGCCTGTCGCTTGCAATGCCTGCTCGACCGATGTCCCTGCTGCGTCGCACGTGTTCAACGCCTGGGCGAGCGGCATGACGCCTGTGAAGGCTGCTGAACCGAGCATGGCCGGCGTGAAGCGCGCGCCTTCCTCGTTGGTCCACACGACGATTTCGATGGGCTTGTCGGTTTGAATGTTCGCATCGTTCAGCGTGCGGACGACTTCGAGCGCGGCGAGCACGCCATAGACCCCGTCGAAGCGGCCGCCCTCGGGCTGGGTGTCGAGGTGGCTCCCGCTTGCTACGGGCGCGGCGTCGTTCCGTTTGCCGGCGCGTCGCGCAAAAAGATTGCCGACCTGGTCGACGGATAACGTCAGCCCCGCGTCGACACACCACTGCGAGAAAAGCGCCCGGCCTGCCGCGTCCTGTTCGGTCAATGCGAGGCGCCGCACGCCACCGCCTGCCGTGGCGCCCACAGCGGCCATGTTCATCAGGCTCGTCCAGAGCCGCTCACCATTGATCTTTAGCATCACACACTCCTGAAGTCGCGGCGTACTGACCGCGTCGGGTTCGTCGTGATGCCTTTATCCGTAATCAAAAATGATAAGTCTAATTTCTAATTCTAATCCTAAGTATAATTTTGGCGGATGATGAAACCAGTGAGGCTCATCGTGAGCAAAGACCGCCCGGACACTTATCTGAACGACCGCCTTGACTGGAACCTGCTGCGTACTTTTCTTGCCATTGCGAAAGAAGGCAGCGTGAGTCGCGCGGCGACGAAACTGCATCTGACGCAGCCTGCCGTGAGCCAGGCGTTGCGCCGGCTGGAAGATCAGTTGGGGCTGCGCCTCGTGGATCGCCACGGTCCGCGTATCGAGGTCACGCAGGCCGGTATCGAAGTGAAGCAGATTGCCGAAGACGTGTACGGCACGATCTCGCGGCTGTCGCTGGCCGAGGTGGATCGCGAACACGATATCTCCGGCATGGTGCGCGTGAGTACCGTCAGCGGAATCGATTTTCCGGCCTACGACACGTTTCTCGCGGAGTTCCATCGCACGTATCCGCGTATCGAGCTCGAAAGCCAGGAAATGCGCAGCGCCGATGTGGTGAACAGCCTCCAGCAAAAGTCCGCAACACTCGGACTGACGCCGCGGCGCGCCTTACCCAAACGAGTCGACAGCCGCGTGTTTCTGCGTCAACGGTATGCACTTTTCTGCGGACGTCATCATCCGCTCTTTGGGCGCGACGATCTTCGGGTCGCCGATCTCGCCGGCGAGAAGTTCGTCTCCTTCACCGGCGACAAAGTAGGCGATCACCTGTCGCCGCTCACATTCTTTCGCGATGAGATGGGCTTCACGGGGCGCGTGGTCGGCTCATCGTCGAGCATGACCGAGGTGAGGCGCTTCATTTTTGCGGGCTTCGGCATCGGCTGCCTGCCGGAACACGTCGTGCGCGACGATATCGCTCAAGGCCGCCTTCAGCGGCTGCCGCCGGATGAAGGCGTGGCTGACCTCGATATCTATATGCTGTGGTCACAGGACCGTAAGCTGAGCGCCGCTGAGGCTGCGTTTATCGACGCGCTGAATGTGTTCATCGACGGTCAGGCGGATGGTGCCGGCCTCGAGCCTCGCGCTTAGTAGCCGCGGGTGACGTCCACCACGTTGTGCAGCGGTTCGCCGCGGATCAGCCTGCGCGCGTTGTGCGCCACTTGCGTGGCGATCGTGTCCGAGCTTGCCACCGACGCCATATGCGGTGTCACGATCAGATTGGGTGCGCGCCATAAATGATCTTCGGGGGGTAACGGCTCGGTCGGAAACACGTCGACGATTGCACCGCCAATCTGCCCGCTCGTCAGTGCCGCGATCAGGTCCGCAGGCACCAGATGTTCGCCACGACCAACGTGAATCAGTTTCGCGCCAGGCCGTAGGTGCTCGAACGTATTCGCATTGAGAATCCAGCGGGTTTCGTGCGTGAGCGGCAAGAGACACACGAGGATGTCCGTCCCCTGAAGGAATGGCTTGAATTCCTGCGGACCGGCGAAGGTCGTCACGCCCGGCAGTTCGCGGGGCTTGCGCGCCCAACCGCGCACCGCAAAGCCGAAGCGCTGCAAATCCGTCGCGACGCGGCTGCCGATTTCTCCCAATCCCATGATGCCGACGGCGCATTCGGAAGCATCGCGCTGATCGTCGCGGAACCAGCGGCTAAGACGCTGATTGGCGAGCACGCGGTCGAGTTGACGATGAAAGTGCAGCACCCCCCACGTGACGAATTCGCTCATTCCGCGTGCGTGTTGCGGATCGACGACTCGGCACAGCGGCACGGCGGGCAGGGCAGGATCGGACAGAATGTTGTCCACGCCCGCAGCGATGCTATGCACGAGCCGCAATTTCGGCAGCGCTGCCAATGCGCCGGCCGGCGGGTTCCAGCACACGGCGATGTCAGCATCGCCGCTGGACCGCTCGCCGTGCATCACGACATCGAATTCAGGGGCGGCGCGCAGAATCGGCTGCACCAGGTGTGACATGTCGAAGTCACGGCTCATCAGAACTAATTTGGTCATTGCATCGAATCGTAGAACGGGCCTAGTTGCGGTAGTCGGATTTCGGGTCGTCGATCAACCGTAACGCCGCGCGCCACGCCAACTCGGAAATTCCCGCGGAGTCGTCGCGAGCGAACTGGCTCGCGGTCAACTCGCACACTTCGCGCGGCGGGATGCGCAGCGCGCTGCCACCGGCCAGCGCCTGGATTTGCGCCTGACAGGCCCGCTCGAGGAAATAGATCTCGTGGAACGCTTCGGCTGCCGTGGCGCCTGCCGCAAGCAAGCCATGGTTGCGCAGGATCATCGCCTTGCAGGAACCGAGGTCGCGCACCAGACGCTCACGCTCGCCGAGTTCGAGCGCGATGCCTTCGTAATCGTGGTAAGCGAGCTTGCCGTAGAACTTCAGCGCATGCTGACTGATCGGCAGCAGCCCTTGTTCCTGGGCCGATACGGCTGTTCCGGCGGCAGTGTGCGTATGGATTACGAAATGCAGATCGTCGCGTGCTGCGTGGATGGCCGAATGAATCGTGAATCCCGCGGCGTTCACACGAAACAGAGCGGGGTCGTTGTGCGCCCGCTCATCGATGACATTGCCGAGATGATCGATCTTCACGAGGTCCGACGCGCGCATCTCGTGAAACAGCACGCCATAGCGATTGATCAGAAAGGCCGGCGGCTCGCCCGGCGAGCTGGGCAGGCGCGCCGTGATGTGCGTGTCGATCATGTCGGTCATGCGGAAGTGAGCGGCCAGCCGGTAGAGCGCCGCCAGTTCCTCCCGTACCTGCTGTTCGGTACCGATCGGCGCCGGTTTGTCGCTCATGCGATCGGATGTGGGCGTGGATTGCATTTCAAAAGACTCCCAGGTTCTCACGTGCTGTAGTGCGCGTAGTGTTCGTCAGCGCGTCAGTGTCCGTCAACTTCATTGTTCTAATGCAGATTATTAGCCGCGCGAATACTTTACGCCATGACGCACTGCAGGACCTCGTGAAGCGGCGCTTTGGCGTTGAGGCGAGCCAGTATCGCGGGCTCCGCGCGGTCGGAAGCCCGCGCCAGATCGATCACGGCGGCGAGGGTCGGTGCTTCAGCGAACAGTACACCGTTGTCGTCGGCCAGCACGATGTCGCCTGGGCGCACCACGACCCCGCCGCATATCACCGGCTCGTTAAACAGGCTCGACATCGTGTCGCGCTTTTTGGTCGTGAGCAACGACGTTCCGCGCGCGAACACCGGCAACCCCGTGCTGCGTAGTTCGATGAGATCGGTCACTACGCCATCGACGATAACACCCCTCACGCCGGCGTTGAGCGCGGCACATGCCGTAACCGCTCCGACCGGTGCATGCATATGGTTACCGCTCATGTCGATCACCAGCACGTCGCCGGGCTGGAGTTGCGAGAGGGCGCGATTCACGGGAATGGCGTCGGGCGACAGCAGCTTGAGCGTTACCGCGCGTCCGATCACCTTCACGTTGGGGACCATCGCTCGAAGACGATGGTCCGCGAAGCCGTCTTCCATAAAGTGCCCTAGTGTCGGGAAGCTGACGGATTCGAGGCTGCGCAGTAAGGATGAGTCTGGCGTGGCTTGCATCAGAGCGGCATTTTCCGTTTTCATTTCAGGCCTTCACGAAAGGCTCGCGGTGGCGGCATTGGTGCGCGCCGCAGACGAGATATCGCGGCGAAGCGTCTCCGCGAGCAACACGAGTGCGAGTACCGAAACAGCAGCCGAGCCCATCATGTACCACGCCACCGACGAACCGCGGCCTGTAGCGGACAACAGCGCGGTGGTGACAATCGGCGTGGCCGCACTGCCGAGCAGCCCGGACAACATATAGCTTACCGACAAGCCGGAGTAGCGAACCTCGGTGCCGAACAACTCCGCGAGGAAGGTGGCGATGGGTCCATAGTTTGCGGCGAAGGCGGTCATCATCAGCAGATAGCCGAGCAGCGCGAACGGAAACTCGCGCGTATCCAGCAGCCAGAAAAGCGGAAAAGCGAGCAGGGCTTCGGCGACGATGCCGCCGATGATCACCGGCTTGCGGCCCACGACGTCGGATAGCTTGCCGAAGGCTGGCAACAACACGATGCAAAGCGCGCAGGCAATCAGCGCGATGGAAAGCATCGCGTTACGTGAGAAGCCCAGCGTCTGCGTTCCGTAGGTCAACCCGAAAGCGACGATCAGGTTGAACGAGGTGCCCGTCGACATCGTCGCGATGCCGCCGAGCAGAACCTGCTTCCAGTATCGGGTGAGGACTTCGGCGATCGGCAGCTTGACCTGCGCGTCAGCTTCCTTGATCTTGCGGAACGACGGGGTTTCCGATGTGTTCAGACGGATATAAAGCCCGACCCCTACGAGCAACGCGCTCGCAAGGAACGGAATGCGCCAACCCCAGGAGAGCAGTGCGTCGTTTGACAGCGTGGCGTTGCAGACCAGAAACGCCAGATTGGCGATCAGGGTACCGGCAGGCACGCCGATCTGCACCCACGAGCCATACAGTCCACGCTTGCCGGCCGGCGCGTGTTCCACCGCCATCAGCACGGCGCCGCCCCATTCGCCGCCGAGCGCGAGTCCCTGAATGACGCGCAAGGTGAGCAGCAGAATGGGTGCCCAGATGCCAATCGACGCGTAGTTCGGCAGCAGCCCAATTGAGAACGTCGCGATGCCCATGATGATGAGGGAGACCAGCAGCATCGCCTTGCGTCCGAGGCGGTCGCCGAAATGGCCGAACAGCGCAGCGCCGACAATGCGCGCGAGGTAGGCGGAGGCGAACGTGCCGAACGCCAGCAAGGTGCCGACCAACGGGACAAAGCCGGGAAAGAACACCTTGTTGAAGACGAGTGCCGACGCGGTGGCGAAAACGAACAGGTCATACCATTCGACGGTCGTACCGATCACACTCGCCACCGCGATCTTTTTCATGTTGGCCGGGGTGCCATCTCCTGGCAGTGGCGCTGGCGTGTCCGCGGGGCGATAGGACGTCATGGGTTTCTCCTTGGGGCATGGCGGTTTCAGTGGATGAACGCAGCCATTGCGCGCATGGCCTGGTGCCTTTATCGGAAGCCAAAAACAATAAGTAAAAGTCTCATTTCTAATCCTTTGTATTAATGGAGCGAATGATCGGACGGCCGCTCCGGTGAGCGAAGACGTCCTGTGCATAAAACAGTACCTTGCATTAAACAATACTGGGTGCTAGAGTTCGTTCGTCATCTCGCGGATCGGTGTGTTCGGCACCAGTGCATAGCAAGGTACCGTGCTATGCACACTAATGTAATGGAATTGAATGAAAACGCAGCTCAAGAAGGGAACGCTCGATATGTGCGTGTTAGCTGTCCTCGCCGGCGGCGACAGCTATGCGTACGAGCTCGTCTCGACGCTCTCCGAAACCATGGAGATCAGCGAGGGCACGATCTACCCGCTGATGCGCCGGCTGCAGGCCGAGGCGTGGGTGTCGACGTACTTCGTGGAATCCAGTTCAGGGCCGCCGCGCAAGTACTACTCGCTGACGGCGGCGGGCCGCAACAGTCTGGCGGAAATGCAAAGCGAATGGCGCAGTTTTGTCGATGAAGTCAACGGTGTGCTGGCCTTGTCCCGTACGCCCTCAGGAACAGGGGAAAAGCAATGACGCAGGACGCATTCATCCAGCAATTGCGCCACGAACTGCGGAGTTTGCCGAAGCAGGTGGTCGACGAAATCGTCGCCGACTATCGCGAGTACTTCGGTGATGCACTCGCAGCGGGCCGCAGTGAGGCTGAAGTGGTTGCAGCGCTCGGCGACCCGGTCAAGCTCGCACGCGAACTGAAGGCGCAGGCGAATTTCCGTCAGTGGGAAACGCGGCGTTCGTTCGGCAACCTGATGCGGGTGGTCGTGTCGATCGCGGGGCTTGGTCTGCTGCAATTGTTCCTGCTGATTCCGTTCATGTTCTATCTGCTGATGCTGACGATCGGCTACGCGGTTTCAGGCGCGCTGACGATTGCCGGGCTCGTGACGGTGGTCGCGCTCGGAAGTCATCATCTGTTCGGGTGGCCGGCGTTCAATTCGGTGCCGTTCACCTTCGAGAGCAGTGACGTGAAAACGGGTCAGCAGGCGAGCGCCAACGGAAACGACGACGATGATGACGACGACGCGGATGACGCCCCCAAACAGGGCGACCCGCGCCTCGCAACCGCCAATATGAAGGTGTTCCGGGTGGACGGCGACCGTTTCGTGTTGCGGCCGGATGCAGCCACGCGGATTTCGGTTGTGACGCTGGCCGGTCCGATCGACATCAAGAACGACGACGGCAAACTCAAGATCAATTCCGTTGGCGGCGCGCGCGATCTATTCAAGGTCGACCCCGACGGCACATGGTCGATCGCAGCCACCGACATCGTAGCGCTCGATCTTAAGGATGGCGAAGGAGACAAGGTATCGGTCGCGCGCATCGGAACCGGTGCGAAGGCGCTGGCGTGGGACATCAGGAACCACGGCGACCACGTGTCCTTCGTGCAGGGCGCGGACGGCAGCGGCAAGCGTCTGGCGGTCAACAGCGGCTCGGATTCGGTCGTGATCGATCGCGACCACATTTCGATCAAGGACGGTTCGGACAACGTCGTGATCGTCGGGCCGCATGGCTCGGGCATCGGCGCAATGATTTACGGATTTGCGATGCTGGTTGCGGGCATCGTCGGTTTATGGCTGTGTTTGTGGTTGACGCGCATCACATGGCGCGCTTTGGTCCGCTATGTTCAGCGGCAACTCGATCTGATTACTGCTCGACTCGACGAAGGGCAATCCGCCTGAAGTGCGGCGCAGGTTGACTGACGTCTCTATCCTCATTCGATGAAAAGGAAACGGTCATGAACATGCATTATTCAGGCGGTACGGCAGTCCCGGCACACCGGCAACCTGCTTCGGGGCTGCGCTATCCAGATGGTCGCGTGGTCAGCGTCGAGAATGTTGCCGGCTGGCTCGCAGAAGGGGTTCGTATCGCTCGCGCGAATCCGGTGTTGTGGCTCGTGGCGATTCTCGGCTGCGCCGATTTCGTCACGCTGTTTGAACTGGCGCCGCCGTTGCGCGTGCTGGCGGTGCTCGTCGGGCCGGTTCTCGCTGCTGGTTTGGTGCTGATGCAGGAGCGTGCGAGCAATGCGCGCCCTTGGTCGATCCGCGAGACGATCGAAGCCGTCAACGTGCATCGCAATGCGTTGATCATGATCGGGCAATGCGGCGCTGCCGTTGCCTATGCGGGGCACCTGATCGCGTTTGTGGCGTTTCATGTGTCGATGAAGACCTCTGTTGCACCGAATGGCGTGCATGATCTGACGATCGTCTACGGTGCACATAACGGCACGGGCAATGCGCTGGAGCCGGTGCTCAATATGCTGGCCTATGCGCTTGCGGCATCGCTCGTATGGTTCGCGCCGGCGCTGGTTGTTTTGAACAACGTTGCGCCCCTGAACGCGATGGCGGCAAGCCTGCGTGCCGTGGCGCGTAACTGGCGCGTCGCTTTGGTGTTCGGCATCGCCATCGCCGTCGACGTGTGGCTTGCCACCTTCGCGCCGCTTCTTTTGCGCGGCTTGCTGGTGACACCGCTGGTCAGCGCACTGATCGTTCTGTCGATGTACGGCGCGTATCGCGGCATATTTGAGAAGTCGTAGGTGACAGGCTCGCGCCGGGGTGAAAAAGATAGCTGCCCGGTCGAAATATCGATATCGGAATTGAATCATTCTCACGAAGCGTCCTGATCGCTACGCTTGCAGAAATATTGCAAGCGAGGGCATATGGCCGCTTCTGTTTCTACGTCTTTTCCCACGCGGCGGCGCACGCTGAAGCTGCTCGGCGCGGTGCCGGCGCTTGCCGCAACCGGCGCGTTTCATTCACTCAACGTGCAGGGCGCCGATCTGGCATCGACCACGATCGTGCTGGGCGACCAGGCCGGCGGCACACGAGCGCTCGCCGAAGCCGCCAAGGTACTCGACGGCACGCCGTACGCATTTCGCTGGGCCAACTTCCAGGGTGCCGCGCCACTGTTCGAGGCGCAACGCGCGGGCGCCGTCGATCTTGCCCCCGCGGGCGACCTGCCTGTGCTTGCCGCGGCTGTCGGCGATCCGACCTTGAAGATCGTCGCGACGCGTGTGGGTTCGGGCGCGCAACTCGGTATTCTGGTTGCGCCCAATTCACCGATTCGTACGGTGGCGGATCTGAAGGGACGCACCGTGTTCGTGTCGTCGGCGCGCGGCAGCATTTCGCAATTCCAGCTGTACGGTGCGCTCGCCGAAGCCGGACTTTCGAAGGACGACGTCAAGGTCCGGTTCATCCTGCCGGTCGATGCGTTTGCTGCGTTCGCGTCCGGATCGATCGACGTGTGGGCGACGTTCGATCCGTACTACGGTATCGCTGTTCAACGTGGCGCGCGTATTTTGCGTGACGGTTCTGGGATCAATAGCGGTCTCGGCTTTATCACGGCATCGGGCGCTGCGCTTGCGGATACACGCAAACGCGGGGCTATCGCGGACGTTCTGCTTCGGCTGCAACGTGCGGGTGATTGGGCGCTTGCGAACCCTGATGCCTACGCGCAGATCTACTCGACCTTGACGCGCTCGCCGCTCGACGCCGCGAAGCAGATCACGCAGCGCGCGGCATTGAAACAACACTTCGTGACCGAGGCGGATATCGCCGCGCTCCAGAAGGTTGCTGATAGCGCGGATCGCGACGCTATCTTGCCGCGCCGCATCGATGTCCGCGCGATTGCCGAGACGCATATCGCGAAGGTTTGACGCGAACGGTGGCGCGCCTCACGGCGCGCTGCTCCGCGCCCAGCGGAGCGCGTTCGCCCGGCGTCTTCCATCTCCGGCGGCGCCTGCCATCCCCGGCAACCCCTTCCACGCCGGCAATTCCCTGCACCCCGACACCCCCTTCCAACCCGCACTCCGGGTGAACCCGAATTGCCACGCGGCCTCGTCGCGCCTATCTTTCTACATCATACGTATGACATAGAGAGCAAATCGTGGCGACTTTGCACAGGCAGGTCCTGAATCAGATGGGCGAACAGATTTGTTCAGGCAAATTCATGCCCGGTGACATTCTTCCCGCCGAGCCGGTGCTTGCCGAGCAGATGCAGGTGAGCCGCATCACCATCCGCGAGACGATGAAGTCGCTCTCCGCCAAGGGCATGCTGCAGGTGCGCCGCCGCTACGGCACGGTCGTGCTGCCGCGTGCGCAATGGCAGTTGTTCGATCCGGACGTGATCATGTGGCGCGCGCGTGCAAGCTCCGTCGAGCCCGGCCTCATCGAAGACCTGATGGAACTGCGACTGATCATCGAGCCGAACGCGGCCAGGCTCGCCGCGAAACGCGCGACTGACGAAGACCGCCTCGCGGTCCGGCGCGCTTTCAAGGCAATGGAACGCGCGGTCGCCGGCCACGGCGAGTACGTTCCCGCCGACCTGGCGTTTCACGGCGCCATCCTCACTGCCTGCCACAACCAGTTCGTCCAGCAAATGCAGAACGCGCTGTCGGCGATCCTGCGCACCAGTTTCGAACTCAGCTCTGAAATCGCCGGCGGTCCGGCCCGTTCGCTGCCGATGCACGAGGCACTGTGCGTCGCGATCGAGAAGGGCGACCCCGTGGCGGCGGAAGAGGCCGTACTCACGCTCATCAGGCGCGCCGAGCAGGACTTCGAGGACCGCGCTGCGCTAGACCAGACCGCCAACGATCAACCCACATAGCAATCGCCGCAACCCATTTCATCGCGACCCTCGTCGGGATCGCGAGGGGCGCACTCGCGCCTCGTTTCTGAACATCGAGAGGACATACGCATGACACAGCTATTCGATCTGAGCGGCCGCACGGCACTCGTTACCGGCTCGGCGCGCGGCATCGGATTCGCGCTTGCCGAGGGACTGGCGGCCGCCGGTGCGAACGTCATCCTGAACGGCACGCGCGCCGACACGGTGGCCGAAGCGGTCGCCCGACTGCGCGACAAGGGTTTCAATGCGCAAGGCCGCGCCTTCGATGTGACCGACGAAAGCGCCGTTGCCGAAGCATTCGCGCAGTGGGACAAGGACGGCGTGCCAGTCGATATCGTTGTCA
Organism: Paraburkholderia aspalathi; assembly: GCF_905220735.1. Lineage (NCBI taxonomy): Bacteria > Pseudomonadati > Pseudomonadota > Betaproteobacteria > Burkholderiales > Burkholderiaceae > Paraburkholderia > Paraburkholderia aspalathi. The sequence goes on from NZ_CAJNBA010000004.1 coordinate 198,647, forward strand.
ACAACGCCGGCATCCAGTTTCGCAAGCCGCTCGTCGACCTCGAACTGAGCGACTGGCAGCGCGTAATCGACACGAATCTGACGAGCGCCTTCATCGTCGCGAAGCAGGCTGCACGCCGCATGATCGCGCGCGGCACGGGCGGCAAGATCATCAACATCGGCTCGCTCACGAGCGAAGCCGGGCGCGCGACGGTCGGCGCCTATACGGCGGCGAAGGGCGGCATCAAGATGCTGACCCGCGCCATGAGCGCCGAGTGGGCGGCCTCGGACATTCAGGCGAACGCGATCGGCCCGGGTTACATCCTGACGGACATGAACAAGCCGCTGATCCAGAACGCCGCTTTCGACGCATGGGTCAAGAGCAGCAATCCCTCGCAACGCTGGGGCAAGCCGGAGGAACTCGTCGGTACGGCGGTATATCTGGCCTCACCGGCGTCGAGCTATGTGAACGGCCAGATCATCTACGTCGATGGTGGCTGGCTAGCCGTTCTTTAAATGCAGGTTCGCGCGGGTAGAGCAAAACAAACAGCCAATCGCGCCAGGTCGTTCATGCGCCGCACTGATCCGGAGACATCATGGAAAGCGTCAAACCCGTAGCAACTCAAAGATGGTGGTATCTGATGCCCATCATCTTCATCACGTATAGCCTCGCCTATCTCGACCGCGCGAACTACGGCTTCGCCGCCGCGGCCGGAATCGACAAGGATCTCGGCATCACGCACGGCACCTCGTCGCTGATCGGCTCGCTGTTCTTTCTCGGCTACTGCCTGTTTCAGGTGCCCGGTGCGATTTACGCACAGCGCAACAGCGTCAAGAAACTGATTTTCTTCAGCCTGATTCTGTGGGGGCTGTGCGCGGCGGCGACCGGCATGGTCAGCAATATTCCGATGTTGATGGTGCTGCGCTTCACGCTCGGCGTCGTGGAGGCGGCCGTGATGCCGTCGATGCTGATGTACATCAGCCGGTGGTTCACGCGTAGCGAACGCTCGCGCGCCAATACTTTCCTGATTCTCGGCAATCCGGTGACGGTGCTGTGGATGTCGGTGGTGTCGGGTTATCTGGTTCGCAGCTTCGGCTGGCGCGAGATGTTTGTCCTCGAGGGCATGCCCGCCATCGCATGGGCGGTGGTCTGGTGGTTCACGGTGAAAGACCGTCCGGCCGACGCCCCCTGGATGAGCGACGCCGAAAAGACTGAACTCGATGCGCGCCTGAAGGCCGAGCAGGCCCATATCGCGCCGGTGCGCAACTACAAGGCGGCGTTCCGTTCGTCGATTGTGATGAAGTTTTGCGCGATACATGCGCTGTGGAGCATCGGCGTGTACGGCTTCATCATGTGGCTGCCGTCGATTCTCAAAGCCGCCTCGACGATCGACATCGTCTCGGTCGGCTGGCTCGCCGCGGTGCCCTATTTCGCCGCAATCATCCTGATGCTGCTCGCGTCGTGGCTCTCGGACAAGACGCGCAATCGCAAGCTGTTCGTCTGGCCGCTACTGCTCGTCGGGACCATTGCGTTCGTCGCTTCCTATCTGATCGGCGGCTCGCATTTCTGGATCTCGTTCGCGCTGCTGGTCGTTGCAGGTGCAGCGATGTACGCGCCGTACGGCCCGTTCTTCGCACTCGTGCCGGAACTGATTCCGAGCAACGTGCTGGGCGGCGCGATCGGTCTCATCAACGCATGCGGCGCGCTGGGGGCGTTCCTCGGTTCGTGGGTGGTGGGCTATCTGAACGGCGCGACCGGCAGCCCGGCGGCTTCGTACATTTTCATGGCGACCGGCCTGCTGCTTTCGGTGATCCTGATGATGACCGTGCCCGCGAATGCCGACGAGCACGCCAAGCGTGATGCTTCGTTGTCGCTGCATCGTACGTAACGCCCGGGGAATCTCTCGTGCAGGTCCGTGTTTCCCCACACCTCGGACGTCACGTTTTGGCGAAGAAGCGCGCAATTCGACTTCGTTTGATTGATTCGATTTTGGCAGACAGAACATGGCAACCCTGATTACCGATGTAAAGGTCATCCTGACCGCGCCGGAAGGCATCAACCTGATCGTCGTCAAGATCGAGACTAATCAGTCCGGTCTGGTCGGTCTCGGATGCGCGACATTCGCCTACCGGCACGTGGCGGTGAAGTGCCTCATCGAGGAATATCTGCGGCCGTTGCTGATCGGCCGTGACGCCGAGGCGATCGAGGAACTGTGGCAACTGATGCATCAGAACGCGTACTGGCGCAATGGTGCGATCGAGAACAACGCAATCTCCGGTGTGGATATGGCGCTGTGGGACATCAAGGGCAAGCTGGCGAACATGCCCCTCTATCAGCTGTTCGGCGGTAAGTGCCGCGAAGGCGTACCGATCTATCGCCATGCGGACGGTCGTGATTTGAACGAGTTGTGCGAGAACATCCAGAAGTATCGCGAGCAGGGCATCACGCATATTCGTTGCCAGAGCGGCGGCTATGGCGGAGGTAGCTTCGGCAAGGCGCCAGCGAGTGCACCCGAAGGCGCCGCGGATGGCGTGTATCTCGACAGCAGAAAGTACATGCGGGAGACGCTCAAGCTGTTCGACGGCATTCGCAGCAAGATCGGTTTCGACGTGGAGTTGTGCCATGACGTGCATGAACGTCTGAAGCCGGTGGAGGCGATCCGTTTTGCTTGCGAGCTGGAACAGTACGAACTGTTCTTTCTCGAAGACGCGATTGCGCTCGAGGAAGGCGAATGGATGCGTCAGCTACGCGCCAAAACGACTACGCCATTGGCACAAGGCGAGCTGTTCAACAACCCGTACGAATGGCGGTTTCTGATCACCGAGCGTCTGATCGACTTCATCCGTGTGCATCTCAGCCAGATCGGCGGCATCACGGCGGGACGCAAGCTGCAGATATTTGCCGAGCAGTTCGGAGTGAGGACCGCATGGCACGGTCCGGGCGATATGTCGCCGTTAGCGCATGCGGCGAACATCCATATCGATCTCTCCGCGCGCAATTTCGGCGTGCAGGAGTGGTCGGGAACCGAGCCGCCGAACTTCGTGATTCAGGACCTTAAGGGTCCTCGAGAGGCCTTGCTCGATGTCTTCCCGGGGCTGCCGGAATTCAGGAACGGACACGTTTATGCCAATGACAAACCGGGCCTGGGCGTGGACATCGACGAAACCGAGGCCGCGAAATACCCGTGCGAAAACACCGTGACGACGTGGACGCAAACTCGGTTGAAGGACGGCACGCTGCAGACGCCGTGACGGAATTGCACTAGCTCGCCATGTGAACTTGAAGCAAGGACGGAAGGCTGGCGCCAAGCTCGGACATACCGAGCAACATCAACGCGCCACAGAGCAACAGAAGCAGCGGGTTGATTCGCGTGCCAAGCAGCGTCCCCACTGACATGAGGGCAATCGCTTGCGCCGGATGGCCGCCGTCGAGCGATTTCAACAGAACCCATCCCGCGGCGAGAATCATCCCGGAGGCGACGGGGCGCAGCCCACGTTCGAGCGCCAGTTGCCACGCCGCGCCCTTATAACGGGTCCAGACGTGGGTCACGCCATAGATCAGAATGCCGGTCGGGGCGAGCAATGCCAGCGTGGTCACCACAGCGCCCCAGAACCCGGCAATCTGCCAGCCGATCAAGGTGGCCAGCAGCGACCCGGGGCCAGGCGCCATACGCGAAATGGCAAAGTCGACACCAAACTGCGCATGCGTCAGCCATCCATGCACGTCGACAACCTGCCGTTGGATATCGGCGATGATGGCCTGGCCACCGCCTATCGTCACCAGTGACAGGGGCGCGAAAACAGCCGCAAGCTGTAGAAGAACGCGATTCGACATGGTCAGGCTTTGCGCAGTTTGATGTACTCGACCAGCACGCTCAGGCCTCCCGCGCCGATCACGACCCACACCAGCGGCAGGCGCAATATGCCGACCGCGACGAAGGTACCCGCGAGGAACAGCAGCGGCAGGAGCCTGCGTGGCACCCGGCGCGCGGTTGTCACGCCCATCGACAACGACAGGCCGGTGGCCGCGGCTGCCGCGCCCGCAAGCAGGATGTGAGCGATCGGGAACTGCAGTAGATGGCCGAGAACCGTGCCGAGAACAATGATGAAAATGGCGGGCGGGATGATGATGCCGGCAACCGCTAGCAGCGCGCCGCGCCAGCCGAGCAGACGGTGGCCGATCCAGATCGCCATGTTTTTGACGTTGATGCCCGGCAGCGCTTGCGAAATGGCCAGGCCATTCAAAAAGTCTTCTTCACTGATCCAGTCGCGATCCTGGACGAATTCACGCAGGAGCCAGCCGCTCAGGCCGCCGCCGAAGCTGGTGAGCCCAATACGGCTGAATATAAGGAAGAGCCCGGTGAGGGTGGGAGGTCGACTCGTGTTGGCAATTTGTTGGGACATCGAGTCTTCCAGTCAGATTGATGTATGACGGGTGAAATATTTGCTCCTGAAGAGCGTGCCCGTTCATATGCGACTGGAAAATTATATCAACCGGATGTTCTTTCCCCGGTCGTTTTTAAACTGATGGTCGCAACGGGGGATCGGGAGCAAGGTTGGCGCGCTTGCGGCACCTCAACGATCCAACTGATCCACCAGCGCAAACGGAATACTCTCCGCAAACAACTCCCTGTCTCCCGTCGCACTCGTCTGCGTATTCAACTGCAGCGCGAAATTCAAACCAGGACTCTGCGTGCTGGTTGTGCGCTCCTTGACCTTCAGTTCAATCGGCATCCACGAGGCAGGCTCGTTCAGAATGCCATTCACCTTTTCATCGATCTTCGCGCGCCCGGCAGCGGCCTCGCCGGGCGGCAGTTGCTTCGACATCGCCGCGAGCATGTCGAGCTGTTTTGCCGCGCTACGCTTTAACCGGTAACGGTGGAAGTAAGTCTGGTTTGGCCGCCGGTTCGCCTTCACATCGCCGAGGTGCCGGTCGAGCCGTTGTTCCGCGAGCGTGCGTGCCGGTGGTAGCTGCGGCTCGGGCCTGCCGTTCAGCCGCGCTTCCTGCCGTTCGCCTTCCTGTTCTGCATTTACCTGCTCAGTGAACAGATCGACCCACTGGTCACGGCTCGCATCGAGTGCGCGCGTGTAGGTTTCGGCACTTGAATACTCCGTGTCGAGTAGACACGCGCGATGCACCAGCGCGCCGTCTTCGCGCACCAGTTGTACTTTGGCAAGGTGGCTGTCGTCGTTGAACGTCATGGTCGCGGACGGCGCGTCGAGCGAGACGAGCCCTACGCCCACGCTCGACTCTTTCGCGCCGACCGGCTGCGTCGCACTGACGGTGCCGCTCAGCCGCCCGATCAGACGCGAGCCGGCGCCGACGCGATGTTGCTCGATTTGCATGCGTCCACTTTGCTCATTCGAATCAAGCGTCTGTTTCGCGGTTTTCTCATAACCGATGCCGATGTTGGCGCCCGCGCGAAACGGCGAGCCGATCTTCGGCACGCTTACGGAAAGGCCGACATCGGCGGAGGCCCCGCGTTTGACGGTGCGCGCCACAGTGTCGGTCCAGCTGATCGACACATCGGGGTCATCGAAATAATGTTCGGCGAGCCGGTTCCAGGTGCCGCGTGAGCCGCCCGAGTTGGCGCCGTGCGCCGCGGTCGTTTCGTCGAAGACATGATCGATGATGCCTTCGAGTTTTTCGCGCATCGCGCTATCTTCATAGCCGGTGCCGTTCGGATTGACGCGGCGTGCCACGCGCAGTGACACGCCGCTCGGTTCGGACAACTCCTGCGAGTGCAGCACGGCCTGGGTGGTCAGCCCGGCGCGCAACTGGGTCAGCCCGACGTCCATGTCGTAGCCGACCAGTACGCCGACGCCCGCATGCCGCACCTGCGTTTTTGCGGTGCCGACGAACATCTCGACGCCGTGCGTGCCGCGGCTCAATTCGACCACGGCTTCACGGCTTTTCGACGCGCGCAGATCGAGGCGCGGCGCGATCGGCACGCCGCCGGTATGCAGCACCTTGCTGAGATTCGCAGACAACCCGCGCGTGCTTACACCGATACGGCGGCCGTCGGTAAGACGCAGTCGCGAACTCGATTGCAGATCGTGTGCGACGTCCTTGAGCGTTTGCCGGACCGTGTCGGCAGTGTCCGCGGTGGCGGTCGGCGCGGGCGGGCGCGCTTTGTCCTTCAGGTCGGAGACATGGGTCCAGAACGGCGAATCGGCGGGCACCTTCGCGACCTTGCCCCACGAGGCGAGCCGTTCCAGATTGAACGGCTGTTTCGCGATCGACTTGAACGGCTTGCTGCGCGCGAGCGCGTGCGGATCGGCGGTGGCCCAACGCGCGGTTTCGGTTTGCAGGCGCGCGAGCGTTGCAGGCGAGCCGACGTCGCGTGGTTGCAGCTCGGCGCACAACTGCTGCGCGCGCTCGGTGACCTTGTGCAACTGTTCCGCATCGAGCTTGCCATTCGGAAAGCCGCCTGATTCGAGCCAGACATGCAGCGCTGCGAGTTCGGCGATCGACTGCTCCGGGCGCGCATGCGAAAGCGCCGCCGCGGGACGCATCTCGGGCCGCTCGGAGAGTGGTGCCAACGACCCGCGCATGGCCTCCTCGAGCTTTCCCTGCTCAGTGCCGACGGTCTTGCGCGGCACGCCTTGCGTGCCGAAGCGCAGTGCCGACAACGGTGAGCTGCGTTTGCCGGCGAGCCGCGGCAAGAACGTCTTCCAACGGTTTTCGCCGACGCGGTCGATCGTCTTCGCTGAGAATTTGTTAAGACGTTCGCGTGCCTGCGACAAGTCGCTGCCGCGTCCGTCTTCCCGAAAATTCTGGCGCCATGCGAAAAACGCGCCCTTCTGATCGGCGTTGAGTGCGCCACGACCCTGTGTGGTCAGTGTCGACGCCGCGTCATAAGCCTGCCACGCGAGCGGGGTTTCATTCAGCGGTGTGCCGGCCGCGGGAGCTGAACGCGCGGCGACGGCGGCCGGTGCGGGATCCTGCGCCGGGCCCGCACCGTGAAGCGGCGGATCGAGCGCATCGGCGGCTTGCAGCATCATCCGCTGGGCGAGCTGCGTCGACGCATCGCCGGGCGGCGGCTGGCCGTGATGGCGCAATTGGTTGAGCGCGTCGAAACCGGCGTCGGTGCGCGCCAGCGTGCGGGCGACTTGCCATGCGCCGGCTTCGGCGGGCGTCGTCGAGCGGGCTGTGTGCATCTGCGCGAAGTCGAGGTGTTCGAGTGCGTCGAGCACTTCGTTGGCACTGTGCGCGTCGCCGATATTGGCGCCGTGTAGCGCCTGGGCGACCAGGGCGCCGCGATGGGTGTCGGTGGCGGTGTCGGGGCCGCTCAGCGCCGCCAGCCGATGCGAAAGCTCGCCCTGCGCGAGCAGGTTGCCTTGAGGGCCAGGCAATTGACGACCCACATAGTCGCGCAGCGCGGCCTCGCCGGCCATCGCGTCGAGCGGAATCGTCGACGCTTCGTTTTCGTGTTCCGCTGCGAGTCTGCCCGCCGAGGAGGACGAAGCGGACGAAGACCGCGCCGTCTTGCCAAGCGCCTGCCGAACTTGCCGCTCGCTCTTCGCCAACGGCGTTCCTGACGCGTTGGACGCCGCCGATGGCTTCGCTGGATAGCGCTCGCCGTTCGCGGTGAAGTCGGCCGGCGCAAACGGCTTGCCGTGCTGACTCGTTTGCGAGAGCGCTGTGCTGATATCGAACTTGCTCGCGCGCAGCCGTGCGCCGGTGCGCGACAGCTTGTTACCGAGCCTGCCCAGCAGCGTTTCGTCGACCAGCGGCCGGGCCTGCGGCGTGCCCGTGGGTTGCACGGTAGGCGCACCGGCAGGCTGATGACCGGCCGCTTCAGTCCCTTCGACCTCGGGCGTGTGAATCGGGTGCTGCGGTACTGCATGGATGTCGGACATGGCGCGTGACGTTCAACGAGCGGCAGTTGAAGTCACGGTATGGAGCGCATATGACAGTCCCAGGCAGGGTGCGAAGCGAGGTCATCGCACGCGAAGCAGCCCCGCGGAAGCCGATGCGTCGAGCGCTTCGAGATCGACGGTGATGCGCAATTCGAGCCGTCGTGCGCCGTGCTGCCGGGCGCGCTGCAGCGCGTCTTCAAGCAGCGGCCGCACGGCTCGCGGATCTTCGCCGCTGCGCTGACGCAGCGTCGCAATCAGACGTAGCAGCTCCGGCACATACCAGAGCTCGCCGGTGCGTTCGCTGCGGCTCACCGCTTCGCGCAGCGTCGCGCCGAGCGCGGCCGCGAATTCTGGTTCGTCCTGCAGCGCGATGCGCGGCAGCAGCGTGGCGATGAAGGCGATATCGGGCACATTGACGCGTTCGCGCGCCATCCGCTTCATCGCGCCGGTAATCAGCCGCCGCGCGGCTTCCTGATCGCCGCGCCGCGCGTCGAGCCAAAGCTGAAAATCGAGGCCGAGGCGCAGCCAGCGTTTCACGCCCGCCGCTCGCGCTCGCGTCACCATCGCCGCCGCGCAGGACTCGGTCAGTGGAATGTCGTCGTCGAGTGCGGCAAGTGCGCAGGCGAGGCCGAGTGCGATGCAGCCCGCGAGCGGTTCGCTTTCGTCGGCGGGATCGCGGATCGTGACGCGCAGCGGCGCGGCCATATGCGGTTGACCGACCAGCCACAGCGCCACGGCGTGAATCGCCCGCGCCACGAGATGCAGCGACAGCCCATAGCTGGTGGCGACCGCATTGGCCTCGCGACTGACGTCTTCGTCGATCTCGTCGGCCGCTTCGTCATTGAGTCCGACGACTGGCGCGAGCAGGCGGATCGCGGTATCGAACTCGCCCGCATACGCCTTGACGATGCCTTCGATGCGCCGCGCGTTGATGCTGACCGCCTGGCTGTGCGCCACCGGCGCGATTTCGCTGAACTCGTTGGAGAGGCGCCGGCAATGCTCGATCTCGCCGGCGTCGAGCGCGCACATCACGAGGCAGAACAGCGCACGCAGGCGATACGGCGTGTCGGCGCAGATATTGGCGAGCTCGTAGGTGCGCTGCCAGCTCTCGACGATCTCGTTCGACGTGCTGCGCTTGAGCATCAACGCGCGCGCAAGCACGGCGCGCAAGCGCATCTCGTCGCGGATACGGCGCATCGAGACACTGTCCACGCGCGCCAGCACGGCGCGCACCCAGCCGATGTATTCGTCGACGAGCGCGAGCGCCCCCCACATCGGCGCCGTGTTGTCGAGCAACTCGGTGCACAGTTCCACCTTGTCGACCGAGACGGCCCATTCGAGCGCAGCGCGCAGCGCGTCGATATCGTGGCGGCTGTGCGCCGTGGCCACAGCGACGCCCGCGCCGAAACGGCGCGCCATATCGCGGGCGACGAACTGCGCGTGATGCAGATCTGCCTCGGCGCTTTCTCGGTTGCGCTCCAGCGCGTCGAGCGCGAAGCGGCGCACGGCGGGCGGCAAGCGCAGCCGCAAGGCGCCGTCGCAGTCGACCGCATTCACGAGGCCCGCATCCATCAGCGTATGAAGCTGGCGTTCCAGCTGGCGCGGGTCGGGCGGTCCGAAGCCGTAGTCGCTGCCGAACGCGCCGAGCATTTCGCAGGCAGCGTCGTGCGAGAACGCGGTGGCAAAAATGCCGAGCCGGCGCAGCATGGTGCGGGTCGGCGCCTCGAGCGCCGCGTACGACAGGTCGAGCATCACGTGGACGATCGCCGCGCGCGGCAGCACGATGCGGCGCCCGCCGCTGCGATGCGTCATCACCGTATCGAGTTCTCGCGCGAATGCGACGATCGCGTCTTCCGGCGGCACACCCGCACGCACCTGGCCGGCGATGGTCGCCGCAGCGAGTTCGAGCGCGAACGGCACACCGTCGACACGCCGGCAAATCAGCGCGGCCGCCGCAAAGGTGGTCGGCGCGATGCTGTCCACTTCGGGCAGCGGCGCATGCAAAGCGGCTGGCTTCAGACAGTGCGCGAGCCGGGTGAAGAGCAGGCGCAGCGCGTCGTAGTCGAGCGTGGCGGGCGTGCCGTCGATCTGCTCGGGCGGCGCGCGCAACGCGGCCACCGGCACGGCCGTTTCGCCGCCGATGAATAGAGGCGACTCGCACGTGGCGATCACATGCAAGCCGCCTGTATTCGCCACCAGCGTATCGATGAACTCGGCCGCGGCTTCGCTCAGATGATCGCAGTGATCGACGATCAGCAGCATGCGGCGCTCGCCGATCTGCATGGCCAGATTGGCCGCCATCGCCAACTCGTTATCCGGCTCGAGGCCGATGGCCGCGCCGATCGCGTTGGCGATGCGGTCGGGCTGGGCGAGCGAGGCCAGCGCCGCGCAAAAATCGCCGTCTGGAAAATGCGGCGCGAGGTGGCTGGCGGCTTCGATCGCGAGTCGCGTTTTACCGACGCCGGATGCGCCGGTCAGCGTGACGATGCGGCGTGTGGGCACCAGTGCAAGCAATTCGGACAGTTCGGCATGACGGCCGATGAACGGCGACGGGTCGATGATCTGTGAGCGCAGCGACGTGACGGCGCTGGTCGGCATCAACGCCGGAAAAGCCGAGGTGGTCGGCACGGCGGCCGCGGCGAGGCTCGATACGGCTGTGACTGAGGTCAGCGTCGCGGACGGCGCGGCTTTGGAATACGCGGTGCGCGGCGAGGCCGGAGCGGCGCCGCGCCACGTTGCGCTATAGGACGAGCCGTACGACGAACCGAACGTGAGTCCGACCGTGGTCGGCGGGCTGGCTGCGGCTGTTGCCGCGAACGAGGTGGCGAGCGAGGCTGCTATGCTGCCGGCGTTCGCCACCGGGAAATCAAGCCCGGCGTCGGGGGTGTCGAGCACGCGGACTTCGCCCGCAAAGCGGTAGCCGCGGCCGGCCACGGTGACGATCAGGTCGCGGTCGTCGTCGAGCGCGCGGCGAATCGCGGAGATCTGCGCCTGCACCGTGTTCGCATCGACATTGCTGCCCGGCCAGACGATCTCGCGCAACTCGGTGGTCGACACAACGCGGCCACGCGCCTCGAGCAGGGCAGCGAGCATCGCGAAGGGGCGCGCGCCGAGTTCGATGACGGCGCCGTCGGAAATCAGCAGGCCCACCTCGCGCGCGAGCCAGAATCGCGAAAAGGCGATCACCTGACCGGTGAGCCGCGGTAGCGACATGATGGGTCTCCGGCGTAGTTGTGTTTCGGTCCACCGGCGAGGGGTACTCGCGAGGCACGCGTAACGAATGGCCGCGATGCGGTATTCGTCTGACCTTTGCATTATCGCCTGAGAAGTGAACAATTGCTTGTCTTGCGGACACTTCTTCGTTCCGGCTTGGGCCTTCTGCTGGGCGGTTGGACGGTTCGGCGGCTTCAGGCGTCCGCGAGACTCCACTGCATCGTGTTGCGCAGCCAGGCTGCACCTTCGCTGGCCGGCTCCGGCGGGACCGGTGCGGGCCGCGTCAAGGCGTAGAGAAAGCTGTCGTCGGCGGCGAGGCCGCGGTTCGGACGCGGCTCGTGATTCGTGAGCCGCGCTTCCTGGACGAAGCCGAGGCGCTCCATCGAACTGTGCGCGGCGCCATCCACGGCGCAGCACGCGAAGACCCGGTACACGCCCGGCTGCTCGATCAGCCAGTCGATCAATTCCTGCAGCGCGAGTACGCCGGCCCGGCGGCGTCGGGCGCCGCCGTGCCGGCTGATGATCACGCCGATCTCCACACGCGGCAGCGTCGGCTTCAGTTCGATCAACGCGGTCAGCCGGCCGGTTTCCTTGCATTCGAGCGTGTAGCGAATCAGGCTGCCGTCGTCCCAGCCGCGCAGCGCTTCGTCGACGAATTCGGTGGTTTGCGCCACGCCGGTATGGCGCAGCACCGGCAGGTCGCGCATCGTGTCGGCGTCGCCGAGCATCTGGTCGAACAGGGCGGGCGCATCGGCAAGGGTGAGCGGACGCAGCCGCAGATAGGGCGTTTCCATGCTGTCGAGCGGGATGAAGCGCATGACTCGGACTCCGAATGAGCGACGAACTCATGCAGTGTGCCGCCCGCGTGTGACTCACGCACGACGGTCCGCGAACCGGCGTAAGGGGGCGCGAAGACCGGGCTGCGGACGGCCGGCAAGGCGCTGGCGTGCGGCTGACCGTGCTCGCGGCTACGTGATTTGTCCCATCGCGCCCTGTATCCGGCTTCGCTTCGTCGCACACTATTTCGCGCTGTTACCGCGGGCCTCGTACGCCTGTTGTAAGGTCGAGCAGGATGCCTGTTCGACGTCCCGTCTTGCGCTTCGTCACCGCAGCGCACATTCCATCAGGAGCCTCGCACCATGCCGGATTCCCCGTCGATTTCACGCCCGAGCAGCACGCTACCGCTATCCGACATCAGCACGCCGTCGTCGCCTGCCACCGGCGGCCGCAAGCCCGTCGACGGGGCGGCGCACGCCAGTCAGCAAGCGGACGCGAATCTCAGCCAGCTAGCCGCCAACGGCAGCGGCGAGGCAACGGGCAAGCGCAAGGGCGCGTCGTTCTCGGCCAACACCTCGTCGGCGAGCAGGCCTGTGGTGCCTCAGCAAAACGCGGGAGGCGTGCCCGGCGGCGTGCCAGGCCGTCCCGGCCGGTTCGGCGGGCTGACGCAAGGCGCGGCCACCGTCGCGAACGATGCAACCGGCGTGGCATCGGCTGGTTTGAACGTACTGGGCGGCGTGATGCAGCTGGAGCAGGCGGCGGTCAACCAGATCGCGGAGTTGCTGAAGCAGGGCGCGCACAATGTCGAAGAGGCGTCGAAGGGGTGATGGGGTAATGCGGGCTTAGGCCCGCAGCCAGAAGTATTCCCCCGAAGCGATGCCTTCAAACATCTCGTCGTTCGATTCGACGATGTTCTGCCGCCAGTAGCGGCCATGCTCCGCGTAATGCGCGAGCAGATCGGCGAGCCCTTCGCCGTTGAGACCGTCGGCGAACGGCAAGCGCAGCACTAGCACCACGCCGCCCGTGTCCGTATCGAGCCCCAGTTGCGCCTGATCCTGTGCATAGATCAGCAGGTTGGCTTCGAGCATGAGCCGGAACACGACGAGCGTGCGCCCGGCCGTCACCGTGCCGAAATGAAAATTCGCATACATCGCGTCGAGGTCGCGCTCGAAATAGTCGAGCCGCACGTCGAAGCCTTCGACCTCGATCGACCGCGTGCGCAGCACATGGTCCGCGTCGCCGAGACCGACGGTCGCGCACAGATCCACGATCAGGCTGGTGTAACGCTCGCTGCTCATCCTCGTACCTTGCTTGGGCGATGCACGCTGTAATCGGCGCGGTGCGGATGCGACCCGCGCCATGCATCCGGCGAATGCTGAGAATGCCGCAAAAAACACGGCCGGGTCCCACGCAAAACAGGACCGGCCGTGTGCGGACCGCCGCCGATGGCGAGCGGCCCGCGTCTGCGATGCTTAGCTACCGCGCGAAGCATCCTTGACGTTGCTTGCACCGCTCTTCGCAATGTTCGCCACCGACGAATACATGCTTTGCTCAACTTGCATCTGGGCTGACATCATCGTCATCTGGTCCATTTCCTGCGTGAGACCAGCCATCATTCCGCCTGCGCTTCCTACGGACATAAGAACCTCCAGTGACTATGGGTAGAGAGTGAGTGGCCTATATCGAGACCTGCCGCCGCGCCGGCTGCTCATAAGAACAGGCCGCCGCAGCAAGCGCGTTGCCCGCGAGCCCGGTGCGTGACACGCCGCCAGGCTCGCGGTGAGCCACCGCGCCGCCGTATCAGGCGTGCGCGCCGGCTTGTTTTTCCTGCAGCCGCGCGATCACGCGCGACGCAGCGAGAAAGCCGCGATACAGCTTTGCCAGATTGTTGCGATCGAGGTCGGTTGCGCCCTGCGTGTCGCTGATCCGCTGCGCGGTTGCGTCGAGCGCCTGACGGATCGCGTCCACTTTCGGCGCACCGGCCGGATCGGCGAGCGTCTTCTGCAGGTCGTTGAATTCGCTGGCGTGGGTTTCGAGCTGCTCGTACATGTCGATCTCCTGATTGAACGGGGCGGTGTGCCGGTAGTGGGTCAGCTGGACGGACCGCGCGGCTGCGCGGTCGGCAGTGTGGCGGGGTTGGGCAGCGGCACGACGCCGGCTGCGCTGCGGGTGACGGTGTCGTTGTCGACGATCGAGGCGTTTGCCGGGTTCGATGGGTTTGCCGTGTTTGCTGTATGGGCGACGTTGGGGTTGCCTTTCGCCGTGGCGTTTGCATTCGCTGTCGCGGTGCCGCTGGATTGAGTGGCTGCGTTGGCGTTGGCGTTGGCATTGCCGTTGGCGACCACTACGCCGCTCGCACCGCCTGTTCCCGAAGCCGCATTCGCCGCGGCTGCCGCATCGCTGTCCGACGCTGGCGGATCGATCGCGTAGATATGTTTGACGCCGTCCGGCGTTTGCGCGTAGCGGACGTCGTCGGAGGAAATCATTTCGGAATACGACGCCGCGCTCGGGTTGGCCGCGGCAATGCTGGTGTTTTCCGCGGCTTCCACGACCACGTTTTTCACGTTCGAATCCAGATCGGCCCGCACGCGCGCCAGCGCGGCGTCGAGATCCGCGCGGCTGCTGACGGCACCTGTTATCGCGAAGTTGCCGTCGCCGAGATAGCGCACGTGAGCGCCCGCGACGCCGAGCGAATCCTCGATGCTGCGCGCGTCGTTCTGTGCGACGTCGTAATTGCGCGAGATGCCGGTCGTCGAAATCCGCGCGAGCAGGTTACGCACGGCGTCGTCGTCGGCAGGGCTCGTGACCATGCCGGTCACCACCACGGTATTGCCCACCGCGTGCGCCTGCAAACCGCTCACGTGGGCCGCGGCCAACGCTTCGCTGACGCGCTGCGCGCGGTCGTCCGCATTACGCGGCAGGGCGGCGCGGCTCATCTGCGTGGTCGTCAGCAGCGAACCGGCGACGATCACGATACCGAGCGCGAAGCACGCCACCACGGCGCCGACATAGCGGCGGCGCTTCTTGCGTTCGGCGGCGAAACGCGCTTCGGCGGGGCGCGTCAGGAGCATCGACAGCAGGTCGAGGTCGGACGGCCACACGGCGTCGTCCGCGCCGACGCACAGGATCATGTCGTCGAATTGCATCGGCACGAAGTCCACCAGCAACACCACTTCTTCCGCGACGGCGGGCTGTGCTGGCTGCCCGTCTGCCGTGTCCACTGTCTGCACGGCCGCAGCCGCGACGCGCTGTGCGCTGACCACGCCGCTCGCATCGACGTGCAGCAGCGCATCCGCACCGCGCCAGTCGGTGAGGCGGATGTCGGCATCGTCGTCGGCGCCGACGCGATGCGTGCCCGGCGTGAGCTGCAATTGCGCTCCCGCGTGAACGCCCGTCAGTATCCGCAGCAGTTTCATCGTGCTCGCACAGGGTGGATGGGAGGAGAACCGGGGCGCGCGCGGTGCACGGCGCGACCGGCCCGATCGACCCTAATGTAGCCGCCCGCTATGGCATGGTCGGGAGCGGATGCGAAGGCGCCGCATGGGATGCGAAGCCGCGCGGCAAACCGCCTAGCGGCCGCCGCCAGGAAAGGCCCGGCGCGGGCCTGGCGGGGGCGTCGGCGCCCCGGGTGCGGCTGCATGGGCGCTTCTTTCAGGGGCAGACTCGGTTGCGCCAGATGTACCCAACGCGCCCGCGGTCCCCGGTGCCTCGGAAGAGCCCGAAACCGCCGACCGCCCGAGCGTGCCGCTGCGCATCACGCACAACGTGTCGATCGACCGGTTGAGCTGCGCCGCATTGGACGGTTTATCGGCATGCAGCCAAAGCAACGGAAACAGCAGGTTGAAACGCTGCACCCGCTCCGGCGGCGGCAGCCGCGTCACCCCTTGGGCGGTCGACCCGGCGGTACGCTCACGCAACGCGGCCACACCGGATCCCGCACCTGGCTGCGGCGCGGCAATGCTGCCGATTCTCTGCTGCACCCCAAGCAGATCGATCGCCTGTTCCAGCACGCGGGCGTCGATCGGCATCTGCGGATTGGCGGCTAATTGCTCGCGCAAGCTCAGCATGTCAGTGCGCCACGCGTCGCGTACCGCTGCGGCGCGCGCGCCTTCCTGCCCCGGCTGTGCATACTGTGCGGCGATCGCGTCGAGACGGCCCGGCGGTGGAGGCGGCACGGCGTTGCGATCGCCGCGCGCCTTGATCGACGGCGCCGCGCCGGAATCATGTTCATCACTATGATCGCCCTGCGAATGGCCACCGCCGCCACGCCCGCCGCCGTCGCGGTTGACCTTATGGCCCTCGGCATGATGCGCTTCGGCGTCGTCCGGGCCATCGTCGTCGAGCCCCCCGGCATTACTGCGCTGCTTCTTCGCGGCGCGACGTTTGCGCGCCAACTGATCGGCCATTCTCTTCGCACGCACCGAACTCACCGACGGACCACGCTGCGCGTCGTTGCCGTATGTGAAATTGGTGGTGCCGCGATAGAGGGCCGCGAATTGCGCGCCGTTGCGAGCACCTTGCGCATTGGCCGCTTTCTGCTGCGACTGGGCGACGTGTTGTGCCTGGGCCGCCGCCGTATCGCTGCCCTGATGAGAGATGCGGCTCATGTCGATCGCCTCGCTGGTCGGTCAGGCAGTGCGCCGCTTTACAGCGGCACAGCTGCCTGCATCATTTCGTTGGCGAAGTGCAGAATCGCCGCGCACGAGAGCGGCGCGGCGACCACGATCACCACCGTCACCGCGATCAGCTTGACCGCGTGCGAGAGCGTCTGGTCCTGCATCGACGTAATGGCCTGCAGGAACGACACGCCGAGCCCGACCACCGCCGCGACGATCACCGCCGGCAGCGATACGGTCAGACACAGCAGCATGCCCTCGGTGGTAAAGCGGATCAGCGAATCGATTTCCATGTGAGTTTCCCTGGGCGGTCGTTCCGACTACGCGCGCTATTTGTAGGACATCACGAGACCGTGGATCAACGTCGACCAGCCGTCCATCACGACGAACAGCAGCAGCTTGAACGGAATCGCGACGTTGGTCGGCGTGACCTGGTTCAGGCCCATCGCGAGCAGCACGTTCGCGATGATCAGGTCGATCACGATGAACGCGATGTACAGCAGAAAGCCGATCTTGAACGCGTCGGTCATTTCCGTCAGCGTGAACGCGGGCGCCAGCACGATCAGATCGTCTTCCTTGATCTGCGAGGCTTCTTCCTTCGGCCACACCACGGAAGCCGAGCGCAGGAAGAAGCGCTTTTCGCGCTCGTTGGTGTGCTTGACGAGGAACGCGCGGAACGGCTCGCGCGCCGCGCCGAATGCCTGAATCAACGCTTGCGAAGGCTGCGCGGCGAGCTGTTGCCCTTCGAGCGATTTCGCGGCGAGCATGCCGATCGGCGCCATCACGTAGATGGACACCAGAATCGCGATGCCGTTGAGCACCATGTTCGGCGGTACCTGCTGCACGCCGAGCGCATTGCGCAAGAGGCCCAGCACTACGACGATTTTCGCGTAAGACGTGACGACCATGGCAACGAAGGGCAGCAGGCTGATCGCGACGACGACCAGCAGCAGCCCGGTGATATCACTGAATTGGACCATGCCTGTGCGCCATGCGAATGATGCGGATGCCGAGATGCTCACCGACCGTCACCAGCTCGCCATAGCCGATGGTCTGTCCGTGTGCGACGAGCCGCAATTGCGCGTCTGCCACCGGTACGGGCAGTTCGAGCACGTAACCGGGGCCGAGCGCCGACAACTGGGCGAGCGGTAGTGCCACCGTGTCGATCTCGAACTGCACCGGCAGCTCGAGTTCGCCGATCCGGATCGGGTCGGCGGGGTCGTCGATGGCGAGCCCGGCGTCGGCGCTCGCCGGGTCCAGCTCTTCTGACATGTTCGGCTCCTTGACGATGACGAGCGACTGCCCGTCGAGTTCCACAGCGGCGCACACACGAGTGAGCCCGGGGGTTCCCCACGCGGCGACGGCACGTGGCCGCGCGTGAGGCGAAGAGGGATCGTTCGAGGCATCGAGCAGCGTTGCATCGAGCGAAGGGAAGGCGGCGCGCAGCAGCACGTCGCCGGGTTCCAGCGCGTGCAGTGTGTCGACGGGTAAGCGCTTGACGCCGAGGATCAGGCTGCCGGGGACGGTGAGGTCGAAGGCGGTTTCTGGTGTGGGTTCGGACGACGTCGACGACGCAGTTGAGGCTGCGATTGATTGAATCGAAGCAGGCGCGGGTTCGGTACGTAACAACCGGTCGAGCAGGTCATAGCACGCGGGATCGGCGCTGAGCGCGGCCTGATAGCGGCGTTCACCGAGCACAAACGAGAGTGCGACGACAGGTGCGTCGGCATTAGCCTCGTTCAGCCGCCCGCGGCGAACAGCGGCGACACGTGGGCCTTTGAAACCTGCGCGGATCAATCGCTCGAATAGTGGTTCCAGCACGACGCCGGCAACAGCCTGACGTAACGCGACGTCGGCGGGAGGCTTCGTGGTGAGCGCGTCGCTGTCCGGCCACGCCGCGATCGAGAGGGCCGGATAGTCGTGCAGATCGAGAGCAACGCGCATGGCGACGGTCGAATTGCCATCCGCCGAAGCGAGCGTTAGTTCGATGACGCCCGGGTCCGCGTAAGCCGCATCAACGCTGTGTGCATCGATCAAGGCGGCGTGCCATTCGGTGACGCCGAGCGTCGCATGCAGATAACCGGCGACCCGCGCATCGCAGACCGTGCGCGTCACGCGCGCGGCGGCGCGGCCGATGGCTGGTAGACGCAGCGGCGCGATCGGCGTAACGGGTGTTTCGACCACAGCCGCATCGTGTGCCGGATTCCTTATCGTTGCGATCGGCATTGCAGCTGCACCGTGCTGCTGCTGCTGCGCGCTACGAGCAACGTCGCTCGACCGATGCGTCGATTCCACCGCGGCGGCACGCTCGCGCGCCGTATCGCCCGATATAGGGCCCACGCCCGATGTCCGCTCGCGCGCGGCGTGCGGATCGGTCGCGGCTTCGTCTTCGGTTGTCGGCTCGTCGAGCGGATAGGTCATGCGCAGGGAATCCGTCACCACACAGTGAGTTCGATTTCGCGGGCTTCACCCCACGCGCGCAGCAAGGTATCGAGCTCTCGCTCGAGTAGTGCGCTGTGTTCCAAGAGTAGTTGCCTCGTCGCCGTATCCGGCGTGTCGAACCGAAGCTGCAGACTGAAACGCGAAAGCGTCAGATACAGCGTGGTCTGCGGCAGCAGTTTCTGATCGAGCGGCAACTGCACTTCCCAGTTGCCGGCTTCTGCAATCGAAGGATCGCCGCAGAACGCGCCGATCTCACGCGCAAGCGAGCCAAGCAGTTGCACGAAGCGTTGCTGCTGCCGGTAGACGGCAGTCACGACCGGCGCTGCGGCATCGGCGACACGTGCGCCGATTGCAAGACGCTCGGGCGAGGGCGTGCTATCCGCGTTTGTCGAAGGATTCGCGTCAGCGCCGGACGCAGTGTTTGCAGACGCGTCAGAGCCCGCGTCTCCGCCGCTACGTGCAAACGGGCGCGGTGCCGACGGAACAGGCACATCAGCAGTGTCTTCAGCGGCATCCGCTTCGTCTCCACCTTGCGAACCTGCATGCGCATCGGTATTCGCATTGCTATTGAGCCGATGCAACGTACGACGTCGTCCGAGCAGCGACGCGTAGTCGAAACCGCGTCCACCCGATCCGCGCGAAGCTGTGCGCGCGTCGATTTCGTCGGCCGTTTCGCTGTCCGCTTCGCCGGGAATGACACGCACGTGGCGCGAAACGATGTGCGTCATCGTCACGGCCTCAGATCGACACACGGCCGAGCGGCCGCAATTCAACGTGCTCGCCGAGTTCCTGATACGAATACACCGCAAGCCAGCCGAGCCGCGCCTCGATCATGCGCCGCACGTAACGGCGAATATCCATCGATGTCACCAGCGCCACTCCTTCGCGCGGCACAGCGCCGACGAAGGACTGGATCTTGTCGATCAGCAACGTGGCTTCGTCGGGCGGCAAGGCGAGGAAGTTGCCGGTCGGCGTCTGCTTGATCGATTGACGGATATGCTGCTCGACCGGCATGTCGAACAGCACCGCCGACAGGGTCCGCTCGCCGCTCGCGGCCCGATGCGCGAGAAAGCGCGAGAGGTCGCCGCGCACGTACTCGGTGAGCATCAGCATGTCTTTTTCTTTCGGTCCCCACGCAATCAGACTTTCCATGATCGTGCGGACATTGCGGATCGAAATCTGCTCTTCGAGCAGACGGCGCAGCACGTCGGCGATCCGTTGCGGCGGCAGCACTTTCTGCACTTCGGCGACGAGGCCCGGATAGTCGCTCCCCAACTGATCGAGAATCCATTGCACTTCCTGGATGCCGAGAAAGAGCGGTGCGTGCCGCCGCATCAGCGCCACTGACGCATGCGCGATCGCCTGTTCCGCACGCCACACCGGTGTTTTCGGCGGCACCGCACGCTCTTCGAGCCAGCGCGTCGGCGCGCCGCTCGTGTCGATTGGCGGGCCGGCTTCGCATTGCGCAATGAGCGCGTCCATGGCCTGGCTTTCTTCACTCGTCAGCGTGACGGGTGCGGCCGAATGCGCGAGACGGCTGGCTTCGGGCAACATCACTTTGCCGGCCGGTAGTTCGATCGTCAGTTGCGGCACATCGTGCACGAGAATCTGACAGGTCGAAGAAGGCAGCGCGGCGTAGGTCCACATCGTGATACCCGGAAACGGCAGGCCGAGTTCTTCCTGCAAGCGCGCGCGTTCGGTTTCGAACGACTTGTCGAGCGCGGGCATGGTCAGCCGGGCGACCAGGTCCGGCGCAATACGAACGCCGAGCGGGCAGGTGAATTGCGGTGCGCGCGCCAGAATCGCGGGCACGTCGGTCTTCGAACCCGAGCGTTGCATGGCGTGCAGCGATTCGCGTTCGTGATTTTGCTGCTGGGGCTTTTTTGCATTCAGACGCCATGCGGTGAATGCGAGCGTGCCGGCGAGCAGCAGGAAGAGCGCAGCCGGAAAGCCCGGTACAGCGGCGAAGCCAAGCAGCAACACCGCCGCGAAATACAGTGCGCGCGAACTGGAACCGAGTTGGCGACCGATCTCATCGCCGAGCGAACCGGGTTTGGCTTGCCGTTCATCCGCGACGCGCGTGATCATCACGCCGGCCGCCACCGACAACAACAGCGACGGAATCTGCGACACCATCGCATCGCCGACCGACAGAATCGAAAAGCGGTTCGCCGCTTCGCCCGCGCTCATGTTGTGATACGCGACACCCACCGCGATGCCCGCGACGATATTGATCATCGTGATGATCAAGCCCGCAATCGCATCGCCTTTGACGAACTTCATCGCCCCGTCCATGCCGCCGTGCAACTGGCTTTCGACAGCGAGCGTCGCGCGTTTTCGGCGCGCTTCTTCGGCGGTCAGCAGATTGGCGCGCAGATCGGCGTCGATACTCATCTGCTTGCCTGGCAGTGCGTCGAGCGTGAAGCGCGCGCCGACCTCGGCGACCCGTTCCGAACCTTTCGCGATCACGATGAACTGCACGGTGGTGATAATGACGAACACCACTAGCCCGACCACCAGATTGCCGCCCACCACCAGTTCGCCGAAGCTCTCGATGATATGGCCGGCTTCCGCATGCAGCAGAATCGACTTGGTCGACGCGATGTTCAGCGAGAGCCGGTACAGCGTGGTGAACAGCAGCAGCGACGGAAACGCGGACAGCGACACCACGTCGGGCACGTACATCGTCACCATCAGCAAGGTCACGCTGATCGTGATGTTCACGCCGAGCAGAATGTCGATCAGCGTCGGCGGTAAGGGCAGGATCATCAGCGAAATAATCGCGACGATCAGCGCGACGATGCCGATTTCGCCACCGGCGGGAAGTTTCAACGTCTTCAGCATGGTGGGTCTCGTCAGTGGAGGGCAGGCGGCGGGTCGGAGGGATGAATGGCCGCACTATCGGTGTGCGTGTCGACGTGTGTCCCGGCGCCGGCAGCCAGATCGCCCTCCACGCGCCGCACGCCGATTGCATCGACCCAGCGCAGAATCGCCGCGACCGTTTCGAACAATTCTTCGGGAATCGGCTGATCGACGCCGACTTTGTACAGCGCACGCGCAACCGGCGGATTGCCGATGATCGGCACGCCCGCATCGCGGGCCGCGCGCCGCAGCTCGGCGGCGCTCTCGTCCATGCCTTTGGCGATCACGCGCGGCAGCGGGTGTTCATCCGGCGCATAGCGCACCGCGACCGAATAGTGGGTGGGATTGACCACCATCATGTTGGCCATGCCGACTTTCGATTGCGGCGGCGCGTTCAGCATTTCGCGCGCGAGACGTCGCCGCTCGCCCTTGATGCGTGGATCGCCTTCCTGATTCTTGTGCTCGCGTTTGACCTCGTCCTTCGACATCTTCATCTTCTTGAGGAACATGAAGCTTTGCAGCTTGACGTCCGCGGCGCCGACCAGCACGAACACTGCCGCGGCCACCATGAAAAGCTTCAGCAGCAGGTCCCAGAACATCCGTACGAGTTCCGGCAGCGGCTGATACAACGAGCCGACGATCAGCGGAAACAGCCACTTGATGGTCTGCCACATCACGCAGAACACGATCGCCGCCTTGACGATCATCTTCGCGCACTCGATCAGCGTGCGAACCGAGAATATGCGCTTGAGGCCCGCCATCGGGCTGACGGCCTTCGGATCGGGCGTGATCGGCTTGGTGGCGATCTGCATGCCGACCTGGCCGATTGAACCCGCGATCGCGGCGAGCGCCGCGATGCATACGCACGGCACGATCGCCGACAACGCAAGGCCGCCGATCTTGTAGAACTGCGTCTGCATATTGGTCAGCGAATGGTCGCCGTTGACGAAGCCCGTGGCGATCAGCACCGCTTCGCGCATCGCGTCGCTAAAGTGGCTCGCGCCCGCCATCAGCAACAACACCACCGCCGACATCGAGATCGAATCGGTCAAATCGCTGCTGCGGGACACCTGACCGTCCTTGCGCGCGTCCCGCAGCTTTTTCTGGGTTGGCTCTTCGGTCTTTTCGTCGCTCATGTCGGCTCGGTCGCGATGGGAGGAGGGGCGTGGGCGGGCGGGGCACGCGGCGCGTTCACGAAGCGTGCCTGAGGCGAGGGCCGCATATCCCGCCTGACGATAGCGCCCGCGCTGAGCCCCCGTGCCGGGTGAGGCGAAGCGGGCGCGCGCATTACGAAGCGGACACCCGGCTTCGCATCCCATGCGCTCACTTCGCGTCCAACGGTCTGCCGCCGCGCGCCGGTTGCTATGTTTGCGTCATCCTTCCCGACCGGCTGCGAACGGCACGGTCGACCTCAACGCTTCTGTCAGGAGCCCATCGCCATGACCGTCAGCACGCCGGAATACATGAATTGCAGCCCCGATGTCGTCGGCGGTCTGATCGAAACCGTTTCGACCGCGTTGCTCAGCAACTTCCCGAAGGTGTCCGCCGACCCGTACGACATCGAACTCGTGCTCGATGCGCTGCGCGTGCTGCGTCCGCGCGTCGCCGAAATCGACACGCTCGACGGCATCCTGCATATGGTGCGCGGCCACTGGGACGACGCCATCCACGTGCTGCGCCAGGTCGGCGAGAACGCGCCGCGCTTCGGCTACGCCAAGGCGCTGCTCGCCTTCTGCCTGTCCGCGAAGGGCGACCCGGACTGGAAGCAAAGCGCGACCGAAGCCATGGAAAACAATCCGACGCGCGACACGCAGTCGCTGGTGCGCGCGCTCGAAGCCCGCGAGGACCTGTTGAACGCGATGAAGGTGAAGCGCGCCGGCGGCCAGTTCGTCACGCCGAAATCGTTGGAGGCGCTGGCTGAGTTCGACGCGGAAACCGCTGAAAACGCCGAGGCCGATGTTCAGCCCGCGCCGGCTACAGCAGCCACGCCGGCTACAACCGACTACGCGCACCAGTCGTTCCTACGAGCCTGATTTCCATCCGTTTCCGGAGCCGCACATGACCGTCAATGCCACCACGACCGCCTTGCAAGCCTCGCTCGAGCAGATGTCGCAAGGTGCGGGCGCCGCGCCGGCCGCACAGACCACGCCTGAAATGGCCGACAAGTTCCAGTCGCTGATGCAGAAGTCGCCGATGAGCGCGCCCGCCACGCCGCAGCAGGATGGCACCGCGGTTGCCTCGAAGCTGGTCGCCTCGCAGGACGCCGAGTTGCAGCACACCGTTAACGACGCGCTGCAACTCGCCGAGCAGGCGCCGAACATGACGATGAACGAGATGAGCGCGGGCACGATTCGCATGACGCTCGAACTTGCCAGCACGCAGCTCGATCTGGAAGCGAAGATGGGCGTGGTGGATTCGTCGAAGTCGGCGATCGAAACGTTGATGAAGAACCAGTAACGCGCTTGCGCACGCCACCCTGAACGTGGCGCTGCGCCTTCGCGAACCTTGTGCATACGATGCGAGACGCCGCCACCATGTTCGACCGATTGCCGATCCGCCGCCGCGCCGCACCGTTACTCTGCGTACTCGCGTTATGCGTGACGCTGAGCGGCTGCAAGAAAGAGCTGTACGGCAACCTGTCCGAGCAGGACGTCAACGAGATGGTGGTCGCGCTGCTGGAACGCGGCGTGGATGCGTCGAAAGATACGTCGGACGCGGGCAAGACCTGGTCGCTCGACGTCGACGACGCGCAGATGGTGCGCGCCATGGAAGTGCTCCGCGCGCGCGGTTTGCCGCACAACAAGTTCGACGACCTCGGCGCTTTGTTCAAGAAGGACGGCCTGGTTTCGACGCCGACCGAAGAACGTGTGCGGTTTATCTACGGCACGTCGCAGGAGTTGTCGTCGACCTTATCGAAGATCGACGGCGTGCTGGTCGCGCGTGTGCAGATCGTGTTGCCGAACAACGACCCGTTGGCGCAGACCATCAAGCCCTCGTCGGCGGCGGTGTTCATCAAGTACCGGCGCGACTCGGATATCGGCGCGCTGGTGCCGCAGATCAAGACGCTCGTCATGCATAGCGTGGAAGGGCTCACCTACGATCAGGTCAGCGTAACCGCGGTTGCGGCGGACCCGGTCGAATACTCGCAACTGCCGCAGAGCAATAGCATGCCGGTGTGGCTGATGGGCGTGTTGGCCGGTGTGGTCGTGCTGGCCGCCACAGCGCTCCTGGTGTTGGCGCGCCGTGGCGTACTGGCGGGACGGCCGGGCGGCGAGGCGGGTGGCACTGGAACGGGCGAGCCCGCGAGCGGCCGCTTCGCTGGATTGCTGGCGCGTTTGCGCCGTCTGCGCCCCGCGAACTGATCCGGCGACGCGGCTACGATGAACGCGCCGACCGATTTGCCTTTCATGCGGGTGGCCGCGGCGCTCGATTCGTATCGCCGCAACCTCGCTACTGCGGCGCAGTGGGCCGATCCGTCGTGGAGCGCCGCGTTGCTCGGCGCGAACGCGGCGCAGTTGGAACATTGGCGTGCTGCGCTCGAGCGTGCCGGTGCAGCAGCGGTTCAGGCCTGTTCTCAGGCCCTTGCTGATGCCGTCGGCGCCAAACCACCTTCGTTCGCTTCGCTCACTCAACCCGCGCTGAAACCGACGCCTGCGGGTACCGTACAGCCGAATGCCGTGCTGCTCGATGTACTGCCGGTCCATCACGCACTACAGGTTCTGCGCATGCGTGCACTGTCGTTCCGGCGCGCCGAGGTGCGTCGCCTGATCGACAAACGCACGCGATCGCAACTGTCGGAATGGACGGGCGTGGGCATCGACCGTCTCACGCAGGACGCCCATCTCGCCGATGCGCCTGATATCGCGCGTTTGACCGCGCGCGCCGCGATGCCGCCGTTGACGACGCTGGATGCCGGGACGCTAGCGGTAGAAGGCTGCGCGCTGCTGTTGCGCGATCTGGGCGGCACGAACACAACGAGCGGCGCAAGTGGCACGAACGAAAGCGCGCGTGTGCCGTTTCCGCTGCTGCGCCTTGCATTGCCGCGCGTGCTGCCCACTCCTGCGTGGCTCGCGTCCGTGCCTGAAGAGCTGGATGCAGCCGGCTCCGCACGCCTCTTCGCGCGTCTATCCGATCTGCTACCGGAGTTTGCATGGCTATTTGGTTGAAGCACGCGCGCTCCGCCTTTGGCGAAGTCGATGCCAACGCATCGTTTGCAAGAGTCGGCGCGGCAGCCGATGTGATTCCTCGCGCGACCTTCGGCGAGTTGGTCTCGATCGATGCAGCCTATGCGGCGCTCGCAGCCGAACGCGACGCGCTGCTGGCCGACGCGCGTGACGAGGCGGCGCGAATCGTCGATGCAGGCCATGCGCAGGCCGCCGAAATCGCCGAACAGGCGCAGCGCGAATACGACACCGCCAGCGAACAGGGCTACCGCGACGGCTGCGATCGCGCGCTCGCCGACTGGATGCAGCGTCTCGCCGACGTCGCCGATGCGCAGAGCCAGCTACAGATTCGCATGCGCGAGCGGCTGGCGCAGATCGTGGCGTCGGCAGTCGAACAGATCGTGCGCGTGGAGCGTCACGAGGCGTTGTTCGAACGGGCGCTCGCAACCGTCGACCGCATTGTGGAGGGCGCGACCTATTTGCGTGTCGCCGTTCACCCCGACGACTACGCCGAGGCTAAAGCCACCTTCGACCGGCTCGCTTCGCGCTGGCGCGATCTCGGCCAGCCGATTCCGCTCTCGGTGATCGCGGACAAACGGCTCGATCCCGGCAGTTGCGTTTGCGAGTCCGACTTCGGCACCGTCGATGCGAGCCTCGACACACAATTGCGCGCCATGCGCAGCGCCGTGTCACGCGCGCTGAAACGCTCGGTCGAAGAGGCCGATGCGCACGACGAAGAACCGGCGTCAGCCGATGCCGACAACGACGCCGACGGCTACGACCCGCGCAATGACGAGGAAGCTGCATGAGCACGCCATGGCTCACCCGAACCGTCGATTTCGACCGGCTGACCGACGAGATCGAGCGCGAGATTCTCGCCGTGCCGGGTGTGACTCGCACGGGCAAAGTACTGGAAGTGATCGGCACGCTGATCAAGGTGGCCGGTCTCGATCTGTCGCTCGGTGAGTTGTGCGAGTTGCGCGCGCCGAACGGCACCTTGCTTCAGCATGCCGAGGTGATCGGCTTCACGCGCGACGTCGCGCTGCTTTCGCCGTTCTCCCGCCTCGAAAACATTTCGCGTTCGACTCAGGTGATCGGCCTCGGCCGCTCGCTCGCGGTGAAAGTCGGTGACATGCTGCTGGGCCGCGTGATCGACAGTCTCGGCGAACCTGTGGATGGCGGTCCGCCGATTCATTCCGACACGCTGCGGCCGATTTTCGCGGCGCCGCCCGATCCGATGAGTCGCCGCATGATCGAGGCGCCGTTACCGACCGGCGTGCGTGCCGTCGACGCGATGATGACGCTCGCCGAGGGCCAGCGTATGGGCATCTTCGCGCCGGCCGGCGTCGGCAAAAGTACCTTGCTCGGCATGTTCGCACGCGGGGCTTCGTGCGACGTCAACGTGATCGCTTTGATCGGCGAGCGCGGCCGCGAAGTGCGCGAGTTCGTTGAACTGATTCTCGGACCGGAAGGCATGGCGCGCTCGGTGGTGGTATGCGCGACGTCGGACCGTTCGTCGATGGAGCGCGCGAAAGCGGCCTACGTCGCGACTGCAATTGCCGAGTATTTCCGTGACCGTGGCCAGCGCGTGCTGCTAATGATGGACTCGTTGACGCGTTTCGCGCGCGCCGGCCGTGAGATCGGTCTGGCGGCGGGCGAGCCGCCCGCAAGACGCGGCTTCCCGCCGTCCATCTTCGCCGAATTGCCGCGTTTGCTGGAACGTGCGGGCATGGGCGAAACCGGCTCGATCACCGCGCTCTACACCGTGCTCGCCGAAGACGATAGCGGCAGCGATCCGATCGCGGAAGAAGTGCGAGGCATTCTCGACGGCCACATGATTCTGTCGCGCGAGATCGCGGCGAAGAACCAGTACCCCGCGATCGACGTGCTCGGCAGTTTGTCGCGCGTGATGCCCCAGGTCGTGCCGGACGCTTACGTGCAGGCTGCGGCGCGGATTCGCGAATTGATGGCGAAGCATCGCGAGGTGGAGATGCTGTTGCAGATCGGCGAATATCAGCCCGGCGCCAATCCGCTGGCCGATGAAGCCATCGCCAAGGCTGACGCGATCAAGGCGTTCCTGTCGCAACGCACCGGCGACTACGCTGCGCCGAACGAGACGGAAGCGCTGCTTTACGACCTCAGCGGGCTCGGCTAATGGCGGCAGGATCGATGGGTATGCAACAACGGCGCATCGTCGCGCTCGAGCGATCGTGTACGCGGCGCCGGCGTCTCGACGAAACTTTGCGCGTGACGCTTACCGCGCAGCGCAACGCGCAATTGCAACTCGAAGCCGCGCGCGATGCAAAGGCAGACCAGGTCGCGCACGAAGCCGGCGTGCTGCAGTTCTACCAGCATCGCATCGACGGCATGATGACGGGCACCGAACCGTTCTCGCTCGATGACCTGAACAACTGCCGTTTGTACATCGGGGTGGTGAGCGACCGGCTGCGCCTGCTCGAAGCGGAACTCGCGCAAGCCGAAGCCGCCGTGCAGGAAAATACTGCGGCGATCGCGCAGACGCAACGCGAGATCGCCCTGAATCAAGGCCGCATCGATCTGTGCGGCGAACGGATTCGCGATATCCGCCGCGCTCAGGAAAACGCGGCCAGCGACGCGAGCGACGAGGAGGCCGAAGAAACCGCGCTCGCGCGACGTTTTCAGGCGCGCGGAGCGCCCGCATGAACGACATCTTTTCCGCGCTGCCGCAACTCGGCACGCTGCTGGTCGGCTACATCACGTTGATCGGCGTGTGCTCGCTGCGCCTGTTCATCGTGATGTTCATTTTCCCGCCGACTGCCGACGGTTTGCTGCAAGGCGTGGTGCGTAATGCAGTCGTGTTGCTGTTCAGCTCCTACGTGGCGTACGGTCAACCCGTCGCGTTCATGCAATCGCTGCACGGCGTCATGTTGCTGGAAGTCGGTCTGCGCGAGGCGTTGATTGGACTCGTGATCGGTTTCGCGGCCTCGGTCGTGTTTTGGGTTGCAGAAGGCGCGGGCACCTATATCGACGATCTGACCGGCTACAACAACGTGCAGATCACCAATCCCACGCGCCAGGAGCAATCAACGCCGACCGCCACGCTGCTCGGGCAAATTGCCTCCGTCGCGTTCTGGGCGCTCGGCGGCATGACCTTTCTGCTCGGTACGCTATACGAGTCGTATCACTGGTGGCCGATCGTGTCGGCAGGACCGAACGTGTCGAACATCATCGAATCGTTCGTGCTGACGCAGACCGACACGCTGATGCAAACCATCGCCAAGCTCGCCGCGCCGATGATGTTCATTCTGCTGCTGGTCGACTTCGCCTTCGGCTTTGCCGCGAAGTCCGCATCGAAGCTCGATCTGATGACGCTGAGCCAGCCGGTCAAAGGCGCGGTGACGGTGTTGATGCTGGCGCTGTTCGTCGGCATTTTCGTCGACCAGGTGCGCGATCAGGTGACCTTGCGCGGTCTTGAAGCGCAGTTTCGCGTGCTTAACGAAACGACGAAGGCGCCGAATACATCGAACTCTTCCCGTCCGCCGAACAAGCCTTGAGCTTGTGTTGAGAATGCCTTGCAGAACGTCGCTGCGCGGCCGCGCCGATGCAAATCTCAAACCTTCTCAAATGCGCCGCAAATATCAGATTAATTGAAACTTCGTTTGGTGCGCCTCGCTACATTGACTCCACTCGACGCATCGCGCATGCCGCTTGCGACGCGTTCCCGCACTCAGAGGAGTCGTCCATGTTCTCGATGCTTTACTTCCCCGTGGTATCCGCGCTCGCAACGCCCGCACCCTGTGCTCACACCGCACTGTCCGGCCGATTTCTCGATACCTTGCTCGACGGCAAGCTGAACGCCGCGAGTCAGCTGGCGAGCCGCTGGGCCGACGAAGCCGGCAACGCCGAATTCGCGCCGCACGCACTGCAACTGCACGCCGATCTGCAACTGATGCTCGGCATCGAAGTCGAGGCCGAGGAGAACTACCGTCGCTCGCAAAAGCTGATCCGTTCGTCGAAGCACGCGATCCGCACCGCGTCATGCCGCAACGCCGCATGGCAGGCATTTTTCCGGCATCGCCTCGGCACGGCGCTGGCGTGTTTCTCGCGTGTCGCCGACGAGCCGGAAATCGAACCGGCGCGCGCCGTGGAAGCGCACTTCGGCATTGTTTGCGTGCTCTATGAGCTGGGCCGCACCAGCGAAGCCGCCGACGCCATTGACGATCTTGTCGAACGGGTGGAGCGCGATCTCGACGATGCAGCGGGCCATTGGCACGCGCTGCTCGCGACGCTGCGCTTCGACCTCGCCGTGCAAATGGAAGTGCGTAACGCGACGGCGCTGCGCGATCACGTCTACTGGCAATCGGGTTTGTCGAGCGAACGCGTGCCGCGGCCGGGCCAGGGGGCTGATGCAAGCGTCGACAGCCTTGCACGCGCCGTGTTCGGCGTGCGTTCGCCGTTGCTGCGCGCGCGCATCGACTATCTGCAGCAATTGCGTCTGGCCGCCTGCGCGGATCGAGATGCGATCGGCGAATTGCAGCGTCATTTGCAGTGGTCGCGCGAGCAGGGAATCGGCGACTATCAGCGCACGCTGCGCCTCGAAATTGCGCTTGCGACACTGGCCGGCGCGGCGCCGCATCTGGCCTGTTCGATTCTGGAGCCGCTGCATCAGATTGGTCGCAACGGCACCACCGGCCACCGTCAGCTCGAATATCTCTACTGCAGCGCCAAAACGCGTCAAGCCGAAGGCCGTGCGCAGGAGTCGCTGCAACTCTATAGCCGCTATGCGCTCGTGGCCATGCAATGTCTGCGCGAAGACTCGCAAGTGCGCGCGCCGTTCCTGCAGCGCAGCGCGAAGGCCTCGCCGCAACTCGACGATGTCGGCGCACGTCTACCGGCCAAGTACCGCCGCGCATATAGCTACGTGCTCGACAACCTCGACCGGCGCGATCTTTCAGTACGCGAAGTGGCCGCGGAGATCGGCGTAACCGAACGTGCGTTGCAAAGCGCCTTCAAGAATTTCCTCGGACTGTCGCCAACCGAATTGATCCGCCGTCAACGCATGGAGCGGATTCGCGCGGAACTCACCGACCGGTCGTATTCGAGCGATCGCGGCGTGCTGGGCGCGGCGAGCAAGTGGGGCGTGCAAAACCGCTCGACGCTCGTGAACGGTTATCGCAAGCAGTTTCATGAAGCGCCGTCCGAAACGCTTGAACGATAACGCCGCCGCTTTGTTGCCACTGCTGCGCGTTTCGGTATTCGCGGTTTTTTCCATCACCCTCACACAGTCGACTCCATGAAATCGAAGACGCTGTTCTGCGCCGCGTGGCTCGCGGCGTCCCTGACGTTGAGCGCGCTGCAACCTGCTAGCGCGGCTCCCGTGCGATGGCGTGGCACCTCGGTGCACATCGCCGTGGAAGGCAAAGATCTGAAAGACGTGCTGCGCGATTTCACCGCGAGCCAGGGCGTGGCCGCGTCGATCGCGGGCAATGTTCAGGGCGCGGTGACGGGCCGCTTCGACATGTCGCCGCAGCGCTTTCTCGATACGCTCGCTTCGACCTTCGGTTTTGTCTGGTTCTATGACGGCAGCGTGCTGTCGATCAGCAGCGCCAACGACGTCACGCATCAGGTGATCAAGCTCGATCACGCATCCGCTTCCGATCTGCGCGCCGCGCTGCATACGATGAGTGTCGACGACGCGCGCTTCCCGGTGGTATATGACGAAAGCGCGGGCACGGCGATCGTCAACGGGCCGCCGCAATATGTGCAGATGGTGAGCGAGATCGCCCGACGCCTCGACGAGAACGCGAGCCGCCGCAGCGGCTCCGTGATTCGCGTGTTCAAGCTGAAGCACGCCTGGGCCGCGGACCACAAGGTGCAGATCGACGGCAACACGATCACGGTGCCGGGTGTCGCCACCGTGCTGTCGAACATGTATCACGCGAAGCAGGAGAAGGGTGGCGGCCAATCGCAGACCTCGGTGTCGCCGAACATGCAACGCGTGCAGCCGATGAACGACGTGGGCGGCGGCAACAGCGGCGGCGCGCCGGTCATGAATCCGCCATTGCCGCCCAATATGGCAGACGGGCAAGGCTCCGCGCTCGGCGGCCTGGTCGGCAACGCGCAGCCGTCCAACTACGGCAGCACGGGCAGTGTGGGCTACGCGAACGCGCCTGGCGCTTCGCAGACGAGCCAGCCGAGCGGCGGCGATCTGAGCTTGCCGATCATGCAGCCCGATCCGACCACCAACTCGGTGCTGATCCGCGATACGCCGCAGCGCATCGACCAGTACGCGTCGCTGATCGATCAACTCGACACGCGGCCCAAGCTGATCGAAATCGAAGCGCACATCATCGAAATCGACGACGACGTGCTTGCGCAGATCGGCGTGGACTGGCGCGCGCACAACAGTCATCTCGACTTCCAGACCGGCACGGGAACGTATCAGCAGAACAGCTACGCGAACGGCCAGATCAATCCGAACTTCGGCACTACGACGCTTGCCGACGGCACCACGGTGGTTTCCGCGACGCCGGTGGGCGCCTCGATTACCGCCGTGCTCGGCGATGCAGGGCGTTATCTGATGGCGCGCGTCAATGCGATGCAGAGCACTTCCAAGGCGAAGATCGACGCGTCGCCGAAGGTCGCCACGCTCGACAACGTCGAGGCCGTGATGGACAACAAGACCAAGTTCTTCGTGCGTGTGTCCGGTTATACGTCGGCGGATCTGTATAGCGTGTCGACTGGCGTCTCGCTGCGCGTGCTGCCGATGGTCGTACAGGAAGACGGTCAGACGCGTATCAAGCTCGAGGTGCATATCGAAGACGGTCAGCTGACCGGCCAGCAGGTCGACAACATTCCGGTGATCACCAGCAGCGAGATCAATACGCAGGCCTTTGTCGGCCAGGGCGAGAGCCTGTTGATCGCCGGCTACAGCGTGGATAACAACTCGAACGGCGTGACCGGTGTGCCGGGCCTGTCGAAGATTCCGCTCATCGGCGCACTGTTCCGCAACAACAACGACTCGCGCTCGCATATGGAACGCGTCTTCCTGTTGTCGCCACGGGTGCTGGATCTGTAATCGAGGGCTGTGTTATGAAACGAGGGGCAGGCGCACGCAGCGCTCGCCCCTCTATGCTTTAGCGGCGCCGTCCGTTGCTCCCTAGCAGCGCGGCGGGAATCGAGAACGACGTCAATGCCGACGAAGAGTCGCTGCCCGGCGATTCAGCCCCGCGCGCCGTGAAGCCCGCTACCGGGTGCACGAAGTGCGCTGTGCCGCTGTGCCACATGGCCGCATACTGGCCCCATGGTTGTGCGCTGCGAGCGGCTTCGCTGTCTTTTGCATGGACGTCGAGCGTTCGGGAGGGGCGCGTTGTTTGCCCGACGCATTCTATATTCGCTTCGTGGCGAGCGATGTCGACGACTTC
The DNA here is from genome assembly GCF_905220735.1 of Paraburkholderia aspalathi. Lineage (NCBI taxonomy): Bacteria > Pseudomonadati > Pseudomonadota > Betaproteobacteria > Burkholderiales > Burkholderiaceae > Paraburkholderia > Paraburkholderia aspalathi. Next base: position 231,964 of record NZ_CAJNBA010000004.1, read on the forward strand.
AGTGATCGCCGTAATCGCATCCACGGTCTGCTCGACCTGGACTATCCCCGGCATGATGGCGTCGGCATCCGCCTTGCCATCGCACAACTCGACGCGATATCCGTGCGCATACATCGTGCGTAGCTGGACGCCTGACGCGCCGTTCAGCCCCAGCTTCTTGCGCAGCTTGTAGATGTGCTGTTCGAGCGTGCGGCCCACGATATCTTCCGTGCTGCTCCAGATCGCACCGGCAATCTGCCGGCGGCTCACGTATTCACCGGCGCGTGAGAACAGCAGCCATGCAATCGCGAATTCGCGCACCGTCAGGCGGATTTCGCGCTCGTCCACCAGCACCGTGCCGGTACGACGGTCCAGCCGATAGGGACCGAGTTCGGCCCGGTCTTCGGATTGCAACGGTGGCGGCGACTGGAAGCGGCGCAACGCCTGATAGGTGCGTACCTCGAGTTCGCCCTGATCGATCGGTGAGAGCACCACGTCGTCGGCGCCGACTTCGAAGGCCCGTTCGATGCTGTCACGATCGGCAAATGCGCCAATCACGATCAACGGCGCGCGGCGGTCGCCATAGCAGGCACGGCGTGCGAACACTGCGCGCGTTGCATCGATGCCCGTTGCCGCGTCGACAAGGATGGCGTGATAGTCCTCCCGATAGATCGCCCGCGAGAGTGCGACGTCATCGAGGAAGCGGCAGCATTCGATCGTATCGTCGCGAAAGCATTGGCAAATCAGATTGAACAGACTGCTGCTGGTGGTCATCACGGCGAATTTCAACATGCCCTCCCGGGACTGATGCCTAAGGTTGCTTCCCAAACCGCATTGCGTGTCCCGAAAATTACGGCCCTTAAAATATCAGGGCTGTAACGAATTGTTTCATCGCATGACGCATTGAAATTGCATGAAAGATGGAGAATTTGTTTCGCATCGTTTCGATCCGGTCAATAACCAGACAGATCGCGGCTATTAGCCGGGAGATGCACTTCTAAACACGATTTCGGCAGCAATTACCGTCATGCATTCGGTAACGGGTAAAAGAGACCCGCATCGCCGGGAATCGCACGCGAAGCAAGGTTCGCAGTACCTTTCAGCGTTGCAAGCCGTATTTATTTTTGTTGAGAATCTGAAAAGCGCGTTTTAAGAAATGCGGCTTCGCATTTCCCTGAGCTTTGTTGAATCTGTGGGATGAGCGGCTATTTACACTCGCATGAGGTGGCCGCCAATGCGGCGCCGCGCATTTTTTTCTTGTGCCGATTCCATTGCGAGTGCGCTCATGTCCTTTCTGTTAAACGCGTGGTATGTCGCGGCTTTCGCCCACGAGGTCCGCGCCGACGTGCCGTTTTCGCGCACGCTGCTCGGGCGGCCTGTGGTGCTATATCGCGATGCGGAACAGCGCGCGATCGCGCTCGACGATCGCTGCGCGCATCGTTTCGCGCCGCTGTCGCAAGGCCGTATCGTCGACGGCGTGCTCGAATGTCCGTATCACGGTCTGCGCTTCAGTGCGAACGGACAGTGCGTGCACAATCCGCACGGCGACGGCCGGGTGCCGGCCGGCGCGAAGGTGCGTGCGTACCCTTCGCTCGAACGTTACGGCGCCATCTGGTTCTGGCCGGGCGACCCCGCGCGCGCGGATGCGGCCTTGCTGCCGTCGTTTCCGTTCGTCGATCCCGCCGCTAACGTCACACACGACGGTTACCTGCATACGCGCGCGCACTATCAGCTGAGCGCCGACAATCTGCTCGATCTGAGCCACTTCCAGTTTCTTCATCCCGATACGCTCGGCAGCGAGGCGATCGCGCGTGGCGACGTGCAGTCGGGCAGCCTCGACGACATTGTCTGGGTGCGCCGCAGCGCTTACGACGAAGCGTTGCAGCCGTTCGTCGCGCAAGGCTTCGGGATTCCGCCCGGTACGCGGGTGGATCGCTGGATGGACGTGCGCTGGACGCCACCTGGATTGCTCTCGATCGTGGTCGGCGTGACCGCGGCGGGCATGCCGCGCGAAGCGGGGCTGATCGCGCCGTCCGCGCATTGGCTGACGCCGGAGACCGAACGCACGACGCATTACTTCTTCGCGTTCGGTTTGCCGAAGGAGATGGGCGACGCGGCGCGCGGCCTGGTGCGCTATGCCGTCGAAGGACTGATGAAGCCGTTCGAGTGCGAGGACCTGCCGATGCTCGAAGCGCAACAGAAGAATCTCGGCGACCACGACTTCTGGGCGATGCAGCCGGCGCTGCTGCCGATCGACGCCGGCGCGATTCGCGCACGACGCGTGATGGAGCGGTTGATTGCGGCGGAGCAGGGGGCGGCGCCCACTCCCGTGAGCACGATTGCGATTACGCCGGTGGCGGGTACGTCGCAAGCGGTGGCTTGATGGGCGCCGTTCCTGAAGTTGCCTCGAGAGTTGGCCAATTTTTTAACGAAACCTCAGCGTCGGACGGTGGGCCGTTAAACGAAGCGGCTATGACGGTAAGCGCCTTGCGGTACGAAACCGCCGCGACGGGCAGTGAATCGTTTAGCGAAGCCTGTGCGGCAAGCGGCGAATCGCTCAACGCAGTGTGGGTGGAATGGATTGTCGAAACGCTGAGTGCTGCCGGCGTGCGTCACGCTGTCTTGTGTCCCGGTGGCCGCGCGAGCGCCATGTGCCTCGCGTTCGACGGACATCCGCACATTGCCGTCGAGATGGTCAGCACCGATGAGCGCAGCGGCGCCTTCGTCGCGCTCGGGATCGCGAAGGCAAGCGGCGAACCGGTCGCGATCGTCACGACGTCCGGCTCGGCGGTAGCGAATGTCTTGCCCGCGCTGACCGAAGCGGACGCTTCCGATGTGCCGCTCGTCGTACTGACGTGCGACCGGCCGCGTGCGCTGCGCGGCACCGGTTTTGGACAGATGGCGGATCATCTCGGTGCGACCCGCGCTTTCGTGCGCGCGCAGGCGGACCTGGAAGATCCTGAAGATGCAGTGCAGGCTCTGGAGCAAGCCCGTGATGCGCTCGCGGCAGCGCTTGTTGCGATGTCCAAGGGCGTGGCGGACGTCGATGACAGCTTGTCGCGCGCCGATGTGCATCCATCGTCACAGCGGCCGACGCGTGGTCCGGTGCATATCAATGTCCCGCTCGCGGGTGTTTACGATGCGGTTGAGACGCAGCCGGTTTCGTTCGAAACGGTCCGCGCGGCACGGACTCCGGTGGCTTTGCACGATCATGCCGCGTCCCCCGTATCCGAAGCGTCGCCCGCGCGTATCGTCGAACGCGTCATGGCGCGCGTGCTTGCGAAGCGCGGTAGCGTTCCGCTCAGTAACGGCCTCAACGGGTTGATCGTGGTCGGCCCTGAACCGGGCGTGCCACTCGAAGCGATTTTCGCGCTGGCCGCGGCGAGTGGCTTTCCCGTGCTAGCCGACGCGGGCAGTGGGCTGCGATCGGGGCCGTCGGCGTTGACGCCGCAAGCGGCCGCGCGCGGCGCGGCGGGCGCATTGATCGTCAACGCATTCGATGTATTCGGCGGTGCCGCACGGCTCGCATCGGCGCGCGCGGAACTGATCGTGCGCTTCGGCCTCGCGCCGGTTATGCCGGTGCTGCACGCGTACCTCGAAGCACACGCCGACGTGCCGACGATCAAGATCGCGCCTTGCCGTGTGGCGCATGACTATCTGCATCCGGCTCTGGATCCACGCGACGTGCTGGTTGCGCCGTCATCGGCGATGCTGCAAGAGATTGCCGCAGCGCTGGCCGAAGCAGTGCAGCGGCGTACACATGCCGACGCCAGTCCCAACGCACCCACGCCGCCTCGCCCGACCGTCGCCTTTTCCTGGCGCGACCGCTGGGCAAGCGTTGCCGGTTACGGCGCACGCGAGCGGCGCGCTTGCGTCGCATCGCTCGCCTGGGGCGAAGTGTCGGCGGTTCATTGCGTGCTGGCGGCGCCCGGCTTTGCCTTCGTTCATCTCGGCAATTCCATGTCGATGCGTCACGCCGATATCGGCTACGACGTACGCGCCGCGCGCCAGGACATCTATGTGAATCGCGGCGTGAGCGGCATCGACGGCACGATGGCGACGTTCATCGGCGAAGCGCTCGCGCGCCGCGATGCGGGTCTGCTGCTGCTCGGCGATCAGGCGTTGATCCACGACCTTTCTTCACTGGCGAGCGCGCAACGTGTGTGTACGCCAGCCTGCATCTGTGTGGTCGACAACGGCGGCGGCGCGATCTTCGACTTTTTGCCGATCGCCCGCGCACCGGCCTATCGGCGCACGATCCGCAATCCCTACAAGTTCGATATCGGCGCGCTCGCGCAGGCGTTCGGGCTCGCGCATCGCCGTGTCGAGACGCGCGACGCGTTGGACGAGGCGCTCGCCGAAGCACGCGATCACGCCGGCGTGACGATCATTGAAGTGGCGGTCGAACCGTATTCCGGCGCGCTGCAAATGCAGCAACTCGCGCAAGCTTTGGGAGCGACGTGATGGATTGGGACATTGTCGAGAGCCCGTTGCAGCGTTCGCTAGCCGCGTTGAGTCGCTATGCAAGCGCACCCGCGCCGGACGAGGTCTTTCTCGACGATATGCAGCAACGCATCAACGCGGCACGGCGCGCGCCCGGCCGCAGCGATCCAGGCGCGAATCGTGACGCGCCGCGCGTATTGCTGCTCGGCTATAGCGGCGCGGGCAACACCGGCGCCGATCTGCGCACGATCGAGACGATCGCCCAGTTGCGCCGCCTGCTCGCGCCGCGCGAGCCGCGTATCACGCTGTTTGCGCTCGGAGACTGCTTCGATCATCCGCTGCTTGCCGGCACGCCGCGGCTCACGCCTTCGCTGCCTTATCTGCCCGATGCGCTCGACGCCGCCGTGCGCGACGCCGATCTCGTGCTGAACGTGGAAGGCTCGACCTATACGTCGAAGTTTTCCGACTCGTTGGCGGGCGTGCTGATCGGCGGGATTGCGCTTGCGCATGCGCATCGGCGGCCGGCGATTGCATACGGTGTCGATAGCGGCACGATGAGCACTGCGCTCACGCGCTTTGTCGAACGCAATGCGCAAGCCGGCGAAGTCATTTGCCGCAATGACGCTGCGCGTGTACAACTTGCTTCGCTCGGCGTTAGCGCACAAGTGGGCGCCGATACCGCTTGGACTTATCGGGCGCCCGCTGACGCAAGCAACGCGGCGCTCAGTTCACGGCGCGTCGCGCTATGCCCGAACAATCCGTTCTGGTGGCCAGTGCATGCCGACGCCGCGCGGGCGCGTGAACTCGACGCACGCGGCGAGGCATCATCGCTGCGCTATGGTCCTTTGCATTTTCACAGTTGGAACACGGCGCGCGCCGAGGCCTATCACGCCTATCTCGATCGCTTCGCGCAGATCGCTGTCGGCTTGAGGGAGCAGGGTTACACGCCGGTGCTGGTGGGCATGGAGCAACTCGATAGCGGCGCCTGCGCCGATCTGGCGGCCCGTGTGCCATTCCCAATCGACATCGTCGCGCGCGGCCCGCATACGCTCGACGAAGTGGCCGCCACGGTCGCGCATGCAGCATGCGTGGTGACAACGCGCTATCACGCGGCAGTACTCGCGATCTCGCATGGCGTGCCGGTGTTCGGGCTCTCGATGGACACGCGCATCGAACGTCTCCTGAGCGAGGTGGGTTGCGAGTCATGGAGCGCGGCATGCGACGGCGACGACGGCGCACACGGCGCGCTCGCAGCCATCGCATCGCTGCAGAACGACGGTGTGCGCGGCGCATTGATTGCCGCATACGACGACTATGCGCGCTTGCAACGCGCCCGTTTCGACGCGATGGGTGAGCGGGTGCGCGCCGTGCTCGAAGGCTAGGCGCGCTCAGTTCACGGTCAAGGCACCGACAACGAACTGAGTTCCCGCTGCGCGCTGACCTGCTTGACCGCCTGCGCCGTGCCGACATACGAGAGCCCCGACGTGCGCGACGCCGAATTCGACTCGTAGCTGTACAGCACATGATTCGTCCAGCTTGTCGGCGATTCGAGCAAGCGCGCGATTTCGCCGCGAATCCGCAGCATTTCCCTCTGCTCGTCCTGGGTCGGCGTGCGTCCGCCTTGCTCGAACATCCGCAGCGTGCCGCGATACGCGTTGATTTCGGCAGCCGCTTCCGGCACGATGCGCTGCCGCTCGCCATAGTATTGATTGCCGCGCGTCGCGTTGAGCTTGACCTTGGTCTGGTACGTGTTCAATGCGTTCTGGCCGCCGTTTACCGAATGCGCCCATGCGTCGTTGCGGCTGTCGATGTATTGCAGGTAATTGCCGACGCTGGTGAATTCGGTGTCGCGATAGGTGCGCTCGGGCACGATGTCGCCGCTCTCTTCATAGAGCCGCAGCGTCGAACCGGTGCCCGTTTGCAGCAAGGTCGTGCCGAAGCCGACCAGCGGTGCGCTCGAAAACGACAGTGAATTGAATGGCCCGGCGTTGCCGATCGGCACGGGCGGCGGGCTCGATACCAGCGTGGCGCTGCCATTGACTGCGAACCGATGACCGCTGCTCGATTTGTCGACATTGCGCGCGCCGCTCTGATCGGTCGAGTGAGCCTTGCTCGAACTGAACACGGCCTCGCCCGTTACGAGCGGCCCGAACTTGACGTTGGCCGGGGTCACATAACGCGCGCCGCCCGTCACCGCGAGCGAGCCGTAATTCGAACGGCTCTTGTTGTCGACCCAGCCGATCGACACATCCGGATCGGCAAAGAACCTGTCCGCCATGCCATTCCACATTTCGTCCTTTGTGCGCGGCAGTTGTCCGCCGGGACCGGAGCCGCCGAGCGTGCGCACCACGTCGGTCATCTTGCCGCGCCAGGCCTCAGGGTCGTTGTTGCCGGTCTGGTCGAACGGCGTGCGGATTACCACGCCGCGCGGATTGCTGGTGTCGCGGCCGCCAATCACGGACCCGTAGCCGCTCGCCATCGCCTTGCCGCCAGCGAGTGACCAGCCAATGAAGCCGCCGACGCCCAGGTGCGCGGACTTGCGGTTGTCGGTGCCGATAAACATTTCGCCGTGATGCGAGGTGGAGCCGACTTCGAGCAGCGCGTGACGGCCTTTCAGATAGCGCACGTCCGGCGCCACCGAGGCGCTCGGCGCGCCGACGAGGCCGAGCGCGGTTGCGATGTTCTCGGAGATGTTCGCGTCGAGCCCGTAGACGCCGCCGCTCGACATCTGCACGCTCCACGTCTTCGGCACGTTTTCGACCAGATGGCATAACGAATCGATGTTGCCTTGCGGCGTGGCCGGCGTCGCCACCGGATCCTGACGGATCGCCTGCATGCGGTCGAGATTCTGGCCAAGCGTGCGGTTGGTCGCGCCGATCGGCGCATTCATATCCGCGCCCGACTCGGTTGCCCAGGCGCGCAGCGTCTCGGCGTTCATCTTCGGCAGATCGCGGAACGCCGGGCTGTTGCGCACCGTGTCCTTATCGACGTTCAGCGCGCCAGCAACGTCGCGCGCAATCTGATTGCGTTGCAGACGGCCGAATTTCGTGTCGTCGCGCAACCAGCCCTTGGCGCCGATGTTCCCCTTCCAGTTGCGTAGCGCGGCGGCGCGCACAGCGGCGTTCATCGTCGCGTTGTCCGGCGCCTGGCCGCGCTGCCGGTGCGGCGCGTTCACCACCTGCGTGTTTAGCGCGTCGACCACCGTGTCGATGGATTGCAGTGTGCTGAAGTCCTTGTCCGGATGATCCATCAGACCGCCGGCGGTGCCCATGCCGAGCGCCGAGATCGGGTCCTTCTCGTGGCCGAAGCTTTGCTTGACGCCGCTGCGAAATCGCTGCGCCGTGCGATTCATCCACGAGCCGGTGCGTGCCGACGTCGCGTTGCGCTGCGCATGCTTGACCACCGAGTACATACGATTCTGCACCTGGCCGACATCAGCTTCGGCGATGCCGTTGCGATGCGCGAGGTACGCCGAACGAAGATGCGTTTGCGGTTGCGCGCGCGGACTCTCGAGCAATGCGTTGCCGCACAGCATCGCCTTGGCGGTCTGCGTATGCGGCGTCAGCGCGAGGCTGATCGCGGCCTGCTGCTGGCTTTGCGCGACCTGGGTGTTGGCGTCGCGTTCGGCGGCCGGCAGCATAGCGTTGGCCGATTCCGCGAGTTCGGGCAGCGTGCCGGGTTTTTCCATGCCGTTCGGCCATGCCGACAACAGCGTGTCGGCGGCGCGCCAGGTTTGCCAGTCGGCTTCCGCGTGAACCTTGCGGTCACGGTCGGTCGGCGCCTGGATGTTGCCGCCCATCGGCGGCGCCGCTTCGACGTTGCGCAGCGCGTGAAACGCGGCTCGCGAGCGCGCCATCGCGCAGCGTGTCGCGAACGCGTCGCGCGTCTGCTGCGGAGTGGGATTCTGGATCGTGCCTTGCAGCACGCCGAGCACGTCGCTTGCGCGTTGCACGTTGCCGCCAGTCGCTTCGGCGAGCGCGTGACCGAGATAGCGCGACTTCGCGAGCGGCGGGTCGCCGCGCTGACCTTGCGGAATCGCGTCGCGGATATTGGCCAGCAGCGTGTCGCGCTCGGTTGCGAACTGCGTACCCGCTTCAGCCGGAAAGCTCTCGGCAAGATGCGCGTCGGCCCTGGCCGGGTCGCGCAGTTCGGTGCTTGCTTGCGACAAGGCTCGCTCGTTCTTGCCGACCGCAGTCTTCACGTTGGTGTTGTTGTGCGAATTGACGCCAAGCGGTGTGCTCGCGTTGGCCTTCGGCGTGTGCATCTGCCCAGGGCTCGGCTGGATATCCGGCGCGGGCCGCGATGCGCGCACGGTGGTCCGTGCGTGGAACGGCGTGAAGGTGCTGTTCGCACCGCTGCCGGTCAGGTCGTTGAGGGGCGAGCCTTGCGGCATCGGGTCGCTATGCGTCTGCCCTGGTCCAAGCGGCGTCTGCACTGGCGCGCTGGGCAGATGGTTGCGCAATGCGCGCAGCTTGTCGAGCGGGCCGCCAACCACTCTCGTTTCAGGCAGCGGTACATTGTTCTGCGGCTGATTCGCCTGCGGGGCCGCAGGCTGCTGCTGTTGCTGAACGGGCGGTGCGCCGCGTGAGAAAGGGTTGCGAATCCCGAATGGCACGAGCGGTCTCCCATGTGAGGACGGTCGCGTCGGCAACTCGCCGACGATGACGAATTTTCATCGCCACGTCACATTGCAGTGCTGGAAGTCCGAAGTGAGGGCCGAGGATGCGAACGTGGCAGATGCAAACGTCGTGCGCAGGAACGCGTGTCATGCGCGCTGAATGCGTTCACCACGCCAAGGTGGATTCCCATTGCGGGCGCGATGCCGGCGCTTGCTGGGTGGTCGCTGCAAGCGCACCGTTCGCGAATGCGGGCATCACGTCGCGTGCGAACCGGCGCATCGACTCCATCGCCATCTCATGCGGCATCGAACCAAACCAGAAGCTCGCGCTGAAATAATCGCAGCCGAGGCCGGCTTGAATCCGGCGCAATTGGTGAATACATTCGTCGGCGGTGCCGATCACGAGGAAATCGTTGCGTAGCGCGTCGTCGGACGGTTCGTCGGGTAGCGGTTGGTCCGGCACGACGCCGTCCACCACGTCGCCCATGTCGTGACGCAGGCGCAGCGTCGCGCGTCCGTTCCAGCGCGCATGTTCGACAGCCTCGCGGGCCTGAGCTTCGTTTTGCGCGACGAACACCGGCCGCTGCGTGCCGATGCGTACAGTCGAGAGTGCAGGGGCGAGGTCCGGATAATGGCGCCGTACGTCGGTCAGCTTCGAAATGGGTTCGAGCACGCCGGTGAAGAGATTTGCGCGCCGTCGCACCGCCTGTTCGACCGACGCTCGCCGGCTCGAATTGACGACGAGCCATACCGGCATCGCGCGTTGCAGCGGTTGCGGGACGAGGCCGGTGCGGGGAATGTTGAAGTACTCGCCCTGGTGCGAGAACACGGGTTCGCGTAGTGCTTGCAAGAGCACGTCGATCGCTTCGTCGTCGCGGGCGGAGGTGGCGCCTTTGACAAGCTGGAAGCGCTCGTACTGATAGCGTTGATAGCCGCTGCCAAGCCCGGCTTCGACACGTCCGCCGCTCAACACATCGAGCGTGGCGAGTTCTTCCGCAATCACGAGCGGATGATGCAGCGGCACCGGCACGATCGCCGGACCGAGGCGCAGATGGTGGGTGCGTGCGGCGATATGGGACAGCAGCATCAGCGGCCGTGACGAGTGCGAGTAGTTCGTGAAGTGATGTTCGGCGAGCCACAGGTGGCTGAAGCCGAGCGTATCGGCGGCTTCGGCCATCGCGATCGCGCGCTGGTAGAGCTCGGCTGCCGGCTTCGGCTCCGGGGCAGGCAACGTCATGAACAAACCGAATTGCATCGTCGACTCCTCGGGTTACTGCGTGGCCTGATTCGCCGACAAGGCGACCGGCGCGCGGCCTTTAGCGCGGTAGAACATATAGGTCGCGCCGTACGGCACGAGCAGATGCGCGCCCTCGAGTTCGCACGACGGTTGCGGCGGCACACCGCCCGTGGTGTCGATGCGCTGGATCGAGCTGACGTCGGCGAAACGGCCCTCGCCCGGGCGCGGGGCCGCGACGAAGCGGGCCGTGTAGCGCGCCCAGGTCAGCGCATTGGCGCCCACCTGGCTTTCGGCGGCGACGTTGCCGATCACGTAGCTGCCGTCGTAGGAGAGAAAGTAGCGGCCCGGCGCGACGGTGCCGACGCTTTGGCCGGCGGCGTCGACGAGGGTTGCTTCGGAACCCAAAGGATCCCAGAGCAGCTGCGTGCCGTCACGGGCGACGCCAGGGATCGTGTCAGGCAGCGCGACTGGGCCCGCCTTGATGCGGCGGCATATGTAGGTTTCGTCGCCATGGGTGGTCATGACTTCCTGGAGCACCTCGTCCTGGTTGGCTCGCAAGGCCACGGGCAAGGACTCGTCTGCCGTCGGCGGGGGCGGTTTAGGCGGCGTCGCGCAGCCGGCGAGTGCGAGCAGGCAGCCGGCCACGAGGCAGGTCATCGACGGGCGCAGCAACTGCGCGGGGCGGGGCGGAAAACCAGTCATTGGCGGAAGGGGAAGGCGGCGATGCTGCCATCACACCTGATCCGGCATGCCGCTGCGTGGCTCGACACGAAAGACTGCATTGAAAACCGCACGCAGTGGGTGGGACACGCATGCTGGCCGGCGCGCCCAGGCGCCAACCCTCCGCGGTTCGCATGAGCATGCATCCGTTCGTGATTCAGCTGAACGGGGGGCCGTGTCGGCCGATACTGGTTCGGGCTTGCCGCCGCGCCGCGCCTTGCGTATGGCGGCTTTCTCGCACACGTCTCGTCCGCTAACGGCCCGAGCGCCCACCCGAACCCGCGATGGAATTGAATCCTTCGAGTCCTTCTTCCGCTTCTTTGTCCGGCCCTGAGCCGCAGCTATCCATGCTGGTCGCCGACGACGAGCGCGCCTATGCGTATCTGGCGATGATCCGCCGCTACATTGGCGGCGCGGCCGACATTCACGACCTCGCGCAAGCCGCCGCGGCCCAAACTGCGCCAATCACCGCCGACGATTGCGTCGAACGGCTCGCCGATGCGGACCGTGTGTTTGCCGAATGGCTCGCGCCACTGCATCGCACGGCGGCTGAGGTTGCCGGGATCGAGCCGGCGCGCATGGCGGATGCGCTCAACCACATGCACCACGAGTCGCGTCGTTTGACGATGTGCGACGACGTGCTACTCGATAACGTCGTCGAGTTGGCGCGCCTCGTGATCGACGAGCGCGTGCCGGGCGACTTCATCGAAACCGGCGTATGGCGCGGCGGCGTGACGATTCTGATGCGCGCCGCGCTGACCGCGTTCGGCGGCTTTGGTCGCAACGTCTGGGTGGCCGATTCCTTCGCGGGTTTGCCCGCGCCGAACCCTGCCACCGATTTGCGCGATGCCATCTGGCATCACCTGATGCGCGCGGTCGGCCTGCTGCGCAGCGATCTGGCGACCGTGCGCGAAGCTTTCGCGCGCGCGGGCCTGCTCGATCGCCGCGTGCGTTTTCTGCCGGGCTGGTTCGCCGATACGTTGCCGGACGCGCCGATCGAGCGCCTCGCGTTGATGCGTCTCGATGGCGACTGGTACGACTCGACCCGTGACGCACTCGAGGCCTTGTATCCGCGCCTGTCACCGGGTGGCTTCGTGATCGTCGACGACTATGGCCTGCCGACTGGCTGCGCACGCGCCGTTGACGAATACCGCGCCGTGCATCGCATCGACGCGCCGCTTACGCGTGTGAACACGCAAGCGGTCTACTGGCGCAAGCCATGGTGAGCATGACGGCGCATGTCGAACTCAGCGCGGTTCTGGAAGCGCGGCTTAGCGCACATTACGTGGCGCCGCCACAAGCGGTGGCCGTCGATCTGATCGTCAGCGATTGCGCGGATGCCAGCCGCCGTTTCACGTTTGGTCCGCGGATCGAGTCGACGTCGATCCCACCCGACGACGTGCACCGCGCCGCAGCCCGCATCACGCTGAGCCGCGCGTTGTTGAGCGCGATGCTCGACGATCCCACCGGCTTCGATCCGCGCAGTGCGGCGGCAATGGCGTTCGGCGGCGTGCGAATCGACGGCGCTGAGCGGCTCGCCGCTTACTGGTTGCAACTGCTCAAGCGACCCTCGGCGGCGGCCCGCATGGCGCTGGAGCGAGCCCGGCGGCGCGCACCCGCAGCGCTGGCGACCGTGCCGGCGCTGCAGGCCAGCGGCTGCGGCGATCAGGACCTGCACGCGGCACTCGCAGACACGCTCGATGCCTCCGTCCCGCTGGTGTTGCGCGGCATGGTGAGCTGGCCCGAAGTCGCCTGGACACTCGATGATTGGCGTACTCACGAGGGCGCTACTGTACTGCGCGCGAATCCGTCGAGCGGCCTTCCGCAAACCGTTGCCGACTTTATCGATGGATTCGCCGTACAGCCTCTCGCCAGCGCAGGCGCCGCCACCTACACGGAAGGCTGCCTCCTGCCGCCCGCATGGGAAGCGCGTTTTTCACTGCCGATGCTTCCGGCGCGCATGTTCGGCGCAGGGCAACTCTGGTTCGGGCGGGCCAGCGCCGCCGCACTTGTCACGCGTTTGCACTGCGATCTGGCGAATTCGTTTCTTGCACAGATTCACGGCCGCAAGCGGGTGCGGCTCTATGCGCCTGCTCAGGAAGGCGCCGTCTACGCGCTCGACGCATTCAACACGTATCGTCCTTGCCGCGTCGACGTAGCGGCTCCGGACCTGACACGCTTTCCGCGCTTTGCCGATGCGTCCAGCGTGGACGTCATGCTCGAACCGGGCGATCTGCTGGTGATTCCAACCGGTTGGTTTCACTGCGTCTGGGCGCTGGATCATGTGCTGTCGATCAGTCGTTTTGCTGACGACGAAAGTGCGTCGACGCTGCTCGACGGCAGGCTTTTACAACCGAATATAACGAGGACCGGATGATCGGCGTACCCCGAAGCGATTCGCCTTGCACCTCCTTTCTGCCATTCGTACGCGGCATGGCCGTGACAGCGCTGATTGCGTCGGCCACAGCGCTAAGCCCGTTATCCGCGCATGCACAGGCTTCGTCGGCAATGACGCAGGTCTGCACGACGCGTGCGAACAACGCGAAGCTGATCGCACAGGACCGCGATGCTGGCGTCAGCAAGGAAGACGAGTTGCGCAAGGCGCAGCATGTAGCGGCGGCAATGCCGATTGAACGACAGTTGTACGCGCAGGCGGAATTGACGACCTTTATCGACCGTCTGTACGGACAGTACGCCAAAACACCGCCGCAGCAGGCCTACGATAAGTACCTGGCTTACTGCGAAGAGCAGGCCGCGCGCGGCGCTGCGCAGGTCCAATGATGTGCCGTGCCGGATGCCACGCATTCCCCCTCACACAGACATGGCTTCGCATTTTCGGCCCGCTTTTCGCATGGGCCGAAACCGGCCCAGTTGGCCCAATTAGCATTAGACGACCCCGGACCGCCGCTGTGTTTCGTTTCACATCCGCATGACCGATGGCGGTCTATCTTCCCTTGCAGAGGATCCCATGACCGCTATCGCCAACGACGCCGTCTCCAGTTTTGCCACACCCAGCCTCGACTCGTCGTTCTCTTCAGAAGATCAGTCCATCCAGCAGCTGGAGCAGCAAGTCGATGCGATGATCAACCAGGTGTTGCAGCAAAGTTCGTCGTCGGTGGGACAGAACGCGATGGCGCAGAACGCGTCGGGCACGCTCGCGAGTTACATGAACCAGAACGGCATCAAGTCGCTCGATCCGAATCAGCTTTATCAACTGGCCAACAATCCGCCTGCCGGCACGCCGCCCGATGTGTCCGCCGCGGCGTCGTACATGCTGCAAAATCCGGACGTCTATAAGCAGATCGAGACGCACGACGTGTCAGGTGCTGACGGTATTTCCGGCGTGGGCAACTTCGAGTGGGCCGCGCAAGGCGGCCTCGACAGCGAGCCGTCGCCGAGCACGACCGATACGCTCGATTCGACCTCGACCCAAGGCGCCATGATGGATGCGCAAAGCGCGTCCGGCGCGCTGGCGAGCTACATGAGCCAGAACGGCATCTCGTCGCTCGATCCCGATCAGCTCTACAAGCTCGCCAACAATCCGCCTGCCGGCACGCCGTCCGACGTGTCCGCCGCAGCGTCGTACATGCTGCAGAACCCGGACGTCTATAAGCAGATCGAGACGCACGACGTGTCCGGTGCGGACGGCGTTTCCGGCGTGAGCAACTTCCAGTGGGCCGCGCAAGGCGGCCTCGACCAGACGGTTTCCGGCAACGGTTCGTTCAATCTGCCTAACCTGAACACGGATCTGGCGCTCAATTCGCCCAGTCTGAACCTTCAGCAGACGCTGTCCGTCTGATCGCCCAAGCGCGTGGCGGCTTACCGGCCGCCTTCCGCCTGATCCGCAAAAGACGGGCGGCCATGGTCCAGCTCCAACCGCAGAGAGCATTTTTGACCAAGACGACCTCCTATGAGACTGAGTATCCTAGGCGTAATCAGTCATTTCATGCGGGGAATTCAAGGTGGCGCACTATCTTTGCCATGAGCAGCCGGACCTACTCGAGTTTGAGACGAGCGTGATCGCCTCGCGGCCCGGCGCCGTCGTGCTGGGCCGCACGGCCTTGCACCCGGGCGGCGGAGGCCAGGTGTCGGACGCCGCAACCCTGACCCACGCGCACGGTGCCGTCCGCATTACCGGCGTCGCGCCGGAAGGCGGCATGCTCTGGCATCTGCTTGACGAGCCGCTCGAACTGAACGGCGAGGTCCACGTTGCCGTCGACGCGGCCCGGCGTTCCACCGTCGCCCAGCTTCATACGGCCACGCATATTCTCAACGCCCTCGTGTATCAACGCTTCGCCGGCGCACTCGTGACCGGCGCGCAGATCAATGCCGACGGCACCGCCCGCATGGATTTCGATCTGCCCGAGGCGGATAACGACGCATTGCGCCTGCTCGAGGAGCCCGCCAACGAGGTGATCCGCAGCGCCATGGACGTTCGGACCTACTACGTCAGCGCAGCGGAGGCAAAATCGACGCAGGGCCTGATCCGCAGTCTTTCAGTGGCGCCGCCGCCGACCTCCGACGGCACGGTGCGGATCGTCGAAATCGGCGACCTGGACCGGCAGGCTTGCGGCGGCACGCATCTGACCAACACGGCGCAATCGAAACCGATCCGCATCGTGAAGATAGAAAACAAGGGGCGCCGCAATCGCCGGGTCAGAATAGAGCTGGTTTGAAGGGCATCCCGGGAGAGCGAGCCATGGACACATCGGATAAAAGCGAGCCGGAAGTGGTGTGCTGGCGAGACGGCGCGCTCGACGGCGCCTGTCTCGCGAGTGCCCGCTACGGCGAGCACAAATTCGACCGGCATCTGCACGACGAACTCGTCATTGTCATGACGCAGTCCGGTGCGGGGCAGTGTCATACGCGCACCGGCAGCGAAGTCGCCGGACCCGGCAGCGTGCTCGTGTTCGGACCGGGCGAATATCACAGCGGCGAGGTGTGGGAAGGCCGCGAATGGAATTACCGCGCCATTTATCTCGACATGGATGGCTTGGGCGCGCTGGGTGCTGTGTTTTCGCCCGACTCGCGTCCCGACAAACCGCTTCTGATCCCGCCGGGGCTCTATCAGGATGCGCATCTGGCCGGCCTGCTGGTCAAAGCGCATGCGAGTCTCGACCAGCACGGCTCGGTCTCGCTGATGGAGCGGCAGGCGAATTGGTGGGCAGCGATGGGAATGCTGGTCGGACGATATGGGCAATCGCGTCACGAGCTTGGTGAAGCGCGGCGCGAAGCCCACAAGATGGCGCAGGTGCGGGAGTACGTCGCTGCCAACTATGCGCGCGACATTCCGGTCGACGAATTGGCGGAGCTTGTGGGGTTGAGCCGCTATTACCTCACCCGTGCCTTCTGCAAAGAGTTTGGCCTGCCACCGCACGCCTATGCGACGCAGGTGCGGCTACTCGCGGCCAAACGCATGCTCGCGGCGGGGCATAGCGCGGCGAGCGCTGCCGCGGCCGTCGGCTTTTACGATCAGAGCCATCTCAACCGGCTTTTCAAGCGGGCCTATGGGATCACACCGGGAACGTATGCGGCGCTGAAGCCTGGGCATTAAGTCCGCGCGTTGCACCTCTAACGTTACTCGGGAAGCGGAACGTCCTCGATCAGCACCGACTGCACAGCGCGAATCCTGCGATCGACGAAGTAGCCACCGCCTTCCGTGTAGCGCAGATAAAGGCGGTCGCATAACGCGCACTGCCAGACGGCACAGCGGTTGTACGGGAAGTAACGTGGTGCGATGGGGGCGTCGGCCGACCAGTAGGTCGTTTTTCCCGGCAGGTATTCGCTGAACGTCGGTTCCGGATCGTCCTCCGGTGCAAGCGTGCCGATTTCCTTGAACTGCGTTTCGTCGAGAGAAAGCGGCTGCGAGTGCCAGCCGTCCAGCGGCGTTTTTGTGCACATGCAGGGCGCGTCAGGGCGCTCTTCCGCACGTTGCGCGAGTTCAAGAAGCATTGCAGCGTTCAGATATTCCGCCATGAGGCACATGATTCCAGCAGGGTTGGGACGATGTCAGCTGGTTCGCCGCGACTCAAGCTACGCGGCAGGAACCAGTCAGCATCATGCACGCTCTGGCGTCGTGCGTGAAGTCAGCCGTTCATCATCCGATCGCGATGCGGCATGACCCACGAACGGTCGAAACAGCCATTAGCGATCGACTTCAACGCCGCCGTTTCTTTCGCATGCTGCCGCCGTGCGCCTTCGATTACCGCTTCCACGTCAGCCGGCGAGATCGCGAGCAAGCCGTCTTCATCGCCGACGATGATGTCCCCAGGATGAACCACCATCCCGCCGACCGTGACCGGCACGTTGATCTCGCCAGGACCGTTCTTGTAAGGCCCACGATGCGTCACGCCGCGCGCGTACACCGGGAAATCGCGCTGACGTAGCGCGCCGACATCGCGGATCGCACCGTCGATCACGAGGCCCTGCACGCCCAGACTCTCCGCGAAGCTGGCCATGATCTCACCCATCAGCGCTTGCGTCAGTTCGCCGGCGCCGTCGATCACGAGCACGTCGCCCGGCCGGCAAAAGTCGAACGCGCGATGGATCGCGAGGTTGTCGCCGGGGCGGGTGTGGACCGTAACCGCGGTGCCGGCCATCGGCTTGGGCTGATGATACGGCCGCAAGCCGACCATGCCGCTCGCGCGCGCCATGTTGTCGCTGAGCAGCGAAACCGCCAGTTCACGCAATGCGTCGAGCGTTGCCGGGTTGGCCTGAGGCGCGGACTCGTGTTCGCGCCAGCCGATGGGATTCGTAGTGACAGTCATATCGTTGCCCCTTGCGTGGCGAATTGCTGCTCGAGTTGGTGGGACAGCCGCGGGTACACCGCGCGGGCGTTGTCTTCGTAGATGCGCTGACGGTCCGCGGCGCTGAGCCATTCGATGGCGTCGATATAGCGCCGCGTGTCGTCGTAGTAGTGGCCGGTTTCCGGATCGATACCCTGAACCGCACCGATGGTTTCCGAGGCGAACAGGATGTTCTCAACCGGAATGACCTTGGCGAGCAGTTCAGCGCCGGGCTGGTGATACACGCAGGTATCGAAGAACACGTTCTTCATCAGGTACTCGCTGAGCAGCGGCCGCTTCATGTCCTGCGCGAGCCCGCGATAGCGGCCCCAGTGATAGGGCACCGCGCCGCCGCCGTGCGGAATGATGAAGCGCAAGGTCGGGAAGTCGGCGAACAGATCGCCCTGCAGCAACTGCATGAACGCCGACGTGTCGCCGTTGATGTAATGCGCGCCCGTCGCATGAAAATTCGGATTGCACGACGAGGACACGTGAATCATTGCCGGCACGTCGAGGTCCACCATCGCTTCATAGAGCGGATACCACGAGCGGTCCGTAATCGGCAGCCCCGACCAATGGCCGCCGGACGGATCCGGATTCAGATTGCAGCCGATAAACCCCAGCTCTTCCACGCAACGCCGCAGTTCGGCGATGCAATTGGCCGGCGCCACGCCCGGCGCTTGCGGTAACTGGCACACGCCGACGAAGTTGCGCGGAAACAGCGAAACCACGCGATGGATGAGGTCGTTGGATTCGCTCGACCACACTGCATTGGCTTCGGCCGTGGCAAGGTGATGCCCCATGCCGGCGGCGCGTGGCGAAAAGATCGTGAGGTCGGTGCCGCGTTCGCGCTGGATGCGAATCTGGCCGGTTTCGATGCTCTCGCGAATTTCGTCGTCGGTAATGAGGGGCCGTGGCGGCGGCGAGCCGCCGTTTTTCAGCGCGGCGATCTGCTGCGCGCGCCAAGCCTCGTGCTGCGGCGGCGAGGTGGTGTAGTGACCGTGGCAATCGATGATCATGGTGTGAAAAATCCGTGAGTGTCGTTGTGAATGCTTATCTGTCCGCGCTAAGCGTTCGCTGTTTCGTCGGTCAGGGCGCTCAGGTGCGCGGGGCAGGGTCGCCGGTCGCGAGCGAGGCGGTTTCATCTTCAGACGGCGTGACGCGCATCACGAGTGCGATGATCGTCGCGACCACCAGAAACGCTGCGATCGTCAGCAAGGCCAGTTTGAAGTTGCCGGTGGCGTTGCGCACCAGCCCGATGCTCCAGGGACCGACCAGACCGCCGAACTGCGCGATGGTGTTGATCAGCGCAATCGTCGCGGCGCCCGCGGCGCCCGTTCTGAACGAGGACGCGAGGCTCCAGAACAGCGGGTTGCCCGCATAGATGAACAAACCGGTCAGGCACAGCAGCGCGTAGGCGATCACAGGGTTCGGCGCATACGCACTGCCGGCAATCGCCAATGCGCTCATGCCGTACACGAAGGCGAGGTGCTTCTTGCGGTCGCCCGTGCGGTCGGAACTGCGGCTGATCAGGAACGTGCCCAATACGCCAAGCAGCGGCGGCGCGGCGGACAGAAAGCCGACCTCGATATTGCTCAGATGGCCGAGGCTTTTAACGATCTGCGGCAGCCACAGGAATAGGCCATAAATGCCGACCAGCGCGCAGCCAAACAGACACGCGAGGCTCCACACGCGAATGTCGCTCGCCACGCGCAGCAGCGGAAAATGTTTGGTGCCACCAACGGCTTCGCGTTCGGCTGCGAGCGTCGATTCCAGCCAACGCTTTTCGTCATCGGAGAGCCATTTGGCGTCGGCCGGACGTTCGGTCATGATGCGCAGCGTCAGCAGACCGAGCGCCATCGCCGGGATGCCTTCGAGGATGAACATCCATTGCCATCCCTGCAAACCGAGAATGCCGTTCGCGTAGGTCATCAACGTCGTGGAGATCGGACCGCCCAGCACCGCCGAAAACGAACCCGCGATGATGTAGCCGCCCACCGCGCGTGCCCGGTAGCGCACCGGAAACCATTTCGTCAGATAGACGGCCACGCCCGGCAAGAAGCCCGCTTCCATCACGCCCAGCAGAAAGCGCAGCACATAGAAGCTCGAGTCGTTGAAGACGAAGGCGGTGGCTGCGGCAACCGCGCCCCACGTCAGCAGAATGCGCGCGATCCAGCGGCGCGCGCCGACCCGATGCAGCAACAGGTTGCTCGGCACTTCCAGCAACATGTAGCCGACGAAGAAGATGCTGCCGGCGAAACCGAACACCGCCGGACTGAAGCCCAACTGCTTGTTCATGTCCAGCGCGGCGAATCCGATATTGATCCGGTCCAGATAGTTGAAGAACATCATCGCAAAGAGCAGGGGCATTAATCGCCCGTACACTTTGCGCATGGTGGTGGCTTCGTCGAATGAGGTCATGCTGTCTCCTACCTTGCTGCGACGGCTTCATGAGCCGTGGCGGCGTTCTTATGGTCGGCCTGCCGGATCGAACGCCGGCAGTGTCCCGGTGGCCGCGTATTTGACGGCCGGGCTTCAGGGGTTACCGTCCGTGCCTGCAGGCGCTGATGCTGATGCGCTCATGAACGGACAGCGGCTGAAGCATGAGGCCCATGATAAGAACGCCCGGACGGAGAGTCCAAGACCGCTTGCTTATGCTTGTATAGGTTTTTACTTATAGTGTGGCGTCAGCAAGCGGCGCGGGGAGACAGGCAAGGAAGGCGCGCAGATGCGGTGAGGCGTCGTCGGTGCGAAAGGTGGCTGCGAGCGTCGATCGGTATGATGAACCGGGACCGCTGAGGTGCCGGTACACGACGTCCGTGCGTCCATGGCGCGCAACCGATTCGCCTATGAACGTCACGCCCAGGCCCGCTGCTACGAGTGCAATCGCGGTCTGAATTTCATAGGCCTGGTGAGCGACGACCGGGGTTACGCCGGCATCGCGATAGAGCGTCTGCACGGAACGTTTGAACTGTGCGTTCTGGTGCTTCGGATACAGAATCAAGGGTGTATCGGCGAGCTCGGCAATTCGCACGGTCTTGTGCGCGGCGAGCGGATGACCCGGTTCGAGCGCGACCATGACGCGCTCGCGTAGCAAGGGATAGGACGTGCAGCCATCAATCGCGAGCGGCTGCCGCCCGATGCCGATGTGAATGCGCATGTCGCGCAACGCATCGGTTTGCTCCTCAGTGAGCAACTCGAAGAGCTTGAGTTCGACCTGCGGGAACGCGTTGTGAAACGCCTTGAGCGCGGGCGGCAGGATGCTGTACATCGCCGAGCGCGTGAAGCCGATGCTGAGCCAGCCGCGCCGGCCGACGCCGATTTCTTGCGCTGTAAGCGACACCTGTTCCAGCGAACCGAGTATCTGACGCGCCTCCGTGCAGAGGTAGTGGCCGGCTTCGGTCAGACTCAGCGGGCGTCTTGCCCGATCGACCAACTGCGTGCCGAGCCGCTCTTCAAGCGAACGGATCTGCTGACTGAGCGCGGGTTGCGCGATGTGCAAGCGCTCGGCGGCGCGGCTGAAATTGAGCTCCTCCGCCAGAATCACGAAGCACTGCAACGCCCTAAGATTCATATCCGTGTTTCCTGATCTTCAGTAGGAAGAGGATAACGGGTTATGCGGTGGACGGTGCAATGCTGGTGCGCTGGGGGAGGTTCTGGCGCCGCGGCGGCTCCTTCCTTAATCCAATCCGCCCTGGCACAGGTACTTGATCGACATGTAATCGTCGAGCCCGTACTTCGAGCCTTCGCGGCCATAGCCCGATTCTTTCACCCCGCCGAACGGCGCCGCTTCGCTCGACACGGCGCCTTCGTTGATGCCGATCACGCCCGCTTCGAGCTGGGCTGCGACGCGATTGATACGTCGCACGTCCTGCGTGTAGAAGTAGGCGGCGAGGCCGAACGGCGTGTCATTGGAAAGGCGGATCGCTTCGGCTTCGTCATCGAAACGGAACAGCGGCGCCACCGGCCCGAAGGTTTCTTCGCAACAGACGATCATGTCGTCCCGTGCATCGGTCAGCACGGTCGGCGCATAGTAGTTCGGGCCGAGTTCGGTCAGGCGCTTGCCGCCTGTCAGCACTTTTGCGCCGTGTTTGACGGCATCTTCCACGTGCAGGGCAATCTTGTCGATTGCGCGTTCGTTGATCATCGGGCCGATTTGCGCGTCCGGATCGGTTGCGGGCGCAACCTTCAGCGCGGCGACCCGTTTCGCGAGCAGATCGGCGAAACGTGCGTAGACACCCGATTGCACATAAACCCGGTTCGGGCACACGCAAGTCTGACCGCCATTGCGGAACTTGGAGGCCATCAGGCCAGTGACCGCCGCGTCGAGATCGGCGTCGTCGAATACGATAAAGGGCGCATTGCCGCCCAATTCCAGCGACAGTTTCTTCAGCGTGCCAGCCGATTCGCGGGCGAGATGCTTGCCGACCGGCGTCGAGCCCGTGAACGTGATCTTGCGTACGCGTCCGTCGGCGAGCCAGTCAGCGACCGCCGCAATGCCCTGGTCACGCGAAGCCGACAGCATGTTCAGCACGCCGTCCGGCAAGCCCGCTTCCTGGGCGAGCGCCGCCAGCGCGAGTGCCGTGAGCGGCGTATCTTCGGCGGGCTTGGCCACGACCGTGCATCCGGCTGCGAGCGCGGGCGCGATCTTGCGCGCAATCATCGCCAGCGGGAAATTCCACGGCGTGATCGCCGCGACCACGCCGACCGGTTCCTTCACCGCGCTCATGCGTTTGCCGCGCTGTTGCTGCGGGATCAGATCGCCGTAGATGCGTGTCGCCTCGTCGGCGAACCACGCGACGTACGAGGCGCCGTAGGCGACTTCGCCGCGGCTTTCCGCGAGCGGCTTGCCTTGTTCCGTCGACATCAGCTTGGCGAGGTCTTCGGTATTGGCGACGATCAGCGCATGCCAGCGACGCAGAATCTCCGCGCGTTCGCGCGGCAGCTTGTCGCGCCACGCGGGGAACGCGCGGGCCGCGGCGTCGGTGGCTGCGCGGGCGTCCGCTGCACCGCTGTTCGCGACTTCGACGATCAATTCGCCGGTGGCCGGGTTGGTGACGGGAAAGCGCGCCGAGTCTGCGGCGTCGATCCACTTGCCGTCGATCAGGTTCTGCGGGCGAATCAGTTCTTTGCGGGTCAATGCGAGTGACATCGGGGTTGCTCCTTCGGGTTGCCCTGGATGAGGCGAGGGCGAGTCATCGATGCGGCGGCGCGGCCGCGCACTTAAGATAGATTGCGGGCGACTAACACGTTGATGCTACGCGTACGCCGCAGTCAATGAAATCATCCCAGCGGGCCTTTGACGGTGCGCGCCGCTTTTTTTTCACGCCGCCACAGCATTTTCTGCTGAATGTGCGGTGAAGCGGCAGGCCGGGAGGGGGGGCGGCTGTGTTGCGCGGTCTGCGGTACGCGCTAGCTCGCGCCTCAACGTACCCGCCGCGGCCCCGTCGAAGCGCGTACGACGAGTTGCGGCGGTGGCGCGAGCACCATCGACGGTTGCTGTTCAGGCGTCTGGATCAGCCGGATCAGACTCTCGATCGACAACTCCGCAACGGCCGCCGTCTGGATCGCGACCGTCGTCAACGCAGGATGCACCTGGTGTGCGAGTTGAATGTCCGTAATGCCGATGACCGAGACGTCGTTCGGCACGGCGCGGCCAAGTGTGATCAATGCCTGGGCCGCGCCGATCGCCAGCAGATCGTTGGTCGCGAAAATCGCGGTGAGGTGAGGGCGGCTCGCCATCAACTGCATGCAGGCGGCGTAGCCGGCGTCGATCGAGTCGCGGATCTGCAGCACCGCGGCGGCGTCTGTTTCGATTCCGGCTTCGCGCATCACCGCGCGAAATCCGTTGGAGCGCGCGTCTTGCAAGCCGCCGCACCCGTCGCCGATCAGAAGACCGATCTCGCGGTGACCGAGTTCGAGCAGATGCCTCGCTGCAAGCGCACCCGCATGAGCAAAATCCACGGCGATGCAGGGCAGTGCGGGCGGCGCCTCAGGGTGTTCCCACATCGCCAGCAGGATCGGCGCGCTGTGCGTGGCCGACGCACACAAGTCGTTGATCGCGATGTCCGTGTTCATCACGAGGACGCCGTCCGCGAGCGTGCCAGCGATCTGGTTCAGATACGCGCGGCCGATCTCCGCATCGTCGTCAGTATTGCAAACCATCAGGAAGTACCCGGCTTTGCGTGCCGCCCGTTCGGCGGCCGAGACGAACTCGGGGTAGAACGGGTTCGAGATGTTCGACAGCATCAGGGCCAAGGTCGACGAGCGGCCCTCCGCCAGCGCGCGTGCGTTCAGGTTGGGCCGGTAGCCGAGATCGGCGATGGCCTTCAACACGCGTTCGGCCGTCTCCGGGCGGACCTTCTCGCGGTTGCGCAGGACATTGGAAACGGTGGCGGCGGTGACGTGCGCGCGCTTTGCGACTTCGGAAAGGGTGACCATTTACTATTTATCCCATATTCAGGGAGCGCGATTCAAATGTTGCAAGCAACGGGCGACGTTGATAAGTTGCTGGAAAACACAGCGGAGACACTCATCATGACTTTTCCCCTCGGACTCGAATTTAAGCGATTAAATGCCTGCTGCACAAGAGCTGGCCGTTTATTTTTCCTAGAAATTTAAGCGGTTAAATCCAAAGGGCAACAACATGGCTACGATTCGTCTTACGAACGTGCAAAAGTCGTACGGTGACCATCCGCCGGTGATCCGGCGTGTAAATCTCGAGATAGCCCAGCATGAGTTCTGCGTGTTTCTCGGACCCTCGGGTTGCGGCAAGTCGACCCTGCTGAGAATGATCGCCGGTCTCGAAGACCTGAGCGAAGGCGAGCTGCACATCGGCGGCCGCCTCATGAACGATGTGCCCGCCGCCGGGCGCGGCGTGGCGATGGTGTTCCAGAGCTACGCGCTGTTTCCGCACATGACCGTGTTCGACAACATGGCGTTCGGCCTGAAACTCGCGAAGCAGCCCAAGGACGTGATCGACCGGAAGGTGCGCGAGGCCGCGCGCATTCTGCAACTGGACGCCTTCCTTGACCGTTATCCGAAAGCGCTTTCGGGCGGGCAGCGGCAGCGTGTTGCGATCGGCCGCGCGATCGTCCGTGAACCCGGTGTGTTCCTGTTCGACGAACCACTGTCGAATCTCGACGCCGCATTGCGCGGCCAGACGCGTGTCGAAATCGCCCGCCTGCACCAGCGCTTCGCGAACGCGAGCGTGGTCTACGTGACCCACGATCAGGTCGAGGCGATGACGCTTGCCGACAGAATCGTGTTGCTGCATGCAGGCGCGGACGCCGAGCGTTTCGGCAGCATCGCGCAGAGCGGCGCGCCGCTCGAGTTGTATCACCATCCGAAGTCGCGCTTTGTGGCGGGCTTCATCGGTTCGCCGCGCATGAATTTCATCGATGCCGTGGTCGATTCGATCGACGCAGGCAAGGTGATCGTCACGCTGACGGAAAGCGGCGAACGGCTGGTCGCTCATGTGGATGGCCAACGTCTTCAGCGCGGGCAGTCCGTCACGCTCGGCGTGCGCCCGGAACATCTGCACCTCTCCGGCGACGAGCAATCCATTCAATGCGTCACGGTGCTATCGGAACGGCTCGGCGAGCACAGCTATATTCACGCCGATCACGCGGGCGGCACGCTCATCGCCAAGGCCGCGGGCGATACACAGATCGGCTCGGGCGAGCGCATCTGCATTCACGTTCCGCCTGCCGCATGTCATCTGTTCGATGCGGACGGCGTTGCACTGCGGCGCAGCACGTTCGAGCCCGAGCGGGTCGCCGCCTGATCGGAAAACCCTATTCCGCCAAAGAGCGGGTACATCGTCTGGCAGCGAGCCGCTGCCAGCCAACAAGGTAGTCAAGGAGACATAAGATGATTTCTCTTCGCCTTCGCCGTCTGGCATACGCGTCGATTGCGGCCGCTCTGGTCGCAGGCACACTCTGCGCCACTGCGGCCGACGCGGCCACGCTGACCGTCAACGTCTCGGCGCGCGGTAATCAGCGCTCGACGTGGCAGGACGCGTTCGACAAGTTCAAGAAAGCCAATCCCGACGTCGACCTCAAGGTGACCTACATCACCGAGGAAGCGTACAAGGTGCAGATGGGCGGCTGGCTCGCCACCGATCCGCCAGATGTCGTGTCGTGGCACGACGGCGAGCGCATGGCCTATTACGCGCAACGCGGCCTGCTCGAAGACCTGTCGTCGGACTGGAGCAAAAACGGCTGGTCGCAACAGTATGCGTCGGTGAAGGAAGCATCAACGTATAAGGGCAAGCAGTATGCCGCGCCGCTCGGTTACGACGCCTACGGCTTCTTCTATCGCAAGGATCTGTTCGAGAAGGCCGGCATCAAGGGCGAACCGAAAACGTGGGATGAATTTCTCGACGCCTGCAAGAAGCTGAAGGCCAGCGGCGTTGCACCGATCGCCGTCGCGGCGCGTGATAGCTGGACGCTTGCCGCGTGGTTCGACTATCTTGACCTGCGCATCAACGGCAACGCATTCCACCAGCAGTTGATGGCCGGCGAAATTCCCTACACCGACGCACGCGTCAAAAAGGTCTACACGGCGTGGAAAACGTTGATCGACGATCACTACTTCATCGACAACGCGCTCTCCTACGATCTCGATTCGATCGCACCGTTTCTCGTGAGCGGCAAGGCCTCGATGATGCTGATGGGCACGTTCTTCTCGGCGAGCATCCCCGCATCGGTCCGGCCACAAACCGGCTTCTTCCGCTTCCCGGTGGTCGACGCGAACGTGCCGATGGCCGAAGACGGCCCGGTCAATGTGCTGCTGGTTCCGGCGAAGGCGAAGAACAAGGCCGATGCCCGCAGACTGCTGGCCTTCATGGAACAGCCGCAGATCAACGCCGATCTCGCTAAGGGTTGGGGGCAGTTGCCGTCGAACAGCCAATCGGCCGAACCTGAAGACGAGATTTCGAAGGTCGGTTTCCAGACCCTTGCTAATACGAAGGGCGGCATTGCGCAGTTCTACGATCGCGACATGCAGAAGGAAATGGCCGACGAAGGCATGAAGGCGATGCAGCAGTTCTACAGCGATCCGTCGCAACTCGACGCCGTGCTGGTCCGCCTCGAAGCGACCCGCAAGCGCATCTACAAGAAGTAAGCCCCCGGAGCGCCAGCAAGGCAGCAAGCGCTGGCGCTCGCCTTCGATCTCCTTCGATTTTCGACCAGGGCCGATCATGTCTCATTCCGCAGCGCGCCGCCTACCCGCGGCGCGGCACCGGCACGTCTCCACGACGCGCCGTCACCAGCACCGCGCGGCGCTTTTCTTCCTGCTGCCGGGCTGTGTGTTGTTTTGCCTGTGCGTGGTCTACCCGATCATCAGCAGTATTTCGCTCAGCTTTTACAACTGGGACGGCATGACGCCGAAGACGTTCGCGGGCTTCGACAACTACATCGAACTGTTTCATGCGGACACGTTCTATACGGCGCTCAAGAACAACCTGATCTGGCTCGCGCTATTCCTGTTGGCGCCGCCGCTCGGACTGCTATTCGCGTTGTATCTGAACCAGCATATCCGTGGCATGCGGGTCGTGAAGTCGCTGTTTTTTGCTCCGTTCGTTCTATCGGGCGTGGTGGTCGGGCTCGTGTTCAGCTGGTTCTACGATCCCGGCTTCGGCTTGCTGCGTCTGATCGTTGGTCATGGCATTCCTGTGCTCGGCGATCCGCACACGGTGACCCTCGGCATTATCTTCGCCGCGCTGTGGCCGCAAACGCCGTTCTGCATGGTGCTGTATCTCACCGGGCTGACAGGTATCAATCCCGAAGTGGTCGAGGCGGCACGCATGGAGGGCGCGAAAGGCGTGCGTCTGCTATGGCACGTGATCCTTCCGCAACTGCGACCTGCCACATTCATGGCAGTCGTGCTGACCGTGATCGGCGCGCTGCGCAGTTTCGACCTGATTGCGGTCATGAGCGGCGGCGGTCCTTTCGATAGCTCGACCGTGCTCGCCTATTACATGTACGACCAGGCGATCAAGTACTACCGCGAAGGCTATTCCGCAGCGATTGCCGTTGTGCTGTTCGCCATCATGCTCGTCTACATCGTGTTCCATCTGCGCCGCATGCTGCGCGAAGAACACTGATTTCCAGGAGTTACGCGTCATGTATCCGCTTCCCGTCGAACGCTGGAAACCGCTCAACCGCACGTTGTACAAAGCGTCGCTGCCGCTTGCGCTGCTGATATGGCTGCTGCCGATGCTGGCCGTGCTCGTCACGTCGATCCGCTCGTCGGACGAACTATCGCAAGGCGACTACTGGGGCTGGCCCAAGCATTTTGCGTTAATCGAAAACTACGGCACGGCGCTTACGCAAACGCCGATGCTTCATTACTTCGCCAACAGTGTGTTAATCACGGTGCCCTCGGTGATCGGCGCGATCGTGCTCGCTTCAATGGCGGGTTTTGCGTTGGCGACCTACCGGTTCCCGGGCAATACCGCTGTGCTGTTCGCCTTCGTAGCCGGCAACTTCGTGCCGATTCAGATTCTGATGATCCCGGTTCGCGACATGGCGCTGAAGGTGGGCCTCTTCAATAGCGTATGGGCCTTGGTGATTTTTCATGTGTCGTTTCAGACCGGCTTTTGCACGCTGTTCCTTCGTAACTTCATCAAGCAGTTGCCGTTCGAGATGATCGAGGCGGCGCGCGTGGAAGGGGCGAGCGAATGGACGATCTATTGGCGCATCGTGCTGCCGCTGATTCGTCCCGCGCTCGCCGCGCTGGGCATCCTCGTCTTCACGTTTGTCTGGAACGACTACTTCTGGGCCCTGTGCCTCACGCAAGGCGATGAGGCTGCGCCGATCACCGTGGGCGTCGCCGCGCTCAAAGGCCAATGGACCACGGCATGGAATCTGGTTGCCGCCGGCTCGGTACTCGCCGCTTTGCCCTCCGTGCTGATGTTCTTCCTGATGCAGAAGCATTTCGTCGCCGGCCTGACTTTCGGCGCAAGCAAGGGTTGATCGCCCGTTCGCCGTCATTTAACGAAGAGACTCTCTCATGCAACTTGGTGTTTGCTACTACCCCGAACAATGGCCGCGTTCGATGTGGGCCGACGATGCGAAACGTATGGTCGAGCTTGGCATCACGCATGTGCGGATCGCCGAATTCGCGTGGAGCCGGATGGAACCACGCGCCGGCGAATTCGCTTGGGACTGGCTCGATGAAGCCGTTGAGACGCTCGCGGCCGCAGGGCTGAAACTCGTGCTGGGCACACCGACCGCCTCGCCGCCGAAATGGCTGATCGATGCGCACCCGGACGTGTTGCCGGTACGTGCGGACGGCGTGCGCTGGAATTTCGGCTCGCGTCGCCACTACGATATTTCCAGCGAAACCTATCGGCATGAGTGCGTGCGCATTGTCACCGCGATGGTGGAGCGCTATGGACGGCACCCGTCTATCGTTGCGTGGCAGACCGATAACGAACTCGGCTGCCACGAGACCGTGCCGAGCTATTCGGGCGCGGCGCTGGCGCGCTTTCAGACGTGGTTGCAGCATCGCTACGAGCGCGTCGAGGCGCTGAACGATGCATGGGGCAATGTGTTCTGGAGCATGGAGTATCCGTCGTTCGATACGATCGGCCTGCCGAACCGCACGCCCACCGACGCCAATCCGATCCATCTGCTCGACTTCCGCCGTTTCATGTCGGATGAGGTAGCCAGCTTCCATCGCGAGCAGATCGACGTGCTGCGTCAGCATGCGCCCAAGGCGGATCTGCTGCATAACTTCATGGGCTTCTTCACGACCTTCGATCATTACCGCTTCACCGAAGACAACGCGCTCGACGTGGCGGCGTGGGACAGCTATCCGATCGCACGCACGGAATCGATCACACTGCCTGAAGAGCAGAAGGCGCGTTACGCACGTACCGCGCATCCGGACGTCTCGGCGTTCGATCACGACCGCTACCGCGCGATCGGCGCCGGCCGCTTCTGGGTGATGGAGCAACAGGCGGGGCCGGTGAATTGGGCGCCGTGGAATCCGGTGCCGACGAAGGGCATGGTCAGGCTGTGGGCATACGAAGCATTCGCGCATGGTGCGGAACTGGTGTCGTATTTCCGCTGGCGTCAGTGTCCGTATGCGCAGGAACAGATGCATTCGGGTCTCAACTTGCCGAACAACGAACTGTCGCCTGGCGGCCTCGAAGTGCAGCAGGCGGCGCATGAAATTGCCTCGTCCGCAGCGCTATCCGGACTCGGTGCGCCGACGCGCGCGGCCACGGCGATCGTGTTCGACTACGAGACGCAGTGGATGTTCGAGATTCAGCGTCATGGCAAAACCTTCGATTACCAGACGCTGGCGTTCGACTACTACGAGGCGCTGCGTGAACTCGGCCTCGACGTCGATATCGTGTCGAGCAAGGCCGATCTTTCGCCGTACCGGCTGGTGGTGGTGCCGAGCATCGCCGTGATCGATGACACGCTCGTCGACCAGATCGAGCGAAGTTCGGCGCAATGGGTATTCGGCCCGAGGAGCGGTTCGAAGACCACGACCTTTGCCATCCCGTCGAACTTGCCACCGGGCGCGTTGCAACGCGTTCTGCCGATGCAGGTGCTTGAAGTCGAAACGCTGCGTCCGACGCTTACGCCAGCGCTTTCGATCGGAGACACGCAGGGCGTTGCACTGCATTGGCGCGAGCACGTTCGCGCCAATGGCGAGACAACCGTCGACGCGCAATTCGACGACACATGGCCCGCAATCCTCGCACACGGAAGGGTTCGCTATGTGGCGGGCTGGTTGTCGCACGCGTTGCATCGCGAGATTTTGCAGCGGGCCGCGAACGATGCCGGCATCGAGACGCAACACCTGGCTGACGGCTTGCGCATTCGTCGACGCGGCGATCTGACTTTCGCGTTCAACTTCGGCCCGGAGCCAGTGCAAGCACCGGCGCCAGCCAATGCGACGTTTGTGCTGGGACATTCGGAATTGAAAACCGGCGACGTCTGCGCGTGGAGGAACACGTAGGCCCTCGCGTCTGAACGTTTTATCAAGGTAGAAGAAGGCGTTACTGGAGGCAGAAATTTAAGCGCTTCAACCCGGAACAGGCGGCCTCAAAAAGAACCGCCATTCAATCGATGGAGGATGACAGATGAACAGAAGAGAAATGCTCGGATGGCTCGCATCTGCTGGGGCTGCCGCTGGTGTTGGCGCAACGGTCGGCGTGCCCGCCGTTGCCGGCGAACTTGGCGTGTTCGGTCATGGCCGTGGGTTTGCAAAGGGTGCGGACGTATCGACGCTGCTGGAACTCGAGGCCAATGGCGCGAAGTTTTACGAGCACGGTATACCGCTCGACTGTCTCTTCATTCTGAAGAGTCACGGTGTCGACTCGATCCGCATCAAGGTGTGGAACGATCCTGGCAATCCGAACTTTTTTCCGGCCGACCAAAGTCCCGCTGTCGGTTACAACAATGCCGAACATGTCCGCGTTCTGGCTCGCCGCGCCGCTGCGCTCGGCATGCGCATACTGATCGATTTCCACTACAGCGACTGGTGGGCCGATCCGGGCAAGCAGTATCCGCCTCACGACTGGGCCGGCAAGGATATCGAGCAAACCTGCGCGTTGCTGTCCGAATACACGTCGAAGGTCCTCACGATGCTCAAGCGCGATGGCGTGCATCCGGAGTGGGTTCAGGTGGGCAATGAAATCACGGGCGGCATGCTGTGGCCGCTCGGCAAATACGATCAGTGGGACAACCTCGCGCAACTGCTGAAGGCCGGGCACGATGCGGTGAAATCGGTCGATGAACGGATCAACGTCATGCTGCACCTCGACAGCGGCGGCAACAACGCAACGAGCCGCTGGTGGTTCGACAGCGCGGTGCAACGCGGCGTCACGTTCGATGTGATCGGTTTGTCTTACTACCCGCAGTGGCAAGGCGCGCTAAGCGACTTGCAGAACAATGCGAACGATATGGCGACGCGTTACGGCAAGGACGTGATGGTCGTCGAGACCGCGTATCCGTGGACCACGAGCGATGGCGATTCGGAACCCAACTCGATGACCAACACCGGTTCTACAACCTTCCCGCAGACGCCGGCCGGTCAGGCGCAATTCATCGGCGCGGTGACGGATATCGTGAAAGCGATACCCGGTGGCCACGGCAAGGGCGTGTTCTGGTGGGAGCCCGAATGGATCCCGACGCCGAACGTCGGATGGAAAGTCGGCGCGGGCGATCAGTGGGACAACAACACGTTGTTCGATTTTCACGGCAACGCGTTGACGTCGCTGGATGCATTCAGGAAGCGCTAGCTCTGGCGTTAACCGCTAGTGCGGATAGCAGGCACTACTGCGCGGGTGCCTGCGATTTCTGCTGGTTGGCACAGTTCGAAGTGAACGCCATGCTGGCCTGATCGGGCGTCATGTGAGGGGCGTTCGGACTGTAGATCTTTTCGACGATGGCGGAGACTGCTTGCCGGTCGGATTTACCTTTGTAGTACTTGGCCGCTTGATCAAGCGCCTGCGCTTTCGTCTTCTTGTGGGCACGCCACGAGGCCACCTGGCCGGCAATATCGCCGATTGCAAAACATTGATCGCTGACTGTTTGTGCAACGGCTTCAACGGCCGGCTGCGCGAGGCACAGTGCGAGCACGGCCGATACAACTACGCGTTTCATTACGTGAATCCTGTCGTTAGATGGGCGACGGTGCAAAGGCAGTGGTATTGACCATTGCCATGCCCGCACGAATCAATAACGGCGTAGTTTATCGGGAAGTGGCGGACGGTGCCTTTTACTCGCACCGCGGGCCTTTTCAATGCCCAAACGACTCCGCTTTCGCGCCGGTCCCTGCCGCCACATGCGGCCGTGCCGCCTGCTTGATCAGCAACGCCACGCACGAAATCAGACCCGCCACCGCAACCATCGCGAAGATGCCGCCAAAGGTGAAGTGGCGGCGCGTCAATTCAGCCACGAGGAATGAGCCAGCGATCCCGCCGAAGCGGCCGATCCCCAGCATCCAGGCCACGCCGGTGCCGCGACCCTGCGTCGGGTAGAACGCGGCGGCAAGCGCCGGCATCGACGATTGCGCGGTATTCATCAGCACACCCGCGACGAACACGATAAACACCAGCGCGCCGACATTGCCAACTGCCTGGCCGATGAAATACACGCTCACCGCGGTCAGCGCATAGCAGGCCGCGATGATGCGGTTCGCGTTGAAGCGGTCCATCAGCACGCCGCACAGTACGGCGCCTACGCCGCCGAGCGGGAACAGTGCGGAAATCAGCGTCGCGCGTTGCGGCGTGAGTCCGGCGTCCTTCAGCAGAATCGGCATCCAGTTGATCGACGCGTAGAAGATCACGAGGCCCATGAAGTAGGCGATCCACAGCATCACCGAGCCGATGATGTACGAGCGCGAGAGCACCACGCCCATGCCCTTGCCGCCGGTTTGCGGCGCGGTTTCGGTCATGACGAAGCTGTCGGCCTGCGCGGCGTCGCTCGAAATGCGCGCCAGCGCTGCACGAATCCGTTCGACCGGCTTGCTATTGGCCACCATATAGCGGACCGATTCCGGCATCTTCAGTACCAGCACGATCAGCAGCAACAGCGGCGTGATACCGCCGAGCACCAGCACGCTGCGCCAGCCGAAGTGCGGAATCATCCACGCAGCGAGAAAACCGCCGAAGGCCGCGCCGAGCGGAAAGCCGCAGAACATCAGATTGATCACGGTCGCGCGGCGGCGATCGGGGCAGTACTCGCCCATCATCGTCACGGCGTTCGGCATCGCCGCGCCAAGGCCGACGCCGGTGACGAAGCGCAATATCGTCAGGTGTTCGATGCTGTTCGAGAACGCCGATGCGAAGCAGGTCACACCGAACAGCAGCACCGAGCCGAGCAACATCGAGCGTCGCCCGAGCCGGTCGGATAGCGGACCTGAGACGAGCGCACCGCAGGCGAGGCCGAACAGCGCCGCGCTTAACACCGGCGCGAGCGCGGGCCGGGTGATGCCCCATTCGGAAATCAGCGATGGGGCAATGAAGCCGATCGCGGCCGTGTCAAAACCGTCCAGCAGGACGATGATGAAACACATGAAAAAGATGAGCCACTGGAACGGCGAGAAGGGGTGGTCGTTGATAAACGTTTGAACGTTCACAGCGTTGCTGCGGCTCATGCTGGTCTCCTGACTGCACAATACGTAAAGGCCCGCCGTAACGAGCCTTCCTTTCTTTTACGATCGTACGCCGGTTGGACGCGGTGCACGATGCCTATGCCGGCGGCGCGCTTAGTAAGCCGTCGCCGATGGTTGCGCCGGCCGTGATGATAAGGCCCGAACCGGCCGTGCCAAGCGCGTTGCCGTTGGTGCGCCGGAACGCCTGTAGCGCATACAGATCGATGCGCTTCGACAATGCATAGTACTCGGACAGGTTGACCTGCCTTGACCTGCGAGAAGATACAGGCGATCCGGGCGTCAATAAATTCGGCTGATTTGTTCGTATAAAGAACGCTGATTCTCTATAAGAACAGGCCGAACTGTAAGTAGTTTGACAACGAGGGGCAACGCGGGATTACCCGACTATGGCGCCGCTGCCTCATCGAATGAGGCAGCGCGACAGGACAGTGGGAGTGGCTGGGGATGCCGCGGCGCAGGGTGCGCCGGGACGGGGCGTAGGAGGTCAGGGCGAGCGCCGAGGACGGCGCTCAGGGCCGTACTCAGAAGATCACATAGACCTTCCGCATGGTTTCCTCGACTTCCCAAAGACCTTCTGTATTGGCTTCGAAAAAGAGCGTGTCGCCGCTTTCGAAATGGATGGTCTCTTCGTTATCGGGCGTGAAGCGGCCGCGCCCCGCGATGAAGTGCATCACCTCGGCCTGCTTGACCGAGCGGCGGTACGTGCCCGCCGTGCATTCGAAAATACCGGTGTCGATGGCCTCGCTGCCCTTGATCACGCGCTGCACGCCGGACACCTGAATCGGCGTCGTGCCCGGCAGCCCCGCCTTGCCCCAGTCCTCGAGATTCTGCAGATTCACGCTTTGCTTGATGCTTTGAACCTTCATTTTCACGTTACCTTTTGAATGTGCATGAGCCGATTCATCGGCCGCTTGTGTTTGCGTCGGCGTTCGTCACGGTTTGTTCGATCTTGCCCAGCCGCACGACGGTGACCCCAGGCCGCAACTGCCGCAGCGAAGGCATCACGAGCATGCAGTTGTCGTAAGGCGTGACCACTGCTTCGCCGTTCGACCAGCCGATGACCGTGCCGGCATCCGGAAAGATCTCCAGGCCGGTGTAGGGCGCAGCGAAACGAAAATCCATGCTGGTCGCGACCACCGGCTGCGTGACGCGGACGATGTGCTGGGTGGGCGGCAGCGGCGCCAGCCAGCCGTCCGGCAGATCGGCTTCATCGATCACACCTGCCAGCAGCAGGAAGCGCGCGGTCGTATCGCGGGCCACGGCGACCGCGCTTCGTTCCCAGTGTTGTCCGCATTCGATCAGCAACGCATGCTTTGCGCTATCCACCGTGCCGAAGCCTTCGTAATCGCGCATGCGGCGGCCTTCGGGATGGCCCTCGTCGCAGATCACCGTGGCGGGCGTGCCGAGACGCACTGCAAGGTCGATGCCTTTCTGCAGCGGCCCCGCTACGATCAGCGGCTTGCATTTCTCGTGCATCGAATGCAGATCGAGGAGTGCGTCGACCGTGTCGATCACCGGGCGCATCTCGCGTGCGCGGGTCAATTCGCTCGACGTGCGCGACGTATCGTCGAGCACCGCGGCGGTCCATACGCGGTTGAAGTCCTGATCGACGAAGCGGGCCGCGTCGGGCTTAGCCGCGTCGAAGCGCCGATACGCCGCGACGTTCGCAAAGGCAAGCGTGAGGCTTCCACGACGCGGCCTCAACGCGCGCCGCAGCAGTTCGTCGACGACGATCGCCCCGCACACTTCATTGCCGTGCGTGAGCGCGTTGATCATCACGTGCGGTCCCGGCACGCCGGAATCGAACGTATGAACGTAGGCGACGCCGGACGACGATTGCTCGTGAACCGAAATATCGGGGAATTCGACTTCGATGGGGTAGGCTTCCATGCTCATTCGAAGGTGTCCTCGCAGAAGGTAGGGATCGACAGGCTCAGGCGAGTTTAGCCGCGATGGCCTGGCCGACTTCGGTGGTGTTCGCCTTGCCGCCGAGATCGCCCGTATGCGGGCCTTCGACCAGCGTTGCTTCGATCGCCGCGAGAATCGCGTCATGCGCCTCGCGTTCCTTGCCTTCGTGATTGCCGAGGAAGTCGAGCATCATCGCGGCGGACCAGATCATCGCAATCGGATTGGCGATGTTCTTGCCGGCGATGTCAGGCGCCGAACCGTGCACCGGTTCGAACAGCGACGGAAACTTGCGGTCCGGGTTCAGATTGCCCGACGGCGCAAGGCCGATTGTGCCCGTGCAGGCAGGACCGAGATCGGAGAGGATGTCGCCGAACAGATTGGTGGCGACCACCACGTCGAAACGATCCGGGTTCAGCACGAAGCGCGCGCAGAGAATGTCGATGTGCTGCTTGTCCCACGCCACGTCCGGGTACTGCGCCGCGACGCCGGCCGCGCATTTGTCCCACCACGGCATGCTGATCGCGATGCCGTTGCTCTTCGTCGCCACGGTGATCTTCTTGCGTTCGCGCCGTTGCGCGAGGTCGAACGCGAACTTCAGCACGCGTTCGCTGCCGTGCCGCGTGAACACGGATTCCTGCAGCACGAACTCACGCTCGGTGCCTTCGAACATCACGCCACCCACCGACGAATATTCGCCCTCGGTGTTCTCACGCACGATCCAGAAATCGATGTCGCCCGCCTTGCGGCCCGCGAGCGGCGAAGGCACACCTGCGAAGAGCCGGGCAGGGCGCAGGTTGATGTACTGATCGAATTCACGACGGAACTTCAGCAGCGACCCCCACAGCGAGATATGGTCGGGCACCGTGTCGGGCCAGCCGACCGCGCCGAACAGAATCGCGTCGGCGGATTGCAGTTGGGCTTTCCAGTCGTCCGGCATCATCTTGCCGTGCTTGGCGTAGTAATCGCAGCTCGCCCATTCGATGTGCTGATACTCCAGTTCGATGCCGAAGCGCTTTTTCACCGTCTCCAGCACGCGAATGGCTTCCGGCATCACTTCGACGCCGATGCCGTCGCCGGGTATGACCGCAATCCGATAGGTCTTCGACATGTTCCTGCTCCTCCGTTGGGAATTTCGATGGTTCGATAGCGCTTATTTTATTCCTGCTGTTTGAGCTTAAAATAGTCGCTTTAGTTAAGCCACTGTGCACGAATCGTGTACAAACAATCTGCCACCGAGCGACCTATGAACGCCGTCCCATCACCCGATCTAGGCGATTTGCGCGTGTTTTGCGAAGTGGCGCGCAAATCGAGTTTCAGCGCGGCGGCGGAGGCGCTGTCGGTGTCCGCGGCGTACGTCAGCAAACGCATCAATGTGCTCGAGACTACGCTCGGTACGCGTTTATTGCACCGTTCCACGCGGCGCGTCGCGATTACGGAAGCCGGTGAGCGCGTCTACACCTGGGCCGAAAAGATTCTCGACGACGTCGACCAACTGGTGGAAGACGTCTCGACCACGCGCCGCATCCCCGGCGGCAAGTTGCGCATCTCCAGCAGCTTCGGCTTTGGCCGCCGTTTCGTCGCCCCCGCGCTGGCCCGGTTCTCCGACCGGTATCCGCAACTGAGCGTGCGGCTCGACCTGTTTGACCGTCTCGTCGACGTGGGCGGCGAAGGCTTCGACCTCGATATCCGTATCGGCGACGAAATCGCGCCGCATCTGATCGCCAAACGGCTCGCGTCGAATCATCGGGTACTGTGCGCGTCGCCGGAATATCTCGCGCGCCACGGCGCGCCGCGTCAACTCGCGGACCTGTCGACGCACGCGTGTCTTGCGATCAAGGAGCGCGACCATCCATTCGGTCTGTGGCGTTTGACGGTGCGCGGCGAGGCGGCATCGATCAAAGTCACGGGACCGCTGTCGACCAATCACGGTGAGGTGGCCGTGCAATGGGCGTTGGCCGGACGCGGAATCGTGCTGCGCTCGATGTGGGATGTGCGGCCCTTGCTCGACAGCGGCCAGTTGCAGCAGGTGTTACCGGACGTCACGCAACCCGCGAACCTGTGGGCGGTGTATCCGGCGCGGCTCGCTCAGTCGGCAAAGGTGCGGGTGTGCGTCGACTTTCTGAGCGAGGAGTTCGCGCAATGGAGTCCGCCGCCGGATACAACGGCGGCGGAAAAGGCGAGCTGAATTCGAAAACGGCCAGCGTCAGATTTCCAGCCGGTAACCCACGCCATACACGGACGCGATAGGCTCGCTGTCCGGCCGCGCGCCTTGCAGCTTGCGGCGCAGGTTCTTGATATGGCTGTCGATGGTGCGGTCGGTGACCACCCGGTGATCGTCGTAGAGATGACTCAGCAGGTAGTCGCGGGAAAAAATGCGTCCCGGCGATTTCATCAGCAGCGCGAGGAGCCGCAATTCAAGCGGGGTGAGCTTGAGTTCCTTACCGTCGAGTAAGGCGTGATGAAACTGCTCGTCGACCTGGAGACCCTGTGAACCCGGTTGCCCCTGTGGCAAGCCGTCCGCAGCCGCCGCAGCAGGCGTTGCACGGCGCAGGATCGCCTTGACGCGCGCCACCACTTCGCGCGGACTGAACGGTTTGCAGACGTAGTCGTCGGCACCGATCTCAAGACCCAGCAGACGATCGATTTCGTCGATGCGCGCAGTCAGGATAATCACGGGCAACGCCGAAAATTGCCGTAGCTCGCGGCAGATATCCATGCCGCTGCGGCCGGGCAGCATGAGGTCGAGCAGCATCAGCGCCGGTGGCGTTGAGCGAATGAAGGGCATCACTTGATGACCATCGTTGAGGATCGTGGTGACGAAGCCCTCGAGCTGCAAATACGCTTCGAGCACGGCGGCGAGCTTGGGTTCATCCTCGACGATCAGGATGTGCGAAGGGCGCCCTTCGGTCATGTTGTCACGTCTCCTTCCGATGGAAAGCGGGCAGTGATCCAGACGCCGCCCATAGGCGAGGCCTTGGCGCCGATCGTGCCGCCATGCGCCGTCACGATAGCGTGGCACAGTGAGAGGCCCAAGCCCGCACCGCCGTTCTGACGGCTGCGTGATTCGTCCACGCGATAGAAGCGGTCGAACAGGTGCGCGAGCGCGGTTTCGGGCACACCGGGCAGGGAGTCCTGTACGTCGAGTTGCCAACCGCCGGCGCTTTGCGAAAGCGACACGCGCACCTGGCCGTCCGGATCGGTATAACGCAACGAATTCTGCAACAGGTTTTTCAACAGCTGTACGAAGCGCGCGGGATCGACCGCGAAGGTCGTATCCGCAATGTCCGGCATGCAGGTCAGGTCGAGCTCGATCCGTTTCGCCTTGAACGACTCCCGCATGGCCTCGATCGAAGCCCGCGCCAGTTGCCCGACATGGGTCGGCGTCTTGCGATAGCTGAGTGCGCCGACATCGCTCAGCGACAGCTCGTACAGATCTTCGATGAGCTTGTTGAGCATGTTCACTTCGGTTTGCAGCGAAGTGAGCGAATCGCGGTTGAACACATGCACGCCGTCTTCGATGGCTTCCAGCTCGCCGCGGAGCACGGCGAGCGGCGTGCGCAGCTCGTGTGAAATATCCGCGATGAAATCGCGCCGGGAGCGCTCGGTTTTTTGCAGCGAATCGGCTAATACGTTGAAGTCGCCCGCCAGCCGGCCAAGCTCGTCGCGTCTGCCGGCCGGCACCCGGGCCGTGTAGTCCCCGCCGGCCAGGCGGTGGGTCGCATTCATCAAGCGCTTTACCGGTGCGAGCACGATACGCGCGAGGACCAGAGCGACTAGCGCCGCGAGCACGATCGCCACGCCCGCAATCTCCCAGGTCGCGCGCTTCTGCTGCGCCTGAAAGGCGATGTCGGCCGCGTCCGAAAGGGTGTCGGGCCCGTTCACGGCAAGCCAGCCGACCACCTTGCCGGCGTAGACGACGGGGCGCATCGTGCTGCCGGGCGGGGGCGGCTGGCCGGTGCTCGCCACGAGTTCATGGCGGGCGTCGTACAGTGTGACGGGCGGCCCCTCGGGCGGCGTGTCACGGGTCACACTGTCATGCGACGGGGGCGAGACGGGAGACGACGCCAAAGCGACTGAAGGGGGCGGCCGGTCATAGCGACTGTCGCCGCCTACGACACCGCTTGCCGACACACGGTCGCGCTCCATCGCGATGTCGGGACCGGACGGTGGCGCCGGTGGCAGGCGCATGCCCCAGTGCGGCCCTTCAGACGGGCCGGAGAGCGGCCCAAGCAACTGCTGTACGCTGCCGCTCCCGGGAAAGGTTCGCCAGCCCGGCAGCTTGCCCGTCTGCGCTGTGGCGAGCTCTTCGCGCAAGGCGTCGTGCGCGGCGCCGTCCAGCAGCGCGAGCCATGCCTCGGGATGCTCCCGCAGGAAATTCCAGTTGCCGTGAGCGGAGTATTCGCTCGTCACCTTCGCCATGACGGCTTTGATGCGCCCGGCGTTGCGTTCCCGAACATAGTGCAGGAAGCCGTTTTCGAAGCTCACGCGCAAGGCGTAGCCCATCGTCAGGGAAATCGCCAGACAGGCGATTAAAACGGCGAGAAACATTTTCCAGGTAATGCCAAAGCGCATCTTCGTTCGCTGCTGCCGCGCGCGCGAGAGAAAGGTCCCTAAAGGGCGGCTTGGACGAATTCGGATAGTTTCACTTTGCATGGCTGAATTCTAGATGAATGCTACGTCAATCCACACTTGCCGACGAATCTCCACAACTTCTCCATCCTTTCTTCGTTGTCTCTGCGTGTTGTCTGGATATGATGGTATGGCACTTTTACCGTGGTCTCAAAGAGGCCATGTCCGGTGATCAGATCCGTCAGTGGAGCAATCTCATGCAAGTCTCCTCACCTGTGAACCGTGCCGAGTCGCGCGGTTTCCGGCCCGGCCGAAAGACAGCAACAGCTGCCGCTACGCGCGGCACCGCTGAAAACGGCGCTAACGCACCACTCGCCACCGATGTCATGAAGATACGCGGCTGCCGCGTGTCCGCACCGCTCATGCAGCCATGGGGCGAGTGCTGCCGGATCGTCGAATGGATCAACCGCAACGGTGAGTACTCTTGCGTTGCCGTGCCAGGCGCCGCGACCGTGGCCGAGATTCGGGAACGCGTGCGGATGCATCGCAACGGTCAACGCCACACGCTGGCGGACGACCCTTCTGCACCTGCGGGACGCGGGCGTCTGCGGCGCGGTTGAGTGCTGCATAACCTCGTTGCTGCGTGTAATTCAGGCCGGTAGAAAGGGATTGTAATTGAGTCAAAAAAACTTCGTTATCCTACGGCTGTCTGACTTTAAAGATCAACTTTGAACACGTCCATTATGCGCATCATTATTGTCGTCCTGGTCGTGGTATCGATTTGCTGCGCTCCGATTCGCCATGGTTTGCGCCAGGAGAGTATTAATGCTCTCGCACTTGGGAATCACAGTGTTTCTGCCGGCGTTGTTGATGAGCTGAATAGCTGCGCGCCACGGCCACACTATGCCTCAGGGTTCAGGCCAATCGTTCCGGCAGACTTCCATTACGGATTCGGTGGCCTGCTGGCAGCGACCAGTGACCTGTATTCCGACTATGTGGGCTATGCCGACATCATCGACGTGATCGATGCCGCGATGACGGGGCCTATCATGCAGCTCGCGTTAGAAGAAGGTCAAAAGTAACGCAGTATGGCGGCAAGCACGCAACGTGTCGTGCTATGCCGTTCGCTTTCGCCCGCCTCAAGTAAGGCTTGTTACTCGAATTATTCGAACTATCCAATCTATTCGAT
This sequence comes from Paraburkholderia aspalathi, assembly GCF_905220735.1. Lineage (NCBI taxonomy): Bacteria > Pseudomonadati > Pseudomonadota > Betaproteobacteria > Burkholderiales > Burkholderiaceae > Paraburkholderia > Paraburkholderia aspalathi. The sequence goes on from NZ_CAJNBA010000004.1 coordinate 273,555, forward strand.
CTATTCAAGCGACGGTACGAACATATAGCCTCGTCCGCGCAAGGTCTGAATGAACCTGGGATTGCCCGGGTCTGTCTCAATCACGCCGCGCAAGCGGCAGACCGCAACATCCAGACTGGCCTTCTGGCTCTCCGCTCTTCCTAGCTGGCTGTTGACCATCGAACGCGTCAGGATTCGCATCGGATTGCTTGCGAACAGCTTGAGCAACGCAAACTGGCCGGAGCGCAGCGAGATTTCGCAGCCGTCCTTGAGCAGACGCCGCGTAGCGAAGTCGATCTGGTAGTCGCCGAACAACACCTTCTCACGAATTTCCGGCGCGTCGCAAAGCGAGCGGTTGCAGCGTTGCACGGCGCGTTTGATTCTGGCGGTCAATTCGTATGGATCGATCGGGTCGACGATATAGTCGTCCGCACCCAATTCGAAGGCGACGATTTTGTCGACGATCTCATCAGAGGTGCTTTGCACGAAGATGGGCATGTCGTAGCCGGCTAGCCGCAGCTGCCGGAGCGCCTCGCGCGCCTCGCTCATCGGCGACTCGGCGCGCAATAGAATCGCTGACGGACACTCCAGTTCCACCCGGCTGACAAGCTGAGCCGCGCTATACAGCACCGAGAGTGCGATCTGGTTCTTGTGAAGATGAAAGCGCAACTGATCCCGAATGGTTTGATCGGGTTCGACTACAAGAAGGCTGATCGTCATAAATCTGCGTTACCTCCCAACCGGAATCGACGGTTGCAGCCCGTGCGATGTTCACGTTCAGCCAATTCAACCATCTGCTGCTTTGGAGCGACCTATCGAACTCAGAAAGCGGACCGGACACGGTCGCGCTGATGATGAGCGAATGATAGATAGCAACGTTGGAGCAACGATGGTGAAAATAAGGAGACTTTGTGAACTTGGGGCGGGAGGGCGCAGATGCGGTGCTTTGAGCGGGCACCGAACCGGGTCATACCGGTTGGGCGTCTCTGCGCGGCTGAAAGCGTGTGGGAATGATGCAGATAACGCCCGCGGTCTTCAAAGCATGACTGCGGGCGTTGCAAAGCAGAATGACGTGTTCAGAACGATGTGCCGATTTGAAACTGGAATACCTGGTACTTGTCGGTGGAGTGTCTGATCAGCGGGAAACCCAGCGACAGCTTGAGCGGGCCAATCGGCGAAATCCACTCAAGACCCGCGCCGTAGCTATACCGCAGGCCGTTGGCGCCATTGCTGTTGCCTTCTGTGCCCCAGACATTGCCCGCATCCATGAAGGTGAAGACGCGCAGCGTGCGGTCCCAGCCGCTGCCCGGCAGCGGGAAGGTCATCTCGATGTTGGCCACGACCATGCGCGAGCCGCCGATCGGGTCGCCGGTCGTCTTGTCGGTCGGGCCGAGCGAGCCCGATTCGTAGCCGCGTACCGAGCCGATACCGCCCGCGTAGTAATTCTTGAAGATCGGATAGGCTTTTCCGGCGAAGCCGTTGCCGTAGCCACCTTGAAAATTCAAGCCGAGAATGTAACCGCGTGAGAACGAGTAGTAATACTGCGCCTGCACATCGGTCTTGTAGTACTCGGTGTTGCCAGCCGGTGTGCCCACTTCACCATTGGCCTGGAAGAAATAGCCGCGGCTTGGCACCAGTGCGCTGTCGCGGTTATCCCGAGCCCAGGCCGCGGTGAGCGGCACGTTGTTCACCACGCTGCCGAATTCGGCTACGTAGTCCTTGTAGCTCTGCGGTGTCGACGAATCAATGGACAGTCGGTTCTGTTCGAGGCCGGCGCCGAAGTAAACGGTATCGGATTCGGAGAACGGAATGCCGAACTTCAGGTCCGCGCCCACGGTGATGATCCGGAAACTCGTGTCGGTGTAGTAGTAAAGCGGATAGGAGGTGCGGTAGTACACGTCGGTGATCCGCTTGATGCCGTCCACCGTGAAATACGGGTCGGTTTGCGTTACGGTTAGGGTGCGGTAGGTCTTCGCGGTGTTCACGTTCACGGCGAGGCTGGTGCCGGAACCGAACACGTTGTCCTGCGAAATCCCGGCCGACAACACCACTTTGTCCGTGGACGAGAAGCCCGCGCCCAGGGTAATCGCGCCGGTCGGCTTTTCGCTCACCTTGACGTCCACATCGACCTGGTCGGGCGAGCCTTCCACCGGCACCGTGGTGACGTCGACATCGGTGAAGTAGCCGAGACGGTTGACGCGGTCTTTCGACAGCGAGAGTCGGTTCGAATCGAACCACGAACTTTCGAGCTGACGCATTTCGCGGCGCACCACCTCATCACGCGTACGGGTGTTGCCGACCACGTTGATGTGACGTACGTACACGCGGCGGCTCGGGTCCACTTGCAGCGTCAGGTCGACCTTGTGGTGTTCCTGATCGATCTGCGGCAGCGCATTGACAGTGGCAAACGCGTAACCGTATTCGCCGAGCCTATCGACGATCGCCTTGGTAGTGGCTTGTAATTTTTCAGCGGAGAAACGCTCGCCGGGTTTGATATTGACCAGCTTCTTCAGCTCGGCTTCGCGATCGAGCAGATTGCCGGCGAGCTTGATCGACGAAACCGTGTACGGCTCGCCTTCGTGCAGCGTGACCGTCAGGTACATCTCCTTCTTGTCCGGCGAAAGCGATACCTGGGTCGACTCGAAGTTGAACTCCAGATAGCCGCGATTCAGGTAGTACGTGCGGATGCGCTCCAGGTCGCCGGTCAGCTTGTCTTTCGCGTACAGGTCGTTCTTCGTGTACCACGAGAACCAGTTCGGCGTGGACATCTGCATTTCGTCGCGCAACGTGTCCGTGCTGAAAACGTTGTTGCCGATGAAGTTGATCTGGCGGATCTTCGCGTTCGGCCCTTCTGCGACCGAGAACAGTATCGCGACCCGGTTGCGGTCGATCGGCGTGATCGTGGTGGTCACTTCGGCGGCATAGTAGCCACGCGTCAGGTACTGGCGTTTCAACTCCTGCTCGGATTTATCGACTAGCGCCTTGTCGTAGTAGCGGCCTTGCGAGAGTCCGACCGCACCGAGTGCCTTGGTCAGATTTTCCTTGTCGAACTCGTGAATGCCGGCGAAGTCGATCGTGCCGACCGCGGGGCGCTCCTGAACGTGAACGATGACGACATTGCCTTCGGTCGAAATCTTGACGTCATTGAAGAAGCCCGTGGCGTACAGCGCGCGAATCGATTCCGAAGCCTTATCGTCGTCAAACGTGGCGCCCTGCTTGATGGGCAGGTAGGCAAACACGGTACCGGGTTCGACGCGCTTCAAGCCCTCGATCCGGATGTCCTGCACCACGAACGGCTGCGCTGCGTGGGCTGCCCCGCTTGTCAGCGCGACGCCGACGAGCGAGAGTGCGCCGGCGATACGGCTCGTTAAAACTTGAAGATTCATCTTGGGTTTTCAGTCCTGATGCAGCGCGCGGAGCGCAGACGGGAGCGCTCGAAGGCAAGCGACGCATTCGAAACGACGTTCCATGACACTGGAAAGCGCGAAGTATAGGGACGCGTTTTCTGCCGATCGTTACTGAAAACTTTCCGACCATTCCGGCCGCCAGGGTGCGCAGCGTGCACCCGCGCAGGCTGACGCCGATTGGAGCGCGAGCTTCGAAATAATGCGTTACAGACTCAAAAGAAGCGTAGTCCGCGCGTAACCTGGCGGCGACTTTGCACTGCTATTGTCAAATTGTCGATTCCGCTACCTGCGTAACGCGATCTGGAGAAGTGGTCATGATTGAATTTTTTTCACCGGCGGTTCTTGCTGCTGTCTTGCGCGTGAGTTCCTCACCGATCTATTCAGTCCATCTTGCGATGGCATCGGTGCGCACGCTTCGCGCCGTGCCCGGCGACACGGTGAGTGAGGCGGCAGGCCGCTACGAGGTTACAGGGGAGGGCGCGCGTCATGTCTGACCCGTCGACCTTCGTGCTGAATTCGATCACCGATATGCAGTTGACGGCGGACGGTCAATATCTGCTGATTCACGGCAATCAACCCACGGCGGCGCTGCACCGTTCGGTGCTCAACGATCTGCTGGTGGCGTTGCCGAACGCCATAGAGCACGCCGACCGCGTGATTCATAACAATCAGGACATGGGCTTCGCGCTGCACTGCCAGGGTTGGGAAGTCGGCCGGCTGAACGGCATGGAAATGGTGGTGATCCGGTTCCGTCTGTCCGGTAGCGCAGGGCTGTCGTTTTCGTTGCCTGCGGAGCAGATTCCCTATCTGCTTCAGGCGCTGGGCGGCGCTGCGAGCGGGGCAGGCACGCCAGCGGACCCCCGCGCCAAGGACGTCACACTTCAATAGCGCCGTGTGTATTCGCTGCTGTTCATCCTGACGCAAGTCAGGGCTTCCGTTCGCCTTGATGCGTCTGTCATCCTTTCCGATCCTTATCTGTTTTGATACTACGCGGTGTATTTCGACGCCTACGCTTAAGGCCTCTCGTTTCTTTCGTGCTGGGTACGGCTGGATGCATGCCGCTTGCCGGGCACGCGCAATTAGTCGGTGCGTCTGCGATTCCGGAACCGCTTGACGGCGTCTGGGGTCTGCGGCTCGATCCGCAACTGACCGAGCAACCCCTGCGGCCGGGCGACAAACCCGTTACCGCGGCCATTGCCGATTCGGTGACCGCGACCACCGACACGGACGTTTCGCTAAAAGGTCACGCGCAACTGCGGCGTTACGCATCGATCGTTAAAGGCGATGCGCTGCACTACGACGTCGATACCGACAAGGTCGACGCGTACGGACAAGTGCGACTCGTCGACAACGGCAATGTGTTCGATGGCCCGGACGCGCATTTCTACGTCGAAGCGAATGAAGGCTACATGAGCGTGCCGAAGTACCGGTTTCATCTGACGGGAGGGTGGGGCAGCGCTCAACGCGTCGATCTGGTCGATAGCGAGCGCACGGTCGTTCATCACGGTACGTACAGCACTTGCCAATGCGAATCCGATCCCGCGTGGTATCTGAAGGCCTCCGAATTCGACATCGACAGCGGCGGCGATGAGGGAATCGCACACAACGGTGTGCTTTTTTTCCAGGGCGTGCCGTTGCTGGCGAGCCCGTGGCTATCGTTTCCCTTGTCCGGTGCCCGGCGCAGTGGTCTCCTGCCGCCGACGTTCTCGATCAGTTCGACCAACGGTGTCGACGTTGCGTTGCCGTATTACTTCAACCTCGCGCCGAACTACGATTTAACTCTGACGCCTCGCATCATGTCGAAGCGAGGCGAGATGTTGACGGCGGACTATCGTTATCTGGATCCGAACGATTCGGGGACGATCTCGGTCGCGTGGCTGCCACACGATGCGATCACCAACACCGACCGTTACTCGATCGCGCTGAAACAGAACTGGAACTTCGGCTCAGGCTTCGGCGCCTACGTCAATTACAACCGGGTGTCGGACTCGACAGTGGTCACCGATCTTGCGTCGGGTGTTGCGTTTCCGACGGGCTCCACCACGCTGTATCAGCAGGAAGCGGGTTTGACTTACTCAAACGGGCCGTGGAGTGTTCTGGCTCGCGAGCAACGGTGGCAGGCCTTTACCAGCGACTCGACCTATAACCGCGAACCGCAGGTTAATGTTAAGTACGCGCGTTATAACGTGGGGGGGTTCGACTTCGGCGCCGAAGCGGATGCGACGCGCTTCACGATTTCGTCGGCCGATGCAACGCAAGGCAGCCGCTTCGTTTTCAACCCTTACATCAGCTATCCGATCGAGCGTCCAGGCTGGTTCATCACGCCGAAGCTCGCATGGCATTTCGCCGCCTATGACCTGACGACGATCGGATCGGATGCGCCCGCCGGGCAGCCCAAGACGTTTAACGTCAACGTGCCGACCTTCACCCTCGATTCGGGTATGCGCTTCGAGCGAAGCGTGCGGCTCTTCGGGCAGTCGTATATCCAGACCCTCGAACCGCGGCTGTTCTATGTGTACACGCCTTACCGCAACCAGGCATACGCGCCGCTGTTCGATACGGCGACGGCCGATTTCGGGCTGGCGGAACTGTTCATGCCCAACAGCTTCGTCGGCAATGACCGGGTGTCCGATGCCAACCGCGTTACGGCAGCGCTGACGACGCGCTTCATTGATGCGACGAACGGCGATGAGCGGTCCCGTTTCGTCCTTGCAGAGCAGTACGACTTTCGTACGCCCCGCGTGACGCTCAACACAGACGATGCGATTGGCACCGTGGCGCGCACGAGTGTGATTGTCGGCGCGTCGTACAAGCTGGGGGCGGGTTTTTCAGCGGAACAGGCCGTGGAGTACAGCCAGGCCAACCACTATCTGACGAATGCGGAAGCCGGCTTTGGCTGGTCGCCGGCTTCACGGGAGGTGTTGAATGTCGCGTATCGCTATACGCGCGCCAACACCACGCTCGATTATCAACCGGTCAATCAGTTCATCGTGTCCGAGCAATGGCCGTTAATGCACAACGTTGTGAGCGTGGCGCGCGTCAATTACGACATGAGCGCCCACCGGCTGATCGCGGGCCTGCTGGGACTTCAATACGATGCGGATTGCTGGTCGCTCGGCGTGGCGTTCGAGAAATACACCAACGCCACCAGCTCGACCACGTCGCCCAGCACCGGCACGCGTGTGTTGATGCAACTTCAGCTCAAAGGCTTTTCGCAGGTCGATAACGGTCTGCTCAATCAGTTTCGCGCGAATGTGCCAGGCTATACACCGGCGACAACGGAAACCGAACCGACATCCCGGTTTAGCGATTATCCGTAAGGGGCTGCTGGACTAGTTGTGGTTCTGCGAGAACAGCGTTTCGAGCGGATAGTGACTCTTCACGAACGGCGACTTGATGATCACGTAGCTGAAGTACTTCTCGATGCCGATATCGCGTTCCAGCAGACCCTCGATGATGCTTTGGTAGTGGCTCACGCTGCGAGTGACAAACTTCAGCAGGTAATCGTAGCCGCCACTCGCCAGATGGCACTCCACGATTTCGTCGACGTCTTTGATCGCGTTCACGAACTTGATGAAGTCTTCCCGCCGATGATCGGCGAGCGTGACTTCGGTAAACACGATCTGCACGTCGCCGAGCTTTTCGAGCTGGATCTGTGCGCCGTAACCGATGATGTAGCCGGCCTTCTCCAGACGCTTGACCCGGATCAGGCAAGGACTGGGCGAAAGGCCGACCGCGTCGGCAAGCTCGACGTTGGTTATGCGGCCTTTCTTCTGCAACTGGGAAAGTATGCGCAGGTCAATCCGGTCCAGCTTGCTGTCGCTGCTCATCGTAACGTTATCGCTCCGGCGATGGGTGAAAGGGTCTCGAAGGGCCCTCTACTCTAGCACGCAGTGGCATGAATTTTGACCTTCAGCGCGGCCCGGACATCGGCTTGCGCCAGAACGTCGTCGAGGGTTTTTTCGAGGCGTTCGAACAGCAGATCGAACTCGGCCTCGGTGTACGAGAGCGCCGGCGCAAAGCCGAGAATATTGTCGCCGAACGCGCGGAAAATCAGGCGGTTTTCATACGCCGCCGCGGCGATCCGTTCGGACAGTTTCAGCGCAGGATCGAATCCGGTCTTGCTGTCTTTGTCCGATACCAGTTCGAGTGCGCCGAGCAGGCCGCGATGGCGCGAGTCGCCCACCAGCGGGTGCGCGAGCAGCGCGTCGAGGCCGCGGGCGAAACGCGGGCCGCGTGCCACGCCGTTCGCGAGCAGGCCGCCTTCGTGATAGAGGCGCAGCACTTCGAGGCCGATCGCCGCGCTGACCGGATGTGCCGAATACGTATGGCCGTGGCCGACGATCGCTTCAGCGTCGCCATCGGCGATACCTTGATAGATTTCATCAGACATCAGCACGGCGCCCATCGGCGCATAGCCGGAGGTCAAACCCTTTGCCACCGTCATCAGGTCCGGTTCGACGTTCTCGCCCTGGCACGCGAACAGCGGACCTGTGCGGCCAAAACCGGTGATGACTTCATCGGCGACGAACAGAATGCCGAGCTTACGGCAGCTTTCGCGCATCGCTTTCAACCAGCCGACCGGCGGCACGATCACGCCGCCCGAGCCCTGGATCGGTTCGCAGAAGAAGGCTGCGACATTGTCTGCGCCGAGTTCGGCCACCTTGGCTTCGAGCGCGGCCACCGAGGCGGCGATCAACGCGGCGTCGTCGGCGAAATCGTTGCGGTACGCGTAAGGCGACGGCAGATGATGCTGGTTCGGCAGCGGCAGATCGAAATTGCGGTGGAAGGCGGGCAAGGCGGTCAGCCCCGCGCCCATCGTCGACGAGCCGTGGTAGCCGCGTTGCAGCGCGATGATGTGTTTCTTCGACGGCCGGCCGGTCGCATTGAAGTAGTGCGTGATGAAACGGATGGCCGAATCGACTGCATCGGAGCCGCCGAGCGTGAAGTACACGTGTTGCAGCGAAGCGGGCGACACTTCCACCAGTTTTTGCGCCAGTTCGATCGCCGGGGCCGAGCCGAAATGGAAATAGCTGGTCGCGTAGGGCAGTTTCTTCATCTGCTCGGTGGCGACGTCGACAATGCTTTGCTGGCCGTAGCCCACATTCACGCACCACAGGCCGGAGAAGGCGTCGAGTAGTTCGTTGCCGGCCGCGTCGCGCAGGAACGCGCCGCTGGCGGACTCGAGGACGGTGACGCCGCGGGCTTCGTGCACGCGGTAGTTGATAACCGGGTGAATCAGATGCTTGCGGTCGGCTTCAATGAGCGAATGGATCGGCATGATGGGTTCTCGTCGCGGGAAAGGGCTGTTGACCGTTCCATACTACTGACCCAGGGCAATCGCCTGCTCACCTAAACAAATGCCTGAAAAGCGCGTCCGACGCGTTTTGACGTGTGACCTCAGCATTTTCTGCTGCGGACGCTGAAAAGCCGCGACGGGCGGGCGTTTCATTCAGCGCCGCGGCGCCGCGCTCAGTGTCCCGGAGTCAGTATCCCTGGGTCCGGTCAATCTGACCGAGCATCGGCAGGCCTTCGCGATGGCGGCGCAGATTCTCGAGCACCACGTCGACGGCGCTCTCGGGCCGTGTCGAGCTGGCGATATGGGGCGTGAGACGCACACGTGGATGCGTCCACAACGGATGACCGGCGGGTAGCGGCTCGGGATTGGTGACGTCGAGAATGGCGTTGTGCAACTGGCCGCTGTCCAGCGCTGCCAGCAGATCGGGCTGATTCAGATGCGGACCGCGCCCCGTTTGAATCAGCGACGCGCCGCGCGGCAGCTTCGCGAACAATTCAGCATCGAGCAGGCCGCGTGTGGCGGGCGTGAGCGGCAACAGGCAGATCAGAATGTCGGTGCGGGCGAGAAACGCATCTAGTGCGCCTTCGCCTGCATAACAATCGACGCCTTCGATCTCGCGCGGCGAACGGCTCCAACCCGCGCAGGTGAAGCCGAACAGCCGCAGCTTTTCCAGCACCGCCGTGCCCAGCACGCCGAGTCCCAGCACGCCAATGCGGCGAGCGCTGGCCGGCCGGGCGGGCAGTTCACGCCAGATCTGCTGTTGTTGCTGATGGCCATAATCGAACAGATCGCGATGAATCGTCAGCACGGCTTGCGTGACGTACTCGACCATCCCTTCAATAATGCCGGGCTCGATCATCCGTACCACCGGGATATGCGCCGGCACGCCCGACAGGTCGAACTGGTCGATGCCCGCGCCGACCGAGAACACGATTTCGAGGTTCGGGAAGGTGCGGGTGGGATCTTCCGGCGGTTGCCAGGCGGCGAGGTAGCGGATTGCGTCCGGGTCGCCGAGATCGGGCCAGACGTGGAACGGCAGGTTCGGTGCTTTCTGCGCGAAAAGTTTGGCCCATTGCGCACCACGCGCCGGGTCGGCTTTATAAAGGAAGGCCATGGTGGATCAGCAGATTGCCTGGTTGATGATGCCGTATTGCAGATAGGGCGCGTCCTTGCCGGCGGCCGCAAGATCGGCCGGCGTGGCATGCCGAACCATTTTGACCACCGTATCCACCCGCGGTAGCCCCAACTGCTCCAGCCATTCGGTCAGCCCGCTCTCGCCCGGCGTATCGATACGCACGAACACGCCTTCGTTCAGCGCGAGCCAGTGGCTGATCAACGCTTTGGCGCGGCTCGAATCTTCCGACTCGGGTGCGACCACCGGTCCGATCGCAAAGCCCCGTCCGAAGCGGCGAAACAGGGCAAAGCCGACCAGTTCGCCGTCGCGATCGAGGGCGATGCCATCGGCGGCGCTCAACAGGGCGGGCAAGACTTCTCCGCGATCCAGACCGCTTGCCTGCGAGGCCAGTTCGACCAGCCGAGCCGTATCGCTCGAACCGAGCGGGCGCAGGCGTTCCCCAGGCGGCAATGAAACGAGGGGCGGCTGAAATGCGGCGCCCTGATGTTGGTCGATCGTGCCGATCGCGCGAAAACCGAGCTTTTCATACAAAGGCTGCCCCGCCGTGGTGGCGTGCAGCAACGTGACCCGGCCGCCGAGTTCTTCCAGCACCAACTCCATCAACTTCCGGCCGATGCCGCGTCCTTGTTGCTCGGGGGACACGATCACCATCCCGAGCGAGGCCCGGTCGGCGCCGTATTTCCAGCACAAGGCCGTGCCGATCACGCCGCTCGCATCTTCCGCGACGAAGCCCACGCCAAGTTGAGCGACGAATCTCCAGTCGTCCGGGCGATGCGGCCATTTGAGCTCGACCGTCAACGCATGCGCGGCGGGGATGTCCTCGTGGGTAAAGCGTCTGTAGGTAATCGGATCGGACACGCCGTACTCCCTGGATGGCTGAAGGCTTACGCCGTCACTTTGTCATTCGGTGCGCGGTGTGACTAGGACGATCTTTTTATCCGGGCCGCTCGAGAGGGCCGCATCGCAAATCGATGCAAAACGCCGCGTTTCATCGTGCATTACAAGCGTGTTCTGCTGCGTGGGGATTTTTGTCGGCGATATATGCCGCGCCTGCGGCTCTACGATTTTGCCATGGCGGCGGCGCGCTCGAGACGCACCGCCCGGGACCCACAGCAGTCACACAGGAAACCCTTCTCATGGACAGCTTCAATCCGGACGACGTCGCGGTTCGCAGCGGGCATTTTATCGGCGGTGAGTATGTCGACGAGAACGAGCACGGCGGTGAGCGCCGCATCGAGGTGGCGCGCCCCTCGGACGGCGTGATCTATGCCTCCGTGCCGGTCGCCGGCGGCGAGATGGTGGACCGCGCGGTGGAGAACGCCTGGCAAGCCTTCAGAACGAGCGGCTGGGCGCGCATGGCGCCGCGCGAGCGCGCGAAGATCCTGCGCCGTTTCGCCGAGCTGGTCGAAGCCGATGCGCCGTTCCTGGGCCGTCTGGAGGCACTCGGTTCGACACGTCCGATTTCTCAGGCAATCGGCTGGGACGTGCCGTTCACCGCCGAGGGCATCCGCTTCTACGCCGAGTTCGCCGATAAGGTGGGCGGCGATGTGGCCGCGACCGATCATGACCACCTCGGCATGACGATCGCCGAACCGTACGGCGTGATCGGGGCGATCGCGCCATGGAATTTCCCGCTGGTCATGGCGTCGTGGAAGATCGCGCCTGCACTGGCGGCGGGCAATGCCGTCGTGCTGAAGCCCTCGGAAATGACGCCGTTCTCGGTGTTGCGGCTCGCCGAACTGGCCGTGCAGGCGGGTGTGCCGGCCGGCATCTTCAACGTGATTCAGGGCGATGGCCGTGTCACCGGTGACGAACTGGTGCGCCATCCGAAGATCAGCAAAGTTACCTTCACCGGTTCCACGCGTACCGGCGCCGCGATCATGGCGGCCTGCGCCAACAGCGGCACGAAGCCGGTCACGCTCGAACTGGGCGGCAAGAGTCCGCAAATCGTGTTCGCCGACGCCCCGCGTCTCGACGACGTAGCGCGCCGGATTGCCGGCGCTATTACCGGCAATGCCGGCCAGGTGTGCGTGGCGGGTTCGCGGCTGCTGGTCGAGCGAAGCCTGGCGGAGCCGCTCGCCGAGCGCATCGGCAAGGTCTTCGCCGAGTTGAAGCCTGGTGCGACGTGGGCCGCGGGCACTACGTTGTCGCCGATCATCTCCGCGCCACAGGCGGCGCGTATCGAAGGAATTGTCGGGCGCACGCTGGAGGCGGGGGCGACACTGCGCTTTGGCGGCGTGCGAGCCGACGTTGGGGCGAATGGTGCGTTCTATACACCTACCTTGCTCACGGACGTCACCGCTCACTCCGAAGCCGTGCGCGAAGAAGTGTTCGGCCCCGTGCTGACACTGCAAACCTTCGACACCGAAGAAGAAGCGCTCGCGCTCGCCCAGCATCCCGAGTACGGCCTCGCTGCCGGTGTGCACACCGCCGACCTCGGCCGGGCGCTGCGCTTCGTACGCGGCCTCGAAGCGGGAACGGTCTGGGTCAACCGCTACGGCCGGACTTCCGACTTCATGATCCCCACCGGCGGCTACAAGCGTTCAGGCATCGGCAAGGACCTCGGTCGCCAGGCTTACGAGGCAAACCTGCGCTTCAAGAGCGTGTTGATCGACTTGCGGCCTTGATGTCAGCAAGGACTCGTAAGCGGAAACCCGTACGCGGTTCTACGGGTTCGGGTTTCATCGGCCCGTACAACGAACCGGCCAGAGCCGAATCCCGCAAAGCCAATACGGACGGGGCTTTCGGCCCGCCCACCGCAGACTGTGCTGCGCAGCGGCCTCAAAACGCATGGTTTGTGTCATCAGCAGCGCCCTAATCAGGAACATCTATGTTTTTGCGCTGATTAAATCTTTAACAGAAGTGAGCGTTATCTGTTTTCGTCACTGAACTCAATGTGGGTTCACCACCACGATAGGACTGCACCATGATCGATTTCGAACCGAAGTACATCACCTTCGACTGCTACGGCACGCTGACCAAATTTCGCATGGCCGACATGACCCGCGAAATGTTCGGCCATGTGCTGCAAGGCGACGATTTGGAGAAGCTCGTTACGTTCTACTCCGGCTATCGTCGTGACGAAGTGCTCGGTGCATGGAAGCCGTATCGCGACGTGGTCGTCAATGCGTTGCGCCGCGCCTGCAAGCGCATGAATGTCGAATTCAATGAAGTGGAAGCCGAGAAGATCTACACGGCGGTGCCGACCTGGGGTCCGCATCCGGACGTACCGGAAGGCCTCTCGCGTCTGGCGAAGAAGTACAAGCTGGTGATTCTCTCGAACGCGTCGAACAACCAGATCCAGAGCAACGTCGACAAGCTCGGCGCGCCGTTCCACGCCGTCTTCACGGCAGAGCAGGCGCAGTCGTACAAGCCACGCATGCAAGGCTTCGAATACATGTTCGACCAACTGAATTGCAATCCGGAAGACGTGCTGCACGTGTCGTCGAGCCTGCGCTACGACCTGATGACCGCACACGACCTGGGCATCAAGCACAAGGCTTTCGTCAAGCGCGGCCACGAACCGTCGACGCCGTACTACCAGTACTACGAAGTCAACGACATTCCGCATCTGGCCGCGGAACTCGGCCTGTAAGCGACGTTTGCACATTGATCGCCTCGCTCATTGCCAATCTCAAGGACAGACCGGATGAAGCTCGATTCCTATTGGCTCGACACCGCACCGCCGCTCGTTTCGGCGTGTGAAGGTCCGGTTGAAGGTCAGGCCGATGTCGTTGTGATCGGCGGCGGCTTCACCGGACTCTCGGCGGCACAGGCCTTGGGCAAGCGCGGCGCTTCGGTGACGGTGCTCGACGCAGGGCGCATCGGCGGCGGCGCGTCCGGGCGCAACGGCGGGCAGGTCAATACCGGCGTCGCGCAGGACTTCGTCGCGCTGGTTGCGCAACTCGGTGTGGAGCGGGCGAGCGCCTGCTACCGCGCGTTTTCGGATGCGGTCGATACGGTCGAGCGTCTGATTCGGGAGGAAAGCATCGATTGCAATTACAGCGCGACCGGCAAGCTGAAACTGGCGTCGAAACCGCATCACCTGGCGCATCTGGAGAAGACGGCGGAGTTGATCCGGCGCGAAGTCGATACGGATATCGAATTAATCGGACGTGAGCGGATTCGCAGCGAGATCCAGTCGGACAGTTTTTACGGTGGGTTACTGCAACGGCACGGCGGCCAGATGCATATGGGCAAATTCACGGTCGGGCTCGCCGATGCCGCGGTTCGTCGCGGCGCGAAGCTGTATGAAAACGCGGCGGTCACCGCGATCGCGAAAGACGGCGGCGGCTTCAAGGTCACCACCGCACGCGGTGAAGTGCGCGCGAAGCAGGTGCTGATCGCCACCGGCCCGTCGCGGCATGGTCCGTTCGGCTGGTATCGGCGTCGTCTCGCGCCGGTCGGTTCGTTCATCGTCGTGACGGAACCGCTCTCGCCGGAACTGTTGGCACAGGTGTTTCCGAACCGGCGCGCGTATACCACCACGCGGTTGATGCATAACTACTTCCGCGTGACGCCCGATTCACGTTTGCTGTTCGGCGGCCGCGCACGCTTCACGGCGTCCGAGCGGCCATCGGACGCGAAGAGCGGCAGGATTCTGCAGCAAGGTCTCGCGGCGATGTTCCCGGTGCTGGCCAATGCGCGCATCGACTATTGCTGGGGCGGCCTCGTGGACATGACCGCGGACCGCCTGCCGCATGCCGGGCAGCACGACGGAATTTACTTCTCGCTGGGTTACAGCGGCCACGGCACGCAGATGTCGACGCACATGGGCCAGGTGATGGCCGACGTGATGGACGGCCACGAAGAGCGTAATCCGTGGCGCGAGTCGGAGTGGCCCGCGATTCCAGGTCACACCGGCAAACCCTGGTTCCTGCCGCTGGTGGGGACGTACTACCGCATCAAAGACATTTTCTATTAATTCTTCACTGTTGCATTTGCCATTAAAAACCACGCTGCTATCCCTGTCACCCTCGCGGAGATGTTCGATGAATAAGGAAACCTCACAATATGACGCTCTTCAACTCGGCACCGAGCTGGAGCGCTTGACGTCAAAAGGCGCGTCGCGGCGCGGCGTGCTGCGCGCGATGGCCGCGGCCGGGATGATGTCGGTGACGGGCGCCGGTCTTCTGACCGCGAGCGGCGAGGCATTTGCGCAAGCGAAGCCCAAGCAGGGCGGCAAGATCCGGGTGGCGACGCAGTCCGCATCGGCCGCCGACACGCTCGATCCGGCAAAGGGCGCGCTCGGCACGGACTATGTCCGCGGCTTCATGTTCTACAACTGCCTGACCGAACTCGATTCGCATCTCGGCGCGAAGATGGCGCTTGCCACCTCGCTGGAGACGACGGATGCGACGGTGTGGGTCGTCAAGCTGCGCCCCGGCGTGCAGTTCCACGACGGCAAGTCGCTCGCACCGGCAGACGTCGTGTACTCGATCATGCGCCATAAGGATCCGGCAACGGCGTCGAAAGCGAAGACGCTCGCCGATCAGATCAAGGAAGTGAAGGCGACGGGTCCGAACGAAGTGACGATCACGCTCGAAGGTCCGAACGCCGATCTGCCGGTGATTCTCGCCACCTCGCATTTCCAGATCATCAAGGACGGCACCAAAGATTTCAAAACGGCGGTCGGCACCGGCCCGTTCAAGGTCAAGGAATTCTCGCCGGGCGTGCGTACGGTTGGCGTGAAGAACGAGAAGTACTGGAAGCCGGGCCTGCCGCATCTGGACGAAGTCGAACTGATCGGCATTGGCGACGAGTCGGCGCGTGTGAACGCGCTGCTCTCGGGTGACGTGCAACTGATCAACGCGGTGAGCCCGCGTTCGACCACGCAGATCAAGGGTGCCGGCGGCTTCTCCGTGCTGGAGACGAAGACGGGTCTGTACACCGACCTGGTGGTTCGCGACGAAGGCGGCATTACCGGCAACGACGATTTTCGGCGAGGCATGATGTACCTGCAGGACCGCGAGCAGATGCGCCGCGCGATCTTCCAGGGGTACGGCGCGATCGGCAACGACCAGCCTATCGATCCGACCAACAAGTACTACCTGGCCGGCTTGCCGCAGCGTACCTTCGATCCGGACAAGGCGAAGTTCCATTTCCAGAAGGCGAAGGTCGGCAGCGCGCCGATCCAGATTTTTGCTTCGCCGGCAGCAGAGGGCTCGGTTGAAATGGCGATGTTCCTGCAGCAGGTCGCGCCGCAAGCCGGTCTGAATCTGCAGGTGTCGCGCGTGCCGTCCGATGGTTACTGGTCGAACCACTGGATGAAGCATCCGCTGGGTTTCGGCAACGTCAACGCGCGTCCGAGCGCCGACGTGATCTTCACCCAGTTCTTCAAGTCGGACGCACCCTGGAACGAAGCGAACTGGAAGAGCCCGAAGTTCGACCAGATGCTGCTTGCAGCACGCGGCGAACCGGATGATGCTAAGCGCAAGAAGATTTACGGCGACATGCAGGTGCTGGTGCATGAAACCGGCGGCGTCGGTATTCCGCTGTTCCAGAGTTCGCTCGATGCCTACACGACGAAACTCAAGGGCCTCGGCTCGATTCCGCTGGCTGGCCTGATGGGCTTCATGTTCGCGGAAAACGTCTGGCTGGATGCCTGAGCCAGTCGTGTCTGACGAGCAGTAACAAAGGGTTTCCAGTCTGACGAACTGGGAAGTCGAACCCGGCAATACGCACGCCGCCTGTTTGCGGCGTGCGGCTTTACCCTTGGAGCCGACTTTCGATGAAAGCACATGCGCAACGACTCATCGCCGCGCGCCTTGGCCTCGCGCTGCTTACGCTACTGCTGGTCTCCGCGGTCGTGTTCGCCATCACCGGGCTGCTTCCCGGCGATGCCGCTCAACAGGCGCTCGGCCAGGCGGCAACGCCGGAAGCCGTCGCGGCATTGCGGCATCAGTTCGGGCTCGACCAGCCGGCGCTGCAACGCTACTTCGAGTGGCTTTTTCATATTGTCAGCGGCAACTTCGGCACCTCGCTGTCGAATAATCTGCCCGTGAGCGAGCTGATCGCCACGCGCCTGCCGAATTCGCTGGTGCTGGCCGGTCTGACGGCGCTGGTCTCGGTGCCCGTGGCCTTGCTGATCGGAATTTCGTCAGCGATGTTCCGCGGTTCGCTGCTCGATCGCACGCTCAACGTGCTTACGCTCTCGACAGTGGCCGTGCCGGAATTTCTGATCGCCACCATCGCCGTGCTGATCTTCGCCGTCAAGCTGCGCTGGCTGCCGGCGCTGTCGTATCTCTCGGAGGTCCATTCGTTCGGCGCGCTGCTGCGCATCTACGCGATGCCGGTGATGACGCTGTGCTGCGTGATCGTCGCGCAGATGGCGCGCATGACGCGAGCCGCGGTGCTCGATCAGCTCAATTCGTCGTATGTGGAAATGGCGGTGTTGAAGGGCGCGTCGCCCGCCCGTGTAGTGTTGCGGCATGTGTTGCCCAACACCATCGGCCCGATTGCCAATGCGGTGGCGTTGAGCCTGTCGTATCTGTTCGGCGGCGTGGTGATCGTGGAATCGATCTTCAACTATCCCGGCCTCGCGAGCCTGATGGTGGATGCCGTCACCAACCGTGACATGCCGCTCGTGCAGGGCTGCGTGATGGTGTTCTGCGCGGCGTACCTCGCGTTGGTGCTGATCGCCGACCTGTGTCAAATCGTATCCAATCCGAGGCTGCGTCGATGATGAGCCAACCTACCAATCCCCACGTTCCTCATGTTCCCCACGCCACTACCGAGCTGTACGACCTGGGCGTCGATGAACCCGTCATCGAGACGCCGGTTGTCGAAACGGCAACGCTTAAGCAGGGCGTGTTGAAACGGCTGGTGCACCGCTTCTCCGTGCTCGGCCTGATCGGTCTCGTGCTGGTGACTTTCTGGCTGATCGTCGCCTTCATCGGGCCGCTGGTTGCACCGTATAAAGGCGGAACGCTGACGTCGACGGAGATTTTTGGCCGCTATAGCGCGGCCTATCCGCTCGGCACCGACTATCTCGGCCGCGATATGTTGAGCCGGATTCTCTACGGCGCGCGCTATACGATGGGCCTCGCGCTGGCCGCTGCCGTGCTCGCCAGTTTGATCGGCACGTTCTTCGGTCTGCTCGCCGCGGTGTCCGGGCGCTGGGTCGATGAAATCCTGAGCCGTCTGTTCGACGCGCTGATTTCGATTCCGAGCAAGGTGCTCGCGCTCGTGGTGATCGCGGCGTTCGGTTCGTCGATCCCGATGTTGACGACTGTTGCCGCTTTGGCCTATATCCCCGGCGCATTCCGTATTTCGCGCTCGCTCGCGGTGAACCTGATGGGGCTGGAGTACGTGCAGGTGGCGAGAGCGCGCGGCGAAGGCATCTTCTATATCGCACGTGTCGAGGTGCTGCCGAACATGATTCATCCGATGCTTGCCGATTTCGGTTTGCGCTTCGTGTTCATCGTGCTGCTGCTGAGCGGGCTGAGTTTCCTCGGTCTTGGCGTGCAGCCGCCGAATGCCGATTGGGGGTCGCTCGTGCGCGAGAACATCGGCGGTTTGTCTGAGGGCGCGCCTGCCGTTCTGATGCCGGCCGTTGCGATTGCGACGCTGACCATCGGCATGAATCTGCTGATCGACAACTTGCGGCGTCGTGGCCGTAGCCATGGAGGTGCATGATGGCGGATCGGGACATGATTGAAGTGAAGGGCCTGCGGGTTGTCGCGGGTGCCGCGCCGGGGCCGGTGACGGAGATCGTCAAGGGCGTCGATTTCTCGGTGAAGAAGGGCGAGGTGCTGGCGCTGATCGGCGAGTCCGGCTCGGGCAAGACGACCATCGCGTTGTCCTTGCTCGGCTATGCGCGGGCAGGATGTTCGATCAGCAGCGGCTCGGTGCGCGTCGGCGAGGTGGATGTCCTGTCGCTCGATGCGAAGGGCCGTCGCGCATTGCGGGCACGGACTGTGGCGTATGTCGCGCAGAGTGCGTCGGCAGGCTTCAATCCGGCGCGCACGATCATGGATCAGGTGACCGAGCCGGCATTGCTGCATCACTTGATGACGAAAGACGCGGCGCGCGCGAAAGCGATCGACCTGTTTCGCGCGTTGGCGCTGCCCGCGCCGGAGACGATCGGCGAGCGTTATCCGCACCAGGTGTCCGGCGGCCAGTTGCAGCGTTTGATGGCCGCGATGGCGTTGATCACCGATCCGGCTGTTGTCGTGTTCGACGAGCCGACCACCGCGCTCGATGTCACCACGCAGATCGAAGTGCTCGCGGCCTTCAAGAAAGTGATCCGCGAACTCGGTACGACCGCCGTGTACGTGTCGCACGATCTGGCTGTGGTCGCGCAGATGGCAGACCGCATCGTCGTGCTGAATGGCGGCGCGGTGAAAGAGAACGGCGTGGTCGCGCAAGTGCTCGATGCGCCGGTGGATACTTATACGCGTCAACTGCTTGCCGCTACGCGCCGTCCGGAAGCGGAGCTGGAGACTCCGAAGAATCTCGGCAAACACATCCCGCCGCTGCTCGAAATTCGCGGACTCTCGGCGGGTTATGGACGTATCGATCGCTTCGGCAATCCCGCCGTGCGCGTGCTCGACGACGTCAGTTTGTCGATCCCGCGCGGCAGCACGCTCGGCGTGATCGGTGAATCCGGCTCCGGCAAGACGACGCTCGCGCGCGTGGTGGCCGGTCTTGTCGACCGTGCGGGCGGCGAAGTGTTGTTCGACGGCAAGCCATTGCCCGCACAACTGTCGCGTCGCACACCGGAGCAGTATCGTCAGATCCAGATCGTGTTTCAGAACGCCGATACGGCGCTGAACCCGAGCCATTCGATCGCCGATATCCTGGGCCGTCCGCTCGCGTTCTATCACCATCTGAGTGGCTCGGCTGCGAAGAAACGCATGCTGGAGTTGCTCGATCTGGTGAAGCTGCCGGCTTCGATTGCCACGCGCACGCCTGCCGGACTGTCCGGCGGTCAGAAGCAGCGCGTGAATCTGGCGCGCGCGCTTGCGGCCGACCCCGCGTTGATCCTCTGCGATGAAGTGACCTCCGCGCTCGATACGGTGGTCGGCGCAGCGATTCTCGACCTGCTGGCCGAATTGCGCCGCGAACTCGGCGTGTCGTACATGTTCATCAGCCACGATATCTCGACCGTGCGGGCGATCTGCGACGAAGTGATCGTGTTGTACGCGGGGCATCGCGTGGAAGCCGGGCAGCGTGACGTGCTCGCGGCGCCGCCGTATCACCCGTACACGGAATTGCTGGTGGATTCGGTGCCCGCTTTGAAACCGGGCTGGCTCGATGCGCGCCGCGAGATCGGTTGTGCCACGCTGCCGGCGATGGGTGAGAGCGCGGATATTCCCGAGTTGTGCGCGTTTCGCGCGCGCTGCCCAGTGCGTATCGACGGAATGTGCAATATGACGCCGCCGTCCCTTAAGAAATTGCCTTCGGGCGCGGAGATTCTTTGCCATCATCCGGCCGCCGAGTTGAATCGCTTGCAGACCGAAGAGGCGGCCCCGGTATGAACGGACGATTTGTGCGACTCGCGGAGACGGGGCGCAAGACGTTTCCGATTACCGTGGACGGTGTCGTGCGCGAAGCCGCCGAGGGTGACACCTTGATGGTTGCCTTGCTGACCGGCGTGAGCACGTTGCGCGATTCCGAATTCGGCGATGGCCGCCGCGCCGGTTTCTGTTTGATGGGCGCGTGCCAGGATTGCTGGGTCTGGACCGCACAAGGCGAACGCATGCGGGCGTGCAGCACGCCTGCGGCGCCGGGCATGTCGATCGTGACGAAGCTGGCCGAAGCCGCGGAGGGTGTATGGCCCCGCGTGTAGTGATCATCGGCACCGGGCCGGCGGGCGTGCGCGCCGCAGAGGCGCTGGTTGAAGCGGGGCTGCGGCCCACGGTCATCGATGAAGGGCGGCGTGACGGTGGCCAGATCTATCGGCGGCAACCGGAAGGGTTTTCGCGTAGCTACGAGACCTTGTACGGCACCGAAGCTGAACGCGCCGCTTCGCTGCACGAAAGCTTCGATGCGCTGAAGGGCAAGATCGATTATCTGCCGGAAACGCTGGTCTGGAATATTTCGCCGAACACCGTGCATCTGGCAAGCGGCACGCGCTACCAGACGCTGAGGTTCGATTCCCTGATCGTTTGCAGCGGGGCGACGGATCGGCTGATGCCGGTCAAGGGCTGGCACCAGGCCGGCACGTATAGCCTCGGCGGCGCGCAGGTCGCGCTGAAATCGCAGGGCTGTGCGATCGGCTCGCGTATCGTGATGATGGGCAGCGGCCCGCTGCTGTATCTCGTTGCCGCGCAATATGTGAAGGCGGGCGCACAGGTGGCCGCCGTGCTCGATACGTCGACGTTCATGCAGCATGTGGCTGCGCTGCCGCGTTTGCTGGCGATTCCCGCCGCGCTCAAGAAGGGGATTGCATTGACGCGTGTGCTCGCAAAGGCTCGCGTGCCGGTTCATCGCGGCGTGCAGCCTTTGGAGATTCAAGGCTCGCCGCAAGAGGGCGTGAGCGGCGTTGTGGTTGCGTTGCCCGGCGGCGAACGCCTGGCGCTGGCGTGCGATGCCGTTGCGCTCGGTTATCACCTGCGTCCCGAGACGCAGCTTGCGGATCTCGCGGGGTGCCGCTTCCTGTTTGACGACAACACGCAGCAATGGCTTCCGCAAATCGACGACGACGGCCGTAGCAGCATCAAGGGCGTCTACCTCGCGGGAGACGGCGCAAGGGTGCGGGGTGCGGACGCAGCCGAACGTTCGGGCCGTCTCGCGGCTTTGGCGGCGTTGCGCGATCACGGCATGCATGTTGGAGGCGTCGAGCAGTTGCGCGCCGAACTCGCGCGTTTCACACGCTTCGCCGCCGGCTTGCGCGAAGCCTTTCCGTGGCCGGCGAAATTCGCCGCGTCCTTGCCGGATGAAACGATCGTCTGCCGTTGTGAAGCGATTACAGCGGGCGAACTGCGTCGTGTGGTGCACGCGACCGGCGCGCAGGAAGCCAATCGCGCCAAGGCGTTTTCGCGCGTCGGCATGGGCCGCTGCCAGGGGCGTTATTGCGGTCACGCGGGCGCTGAGATCATTGCGGCGGCGGCTTGTGTGCCGTTGTCCTCGGTGGGACGGCTGCGCGGCCAGGCGCCTGTTAAACCGCTACCTGTGGCGCTTACCGAAGAGGTGAGCGAATGAGTACGACGACTACAATCGAAGCCGACGTGATCGTGATCGGCGGCGGCATCATGGGAACGACGACCGCCTTCTTCCTGCGTCAGCGTAAGCGTTCGGTGATCCTGCTCGAACGTGGGCTCACGGGACAACAGGCGAGTGGCGTGAACTTCGGCGGCATCCGGCGGCAGGGTCGCGCGTTGCCACAACTGGCGATGGCGAATCGCGCGCTGCGCACATGGCAACGCTCCACGGAACTGCTCGGTGAGGACATCGAGTTTCTGGCGTCGGGGCACACACGTGTGTGCTACCACCAGAAAGACGTGGAGAACTTCGATCAATATGCGATCGACGCCCGCGCTTATGGTCTTGACCTCAAGGTGCTGCACGGCGACGCCATGTTCCAGCGCTTTCCGTTTCTCGGGCGCGAGGTGCTGGCGGCATCGATTTCGCCACTCGATGGCCACGCCAATCCGCGTCTCGCTGCACCTGCGTTTGGTCGTGCAGCCGCGCGGCTCGGCGCCCAGGTGATCGAGAACACCGAGATCGTGCGCGTCGAAAAAGACGGCGACCGGTTTCGCGTGGAGAGCGCACGCGGCGACGTGTATTGGGCCGCGCAACTCGTGATCTGCGCGGGCGCCTGGGCGAGCCGTCTCACCGAACAGTTCGGCGAACCCGTTCCGCTTGTCGCGAGCGGACCGCAGATGGCCGTGACCGAGCCGGTGCCGTATGTGTTCAAGTCGTCGATGGGGGTGTTCACATCGATCAAGGAAGAGAGCATCTATTTTCGCCAGATTCCGCGCGGCAATATCATTCTCGGTGGCGGTCCCGCTGGGCCGGCGGATGCCGTGACGTGCCGCGCATCGGTCCTACCGAGCAATACCGTGCGGCAAGTCGCGCAGTTGCGGCGGCTCGTGCCGGCGATGGCGCCGCTGCATGTGATCCGCGTGTGGAGCGGCGTGGAAAGTTATCTGCCGGACGGTGAGCCGGTGATCGGGCCGAGCAGCAAGGTCGACGGTCTTTACTACGCGTTCGGTTTCTGCGGCTCAGGTTTCCAGATCGGTCCGGGTGTTGGCGAAACGCTGGCCGAGCTCGTCGATACAGGTCGTACGGACATTCCCCTCGACGTGTTTTCCGTTACCCGGTTCGCGAAGCAAGCCGCGCCCCGCTCGACTATCGCGACGTCATGAAACAGTCCATCAGCCTCAATGCCGCCCGGGCGTTTATCGAAGCCCATTTCGACGAGCCGGTGACGCTCGCGCAACTGGCCGCGCTGTCCGCGCTCAGCGTGTCGCGCTTTGCGACGGTGTTTCGTCAGCAGTATGGTTCGTCGCCTTATCGCTATCTGTGCGGGTTGCGGATTCAGCGGGCGCAGACTCTGTTGCTCGAAGGTGTGCCGGGATCGGTCGTCGCCACGGAGGTGGGATTCTTCGATCAAAGCCACTTTGGCCGCCATTTCAAGCGATGCTGCGGAATGACGCCCAGCATGTTCATCGCGCGCGCCGGTGCGAATGCGGCGAAGAATGCTGTGAAGCACGGTGGCGTCGTTCAGGCTACTGCGCCGCGTTCAGCTTCCGCCATAACGTCGTCTTGCTGATGCCGAGCGCCTGGCAAACCGCATCGCGATCGCCGTCGCAGGCGGCGAGGGCGGCGCGGATTTCGTCTGCTTCCACGTGACGGCTGCGCTCGCGTAACGTTAGCGCTGCTTTCTTCGTGCGCGTGTGGGGTTGATCGAAGATTTCAGGTGCGACGGTGCGCAGAACCTCGCGCGTGAAGACGGTTTCTGCTGCGCTGTTTGAATCCGTGCCCGTGCCCATATCCGCATCTGCCAGTTCAACCGCAATCCGCTCGATCACGTTCTGCAATTCACGCACGTTGCCTGGCCACGTGTAACGCTTGAACGGCTCGCTGAGACTAGCGAGAACGCGCTTCGCCGCATCCGCATCGGGCAAGCGAGCCGCCAGTCTCGGCTCACGCGACGCCGCCTGCAGCAACAGTTCGACCGCGAGCGGCAGCAGATCGTTTGGCCGCTCACGCAGCGGCGGCAGTGCGATGCTCAGAATGTTGAGCCGGTAGTAAAGATCGGCGCGAAAACTGCCGACCTCGATGCCCTCGGTCAACGCACGATGCGTCGCCGCGACGACCCGGATGTCCACTCGCGTCGGCTCTGTCGAGCCAAGCCGCACGACTTCACGTTCCTGCAGCACGCGCAACAGCCGGCTCTGCAACGACAGCGGCATTTCGGCGATTTCATCGAGAAACAGCGTGCCGCGGTGCGCCACTTCGATCAGCCCCGCCTTGCCGCCTTTGCGTGCGCCGGTGAACGCACCCTCCTCATAACCGAACAACTCACTCTCGAGCAACGCCTCAGGAAACGCGCCGCAATTGATAGCGACGAAGGCGAAGTCGCGCCTCGCGCTCAGCTGATGCATGCTCTGCGCGACCATCTCCTTGCCTGTGCCGCTTTCGCCAAGAATCAGCACGGTGGCGTCCGATTTGGCGTAGCGCTGCACGAGCGTACGGACCCGTTCGATTGAATCGGATACACCGACGATATCGCCAAGCTGATAACGCGCGCTGAACTGTTGAACGCGTTGCCGCGAGCGCAAGGTGCGGTCGAGCCGTTCGACCGCGCGCGATTCCTGAAACGTCAGCACGGTGCCTGCCGCCGAGCTGCTGCTCGCGAGCGGCCCGCGATGCACGACGTAGCTCGCACCACGCACCGTGCAGAACGTGTCGCCGTCCGCGTCCGGCAAGCTGCCGGCGAGATCCGGCGCGAGATCGAGCAGCGCTCGGCCCACTGCCTGTGCTGCATCGATGCCGAGCACGCTGGCAAGCCGCTGGTTCATCGCTTCGACGCGCCCTTGCGCATCGAGCGCGACGACGCCGTCGCGCAGATGCTGCAGCAGATTGTCGAGCCGTTGACGCCGAACTGTTTCGCGGCGGGTGGCCTGTGCGACTTCGAGTGCGGTATCGAACGCGGCGCGTACCGAGGCGCGTGAATACAGAAACACCGCGCCCATGCCGGCGTTCGCCGCGAGATCAGCGATGAGCCCAGGGCCGACCACGGCCTGGATGCCGCGATCGCGCAGATCGAGAACGACACTCTCCGCATCCTGCGCCGATTGATACGACGCAAATGTCACGTCGATGCCGTACGCGGCGATGAAGCGCCGCACTTCGTCTGGCGTGTTGCCGTGCGTGACGAGTGCGACTTTGGCGCCGTCGCGCCGTGCTCGCGCTAGCGCGTGCATCACGTCGAAGCCGGTTGGGCCGATCAGCACGACCGGTACGCTGACGCGCGTTTTCAGATACGCGCCGTTGGAGCCGCCGGCAATCACGACATCCGGACGCCCGGCGCCGACCGCGTCGATCTCGTGCACGGCGTCTTCGAAGCCATGCGCGACGATGCGCAGATCGGCGCGTTCGACGTACTCGCCGGCAATGTCGAAAAACAGATCACGCAGACGGCTGATGCTGACGGCCCAGATACGAGGGCGCTGCGCGGGGTCGAAGGGGGGCGTGCTCACGGCGGGGCTCGTTGTCTGGAAAGAGGCTGGAAGGGCAGGAAGTCCGCCTATTATGCGCCTTTCGTTTTCGAATTTGAAATCTGAAATTTCATTTATGAAATCAGATGCCGGTATGGCCAGGACATGATTTTTTGTTAAATCAGGCACTTAGCAGCGTACGTTCCCGCATGGCCCATTCTTTGCGTTATAGCCACCGTTTTCACCGGTTCCCGCATCGAAACCCCGCAAGACAAGCTCGGCGCGCTGATTGCCGCACGAACGCAACCCCGCAGTTGGAGACGAAATTATGAGTGAAGCCGATAACAGCACGCCGAACGCAGGCGCCTTCAAACCGAAGAAATCCGTCGCCCTGTCTGGCGTGACGGCTGGCAACACTGCCCTTTGCACGGTCGGCAAGACCGGCAACGACCTGCACTACCGCGGCTACGACATTCTCGACATCGCCGGTGCCTGCGAATTCGAAGAGATCGCGTATCTGCTGGTCCACGAAAGGCTGCCGACGCAGGCTGAACTCACCGCGTACAAGACCAAACTCAAGGCGTTGCGTGGCCTGCCCGCGAACGTCAAAGCCGCGCTGGAATGGATTCCGGCTGCCGCGCACCCGATGGATGTGATGCGCACCGGCGTGTCGGTGCTCGGCACCGTGTTGCCCGAGAAAGACGATCACAACCTGCCGGGCGCACGCGACATCGCCGACAAGCTGATGGCCTCGCTTGGTTCGATGCTGCTGTACTGGTATCACTACTCCCACAACGGCAAGCGCATCGAAGTCGAAACCGATGACGATTCGATCGGCGGTCACTTCCTGCATCTGCTGCACGGTGTGGAGCCGTCGAAGGCATGGGTTGATGCAATGCATGTGTCGCTGAACCTGTATGCCGAGCATGAGTTCAACGCGTCGACGTTCACGGGTCGCGTGATCGCCGGTACGGGCTCGGATATTTACTCGGCGATTACCGGTGCAATCGGTGCGCTGCGCGGCCCGAAGCACGGTGGCGCTAACGAAGTCGCATTCGAAATCCAGTCGCGCTATCAGACACCGGATGAGGCCGAAGCCGACATCCGCAAGCGCGTCGAGAACAAGGAAGTGGTGATCGGTTTCGGTCACCCGGTGTACACGATTTCCGACCCGCGCAACAAGGTCATCAAGGAAATCGCGAAGAAGCTGTCGAAGGAAGCGGGCAACAACAAGCTCTTCAACATCGCCGAACGTCTGGAGTCGGTGATGGCGGACGCGAAAAAGATGTTCCCGAATCTCGACTGGTTCAGCGCGGTTTCGTATCACATGATGGGCGTGCCGACCGCGATGTTCACGCCGCTGTTTGTGATCGCACGCACCGCAGGCTGGAGCGCGCACATCATCGAGCAACGGATCGACAACAAGATCATCCGTCCGAGTGCGAATTACACTGGTCCCGACGATCTGCCGTTCGTGCCGCTGGCCAAACGCGTCTAAGCGTGTAAACGCAAAGCCGCAAGCGTTTCTCCTCCATTGCGTCTCATGAGCGCGACGTAATGAAGTTTGGGCCTTGGCTCGCTGGAACCCCCGAGCCAAGGCTGTTTTTTTTGCGGGGCTTATTGCAGTGCTTCGTGCGGTACGTTGTGCGGCGCATCAACGAAACACACTGCAAGCCGGCGCGCCATCGCAAGCTATAAACTACACAGACTGTCCGATTGATACGCCAACGAAGCGCCGACTGAAAGAGGGGCAGCGGATTGTGAAGCACGGCTGCCGCCATCGTCCCCGGATCATTTTTGTTTTGTCCCCTACGCCATGAATACTGCCAATCGCAAACGCCTTCCCGGCACCCAACTGGATTTCTTCGACACGCGTGCCGCCGTCGATGCAATCCAGCCCGGCGCCTACGACAAGCTGCCGTACACCTCGCGCGTGCTGGCCGAAAACCTCGTGCGCCGCTGCGATCCGGTGACACTGACGGCGTCGCTCAAGCAGATTATCGAACGCAAGCGCGAGCTGGATTTTCCGTGGTTCCCGGCGCGCGTGGTGTGTCATGACATTCTCGGCCAGACCGCTCTGGTCGACCTCGCCGGTTTGCGCGATGCGATCGCGTTACAAGGCGGCGATCCCGCGATGGTCAACCCGGTTGTGCCGACGCAGCTCGTAGTGGATCACTCGCTTGCCGTCGAGTGCGGCGGTTTCGATCCGGATGCGTTCGCGAAGAACCGCGCCATTGAAGATCGCCGCAATGAAGACCGCTTCGACTTTATCAACTGGACCAAGCGCGCGTTCAAGAACGTCGACGTGATTCCGCCGGGCAACGGCATCCTGCATCAGATAAACCTCGAGCGCATGAGCCCGGTGGTGCAGGTGAAAGACGGTGTGGCTTTCCCCGATACGCTGGTCGGCACCGACTCGCATACGCCGATGGTGGATGCGCTCGGTGTGATCGCAATCGGCGTGGGTGGTCTTGAAGCGGAAAGCGTAATGCTGGGCCGCGCGTCTTATATGCGGCTGCCGGATATCGTCGGTGTGGAGCTCACGGGCAAGCCGGCTGAGGGCATCACGGCGACCGACGTTGTGCTCTCGCTGACCGAATTCCTGCGTAAAGAAAAAGTGGTAGGCGCCTACCTCGAGTTCTACGGCGCAGGCACGGCCAACCTGACGCTCGGCGATCGCGCGACCATCGCCAACATGGCGCCCGAATTCGGCGCGACGGCGGCGATGTTCTACATCGATGAGCAGACCATCAAGTACCTCAAGCTCACCGGCCGCGACGACGAACTCGTCAAGCTGGTCGAGACCTACGCAAAGGAAACCGGCCTGTGGGGCGATACGTTGAAGCACGCCGAATATGAGCGCGTGCTGAAGTTCGATCTGTCTACCGTGGTGCGCACGCTGGCGGGGCCGTCGAATCCGCATCGTCGTTTGCCGGTTTCCGAACTGGCTGCGCGCGGCATCAGCGGCAAGGTGGAGAACGAGCCGGGTCTGATGCCGGACGGCGCGGTGATCATCGCTGCGATCACGAGCTGCACGAACACCAACAATCCGCGCAACATGATCGCCGCCGGTTTGCTGGCGCGTAACGCCAATCAACGTGGACTCACCCGCAAGCCGTGGGCGAAGACTTCGCTCGCGCCAGGGTCGAAGGCGGTCACGTTGTATCTGGAAGAGGCGGGCCTCCTGCCGGAACTCGAGCAACTGGGCTTCGGCGTGGTCGCATATGCGTGCACGTCGTGCAACGGCATGTCGGGTGCGTTGGATCCGGTGATCCAGAAGGAAATCGTCGATCGTGATCTGTATGCGACGGCGGTGCTATCCGGTAACCGTAACTTCGACGGCCGTATCCATCCGTATGCGAAGCAGGCCTTTCTCGCTTCGCCGCCGCTGGTGGTGGCGTATGCGATTGCCGGCACGATCCGCTTCGACATCGAGAAGGACGTGCTGGGCGTCGACGCTGCCGGCAACGAGATCAAGCTGAAAGACATCTGGCCGTCGGATGAAGAGATCGACGCGATCGTCGCTTCGAGCGTGAAGCCGGAGCAGTTCCGCAAGGTGTATGAGCCGATGTTCGCGGTCTCTGTCGATACCGGTGAGAAGGCTGATCCGTTGTACGACTGGCGTCCGATGAGCACGTATATCCGCCGTCCGCCGTATTGGGAGGGCGCGCTTGCTGGTGAGCGCACGCTTGCGGGCATGCGTCCGCTGGCTGTGCTGGGCGACAACATCACGACTGACCACCTGTCGCCGTCGAATGCGATTCTGGCGGACAGCGCGTCGGGTGAGTACCTCGCCAAGATGGGCTTGCCGGAAGAGGACTTCAATTCGTACGCAACGCACCGTGGCGATCACCTGACCGCACAGCGTGCCACCTTCGCGAATCCGACGCTGAAGAACGAGATGGTGCTGGAAGACGGCAAGGTGAAGGCCGGGTCGTTGGCGCGCATCGAGCCGGAGGGCAAGGTGACGCGTATGTGGGAAGCAATCGAAACCTACATGGAGCGCAAGCAGCCGCTGATCGTGATTGCCGGGGCCGACTACGGGCAAGGTTCGTCGCGTGACTGGGCGGCGAAGGGCGTGCGTCTTGCCGGCGCGGAAGCGATTGTTGCGGAAGGGTTCGAGCGGATTCACCGCACGAATCTGGTCGGCATGGGCGTGCTGCCGCTGGAATTCAAACCTGGTGTGAATCGACTCACGCTCGCAATCGACGGCACTGAAACCTTCGACGTAATCGGCGAACGCAAACCGCGTGCCGACCTCACGCTCGTGATTAATCGCAAGAACGGTGAGCGCGTCGAGGTACCGGTGACGTGCCGCCTGGATACGGCGGAAGAGGTATCGATCTATGAAGCCGGCGGCGTGTTGCAACGCTTCGCACAGGACTTTCTTGAATCGACGAAGGCCGCGGCTTAAGGCTTTTGAGCTTCTCTCATCAGGACATTACTTTCATGGCTCACAAACCTCAGATCAAGATTCCGGCGACGTACATGCGCGGCGGCACCAGCAAAGGCGTGTTCTTCCGGCTGCAGGATTTGCCGGAGGCGGCCCAGGTGCCGGGCGCCGCGCGTGACGCACTGCTGATGCGTGTGATTGGCAGCCCGGACCCGTATGGCAAGCAGATCGACGGTATGGGCGGCGCGACTTCCAGCACGAGCAAGACGGTCATCATCGCGAAGAGCAGCAAGCCGGATCATGACGTGGACTATCTGTTCGGGCAGGTTTCCATCGATAAGGCTTTCGTCGATTGGAGCGGCAATTGCGGAAATCTCTCTGCTGCGGTGGGGCCGTTTGCGATTAGTGCGGGTCTTGTCGATGCGAGCCGGATTCCGCAGAACGGCGTGGCTGTTGTGCGTATCTGGCAGGCGAATATCGGCAAGACGATCATCGGCCATGTGCCTATTACCGATGGCGCTGTGCAGGAAACTGGCGACTTTGAACTCGATGGCGTGACGTTTCCGGCTGCCGAAGTTCAGCTCGAATTCATGGACCCGGCTGCTGAAGAAGACGGCGCCGGCGGCGCGATGTTCCCGACGGGGAATCTGGTCGATGACCTCGAGGTGCCGGGTGTCGGCACGCTGAAGGCGACGATGATTAACGCCGGTATCCCGACCATTTTCGTGGACGCGGAAGCGATCGGTTATAAGGGCACCGAACTACAGGACGCGATCAATAGCGACGAGAAGGCGCTCGCGATGTTCGAAACCATTCGCGCGCATGGTGCTGTGCGTATGGGCCTGATCAAGAACATCGATGAGATCGCAACGCGGCAGCATACGCCGAAGGTTGCGTTTGTCGCCAAGCCTGCGGACTACGTGGCTTCCAGCGGCAAGCGTGTTGCTGCGAGCGATGTCGATCTGCTGGTGCGCGCGATGTCGATGGGCAAGCTGCATCACGCGATGATGGGGACGGCAGCGGTTGCGATTGGTACGGCTGCTGCGATTTCGGGAACCTTGGTGAATCTCGCCGCTGGCGGTGGGGCGCGCGAGGCGGTGAGATTCGGCCATCCGTCGGGGACGCTGCGAGTGGGCGCCGAGGCTAGAGAGGAAGGCGGGGAGTGGACGGTCACCAAAGCAATCATGAGCCGGAGTGCACGGGTGCTGATGGAGGGATGGGTGAGGGTGCCGGGGGAGTGAGGTAACAGTTGCCGGCCCGGAAGTTGGCGAGTTTCATCGCTTTTCTCCAGAGAACGTTGGGGCAGGGCGGGGCCGGTTGCATCTGTGCGGCGGCGCGTAAAGTCGTCGTAGATGTCTGGACGAAAGCCGTCTCAGTGCACGAATCGCCGAAGGACTCGGACGCGCCGCCTTACCACTCGGCTGTTTTTTCGATCGCCTAGTTTTGCGCGACAACTGGTTGCTGCGTGGTGTTGGCTCCCAATGCCGCGCCGCTTTCCGCCGATCGAATTTTGTGCTGCTGCACGTCTGCGGTGGCTGCTCCTGCTCGTTGTGCTACCTCCTCTGCAAGCAGGCTCGCTGCATGGCGTGCCGTGATGCGGCTTTGCGGAACACCCTTCGCATCGAGCGCAATCACCTTGTACAACTCGCGGTCGCATTCAAGTTCCTGCTGATATTGCTCCGCCGTGTCCACCAGCAATTCGAGGAGTGTCTGACGACGTCTTCTTTCCTCAAGCGTGACGGAAGGATTCCTACATATCGAAGACGCAAGAGTGATCAAGGTATCCAGATGAGCCAGGTGCCGGTCGCATAAATCGAAGGCGGATAGGGCAAGCTTTTCGTACTGGATTGCGTCGACAGGCGGACGTGAAGCGGGTTGATTTTTTGTGGACTTGCTCATGATGCGATCTCCCTGTTACTTCTCGGATCGCCCGACACTCGCTTGGGAAGGGGTGAGCGGGCACGTAATAGGGTTGACAGACCGGGGCAATAACAAACCGGCGAGCCTTGCGGCTCCCCCACCACGGCCCGCCCATTGAAATATAGACGTGCAGGGGTAGACGCACGACCCGCGTGAGCGGGTGTGCGGTTATTGCCACGGGCTGTCAAACCCGGCCGTTGGGTGTTTCCCGACGGCTTGGTAATTATAAGGGAGGTCACCGCGGTTGACTTCAACCTTATAGGCAAAATGTTTGATTTGGCCGAAAGGATAAGGCGGACTGGGGCGAGGAGGAGGGCGTTCGTGCCTTCCTCCGTCATCGGCGTCAAATACTTCGCAAGCAACGCGTCTCCCGCGCTATAGATCAGATGATCGAAATGTCCGAGTTGTTCGAACAGCTCGCGCACAGCGGATTCATTGCTCAATACTCCGATCGACCGTGCATCCCTTGGTGCGATCGCCGAGCATGCTTTCCACTCTTCAGATTGACATCGACTTTATCTCAAAAAATATTTGGTTGACCTGATCAGATTCAAACGTTTAGTTTACTGCTTCGGCGATCAGGTCAGTCACTGTGGAGTACTTTGTGAGTTCGACAGTTGAGTATGGGGACGAGCTTAAACGGGATGCAAAGAAGCTCGCAGGGGCTAGTGACCAGGCGAAATATTTCATCGAGGTGTTCGGGGCGGAAAGGATCAGCGATATTTCGGTGGTGTCATACCGTGCCGTCGAAAAAATGGGGCAGTCCTATCGCGTTGATATCGTCGCGGCTTGCCCGCAGAAGCTGACGCGCGATGTGATCCTGGGACATGAGGCGAAGTTCAGGCTCGTGCCCGACGATGGCGGCGAGCCGGTCGTGTACTGGGGGCGCATTACAGGCTTCGCACATACGAAGACGACAAAGGACCTCAGCAGCTACGAGCTTGTTCTCAAGGCGCACATCGGCTGCCTGAATCCCCACACGACGCAGACCTACCAGAACAGCAGTGCGCCCGAGATCATCGATGCGATCCTACGCCGCAACGAGCTGAAGGGGCATCAGTTCATTTTCAAACTGCGTCGCCAATACCCGAGGCATTCGTTCAGGTTTCAGTACCAGCAGGGAGACTGGGATTTTGTCAACATGCTCATGCAGCAGGAGGGCATGTACAGTTACATCATCCAGGGCGAACACGGTGATGTCGTCATCTTTGGCGACGATATCGATCACTATGTGTATCAGCCTAAACTCGCGTCCCTGCATCGGCCCATCTCGGGGCTGATGACGGGCGAAGAATCCGTATCAGCGCTGCGCATGGATACCGAAATGGTGCCCATGGCGTATGTCGTCGCCGACTACAATCCTGACCAGGCTTGGGAGCGTATCAAGGCAGAAGCCAACGTCGCCCGAAGCGACAAAACGACTTACGGCCAGCCGTATATCTACGGCACGGGCCATCTTGACCAGTCCGGCGCACAGTGGGAAGCGCAGTTACGCCATGAGGCTGCGCTCGCCTGGCAAGTCGTCTACACCGGCGAGAGCAACCTGCGCGAACTGCGTCCCGGCCGCATCCTGACGACCGACGAAAATTTGGCGGATGCACCACACGGTCAGGTCATCATCGAAGTCGCGCACTCGGGCGGCCGCGCCCAGCCCTATCGCAACACCTACAAGGCCATTCCTTCGGACCGGCGTTTCCGGTTAAAAATCGAAGATCACAAATGGCCAAAAATCGCGGGAACGCTGAGTGCCCGTGTCACGTCACCGGGCAAGTACAAATATGCCTATCTGACACAGCAGGGCTATTACGTCGTTCGCTTCGACTGCGACTATGGCGAGTGGCCTGCCGGCGGTGAGAGTGTGCCGCTGCGGCTTGCGAAACCATTTGCAGGCGGCTTGCAGACCGGCTTCCACTTTCCTGTAGTGGAAGGTACGGAAGCCGTCATCGAGTTCCGCGATGGCGATCCGAACAAGCCGTATATCGGCGCTTTTCATCACACGAACCATCAGGTCGATCTGATTACCAATCAGGATCGGCTGATGTCGCGCAATCGCATTTATACGCAGAGTGGCAACGAGTTCGATCTTGAAGACTGGGAAGGTGAGGAGCACGTCAGGCTCTCGACCGAGCATTCAGGAAAGAGCCAGTTGACCCTGGGCCACATCGTCAACGGCAAACGTCAGCACCGAGGCAGCGGTTTTGAACTGCGCACTGATCAGCACGGCGTGCTGCGTGCCGGTGGCGGGCTGATGCTGTGCAGCGATATGCAGCCACAGGCGGACGGCAAGCAGACCGACATGGCGGAAGCCATGACGCAGTTCCAGACACTACAGATCCAGGCTCAGAGCCTCGCTGATCAGGCGAACACGGCCAAGGCCGAGATTGCCGATCTGAAGGCCGAAAACGAATGGCTGAAGAACAGCGTGAACGAGTTGAAGGAGGCCGTCGTGCTGCTGTCCTCGCCGAAGGGCGTTGCTGTTTCGACGTCTGATCGCGTGTCGGTTAGTGCGGGCAAGGACGTGAATGTGACGACAGGATCGGGTTTCAACGTCAGCGCCTTGAAGAGCATCGTTATGGCGGCTGAAAGCGCACTCTCGCTCTTCGCGCATACGCTCGGAATAAAACTGTTTGCTGCGTGCGGAAAGGTCCAGATCCAGGCGCAAAGCGATGAGCTTGCCATGTCAGCGCTTAAGGATCTCACGATTACCAGCACGAACGGCAGGCTTGTGCTCTCGGCGAAGGAGGAGGTCTGGATTGGCGCCGGCGGTTCCTACCTGCGTATTACGCCGTGCAACATCACGAATGCCACGCCGGGCGACTACATCGAGAAAGCGGTGTCCTGGCAGAGGAATTCGCCGGACTCGCAGTTGAGGAAGGAATCCCTGCCTTACACGACCGATCTGCCGGATACGGGCGCTCACGGTTCACGATTCTCCGGATGACATCGTTACGTCTTACTCCGGATTGCTAACCACAACCAATACGACACGTTACAAGCATGACCGCACAGACTCACCCGCATCCAGCACCACCTCCCACGCCCGCATCAGCCCCGCCCGCGCCGACTTCGGCGACTACGCCGCTAACGTGGCGC
Source organism: Paraburkholderia aspalathi (assembly GCF_905220735.1). Classification (NCBI taxonomy): domain Bacteria; kingdom Pseudomonadati; phylum Pseudomonadota; class Betaproteobacteria; order Burkholderiales; family Burkholderiaceae; genus Paraburkholderia; species Paraburkholderia aspalathi. Next base: position 308,392 of record NZ_CAJNBA010000004.1, read on the forward strand.
TATCCGTTTCCGGACAAGGACTACAAGGAGGTGACCAGCCCGCAGACCTTTTATCAGGCACTGGCCGGAATGGATGACGGCTTTTTCCCCCTTGGAGTCAACGGCTTTCCGCACGGCGGTATCCACCTGAACAACAGCGTCGGCATGTTCGGGACCAAGGACGGCGTGCGCTGCATTGCGGACGGGTACATCGTCGCCTACAAGATCGATGACGCGTATCCGCATCTGCAATTCAAGGACGGCAAATGGGCCATGTACTCGACCGGTTTCGTACTGGTACGCCATAGGTTGACGCTGCCACCTGCGCCCAACAGCACCGGCGTACAGCCCGCTGACGAATCACACGATATCTACAGTCTCTACATGCACACGGCGGACTGGGCAACCTACCTGGCCGATGAGAAACTGAAACGTCCGTGGTGGTGGCTGAACGTTGACGCGTTTCGGGTTCAGGGCAGGGATCGCCAGATGGCCGCGCCCAAGGACGGCACGACCGGGGCGGCAGGCGCATTTGTCTGGACGGAGCCGAAGGCTGGCAAGAAGCCAGGAAGCTTCACGGCGGGTGAGCGGGTTGGTTTCCTGCCTGAGGGCAGCGAGATCATCGCCAGCGAGACGCGTGGCCAGTGGGTGCACATCAAGCGCATCACTGCGGGTCATATGACCAGTCCGGTCAATGGCGGCTATTTCGGGGGTGAGGACGAGAATGTGCCGTGGAAAACCGAAACCAATAACGCAAAGGTCACGCCTGAGAACGACTGGGGCTGGCTCTACAAGCCGAACCTGAAGGGGATCAAGGAACCGGACCCGGTGGGTCAGGTGGTGATTCCGCCGGCACCGGTATTCGTCAAGGCCGGAACGCCGCTCGGGCAGATCGGTGAGTATCACGATTACGAGCGCGCGACGCCGCTGCCACCTGTACCGAAACGCCAGCTTTTGCACCTTGAAGTATTTGCCGACGACAGCTTCAGCGCGTTTCTCGACAAAAGCCGTGCGCGGGCGGCACAGTTTCTCCGCCCCGATCAGCTACCACTTCTCGTGATAAATGCCGGCGCGAAACTGGTGAAGGACGTCCTTCCGGCGGATCGCAAGCTGTGTGAGTGGCGTCCCCTGTACCGCGCCGACGTGACGCCGGATAGTCCGGCAAGCGGTCCCTGGATCAAGGTGCAGCCGCGATATCAGGACCCAACCACGACCCTGCTTATGCCCGAGGGGGCGCCTGTCTGGATTGAGCGGGAGAAACTTGCGACTGCAACGGCGACAACACCCGCCTGGACTCAGTTTCCGCTAAGCCTGCAAAAGGTGGCTGACCCGGCGAACGCGTTTACGCTCGTGTATTCACGCAGTCAACTCGATGGATTGAGTGCGCGGGAAAAGGCTGTGGATGATGCCAAGACGCAATGGTGGCGCGTGAAATTTGGCGACGCGGACGGGCATCCGGCTTCGGGCTGGGTCTGCGAAAAGAAGCATCCAGATACGCAGTGGCAGAGTCCGTGGGCGTGGCCTGGCTTTGAGAAGGTGGACGCGACGGGTATCGATCTCGCGGATGCCTTTAGGCGCAATCTGGTTCTCACCGGTTCTGCAGACTGGAAGGAGCAGACGGAATTCGAGCCGTCGGTCACAGCAGTCAATGGCAGTCCGCTGTTGCTGAAGCTGGAGCGGACGATTGCAAAGCTGGCGCCCCCGCCGAGCTATGGTGCCAGTAGCAAGCCCAAAGAGAATCCGGCCGGCAAGGTCACGGGCAAGGCCATGCAGGCCGCCATGCGTACGCCGTGGCTCGCGCAGGCATTGTCACGTGTGATCCTTCGCTACGAAAGCGAATGGGGCGGTGACATGTCGCGATGGAACGCAATCACGCCGCTGATGCGAAACGCGAAAGATAACTGGCTGGTCGAGTTGCAGCGCATCCACGAGCTTCAATGGTGGAACGATGTGAAGGGCAAGGTTGCGGGGTTTCCTGTTAGTGCGACCGTGCATCACATTCATCCGATTGCGCTGGTTGCGAATTTCATGTGCAACTGTGGCTGTATTGATATAGATAAATTTTTGCAGGCCTATGAAGCCGAGCACGTAGCATTTGAAGCAGGCACGCAGCCGCTAGATGACGCGTCAAAAAATAATCTGCGAATTTTCATTCAAGGAATTCTCGACTATTACAAGAAATATAAAAATGGAGAGTGCAACATTGCCTATATCGCTTACATGCTCGGAACAGCTCGCTTGGAAACAAAAAAATACCATGCGAATCTGCATAAAACTATTTATTTCGAGCCAACTACGGAAGGTGGTCCCATACCCTATTTTAATAAGTACGACCCTGTTCTAGCCGATACGGCAGCTCATCGACAACGTGCGCTTGATAATGGGAACGCACATCAAGGGGATGGTTACAAATATCGTGGTCGTGGATACGTTCAGGTAACTTGGAGAAATAACTATCGGGCAATCGGGCAAGTAATTGGCATCGACTTGGCTAACAATCCGGACCGAATGTTGGAGCCAGAAATCGCGGCATGGGCAACTGTCTATGGTATGGAGAATGGGATTTTTACTGGGAGAAGACTCTCAAATTATATCAGTGAAGCGACACAGGACTACGTTAACGCTCGGCGGATAATAAACGGCTTGGATCAGGCCGATAAGATTGCCGGTTTTGCGATTAAGTTTAAAATAATTCTTGAGGGGACAAGATGCTGAAGTCAGTGTTCTGTGCATTTATTTTTTCGATGCCATTGTTGATTTCTACAAAAACGATTGCGTCTGACTTGGGGCGAGGTAGTGGCGCAGACAAGATACTGGTTGCGAAGGTAAATAAGGCTGGTGAGGCCGAAATCTTTGAAGACGGAAAATTTCTGGGGAAGTACGAAAATTTAATCGTCAACGAATCCTCGCTTTCTTCAAATATAGTGCCGCTTGTGGGCGGAGGGCTCGCCATTGAAATTGATTCAGAAGGATCGAGAAACAAGTTTCATATCGTCGCACCGATAGACCGAGTCGGAAGTCGGCTCTATATCGATTGCATATACAAAACATTTTATGACTCCGTTGACGAGACGCGCTCAGTTGGCTCTTCTTGCAGGAGAGTGGAGTTAGGCAGTTTTGACGTTGCTGCTGCGATTAGTGAAGACGGCATGATTACCTATAGTGATGGAAAGGATTGGCTGAAAAGCACACAGCACACAGCCTGCTCTAACCCGACTGGATTGGAATATGGGGATTTTCGTTTTGTTAGATGTAGTGTCGCCGGGGTCTCGGACACGAAAAACCAGAAAATCATCATTCTCGACAGAACCGGGAAATCCCTTGCGACTCTTGTTGGTTACGAATTGATTCCAAAGGTGGATGGATTTGGATTCGCGATAATCGCTGACCTTCAAAGTCAGGCGATTGTTTTCAGTGGAGATGCCCGATGTCTATCGAAAGATCTGGTCAACTCAAATTCCCTATCGGGTGTGGCCAAAATCGCGGATAAGTTTTCTATAAATTATGCACTCAACGAGGTTAATGCGTGCGTTTTTGGTCATTATTCGTATTTCGGGGGAAGTGGAGAGATTTCGCTAAAAGGTCATAAGAGCAACGGGGTATTTTATTTACTCGAAATGGTGTCGCAAAAGACATCGAGTGGCCTTTTTATACTTAATCGACTAGATGGCGGTGCTCGGGGCGTATGGGTTGCGGTTCCTCCGAAGGAGCCGCTCACGGTAAATTAAGTTTTACGATATTTCACGTCAAACAAATGAATAAAATGCCAACTAGAAAATTGATCAAATTAATGCATTGATCGATAGTGGCATAGATAGCTACGTGCCAGACCGTCAAGGCATTTCCCCGTGCCGAAAATCTTCACCCTCAATGCTCGGGCGCACTTCTTCTCGTAATCAATCGAGGCCCGGGGATGGAGGATAAGCCTCATAAAAAGCCTTGGTACATATGAGAGCGATTCGACGCGATGTCGCAGTTGACAACCTAGCGGACATACCCATTCAGTTGCGAGCGATGAAAGCACTTTGGGCAGGAGGCGGACAAGGAGGGTTGCTCACCCGCCGCGAAGATGAGGCGGTCCTGTTTGAAAAGGGAATGAACTGTAACTGCTAGAGATGAATATATGATAAAGCGTATTTTTATTATGTTTGCTATTTTTGTATTTTCGAGTATTGCTGCGGCTAGCACGCTTTGCAACAGCAAAATAACTCGTGAACTTGAGGCGTGCGCCAGAAATAACTTTGAGTTGTCAGATAAGCAATTGAATGGCGCTTATAGAACCCTCGCGTCCAAACTTCAGCGTGAAGACGCACAAATGCTTCTAACAGCCCAAAGAGCATGGGTGGCATACAAAGAAAAGACCTGCCAAGGTGCCTATGATGCGACCAGTCCAGGAGAAGAAGCGGGAATAGACAAATGGACCTGTCTGGATGAAATCACAAAAACTCGTTTAAGGGAGTTGCAATATCTAGAGTCGGGAGCTGGATTGGCGGATTTTTTTCATGCCGCTGATGTGGTTTCTGAATACTATGAAAATGGAAGCAGAAATCGATTCATTGCCAAGCTGGCAGATAAGGCGCTGCTCAAAGATGATCCGAATTGGAATTTGTACGTGGCAGAAAACTGCAAATTAGCTGTTTCTCGATTTAGCGAGGAGAAGCAGGATTGCATGGCGAGACAAATTTTCTACAGGTATTGAATGCGTGTCGGATAATAAATGAGGCTGATAAAAATATAATATTTATTGATTTGAAGATAAATTTGAATTTTTCTAAAGAAATGCGTATGAAAGAAAGTCTGCTATCCATTCTTGCGGTCTTCTACGTGACGCATGCGAGCGCCGCCGTGATTTGCTACAAAGAGGTCGCCGCATGCGATTTGTATCTTGATAAGAGCGGGTCTCTCTTGGATCGCAGTACTGGAGATGTAGTTGCAAACAACGTCGGCAACGTTGGCATGTTTTCTGACGTTTCCGTTTATAAATATGGAAATCAGTATGCTCTTGTTCAAGAAAATCATTCGAGCGATAGACTTGTCACGGCGATTCCATTGGCTAAAATAAATGAGAGGTGGGTCGCAAATTCCGTCTATTATTTCTCGACCTCACTTATGGCCTCTTCGGCGAAGTCCGGTCCGCTTTGGTCGGGCCGAAAAATCGTCACTCAGAAACTAAAGGTCAGTGACGACATTCTGGACCGCGCGGGGGATCTGGCGTCCAAACAACAATTTAGTTCGCTTCTGCCTTCTGGCTGGCCCAGCACAAAGCTGTACGTGGCAACGAGTACGCGCGAAACCAGGAGTGAGCAGTGCTTTGTTCCGTTCAGCTCAGAGGACAGCGTTCTACCTTTGGATTTGATGGCATGTCGTCTTTTGAAAGTTCCGATGAACAATGGCCAGTATGATTTGACTGGGTTGCTAGATAATAAACATCTTATAGAAATTGCTGTGAGAAAAAATGGAGATTCTATTACTGGTCAGTATCGATATCTCCATCGTTCAGAGAAATTCATAAAGGTGCAAGGAAGTTTGGCGCAGGACGGCACGCTCGCAATGACGGAGTTTGGTGGGAAATCTGGGGCTATTTCTGGTTACTTTCATGGGGTTGTTGTTGATGGTGCACTTTCTGGAGAGTGGGTGTCGCCTGATAAATCGAGGCATTTGCCGTTTTCCATGTATATGCAGGGTTTCCCTCAATAATAGAGGTCGGTGCTAAATTCTGCGGGGAGTGTGGGGATGGGCAGATGCCAATCGCAATAATTCGCAGAAGGCGTAACGCTACTAGCTACGTGCTTCGAAGAGGCAATGACCATAGAATCATGAGTGAAAAAATATTTAAAGGTGTCGAAGTGTGAAGAGTGCTATCGGTTTTTTTGCAAGGATCAATATAGTTGTCGCACTGATATATTCGTCGGTTTCGGTGTTTGCAGGATCCCCTTCCGATGCGTCGAGCATTGGCAGGCTACGTATCGATCTAATTTCGATTCCAGATTGGATTGAAACGAAGCCAATCGAAAAAGAACCTGAAAAACTTTTGATGCGACTTGCGCGTAGAGAAGGGGAGGTGATTCCGATTGCGGAATTTAATCAAGATGGGCCTGCTTATCCGGAATTAGTTAGCGCTTTCAAAAATAAGGTCGGCGGGAAGCAAGTGCTATTTGCAATTGTGAAGTGGCGTTATTACCTGTCCGGCATCGATACGGAAGGCGACTACTATGAAGTGCATGCGTTTGAAGCTCAAAAAAATGAAGGTGGTGAGATAGTTTTCTCGGAAAATAAGGAAATGTCGGATTTTTTTGGTTCGGGGTTTGACGGAAAACAGGAGGGTAAGATGGTGCATTTTCGATTTAAGGATGCCTCATCGATTCGGAAGAGTCTGCGTCAGAGTAAGAGTTGGAAATAATGGGGGCACCTTGTCGATTCCCGGTTTGCGGCTTGACTGTGGTGGCATTTCGTCCCCTTCACAGACACACCTTAGCGGTGGCCTCTTAGAGATTTACTCAACGCATCACAGTCTTTCCAAGGAACCTATCATCAGTGAATCAACGTTTTGATATCTGCGATGGCGACACAACCACCGCGGGCGGCCGAGTCTTCGCCGGTTCTCGCGCGGACCTCCTCAACGGTCGCGCGGTCGCATATGAAGGCGATCAGGTTTCATGTCCCAAATGCGACACGATGGGCTGGATTCTATGCGTCGGCGAGCGTCTTCCGAACAGGGGGGCCAATGGCCGCGAGCAGGCGTTGAGCTATGACTGGTGCGTGTGCAAGTGCGATCCGAAACCGTTATTGATTCCCTCGCAGAACCGGTCTGGGATGCGAGCATGACGGCGGTATGCATGGAAGGAAAACAACGACGGCTGAAAAGTGGATCGATTCAGGTGTAGGGACCAACCGTCTCCTTTCGTTACATACCGATCTGGACGGAATCCACTCGGTTCCTGGTAAGCGACAAAGCGTCCGCTAGCTGTTCGAGCGGGACTCGCTTCTCGCCGTACGGCGCAAATTGCGAGTCTGCAACATAGACGATTGACTCGTCTGGCAAGCGTCGACGAATTGCGTCGACTACGGACATACCTCCCAAACCTGAATCGAAAACACCAATTGAAGTCGAGCCGTTCAGCATCAGTCAGTTAGCCAGAAACGAGTTACAAGCAGGAAAGTGGACTGGCAGCAGCAAAAAGCGTCGAGCACGTCGTCATTGACACGGTGTAATTGTCCGAAGCGCGCGCCAGGCATCGGATTGTCGTCAATTTTGACAAGACCGTCGAGTGTCGCTTATTTGTCGACCGCCGCCCGACACGGTCGGCACAGCTTGACCCCAGCCGGCCATTGGCGCATCCAAGAGCATCGAACAATCGCGCTACGGCAAAGCGCCGACCGGCTTGCTGAACAGCATGAACGGCAAGACGGCCAAGATCCGGATCATCATTGCCGGAGGGTATCCGGGATGGCTGGGCAAGCCGTCTTCGGCCTCCGCTTCCGAGCGTTTGAATCGGGTGCAGATCCGCATTTCCACCGGCGGCGCATCCGCTCCGAAAGGGGAGCGGAACGCTGACACCCAGGGCCGCTTGTCGTCAAAAGCCATGTACATCGGTGTTGCGCAGCAACTCGCGATCATCCGTCTGGTCTTCGAGGGGGCGGTCAGCCTCATCGCCTGGAGTCGGTTTGCGCCCCGCGTGCAGGCAATGCGATCGCGGCGGAACACCATGAACTCCGTGCCGCCGTCGACGCTGGACGCTCGCCCTGAATTGGCGGGTGCGGCGAGACGTTGGGCTGCGGTCTGGCAGTCGTCGCAGTAGCACGCATTGACCATAATGGGCTGACCCCAGGCGCTGATCTCGACCGCGCCACATTGGCAGTGCGCCACGTGTGCTGGATTTTTTGTGGCCATAGGCTCTACTCAGTGAGGTTTGACTATCTCACGCGACAGTTTAAAAGCAATGCAGTTGGCAAGAGAGGCCAAAGCCGCAAGTTAGATGGCGGCGAACGAGCGAAACTGGTCGCAATGAGGCCAACGATGAACGGCTCAGGGCAACCCTGAGCGGCCCTTCGACTCGATGCGAGCGCTATGGCAGCTTCCAAACTGGAACTGCCAGGAGGTAGTTCAGGCGACGACCTTCTGCTCCCCGGCAGCCTGCTCGCGCATGCGACGGGCTTCGTCGCGCAGGAACTGCTGGTAATCGTCGAGATCACCGTCGAAGGGCTCGACGCCACCTTTGGTAACGAGCCAGAACTCGTCACAGACCGCGCGCAGCAGGGACCGGTCGTGACTGACCAGCAACACTGTGCCTTCGAATTCGTTGAGTGCCATGCCTAGCGCTTCGCGTGTGGCCAGGTCGAGGTGGTTGGTGGGCTCGTCGAGCAGCAGCAGGTTGGGGCGTTGCCACACGATCATGCACAACACGAGCCGCGCCTTTTCGCCGCCGCTCATCGTGCCGACCGCCTGATGGACCATGTCACCACTGAAGTTGAAGGTGCCGAGGAAGGTGCGAAGCGATTGTTCGGTGCCGCTCTGGCCGGGGGCACGCAGGTGCGCCGGCGTGTCCTTCGCAAGGCGGATCATGTGTTCCAGCGGCGTGTCGAGGGGACGCAGCACGTCGAGTTCCTGCTGGGCGAAGTAGCCGATGTTCAGGCCTTTGCCTTCGCTGATTTCGCCGGCAATCGGCGCCAGCTCGTGCGCCACCGTCTTCACCAGCGTCGACTTGCCCTGACCGTTGGCACCGAGAATGCCGATGCGCTGCCCGGCCAGCACGGAGCGGTTGATGCCCCGCACGATGACCGTCGGCGGCGTGTCCGGCGCTGCGTCGGCCAGCGCGGGGTAGCCGAAGCTCGCGTCCAGCATCGACAATAGCGGGTTCGGGACGTTGAGCGGCTCCTTGAACTCGAAGGTGAACTCCGCGTCGGCAAGCACCGGTGCGATCTTCTCCATGCGTTCGAGCGCTTTGACCCGGCTCTGCGCCTGCTTCGCCTTCGAGGCCTTGGCCTTGAAACGGTCGATGAATTTCTGCAGATGGGCGATCTTGTCCGCCTGCCTCGCCATCGCGGCCTGCTGCAACAGCAGTTGCTCGGCGCGCATCTCTTCGAACTTGCTGTAGTTGCCGCCATAACGCACCAGCTTGGCGTTGTCGACGTGCACGGTCACCTGCGTCACCGCGTCGAGGAATTCGCGGTCGTGGCTGATCACAACCATGGTTCCCTCGTAGCGCTTGAGCCACGCTTCCAGCCAGACCAGCGCGTCGAGGTCGAGGTGATTGGTCGGTTCGTCGAGCAGCAGCAAGTCGGACGGACACATGAGCGCGCGCGCCAGCTGCAGTCGCATGCGCCAGCCGCCAGAGAAGCTGTTGACCGGCTGGCCAAGCTGCGCAGCACTGAAGCCCAGGCCTTGGATCAGCGCCTGGGCGCGTGCGGGAGCATCGTGTGCACCGGCGTCGTGCAGGGCCATGTAGGCGTGCGCCATGCGCATGCCATCGTCGCTGGCCTCAGCGGCGGTTACTTCGGCCTGCGCTGCCAGCAGGATGGTGTCACCCTCGATGACGAAGTCGGTCGCACTCTGCTCGGTCTCTGGCATCTCCTGCGCGACCTGGCCCATCTTCCACGCAGCGGGAATCGAGAACTCGCCACCGTCTTCGTGCAGCGTGCCGTTGAGAAGGCCGAAGAAGGATGACTTGCCGGCGCCATTGCGGCCGACAAGGCCAATCTTTTCGCCGGGGGTGAAGGTGACGGACGCGCGGTCGAGTACGACATTGACGCCACGGCGCAGCGTGACATTACGGACGGAAATCATAAGGAGCTACTTCGGAGAGGATAGGCATGATAGCCCACCAGACGTACAGGGCCGTTTCTTTTCTGGCCGAACGAGTGAAGAACCGCTTGCGCTTTGCGGCGCCCACCGGCCGCAAAGCGAGGCGGGCACTGGCGCACCGGGCGATCCGGATGCGGGGCCAGACGGTGAGTGACGGCTCCTGGCCGAACTCAGCTGGACGACGAGCGGCTCAGATCGACCCAGTCCGCTCAGTCAAATTTCTACAAACCGGCCATTCGCTCGTCGTGGCGTGCAATAAGGCTACTGTCCCAGCGAGAACGAACCGAAGCGGCAAATGGCAACACCTACGCCAATCTCAGGTCCCACAACACATCAAGTACGTGTTGCGTGGAACGCTCAACGTACCCCGCGCGATGTGCAATGCCGAGTCGACGCCACAACGCCGGGCGCAGCGGACGCATGACAATGCGCTTGTCGGGTAGGGGCGTAGTGGCCTCATGGGGCAACAGCGCTGCGCCGTAACCCGCCGCTACCAGACTCTTGATCGCGTCGTTGTAGTTGAGCTGAATGCGCGGCACAGGATGGTGCCCCCCGGCCGCGAACCACTCCGCGGTCAGACGCGAGAGACGTGTGGTCGCGTCATTGAGAATGAGAGGCTGGGCGGCGAGCCATTCAGGCGTGACGCGGGCCGGGCACCGCCAGTGCGCCGGCACGAAGGCCATCACGGGATCGCGGCGCCAAGGCTTTATCACGAGTCCAGCCACCGGTGGCTGAGGCAGTGCGACCAGCCCGACATCCAGCGTTCCATCCGCCAGTCGGGACAACGTTTCATGCGACGTGAGTACTGCAATCTGAATGTCGATAGCGGGATGGTGTTGGCGCAGCACCTCAAGCGCTTGCGGCAACAGGTGCGCGATCGCGCCAGTCGACGCACCGAGCCGCGCGCGCCCTTCGAGCCCCTGCACCTGGCGTTGAATGTCGTCTAGTGCCTGCTCCGCATCGGCTAGCAGTCGACGCGCGCGCTCCACCAGCACCTCTCCTATCGCCGACGGCCGGACATGTCCGCGCTTGCGTGACAGGAGGGGAGCCCCAATTCGTTCTTCGAGTTCAGCGATGTGGAGGCTGACCGTTGGCGGCGCCAGGTTCAATGCACGCGCCGCATCGGCAAATGAGCCACGGTCGGTAATGGCGACCAGAGTGCGCAAGCGGTCCAGGCTGATCTCTCTCATGTCGGCGTCCAGATTCAGAAAAACTGAATATTCACGTTATGAAATTCAACTTTCTCTATTCTAGCCGTCCATGGAACATAGGGGCTCGTTCTACCTGTTACAACCTATATTCAGCGGAGTATTCCAACTATGAGCTCTCCCGTTGTTTTCATCGACGGCGACCAAGGCACCACCGGGTTGCAGATCCATGAACGGCTGCGCGACCGGACCGATCTGAAACTGGTCACGCTTCCAGCGGCAGAACGCAAAGATCCGCGGCGTCGCGCAGAGGCTATCAACGCCTGCGACATCGCCATCCTCTGTCTGCCCGACGCTGCTGCGCGCGAGGCAGTGGACGCCATTGTTAATCCTGCCGTCAGAGTTATCGACGCAAGTTCCGCTCATCGCACGCAGCCAGACTGGACATACGGCTTTCCGGAAATGACGCAGGGACAGGCTGAGCGCATTGTGAGCGCACGTCGGGTCACCAATCCCGGTTGCTATCCGACCGGTGCCATTGGCTTGCTGCGTCCGCTGTTGCAGGCTGGGCTCATACCAGGCAACTACCCTGTCAGCATTCATGCGGTGTCCGGCTACTCCGGACGCGGGCGTGCCGGCGTGGAGGAGCATGAGGGGCAGGGTGCTGCCAACGCGCCTTCATACCAGGTATATGGTCTAGAACTCGCGCACAAGCACACCCCGGAGATCCAGCAGCACGCCGGGCTCGCGCAGCGCCCCATCTTCGTCCCTGCGTATGGTGCATTCCGCCAGGGCATCGTACTGACGGTGCCCTTGGAGTTGCGGCTGCTGGCACCCGATGTGGATGGCGCCACGCTACACGCATGCCTCGCACGCCACTATGCCGAGGCGGCCCACGTACGTGTCTTGCCGCTGCACGAATCGTCCGTCTTGAAGCACCTGGATCCGCAAGTGCTGAACGGTACGAACGACATGCGCTTAAGCGTGTTTCCTAACGTGGAACATGGGCACGTCTTGCTGTCCGCGGTTTTCGATAATCTTGGCAAGGGCGCATCCGGCGCTGCGGTTCAGAACTTGAACCTGATGCTTACGCGGCATTAGTGGTCGATGGGTTGAGCTAACGTTCGGCCGTAGCCATTTGGCAACGATTGTTGTCAATCTGGTCGTGGCCGACGGGCATTTGGAAGGCTTGCTTCTTACTGCCTGCACCCTCATTCCGTCGGCAACCCCAACTCGCGCAGAATTTGCCTGTTATATGTCGGCCAGTCTCTTCTCGAATTTTCAATCGCGAGCTTGGTTAGCGGCAGTTCGCTAAATAAGTCATCGGTGAGTTGACGGTATTCCCGATAGAGGGAGATCAGCCCATCTAGTCCGGCGAACCCCTTGCGCACGCAGTAGGGAGCTGCGAGTTTCCAGTTGACCTGATAGTCGATCCATTCGGGGCCACGTTCTGCGCAGACCATTCTGACTGCTTCTTCGACATCTTCCTGCCAAAAGTAAAGGACGAAAGGATTGAGCGGTGCAATGACTTTTGCGAGATTCTGTACGTAGTCGAAAATGAGCGCGGGGTCCGCTTCCATCAGCAGTAAATGAGTCAGGTCTCCGTGAAAAAGCTGACCGTCCAATACCGGAATCGAGATGTCTGTCCGCGTGTCGTCGACGAAAGCACTCCATCTGGCCAATGCACGGTCCGCGAGATTCTGTGGTGTTGCGTCTCGCCACGGCTCAAACCAGTGTTCGAGTTCATCGGTCGCGCGCACTGGGTGTGGGTCGGTCCGTTCGTGGATAGGTAGCGCCGCGCGCCCCGCATCTTGTAGGCGTTTCGCAATGAAACGCATGGTCGTTGACTTGCCCGATCCCATGATGCCCTCAACAACCACCAGCCGATGGGGATTGCAAGATTCTCCCGCTAAGAGTCCGGTTTGACTTGGCATGTCAGTCACTCAACAGTCACGGACTTCGCAAGATTCCTCGGCTTGTCGATATCCGTGCCGCGCGCGAGCGCCGTGTGAAAAGCGAGCAGTTGCATTGGGATCGTGTGCAGGATGGGTGAGAGCAAGCCGTAGTATTCGGTGAGCCGGATCACCTCGATATCGGGACTCGGCGAAAGCCCGCAATCGATATCGGCGAAAACGAAAAGCTTGCCGTTACGCGCATTCACTTCATGCATGTTCGATTTAAGCTTTTCGAGCAGGCGATCGTTCGGCGCGACGGCGACCACGGGCATCTGGTCGCTGATCAGTGCCAGCGGCCCATGCTTCAATTCGCCCGCTGCGTATCCTTCAGCGTGAATGTATGAGATCTCTTTCATCTTCAACGCGCCTTCGAGTGCAACCGGATAGTGCATGCCGCGCCCGAGAAACAGAATGTTTTCCTTGCGAGTGAGAATCTCGGACCACGCCATGATGTGCGGTTCGAGCGCGAGCACTTTGCTCATCGCATCAGGCAGATGACGCAGCGCACGCAGATGGGTTCTTTCGTCGTCCTCGGACAGACGGCCGCGCACTTGCGCCAACGTCAGCGCCAGCATGAAGAGCGCGACAAGTTGCGTCGTGAATGCCTTGGTCGATGCAACGCCAATCTCGATGCCGGCGCGCGTGATGAAATTCAATGCACATTCGCGGACCAGCGCACTGGTCGGCACATTGCAGATTGCGAGCGTCTTCAGCATGCCACGTTGTTTCGCGACGTGAATGGCGCCGAGTACATCCGCTGTTTCGCCGCTTTGCGATACCGCCACCACTAGCATGTTCGGATTGGCGACGCTTTCACGGTATCGGTACTCGCTTGCAATCTCGACATTGACGGGCAATTGCGCGAGGCTCTCGATCCAGTATTTGGCCGTTAGCGCTGCATGAAAACTGCCGCCGCACGCGAGCAGTACGACCGAGTCGACTGAATTCAGCACGCGCCAGGCGTTGTCGCCGAAGAGTTCCGGCATGATTGACGACACGTCCTGCAAGGTGTCCGCGACGGCGCGTGGCTGCTCGAAAATCTCCTTCTGCATGTAGTAGCGGTACAGGCCGAGGTCGGCCGCGCCGCTGTGCGCGGCAACTGTGTGAACGGGACGTTCGATGCGTCGCCCGGCAGCGTCCACGATCCAGTGGCGATGAAGCTGGACGTCCACGACGTCGCCATTTTCGAGGTACGCGATCTTGTCCGTCACGCCCGACAGCGCAATCGCGTCAGACGCGAGGAAGTTCTCGCCTTCACCGATGCCGATCACAAGCGGCATGCCATCGCGCGCACCCACCAACCGATGCGGCTCGTCACGGCAGATCACCGCAATGGCGTAGCTGCCGCGCAGTCGTGCGACTGTTTCACGTACCGCGTCGAACAGATCGCCGTCGTACAGATAGTCGATCAGATGCGCGATGACTTCGCTATCGGTCTGGCTCGAAAATACATACCCGTGATCCTGAAGCGTCGCGCGCAATTCCTCATAGTTCTCGATGATCCCGTTGTGAGAGAGCGCGATTCGCGGTGACTCGGCATTGGGCGAGAAGTGCGGATGGGCGTTGTTCGTGACGGGCTTGCCATGCGTTGCCCACCGCGTGTGTGCAATGCCGGTATAGCCGGACAGGCCGCGATCGGATATCTCCTGTTGCAGGGTGGCGACGCGGTCTACGCTGCGTGCGCGCACGAGCTCCCGGTCCTGATAGAGCGCTACGCCACACGAGTCGTAGCCGCGATATTCGAGTCGCTTCAGGCCGTTGACGAGATCAGGCAGGATGTTTCGTTGGGCGACCGCACCGACAATTCCACACATCACTTTTCTCCGCAAAGGGTTCGTTGGGAACCGATGCTGCGATAGTAAGGGTGGTCATATGAAAGTAAATTTCATAATTCATTAACAAATAGAATTTTGAATCGCCGATGAAGTGTGATGGAATTTAATTTCACCCATTACTCGCTGCGAGGTCCGCGTGCCCGGCATCACACTTGACGAGCTTGACCTGCGCATTCTTGGCATTCTGCAAACCAATTGCTCGCTGTCGAATATCGAACTCGCGGAACGCGCGCATACGTCCCCGCCGACGTGTCTGCGTCGCGTAAACCGGCTTCGGGAGAGCGGCGTGATCAAGCGCGAGATTGCGATCCTCGATCACTCGAAGCTCGGCCCGACGCTGACCGCGATCATCGAGGTGAGTCTCGACCGGCAAACGGCGGAAGACCATCAGCGTTTCGAGTCGTATATCTGTGCGGAACCGGCCGTCACGCAGTGTTATCGCGTGTCGCCAGGGCCGGACTTCGTCGTGGTCGCAGATGTCATGGACATGGCTGCTTACGATGAGCTTGCTCGCCGTCTGTTCACGAGCTCATCGAACATTCGCAACGTCCGCACGTTTTTCTCGACGCATTGCGCCAAGTTCGAGGCGAACGCGCCCGTACGATCGCGCGGAGTCGGTTCAGACTGAAGTCAGTTAGACCCGACGCTCTCTGTCAACTATCTGAGAGCCGTGATTGAACGCCGGCTCCTGACCGGACAGTGCCCGGTCTCAGTGCACCGGTTCAATCTTGAAGTCATCGACCGCTACACCAAGGTCCACGCCTTCACCGCTGCCGCTCAACGCCATCGACGTGGTTCCCTTGGTCAGCACCTGCGCAGTACCGCTCTTCCCCGCGCCGGCCGAAGCGCCGGCCTGCGCGTAACTGCCGAACACATCCTTGATGCTGTAGACATGGGTGATTTCGCCGCGGCCGCTGACGTGGAACTTGCCGGCGGTCAGGCCGCCGCCGTGCACGCTGATGGTGACAGCGGCCTTTTGTCCATTACTGCAGCTTACTTTGCCGCGTCCTTCGGCATGCTGATAAATCGCCGACCATCCGGACATGCTGTAGGTCAGATGGCATTTCACCGACGCGCTGCCTGCCTGAGCAGGGGTGGCGGTCAGACCCGTCAGGGCAACCGCGCACAGTAAGGTGGTGGTAATCGATACGAGGGCGTGCTTGCTCATAGAAGTCTCCTGGCACCTGAACATGGGTTATCCAGTGTAACCGTCATTTGCAGTGGGTCGGGTGACGGCCGCGAAAATGTCCATGCGACTGTGCGGGAGAATGCCGGTTCATGGCCAACCCGGTTCCGTGCCGAATTTCCGTGAACGACCCGCAACCGCCTGTCGAATCACCGTGACGAATGTCCGTAAGAGGGCTTTAAACTGGACACTCGATCGACGGCAAGTATTCTCCGTTGTCTGGACCCGGCAATGCGTCGATCTCCGCGCGGAGCGCAGCAACGACGCCAGTCCAATCGTCTCGCGTCGTTTGTCGAAACAGTCGCGCCTTTGCGTACCACGGACTATCGCTTCGGTCGAGTTGCCATCTCCAGTCCGGCATGAACGGCAAAGCAATCCATACCGGCTTCCCAAGCGCCCCAGCCAAATGCGCCACGGCTGTGTCGACGCTGATCACGAGGTCGAGGCGAGCGATCAGCGCAGCAGTCTCAGCGAACGTGGTGAGCCGCCCGGAAACATCGCGCAGCACCCCGCGCTGCTCAAGTTGCGCGAGGCGCGCGCGATCACTGTCGCGTACATCCGGTTGCAACGCGAAGAAATCCGCGTCTGCATCGAACACCGGCTTCAGTTGCTCCAGCGAAATGGATCGATTGTGATCGTTCAGATGCGTACGGCTTCCCGACCACACGATCCCAACGCTCGGCCGTCGAATGGAGCCTGTAAAAAGATCGTCCCATTGAGGGGCAAGCGCACCGTCTGCCTCTACATATGGACCGGATAGCGCGAGATCGGGCGCACGAACCTTGAGCGCAAACGGCAGACTCAGGGTTGGAATGTGATAGTCGAAATGTGGCACTTGCCCTGTCTCACCGATGACTTCGGCCGCACCCCGATAATTTTGGAGGAGCGGCAACAGGGCATCCTGAACACGCAACATGACGTGAGCGCCAGCTGTACTGAGCCGATCCACAAAGCGCACGAATTGCAGCGTGTCGCCGAACCCCTGCTCATGATGAACGAGCACTGTCTTGCCATCTATCGGTTGGGTGCCGGTCCATAGGGTGTTCTGCGGAAAACCGTGGCTGCAGGTGCCATCACGCCAACGCCATTCGTATTCGCGCCAGCCGTGTTCGAATTCGCCGAGCAGCAAATTCGTCTGAGCTCGATTGGTGCGTGCGCCGGCGTCGTTCGGATCGATCGAGAGCGCCTTCTTGAATTGAAGCAGTGCCTCATCAAAGCGCCCGAGATCTCGCAACGCGACCCCGAGATTAACGTATGCGCGTACGAACCGCGGCTTGAGCGTGATCGCCTGCTGATAGGCATCCAGTTCGTCCTCATAGCGGGCCATCGTGCCGAGCAGCGTGCCACGGTTGTAATGCGCTTCGGCTGATTGTGGCTGGATCTTGCACAGATGCACCAACGCCTCGAGTGCCCGCTGCAATTCGCCAAGCTGTATCAGCGACATTGCGACACCATACAACGAGGCAGCATGGTGCGGAAACTGCGTCAGGCAGCGCTCGAACAGCGCTATCGCAGCATCGTGACGCTGCGCCAACTCACACACCTGTGCGGCGAAGTTCAGTTGATCCATAGACATTGACACGTGCGCCGATGCCTGCACCAGGTACTCCGCTGCGCGTGCATGATCGCCCTGGTTGGCGGCGATATAACCGAGACCTGAAAGGGCTTCGCCGTGGTCGGGGACGCTCGCCAGAATGCCGCGCAGCAGACCTGCGGCATCGTCGAGCCGACCGGCTTGGAGGTTCTCCTGCGCGGCGGCGAGAGCGTGTTCGATATCGTGATTCATGGCGCTGAAGGCTGGAGCAAAGTGCGATCTGTCGCGGGATTCGAAACGACTTATTGTACGGGATCGCGTATAGCGAGTCGCCAGAGCGAGCCGGCCAATTGCTGACGGCAATGGACGGGCGGTGAAGGAAGGGGAAAAGAGCTGAGCGTTGAGGTTTTCGCCGCGGCTGCGAACTTACGCTTCGTTACCTCGGTAAAAATGAAGTGTCCTGCGCCGTGTTTCGAGTATGTGAGGCCATGAAAGTCATGGAGCGTAAGGCAGCGAAACCGATGGAAACACCTATCCGGGGCTGTAATCGCTATGCTCTGAGTCATCTCCACCGGAAGACTCAAAGTGCATTCGATTCCCTTCTTTATCATTTTGGCAGTGTTGTGGTTTGTGCTCATCAAAGTCCCGCCGCACGACGAGTAACTCGGCTAGTGCGTGCCATCAATGCCAGCCCAATAACTGCTAAACCCGCGAAAAGCGCTGGCAGCAGGAAAACATTGGGAAGGCCCAGAAACGCCACGCCGAAACCGCCCGCGACGCCTCCTAACGCCGAGGCGAGAGCAGTCGAACTCATGAAGATTGCCGAGGCCGTCGCTACCGCATTGGGAAGTAGGCGTTGAGCGACGATGATGCCCAGAACCATAAATATGCCCCACACACCGCCCATGAGAATCTGTCCGGCGAACATGCCCGCTGCGGACGACCAGAGCGCAAAGCAAAGATTGGCACACACTCCCATGGCGGCCGCGATACACATCAACCACACGTTGCCGAGCTTGCGGCCGAGGCCGATGCTGAAGGGCATGATGAGTAACTCGATGAACGGCTGTATTCCGATGACCGCTCCCCGTAGGGCCGGACTCAGCTTTAAGTGTTCTTCCATGTAGATCAGCAGGAATCCGTATTTCACTGGCTCCCCTGCGTAGACCAGAACGAAGAGTCCTGTGAACGTCAGCAGTGGAAGCATGGCACGTAGGCTGGAGTGATGCGCGTGCTCACTCGCCGACTCTGGCTTGATCCTGGCGGTCGGGTTCAGCGTTCCGAGAGGTACGATCTGTAAAAGCATGCAGATGGCAGTCATCCAAAGCATGGGACGCAGGCCATAGGCAGCCGCCACCCACGCTCCCAGCACAGGTCCGATGATCCATCCGCCGGTCAGCGCCATACGGATGATGGCAACGACACTTTCATTTGCCTCGCCGGGCCTGTCGCTGAGTTCATCATGCACTGCCGCAAAAATTTGCGAGGCGGTAGCACCGGAAACGGCCAGCAAAGCGATGGCGATGACGAAGGGCATCCAGACCGAAGTAGAGAGAGCGAGCCCCGCCCAGCCCACAAAACCCGCCACAGCGCAAAGGCGAAAAAGACCGAGACGATTCCCTGTACGATCGGAGTAGCGGCCGACGAAATACCCCGCGACTGGCGCTGCAAGGCTGGTCAAATAATAGAATCCCGCCAACGGCAGCGAGGCGCCGAGTTCCTTCGCGAGGAACAGAACGATCTGTGGCGCAGCCGCCGACGCGCCGAGACCCGACAGAAACATCGCAATCGTTGCGCCGAGAAAAAGTCTCGAAGCTGCAACTTGACGCAATGCAGATTGGCTACCGGTTCGGTCAGACATCGTGACAGTTTGACTACCGCGTTGGTCAGACATTGTGAAACGTCTCCCGGTTATGTTTCTGAACCTCTTTGACAGCGACGGTCAATGCGGCGCGCATGCTGGAGATTATCGCGACCGCTTCCCAATTGCTATGGTCAGGTCGAACTCGTTACTTTTTCCGCACTGCAGAAACAACGGGATGAGGCTTGAAATTGCAACTGCTCTAGCAATTCGCATTGCCGTCTAATAACGGCTCTTCGATTTTATCTTTTATGCATAAATTTCTGTATCCCTAAACATTCCCACGTGCTGGGATGACAAAAAATTTTTGGAGTTCCAGAGCAGACCTGAATATAGTCACTCCCAAAACAGCCCTGCCGCAAGAGTCAAGCGTTCAACCAGGAGACAGACATGAACCTGCTCGTGTACAGACGTTGTGTCATTTCGCTGTTAACCGCATTAACCGTGAGTGTGTCGCTGGGTTTGTCGGGTTGCGGCGGAGATGCGTCGGACGGTAGTAGCGCCGCCGCTTCGTTGAAGAGTCAACAGGCCGCAGCGGTCTCTGCCGCGCAAAGCGAATCCGCGGCGCAGCAAAACCGCCGCCTCTCTCGTCAAATTGCCGTAGTGCCGCCGCCAATGGGATGGTCGTCATGGAACAGCCTTGCGGAGAACGTGAATTACAACACGATCAAGGCCGAAGCCGATGGCCTTTCCGCACTGAATGCGCAGATAAAATCCGGCGCGCAATACGAGTACGTGAACACCGATGAAGGCTGGTGGACCTCAGGAACGAGAGATGCCAACGGCAACTTCGTCATCGACAACACTCAATGGCCGGGCGGCATGCCAGCCATCGCGCAATATATCCACAGCAAAGGGCTGAAAGCGGGCATCTACATCGACGCCGGCCCGCAGGGTTGCGGCACGCGAACCAACGGCACGCATTTTGTCGGTAGCGATTTCGCGCATTACGATCACGACTTCCTGCAATTCGCGCAGTGGGGATTCGACTTCGTGAAGGTTGACTTCTGCGGGGGCAGCGCAGCCGGCTATGATCCGCAGCAAGCCTATACGGCCATTGCCGACGCGATCGACAAGGCATACGTGCAGACCGGCCACCGCGTGACGCTCAGCATCTGCGACTGGGGCACCATCGCCAATAACAGCACGTACCCCGACTTCAACGAGGGACCGTGGGCGTGGGCCGCCGGAGTTGGCCGGATGTGGAGAACCACGGGCGACATCTATGGGCCGAACAGCGGCGCGCCGAACTTCGGCAGCGTGACCGGCAACTTTCTGGGCAACTATCACCCCGAGGGCCAGCACACCGGCTTCTACAACGACCCCGACATGATGGTGGTCGGCATGGGCATGACGGCGGTTCACGATCAGGCGCACATGAGCCTGTGGGCGATCGCCGGCGCACCGCTGATTCTCGGCAACGACCTGTCGAAGCCGCTGACCGCGGATGCCACGCAGTTGATGACCAATACCGGCGTCATTGCGGTCGACCAGGACCTGCTTGGCACACAAGGCGTAAAGGTAGCGCAGTCCGGCGCACAGCAGGTGTGGGCGAAGCTTCTGGCCGGGCAGGGACAGCGTGCTGTCGTGCTGTTCAACAACGGCGCGACGGACGCGCCGATGACGGTCACGTGGCAGCAACTCGGCCTGGTGCCGAACGCGCACGCGAGTGTGCGTGATCTCTGGGCCAGCAAGCAACTCGGCTCGTTTGTCACTTCGTATACGGCCCCCACGGTGCCGGCGGGCGGCGCGGTGATGCTCCTGGTAAGCGGACAGGACGTCGCCGCGACGACCTACCAGCCGACCTCACTTGGCGGTGGCGCGTCGTACACGCACTGCTCGGACTGCGACGGCGGCAAGATCGTTCGGGGACTTGGCACTGTGACCTTCGGCAACGTCGCATCGACCGGCACCGGCGGATACGTTGCGATTGCCTATGCGAACCGCTCTCGCGAAACGCTGACCGCGCAACTTTCGACAAACGGCGGCCAGCCGACCACCGTGGCATTTCCGCCGACCGGCGGCGAAGGGCGCATTGGCACGGTCACGGTCTACGTGCCGCTGCAAGCCGGCGGGGCTAACTCGCTGACGTTGTCGAGCGCGGACAGCAGCGCGCCCACGCCCGAGATCGGCACAGTCACTGTCGTCGCCGGCCCGGTGACGCTACCGCCGTTCAAGGCCGCCTACGAGGCAGAAGCGTCGACCAGCGTACTCGCCGGTGGCGCGCGTATTTCGACATGCAGCGCTTGTTCGGGTGGTTCGGACGTCGGCTATATCGGCAACGGCGGGACGTTGACGATCAACGACATTAGTGTCCCCGCGGACGGTACCTACACTGTGTTGGTGGGTTATGCGAACGGCGACTCGGCGCCGCGCTCCGCGGACATCAGCTTTAACGGATCAACGCCTGTCACGGTGTCGTTTCCGCCGAGCGGTGGCTGGGGCACCGTCTCGACGCTCGCTGTAACGGGCACGTTCAAGGCGGGCAACACGAACGCGCTGATTTTCTCGAACCCTTCGGGTTGGGCGCCGGACATCGATGGCGTTAGCGCGCCGACAGCGCAATAGCTTCAGTTGAAGGAGCTGCGCCGCCGTCTTCAACGGCGGCGCAGACGGCATGCGACCTGGGCGGTCGGCCAGTCTCCTCGACAACGGACATCCACATGCGCTAGTGATTGACCTCTCTCAGCACGTCTATGAACGCCCGCAAGCCAGCAGGCACGTGGCGATGCCCGGGATAGTACAGGCAGAGCCCCGGGATGAACGGGCACCAATCTTCCAGCACGGTAACCAGCCGGCCGTCGTCCAGCCAGTCGCGGGCCGTGGACTCCGGTACATACGCGAGGCCCAAACCATCGGACGCGGCCTCGACCATCAGACCGTTGTGATCCAGCGTGAGCACGCCGGGAACATCGATCGCCACCTCCTGCCCGTGCTTGCGAAACTCCCAGCGGTAGCGTTTGCCGCTCGGCAGACGTTGGCGAATGCAGTCGTGGCTGCGAAGGTCGTCGGGCGTGATGAGTGGTGTTCGACCCGCGAGATACGAAGGCGCCGCAACGACTACGAAGCGAAGATCGTCGCTGATGCGCACCGCCACCATGTCGCGCGGGACCGACTCGCCAAGCCGTACTCCGGCATCGAAACCTTGCTCGACGATATCCACGAGCCGCCCCTCTGCAACCAGATCGAGCGCCATGCCGGGAAAGCGCTTCAGAAAACGCGGCACCACCGTTTTCAATAACAGTCGCGCTGCACCCTCATTGGCGTTGATCCTGAGCGTGCCGCTCGGATTGCCGCGCGCATCGGCGACGGCGTCCAGTGCCTCGTCGAGATCGC
Source organism: Paraburkholderia aspalathi (assembly GCF_905220735.1). Classification (NCBI taxonomy): domain Bacteria; kingdom Pseudomonadati; phylum Pseudomonadota; class Betaproteobacteria; order Burkholderiales; family Burkholderiaceae; genus Paraburkholderia; species Paraburkholderia aspalathi. The sequence goes on from NZ_CAJNBA010000004.1 coordinate 331,028, forward strand.
GGAGCACGGGCGCAAGCCGGGCGAGCAATGCTTCGCCGGCTTCTGTCGGCGACACGCTGCGCGTCGTGCGGTTGAGCAGGCGTACGCCCAATTCGCGCTCCAGGGCGAGCATGGCGTGACTTAGCGAGGAGCGCGAAACGCCGAGTGCATCAGCGGCACGGCGGAAACTCCGATGCGTTGCGACAGCGGAAAACGCGGTGAGATCGGCGAGTGTCGGCTTGGTCATTGGTGGCGAATTTTCACGGGGTCATACGTACTATAGAGACTTCTCTGACCAATGACGGGTCCCTAGACTGGTGATCAGGCAATGCCATTCCATCCACTCTTTGGAGAAACACACCATGGTGAAGACCTGGTTTATCACCGGCACGTCGTCAGGCCTCGGCCGGCTACTCGCGGAGCGCCTGCTGCAACGCGGCGATCGGGTCGTCGCGACGCTGCGGCACGAGGGGGCGCTCGATGAGCTGAAGCAACAGTACGACGACCGGTTGCATGTGTTGACACTCGATGTCACCGACATCCGCGAGGTGCACACGAATATCTCCGCCGCATTCGAAGCGATGGGCCGCATCGATGTGGTCGTGAACAACGCGGGCTACGGGTTATTCGGCGCGGCCGAGGAAGTGACTGATGAACAGATTGAGCGGCAGATTGCCACCAATCTCACAGGATCGATTCAGGTCATCCGTGCGGCGCTGCCTCACCTGCGCCGCCAGGGCGGCGGCCGGATCGTTCAGGTTTCGTCCGAAGGTGGACAGATCGCTTACCCGAATTTCAGCCTCTATCACGCTACGAAATGGGGCATCGAAGGTTTCGTGGAGTCGGTAGCGAAGGAGGTGGGGCCATTCGGCATCGACTTCGTGATCGTGGAGCCGGGGCCGACGAGCACGCAGTTCGGTGCCGGTCTCGATCACGCGGTGCCGATGCCCGAGTACGACGATACCCCGGCGGGCGACGTCAGGCGGGCAATCGCATCCAACAGCTTTGCAATTCGGGGCGATGCCGGCAAGACGGTCACCGCAATGATCGTCGCGGCGGACTCGGCACATCCGCCGTTACGCCTGACGCTTGGCGGCGGTGCCTACGACTCGATCAGGGCTGCGTTGGCTGAGCGTCTGAGGGTGCTCGAAGCGCAAAAGGACATCGCGTTTTCAGTCGACTCGATAAGCTAGGCGTCGGAGCGCTTCAGTCGCCCCGCTCCGATAGCGCTCAGCGAGCCCACATCTAAGGGGCCGTCTCCGTTCGTGAACGCATCCCCTCGCGCTCGAGCCATGAGCGGAACAGCACGATCACGTCATCTGCAGACCTCCCATCCGGAACGTAAGTGCAATAGCTCCGCGACGGTAGGCGAGGGCCAGCGAACGGCGCGACAAGCCGGCCGGTAGCAAGGTCGTCTGAGACAAGCGCAGTCGGTCCCATCGCGATGCCTATGCCATCGATGGCAGCCTGTAACGTCAGATAGAAGTGATCGAAGGTGAGGGTGGCAGCCGGGCGGAGTGCGGAAATCTGTGCTCTCGCCAGCCAGTCCGGCCAGAGTCGCGGCAGACTCGACGTGTGCAGCAACGTATGCTCCCGGAGGTCGTCTGGCGTCCGAAGCGGCAGTCGTTGCAAGAGTGCCGGACTGCAGACCGGGAGTCTCTCCTCGGACAGGAAAAGCTGCATCGAGTAGCCATAAAACGTGTCCGGACCACCCCGGATAACGACGTCATAGATCTCTTTCAAGCTCTCCACCGACTCGTTCGACGTCTCCACCTTGACGTCCACGTCGGGATGCTCGGCGCGAAATTGCGCCAGTTTCGGCACCAGCCAGCGCAACGTGAAGGTCGCGGGCGCGTTCACGGACAGTGTTCGCGAGACCGTTTCGAGCAAACCATATCGGGCGGTTGCCTGCGAGAGCTGCTCGAACAAAGGACCGACTTCCGCCAGGTAGGCCTCGGCCGCCGGGGTCAGCACCACGCGCCGGTTGTGCCGTTCGAATAAGGATGCGCCGAGCCACTCCTCGAGCAGTCGAACGTGCTGACTCACCGCGCCGTGAGTGACGTGCAGTTCCGCAGCGGCTTCCTTGAAGCTGCCGAGTCGGCCTGCGGCCTCGAAGGCACGCAATGCATTGAGAGGAGGCAACGTCCGCTTCATTCGGAATAGTTTATCTAACGCGAATGGCCAATTTATCTGGTTTGATGGCCGACCACAAGATAGATATTCTTCCTCATACCTTGTCTTTCCGGAATTCGAATGCTCAGTTATACCGGCGGCTTCGTTCTCCTCGCCGCTCTGCTTCACGCGAGCTGGAACGCAATGCTGCACGGCAATGGCGACCGGTTCCTGTCCATGACATGGATGAGCATCGCCATCGCGGCAACTTCTACGGTCGTGATTCTCTTCACGCCGTTACCGTCCGGCGCGGCCTGGCCGTACATCGTCGCATCGGGACTCGTGCATGTCGTCTACAACGTGACGCTCGTACGGTCGTATCGCAGCAACGATCTGGCGCAGGCGTATCCGATTGCGCGCGGCTCGTCGCCCCTGCTCGTCACGCTCGGCGCGGCGCTCTTTGCGCATGAGGCGATCGGTCCGTTGCATGTGCTCGGGATCGTGATGATATCGGGTGGCATCGTCGCAATCGCACTGGAGAGGGGACGCGTGTCGCGTGCAGGTTTGCTGGCCGCGCTGACGACCGGCGTGACGATCGCCATCTATACCGTGATCGACGGCATCGGCGTGCGTTTATCCGGTGGCGAGGCACTCGCCTACACCGCGTGGATGTTCCTGTTCTATTGGCTGATGCCGGTTCTGTTCGTCGTAACGCGTGGGAGTGTGGCGCTATGGGCACCGGTAAAGACGGCGCCAATGGCAATCGGCTCATCGCTCTTCGGCGGCCTCGTGTCGATCGCGGCGTATGGCATCGTGATATGGGCGCTGCAGTCGGGCGCGATGGGTGCGGTATCGGCCTTGCGCGAGACCAGCGTGGTGTTCGCGGTGCTGATCGGGCGTGGGTTTCTGCGTGAAACGGTCAGTGGAAAACGCTGGCTCGCGTGCGTGATCGTCGCGGGTGGGGCGGTTTGTTTGGGCCTTTGACATTGCGCGTTTGCGCTCTTTTATACCGGCACTATCACGTGGAGGATCACTAAATGAATGCTGTTCCGCAGGCTCCGTTGATTCTGATAACGGGTGGAGGCCGTGGTGTAGGCGCGGCGACTGCGCGGCTTGCCGCCGCACAAGGTTACGATGTAGCGATCAGTTTCGTCTCCAACGAGTCTGCCGCCCGTGCGGTGGCGGCTGATGTGGAAGCGCTCGGGCGCCGGCCTTTAGCCATGCGCGCAGACAGCGCAGATCCAGAGCAGGTCGCTGAGCTATTCGCCGCGATCGACCGGAAGTTTGGCCGGATCGATGTGCTGGTGAACAACGCTGCGATCATTGCGCAGCAGTCCCGGCTGGAAGATCTCGAATTCGAGCGGATGCAGCGTATCTTCGCGATCAACTCGATCGGCCCCATCCTCTGTGCGCAGCAGGCGGTGAAGCGGATGTCGTATCGTCACAACGGGCGGGGCGGCGCCGTGATCAACATCTCATCGGCGTCGGCCCGGCTTGGCAGTCCAAACGAATATGTCGACTATGCTGCGTCGAAGGGTGCGCTTGAGACATTCACTATCGGCTTCGCCAAAGAAGTCGCGCGGGATGGGATACGCGTCAACTGCATTCGCCCTGGGCACATTTACACTGAGATGCATGCTAACGGCGGCGAGCCGGGACGGGTGGATCGCGTTAAAGACTCGATCCCCATGGGAAGAGGCGGTCAACCTGAAGAGGTTGCGCGGGCGATCCTATGGCTAGCAGGCGCCGAGGCTTCCTTCATCACCGGCACATTCCTCGATGTCACTGGCGGGAAGTAAGCAGCAGGGTACCGCTATGGCAGATTAGCGACCACCCGCTGACTCGATCCCGCGAAGCATGAGATCGATTCCGGCGAGAAAATCGGCACGGTCGTCGTGACCGCGCAGTATGCTCATGACTGTCTCGCCGGACCACGCGTGACACTTGCACCGGACTGTCTGCGCCGATAGACGGTGTCCCGCGACGCGAGCCAGTAATACAGCGGCGATGTCAGAAGCAACCCGATCACCCACGAGAGATCCGCGCCGTCGAGATACTTCGGCACGGGACCCGTATACATCGGCGTGCTCATGAACGGAATCTGTACGACGATGCCGATCCCATAGGCAATCAGCGCTTGCGGATTGAAGCGGCCGTAGATGCCGCCGTCCACCTGGAAGATCGACTGGATGTCGTATTTCCCCTTGTGGATCACATAGAAGTCGATCAGGTTGATCGCGGTCCACGGCACCAGCACGACCAGCAGCGCGAGCACGAGATCAACCAGATTGCCGACGAAGTTCGTCGAAGCGCCGATCGCTCCGTAGCAGGATGCAAGGAGAATCGCAATCGACAGCACGGCACGCGCCTTCGCCGTGGGAATCCAGCGATAAGCGAATGTCTGCAGCGACGTGATGGCCGCGAGCACCGCGCCGTAAAGATTCAGCGCGTTATGGCTGATCACGCTCAGCAGGAAGAGGACGAGCATCGGCAGCCCGAGCGGTCCGGTGGCCTGCTTGACGGCGTCCATCGCGTCGGCGCCGGGCGGCACCGCGAGCACGGCTACTGCGCCGAAGACGAACGCGAGCGTTGAGCCAATCGTGCAGCCGAGGTAGGTCGCCCAGAACGTCGATGCGACGCGCACGTTTTGCGGCAGATAGCGCGAATAGTCGGACACGTACGGGGCGAACGCAATTTGCCAGAGCGCCGACAGCGAAACGGTCGCGAGCCAGCCGGCGAAGTTGAATCCGCCGCGCGTCAGGAAATCGCCTGTAGAGATATGCGTGAGGATATAGCCGAACCCGATGAAAATCCCGATTCCAAGCACCCAGGTGCCGATGCGATTCAAAATATGAATTAGCCGGTAACCGATGACCCCGATCAGCCCTGATCCCATCGCGCCGAGCACGATGCCGACGGGAACCGGAATGCCATGTTCGATGCCATGCAGGGACTTCCCGGCAAGCACGATATTGGACGCGAAGAAGCCCACGTACATCACGCCTGCGATCACGGTGACGAGCAGCGCGCCCCATGAACCGAACTGCGCACGGCTTTGAATCATCTGCGGGATGCCCATCTGCGGGCCCTGCGCCGAATGCAACGCCATCAGCACGCCGCCGACCGCCTGACCGACGATGATCGCTACGATGCCCCACAGCAAGTTCAGGTGGAATATCTGCACGCCGAGTGCGCCGGTAACGATGGGCAATGGCGCGATATTGCCGCCGAACCATAGCGTGAACAGGTCGCGCACCTTGCCATGGCGATCTTCTGGCGGCACGTAGCCGATGGTGTGTTTTTCGATCAACGGCGAAGCGTCGCGTTCGGAAGTATTCAAGTTTGTCTCCAGTGTTGACAGGAGCTAGCGCGTTACTCTGGTCCCATGCAAAGCTCTTACTCCTGTCGCATGCTCTGCGCCCATGCGTAATCAGGCGTGTTCGGTCTACCGAATCGCCATGCCTGGCATTCGAAAGTATTTGAGTTGCGTGGTCTTGCTGATCGTCTAACTTCGGCGCGAGACAGTGGTCTCGCTATTTGATGCATACGTCTCGCGACGCGGCCGTGGCCGAAATGTAATCTCCCAACCGAGCCAGCATCGCATCGCACTGGTGCAATTGCTCGACGGTGACGAATTCGTCCGGCTTATGCCCCTGGTCCATGCTGCCGGGTCCGCAGACAACCGTTGGAATGCCCGCCTTATCGAACAGTCCGCCCTCGGTGCCGAATGCAACCGTGCCGAACTCATTGGAACCGCTGAGCAGCGCCAAAAGACGCGCCGCTTCACTGTCAGGCGACGTGGCTAATCCCGGATAGGCGGAGAGCGGCTGAAGGCGGATGTCAGTGTCGGATTGCACGGCGCGCATCTTCGGCAGCAGCTCAGCCTCGGCGTAGGTCAGCAACTCGTCGGCTACCTGGTTTGCGTCGAAACCAGGCAACGCGCGCACTTCAAAGTCGAATTCGCATTCGGCCGGCACGATGTTGAGCGCACGGCCGCCTTTTATCACGCCCGTCTGCACGGTCGAGAAGGGTGGATCGAATCGCTCGTCGTGATGCTCGGGTTGCGCCAACTGTTCGCCGATCTCTTCAAGACGGCCGATCATCCGCGCCGCGTATTGAATCGCGTTGACGCCGTACGGCGCATAGGCCGAATGGCAAGGCGCGCCTTTCACCTGACAGCGCATCGCCAGCTTGCCCTTGTGGCCCAGCACCGGTTTAAGCTCGGTTGGCTCGCCGATCAGGCACAGGGCGGGCTTGTGCGCACGCCGCTCCAGTTCCGCCAGCATCGGCCGCACGCCGAGGCAGCCGACTTCCTCGTCGTACGAAAAGGCGAGGTGCACCGGCTGTTTCAGCTCGCGCTCGAGAAACCCGGGCACCGCTGCCAGCACCGAAGCGATGAAGCCCTTCATGTCGGCCGTGCCGCGGCCATACAGCCGCCCGTTGCGTTCAGTGAGACGGAATGGATCGACGGTCCACGCCTGGCCATCGACAGGCACCACGTCGGTGTGGCCGGACAGCACGATGCCGCCGTGCTCACGCGGGCCGATGGTCGCGAACAGATTCGCCTTGGTGCGCTCGGCGTTGTAGAACAGCTCGCTTTCGACACCGAGTTCCTGCAGGTAAGCCCGAATGAATTCGATCATGTCCAGATTGGAGTCCCGGCTGACCGTGGCGAAGCCGATCAGCCGTTCGAGCAGCGCCCGGCTGGATCTGTCATTCATTGCCGGGCACTCCGTAGCTAGGCGCGGCGGTCGGATTCAACGCCCGGGTCAAGTAGTCCTGCATCTGCGGCCGATACGCTTGCCATAGCGTGTCGAGTTGACCGATGGGGTCGTCATCGATCCAATCGACTCGCAAATCGACGATCGGCCAGCTCACGTCGCCCACGATCTTGAGCGCCGCCGAATGCACGGGCCCCGCTTCGCCGCCGGCAGCCATCGCGGCATGCATGGCCGCGAGCAGGCGATCGGCCAGCGTGCCGGATGCCTGCTCGAACGCCGGAAGCATGGCCTCGATCACTTCGATGCCGGCGAGCATGTTGCCCGCAGCTACGCACTGTTTGCCGGCGACAGCGTGATACGTGCCCAACGCTTCCTTACCGCTGAAGAACGCCGTGCGCCCCTGGCTATCGATCACCGTCACCTGGCGGTACTCGCTCCACTCGCTCGCGCCGAGCACACGGTCCAATGCAGTGGCGGGATCGAGTTGCCCGTTCTCCAGAAGATCGAGAATTTGCGGGCCGAGCGCGGGCAGCGTGACGTTCTGCGTCGCCACCGCGCCCACGCCTGCGCGCAACCATGGGCATCGAGCGCCCACCGCGATGCTGGACGAACTGATCGCGATGCCAAGCTGCCCGGATTCCGGACAACGTCCAACAATAGAAAATGTCATGTCCCGCTCCTCAGGCCGTCGGCGGCGTCCATCCATCCGGAATGACCGCGATAACGTCGATTTCCATCAACCACTGCGGCTGACCCAGCGCGACCACCACCAGGCCGGTCGAAATAGGAAACACGCCCTTCAACCACTTGCCGACTTCCTGATAGACCGGCTCGCGGTAGCGGATGTCAGTCAGGAACGTTGTGGTCTTGACGATGTGTGACAGGTCGCTGCCGGCCTCTTCGAGCAACTGCTTGACGTTCTTCATCGCTTGCTCGGCCTGGGCGCGCGGATCGCCGATGCCGATCAGGCGGCCTTCGAAGTCCGTACCTACCTGGCCGCGTACATAGACCGTATTGCCGGCGCGCACGGCCTGACAAAGATCGTTGTCGAGCGTCTGGTTCGGATACGTATCCTTCGTGTTGAACATGCGAATACGGGTATGCGTAGGTTGGCTCATCAATGCACCTTAATGTAGGAAGAAATGGATCGCGGATTAAAGAGGCGTACGCATCAATTCACGCCCATCTCGCTGACTTTGTGGATGCGTGAGCCGGCGGAGGTGTTGTCAACGCTTTCAACCCTTTCCTCGCCGCGGCTCGGTGCCTGGCCTTGCGAGTCGTCGTAGTAAGCCAGGTATTTACGCTGCGTGGCGATGTGATCGGCAATGTGCTTCGCGTCGTGCCACACGCCCCAGATGAATGCGGACCCTCGGCGCGATAGCCACGGCAGACCGATGAAATAGATGCCGGGCTCCTTCGATACGCCGCGCTGATGTTTCGGCTTACCCTTTTCATCGAAGGCGTTGACGTTCAACCAGCTAAAATCGACTGCATATCCGGTCGCCCAGACAATCGATGTCACGCCGGCTTTCGCCAGATCGAGATCGTGCAACGGGTGCGTCACGCATTCCGGATCCGCAGGAATGACGCGGGCTTCGGGCTCTTCGGGAAGATCGAGACCGTTACGCTCGGCGTACGCGTCGGCCGCGTCCAGCAGCGACAGATAGTTTTCGTCGCCGCGCGCGATGTTTTCCGCGAGATCGGCTTCGAAGGTCACCACGCCGTTATCGAACGATTTCGTGAGACCCACGAGCGTGATGCCCTGATTCGCGAGACGCCGAAAGTCCACCGTATGGCCGCCACGCGAACCGCTCACTGCAATGGTGACGTGCTCTCTGCCGGGCTTCATGACCTCTGCATCCCATTCGCCGAGCACGCCGAGCCACCAGCAGAAGTCGCGGCCGCGATAGGCGCGCGGTGGACGATCGTGCGCCCCGACCGACAGATAGACGCGCTTGCCCGCACGTTGCAACTCGTCCGCGATTTGCACGCCTGACGATCCGGCCCCGACCACCAACACGCCCCCTTCGGGCAATTGCCCGGGATTGCGATAGTCGGCGGAATGAATCTGCGTGAGACTCGAATCTTGCGGTGCGATTGGCGGAATGACAGGGCGCTGGAAGGGCCCCGTCGCGACTACCACGCGATTGGCCTCGATCGTGCCCTCCGATGTTTCGATGGTGAAGCCTGGGCGCCCCGCATTGCGCACGACCTTTTTCACTTCCACACCGGTGCGGATCGGCGCTTCAAACTTCTCCGCATAAGCGACGAAATAGTCCGCGACCTGCTCCTTCGACGCGAATGCGTTGGGGTCAAAGTCGGCGAACTCGAGATTGGGGAAACGATCGTGCCACGCGGGACCATTGGCAACCAGCGAATCCCAGCGTCCCGTGCGCCAGCGCTCGGCGATACGAGCGCGTTCGAGCACGAGATGCGGCACGCCAAGCTTGCTCAAATGTTCGCTCATGGCGACGCCGGCCTGGCCGGCGCCGACGACGAGCGTGTCGATTGACGTTGTTTCCACTGTCATAGCTGTGTCCTTCTGAAAACGCGGAATGTTTCGATTCGATCGCGGTGTCACGGCGCAGCGGCCTGCGAGGGCTCGCGATCGTGGCGGACCCGGTAGTGTTTTCCGACAGCGCGTCGCCACCTGGTCCGTTCGTCTTTCGTGAAAATCTACGCGCCCATTCAGAATCTGAAAAATATATTTAAAAAATGCATAGCATCGGATTTACCTATGCAAGCCTTTTTGATCGCTTCACAATGCCGCCCATTGGGGACTTTGAACACGGAGCGTTGCAGATGGAGAGTCAACCGTTGCGCTACTCGTTGCGCCAGTTGCGCTATTTCGTGGTCACCGCGGAAGCGCTGTCTTTCACTGCCGCCGCGAAGCGTCTGCACATTTCGCAGCCGTCGATCTCGACGGCGCTCGCGGACCTAGAAGTGTCGTTCGGTGTGCAACTCTTCATACGGCATCACGCGAGCGGTCTCTCGCTCACGCAAGCCGGTCGCGATCTGCTCGGGCAAGCGCGTAATCTGCTGAAGATTGCAGAGGAATTGCAGACGACCGCGAAGGAAATGGACGGCGGCATGACGGGCGTCATCACGCTCGGTTGCCTCGTCTCGCTTGCGCCGCCGCTCATGCCGCGGCTGATTAGCCGATTCGTCGACGAGCACGCGGGCATCTCGTTTCGCACAGTCGAGGCGCATCAGGATGGCCTCTTGCGTGGCCTGCACGACGGCTCGCTCGACATTGCGCTCACCTACAGCCTCGATTTGACAGAGGAAATCGCCTTCACGCCGCTGCTCTCGCTGCCGCCTTACGCAATCCTGCCGAGGACGCATCGTCTGGCACGCGCACGCAAGGTATCGCTCGCGGATCTCTTGCCCGAGCCCTACGTGATGCTCGACCTGCCGCACAGCCGCGAGTATTTCGCCGCGCTCTTCGATGCGGTGGGCAGCCGCCCCGTGCCCGCGTTCCGCTCGTCGCAGCCGGAAGTTGTGCGCGGCATGGTGGCCAACGGTCTCGGCTATAGCCTCCTGAACTTTCCGCTCAAATCGAATCGCACTGTGGATGGCGAAGAGTTCGTCATTAAGCGTTTCAAAGACAACGTCAACGCCACGATGCTCGGCATCGCGCAATCGCGCACGATGAAGCCGCGCCAGGTCGTGCATCGCTTCACGTCATTCTGCGAAACCTATATACGGCGCCTGCATATCGACGCATGATCAAGAAAGCGCGATCGTCTGCTTTAGGTCTGCGCGCGCTGCATAGGCAAAACCTTTGCTTTGTATCTAAAAACAATATTTTGGCTTGCAATTTGGCTTGATAGATTGGTGTCCATGTTGAGCGCTACGCCGTAAAGCCTTGCGTTGCCGCGCTTTCACCGTGAAGAATCAAGGGGGACACCATGGCCAACCCGGCAAGGACGATCGCAGTGCAAGCGCTGGTCGACGAACTGCAGACGGGTTGCGAACGGTCATTCGGCGATGCGCATGCGATGCCGCCCGGTGTCTATACGTCGCCCGAATTCCTCACGCTGGAAGAGCGCGCTATCTTCGAGCGCGAATGGCAATGCGTCGGCCGCGCCAGTGCGCTCAAGGTGCCTGGCGATTACATGACGGCGCGACTTGGAGCGCAACCGATCGTCGTACTGCGCGACGAACAGATGCAGCTCAAGGCGATGTCGAACGTGTGCCTGCATCGCATGTCGGTGCTGCTCGAAGGACGTGGCAACGTACGCCGCATCGTCTGCCCCTATCACGCCTGGAACTATTCGCTGGATGGCGCCCTGCAAGGCGCGCCGCTCATGGATCGGCAAGAGGGCTTCTGCAAGGAAAGCTACAAGCTGCCCGCCGTGCGCTGCGAAGAATGGCAAGGCTGGATCTACGTGACACTCGACGAAAACGCACCGCCTGTTCACGCGCAGCTCGCCAAACTGAACGAGCTCATCGGTGCATACGGCATGTCGGACTACATCGAAACTTTCTATGAAGAGCACGTGTGGGACACGAACTGGAAGATCCTCGCGGAAAACTTCATGGAAAGCTATCACCTGCCCATGCTGCATCGCGCGACGGTAGGACCGCATTCGCGGCTCGATGAAATGGAATGTCCGCCGGGGTATCCAGCTTTTAACTATCACTGGATCACGAAGGAAGCGTCCTTGCCCATCGGCAACGCGCATCCGGACAATACGCGCCTCACGGGACATTGGCGCAAGACCACAGCGCTGCTCGCGATCTACCCGACGCATCTCGTCACGCTTACGCCGGGCTACTTCTGGTATCTCGTGCTGCAACCTCACGGCGTGGATCGCGTGCATATCCGCTTCGGCGGCGGGCTTGCGCCGGAGTTCGTCGCGGATACCGAGGCCAACGCGCACATGACGACGTTGAAGAAGCTGCTCGACGACGTGAACGCGGAAGACAAACGCGGCGTGGAAGCCGTCTTTCGCGGCGTGCACGCGCCGCTCGCGAAGCCCGGTCACTTAAGCCATCTCGAACGGCCCAACTATGATTTCGCCCGCTACATCGCCAGCAAAATCGCCGCGATGCAGCTCGAGAAAACGCATTGATCAAGACGCACCATCGACAGGACGCGATCACGATGTCAAACCCTTCCTTCATTTCGTTCTCGGGCGTAAGCAAGTCGTATGACGGCGCGCAATACGTCGTCGATGACTTGAACCTCGACGTGAGCAAGGGAGAATTCCTGTCGCTGCTGGGGCCGTCCGGTTCAGGCAAGACGACGACGCTCATGATGCTTGCGGGATTCGAATCGCCCACGCGCGGCGAGATACGTCTCGACGGACGGCGGCTCGACGACAAGCCTCCGCATCAGCGCGACATCGGCATGGTGTTTCAGAACTACGCGCTCTTTCCGCATCTGACGATTGCAGAGAATGTCGCGTTTCCACTCTCTGTGCGGCGCGTCAGCCGCGCCGAGCAGAAGACGCGCGTGAAGCGCGCGCTCGAGATGGTTGAACTGCCGCATCTGGCGAACCGGCGTCCCGCGCAGCTCTCCGGCGGGCAGCAGCAGCGCGTGGCCCTCGCTCGCGCGCTCGTGTTCGAGCCGAGCGTCGTGCTGATGGACGAGCCGCTCGGCGCGCTTGACAAGCGCCTGCGCGAAACCATGCAGTACGAAATCATGCGCCTGCATCGCGAGTTGTCGCTTACGATCGTCTACGTGACGCACGATCAAGCCGAAGCGCTGACCATGTCGGACCGCGTCGCCGTGTTTTCCGATGGCCGCATTCAGCAAGCCGCCACGCCCAGCGAACTCTACGAGAACGCGCAGAACGCCTTCGTCGCCAACTTCGTTGGCGAAAACAACGGGCTGACCGGGCGCGTCGTCAGTGCGAACGAGGAGTGGGCGACGCTCGCGCTCTCGGACGGCAGCGTCATTCGTGGCCGCTGCGAGGCCGGCCTGAGCACGGGCGACGAAGCGATGCTCGCTCTGCGCCCCGAGCGCGCACATATCCCGAGCGCCGAAGGCGCGCCCGTCGACGAACACAGCAACGTGGTGCGCGCACGCGTCGAGGAACTGGTGTATTGCGGCGATCATCATCGCGTGCACCTCGCGCTCGGTTCACGCGATTCCTTTGTCGTGAAAGTGCCCAATACGCAGCGCCATGCGCTGCCTTCGCCCGGCAGCGCGATCGATATCGCATGGTGCCACGACGACTGCAAGATTCTCGCGATAAGCGTGCCACGCAGCGCGCCCGTGATTCCAGCATCCACACCGCTCTCACCTTCCATCATCACGACCGCACCAGCAGGAGCCAACTGACATGCGCACTCTCATCAAAGCACAAAGCGCCGCACTCGCCGTACTCGCATTCGCCACCGTAACCGTCCAGGCGGCGGAGACGCTCTCCGTCGTGACCTTCGGCGGCGCGTACGAAGCGGCTGCCAAGAAGGCCTATTTCGAACCATTCACGCAAGCCACCGGCATTGGCTTCTCGACCGAATCGTATGACGGCGGCCTCGCGAAGCTCTCCGCAATGGAGCAGGCGAAGAACACCACGTGGGACCTGATCGACCTCGAAACGAACGATGCGATCACTGCCTGCGACGAAGGCCTGCTGCAGAAGTTCGACAAGAAGACGCTCGGCAAGACGAGCGACTTCATCCCCGGCACGATCAGCGATTGCGCGGTTGCAAGCATGGTCTGGTCCACGGTCTACGCGTATGACACGAGCAAGCTGAAGACGGCTCCGACCACCGTCAACGACTTTTTCGATCTGCAGAAATTCCCCGGTAAGCGCGGCCTGCGCAAGTCGCCGAAGGTAACGATGGAATGGGCGTTGATTGCGGACGGCGTCGATCCGAAGGACGTCTACAAGGTGCTCGCTACGCCCGCCGGCGTGGATCGCGCGTTCAAAAAGCTCGACACGATCAAACAAAACATCGTGTGGTGGGAGTCGGGTGCCCAGGCGCCGCAGTTGCTCGCAGACGGCGCGGTCGTGATGACGCAGGCCTACAACGGCCGCATTTCCGACGCTGCGAAGAAGGACAACAAGCCGTTCAAGACTGTTTGGGACGCGCAGGTTTATGACTTCGACTGGTGGGCCGTTCCGACGGGCGCGAAGCACGCCGACGCCGCGGCGAAATTCATCGTCTCCGCTTCGCAGCCGAAGGCGTATGCGGATCTGTCGAAGTACATCGCGTATGCGCCGCCGCGCAAGGATGCAATCGCGCTGGTCGACAAGCAACGCCTCGCCGATCTGCCGACCGCCCCCGAGAACTTCAAGCGCGCCTTGCAGATCAACGCGAACTTCTGGGCCGACAACGCGGACCAGATCAATAAGCGTTTCCAGGTGTGGCTGACGCAGTAACACGATCGTCCAACGAGAGCCCAACGTGACTAGCCACATGCCCGCTTCGGCCCGAGCCACGGCCCCGGGCTCTCCGACGAGAGCCGACGGCCGCGCGTCGTTTCAAAAGGCGCGCCGCCGTGCGTCGGTGCAAGCGCTTTTGCTCGCGCTGCCGCTGATCGTGTTTCTGCTTTCGACGTTCATTGCTCCGATTGCGCTCCTGCTCGCGCGCAGCGTGGAGAACCATGAAGTGCCCGACAGCATGCCCGCGCTCACACGCGCGCTTGATGCATGGGACGGGCAGGGCGTGCCGGACGAGCGGATGTTCGCTCTGCTCGCTGCGGGGCTCAAAGAGGCGCAGCAAAGCGGGCAGCTCGGGACTGTCGCGCGGCGGCTGAACTTCGATCAGGCCGAGTTTCGTAGCCTGTTGATGCGCACCGCGCGCCAGTTGCCCCCCGATGCGCCGCCCGCGTGGAAGCCGGCGCTCGTCGAACTCGACGCACGCTGGAATTCGCCGGAAATCTGGCGCTTGCTGAAGCGCGCCGCCACGTCGCCGACGCCGGACTTTCTGCTTGCGGCCGTCGATGCGCAAGTGACGCCGCAAGGTTCGGTCGCGTTCGTGCCGGACAACGCTTCGATCTATCGGCAGGCGTTCGTGCGCACGATTTCGATCAGCGCCACGGTCACGCTACTGTGCCTTGTGCTCGGCTATCCGGTCGCATGGCTGCTCGCGAATTTGCCCGCGAAAAGCAGTAACCGCCTGATGCTCTTTGTGATCGTGCCGTTCTGGACCTCGGTGCTCGTGCGCACAACTGCGTGGTACGTTTTGCTGCAACCTGGTGGCGTAATCAACAGCCTGCTGATGGGTCTTGGTCTCACTACCCATCCACTGCCGCTCATCTTCAATCGCGCGGGTGTGCTCATCGGTATGACGCACGTACTTTTGCCCTACATGATTCTCGCGATTTACTCGGTGATGAAGAGCGTATCGCCCGTGTATGTGCGGGCCGCGCAATCGCTTGGGGCGCACCCGTTCGTTGCGTTCGTGCGGATCTACATGCCGCAGACGCTGCCGGGCGTGGGGGCGGGCTGCTTCCTCGTGTTCGTGCTCGCGCTGGGCTACTACATCACGCCCGCGCTGCTCGGCGGTGCAGGCGACGAGATGATCAGTCAGCTCATCGCAATCCAGACCAACACGCAACTCAACTGGGGCCTCGCCGGTGCGCTCTCAGCCTATCTCGTGATCTTCACGGCGATCTTCTATTTCCTGTTCAACCGCATTGTCGGCATCGACCGTTTGCGCTTCGGTTGAGACCCGGTTGACACACGCGGATACGACGAGGGAACGATATGCCAGATAAACGCAACACGGTGCTGACGGAACGCGTCGCCGCGCGCTGGGTGCGGCTGCATACAGCGCTTGTCCTATTCTTCCTGATTGCGCCGATTCTCGCGATCATCCCGCTCTCGTTCAATTCAGGCTCGTATTTCTCGTACCCATTGCAGGGCTTTTCGCTGCGCTGGTATGAGCAGGCGCTCACGAGCGCGGCCTGGCAACGATCGCTCCTGAACAGCATCGGCATCGGCGCGGCTTCGACTTTGATCGCCACGTGTCTCGGCACGCTCGCGGCGCTGGGCATTTCGCGCGCGCAGTTTCCGCTGCGCTCGCTGATCATGCCGATCATCATCTCGCCGATGATCGTGCCGATTGTCGTCGTCGCCGCGGGCTTCTATCTGATCTTCGCGCCGCTTGGTCTTGTGAACTCGTATCCCGGCGTGGTGCTGGCGCATGCGGCGCTCGGCACGCCATTCGTCGTGATCACCGTGACGGCCTCACTGCTTTCGTTCGATCAGAGTCTGTTGCGCGCGGCTTCCGGGCTCGGCGCGACGCCCTGGGTCACATTCAGGCGTGTGACCTTGCCGCTCATCACGCCGGCGGTCGCGACCGGCAGCGTCTTCGCTTTCGCGACCTCGTTCGATGAAGTCATCGTGATTCTGTTTATCGGCGGCCCGGATCAAACAACCGTGCCGCGACAGATGTGGAGCGGTATTCGCGACTCGATCGACCCGTCGATCCTCGCCGTGGCGACGATGCTGATCGTATTCGCCGTGCTGCTCTTTGCGAGTATTAACTGGCTGCGCGGTCGCGCAGCCGCCGCTAGCAACGCTCTTATCTGACGCATCGAGGCTACCCAGGGCCATTCCCGACCGCTGCCAGGATGAGGGCAGGAAGAGGACGGGGAGAAAAACAAAAGACCGCTGCCCTTACGGGCAGCGGTCTTTCTTATGATGGGTGGCGAACGAGGGACTCGAACTATTGGCCGGCCGGCGACGTTACGCTCGGAGTCGCCAGCGTGTTGTGACTCCCGGGAAGGTTGGTGAGGGACGTCGAGCTATTGCTGGTGCTATTCGGCATGCCTGAGTTCGGCGACGCGGTGCTCATGCCGCTGTCCGAATTGGGGGCGCCAGGCGTGCCGTAGCCGCTCGTTGCATTGGCTGGCGACACGGCGGCCGGCGACACTACACTCGGGGTTGCCAGCGTGTTGTTGGCCTGTGCATAAGCGCCACCCGACAGCGTGAGTGCGGCGACGGCCGCGATTAATGTGCTGGTTGTCGTCTTCATGACCGGTTCCTCCTTGTTTTGACTGGAATTTCGACGCAAACGACTCATTCATATTTTTCCGTAGCGTCGTTGCACGCCTGGCCCGTGGCGATCAAATAAACTCACGCGACCTTTCACGGTAATAACATGACGCAAACCACAGATCGCCGCCTAGGGCCATAGCAGGTAAAACAAAGTTTAGGAAAGCGGTCGCTGATAATTAAGCGCATTGTTCGCAAGGATGTATTTCGGTTTTTGGGGTTACCCCTAATCCGCTAAGGGAATGACCACGGGCCTTTCAGGTCGCCGAGGCAAGCTGGAGGCGGAGGGATTGATATCCGAAATGCATTGACACTTCCTTCGGGTGCAATTAATTTCCCAATGCTTGGGACAAGTCATCCGGGTTATTCCGCGATGACACGGGCTAAATCAGTTGCGGCCCTTTTGAGCCGCGTTGCGTACACAGCAGAACCCATATTCGGTACGACGGCAATACTCAATGCGCAGAACGCTTTCACTTCTTATAGTGGTTACTGTATTGGCGGGGATAGTGCAGGCGGCGTCTGCCACCCAGATCGGTGTGGTGCTCGCCGGCTCGGGCCTGGATTTCTGGGGGCCGATGAGCAGGGGTATGCATCGTGCCGCTGACGATCTTCATGTCGAACTGCTAATGCGCAGCCCCTCCGACGGAATGTCACTCGGCGCAGAACCCAATATCCAGTTGAGAATGATCGACTACCTGGTGAAGAGCGGCGTAGCGGGTATCGTGTTGGCGCCCGAACCACTGCAAGACGTAGCGACGCCGATTCCGATCGCCGTTCCTACGGTATTCGTCGACCGGAGCAGCACGGACTACAACGCGATTTCCACAGTCAGCACTGACAATTTCGCAGCAGGTAGAACGGCGGCCCTGAGTCTGGTACCCGTTCTGCACAAGGGCGCCAGAATTGCAGTGCTAAGACTCGCGCCGAATATCAGTTCGACAACCGCGCGAGAAGAGGGGTTTTTGGCTGTCGCGCGTGAAATGGGGTGGCGTGTGGTCATCGCACCCTATGTCGGGTATCAGTTTCGCGAGACGGAAGCACAGGTGCGCAAGTCACTGTCCGGTGACGTAGGGCGCCTCGACGCGGTCTTCGCTCCGAACGAGACGATAGCCTATGGGGCCTTGCACGTCGTCGAAGAGATGCCCGTGAGTACTCGTCCTCGTCTGGTTGTGTTCGATTGGCGCCCGGAATTTCTGCATGCGCTTGAGCACGGCGTGATACACGCGGACGTTGTGCAAGATTCTTACCGTATGGGTTATCGGTCGGTCGAGACGCTGGTCGCTGCCTTGCAGGGCCAGCCGCCTCGTCCCAAGATATTTGTCGACGTGGTGACGGTGACACGCGAAAACTTGAATGACCCGGCGATACGCGCCGTGTTAGCCAACTACAGGCGATAGCGGCGCGCGATAGGGCTTCCTAGGCCGGTATTTCACTGTATTGATGACATACAGTGCGGCGACAGCGTGGTTCGGCAATGCGCGATGCATGCTACGTGACCCGCGAGGAACCGCTTCGCACAATCCGGTCGCCCACACTAGCCTCTTGCGTCATTTCGGAAGAGTCAATTAAGACGCTTCAGTTCACCATCGTCCGCATACCAGTCGACGGTTTTGCCGCTTACATTGATCGTCACCGCGCGCGGTTCGCTGAACTGATCGAACGATTCGACGCCCGTCTCGCGCCCCACGCCGCTGTTCTTGAAACCGCCCCACGGCGAGGCCGGGTCGAGCCGGTGGTGATCGTTGACCCAGACCATGCCGAATTCGAGTTTGCTCGCAACGCGATGCGCGCGTGCGACGTCCTGCGTCCACACGGAAGCGGCGAGGCCGAACTGCGTGTCGTTGGCGATACGGATCGCGTCCGCCTCGTCGTCGAAGGGCATCACGACGGTGACGGGTCCGAACACTTCATCCTGACCGATCTCCGAGCGCGGATCGACGTCATACAGCACGGTCGGTTCGATGAAAAAGCCCTGCTTCAGGTTGGACGGTACGCCGCCGCCCGTCAGCACCTTCGCGCCCGCCGCCTGCGCGCGCTCCAGCATCGCGAGAATGCGCTGACGCGAACGGTCCGAAATCACTGGCCCGAGTTGGGTCTTTACATCGGCCGGATCGCCCACGCGAATGCCCGCGGCCTTCGCGCGGAAACGTTCGAGAAACTCCGTATAGATCGACTTCTGCACCAGAATCCGCGCGCCGCACACACAGGTCTGCCCCGCGCCGATGAAGGCGGCGAACGCCGCGCCGTTGACCGCGCGCTCCATGTCGAAATCGTCGAATAGCATCACCGCGCCCTTGCCGCCGAGTTCGAGCGTCGTCAACGCGAAGGTGCGTGCCGCCGCTTCGCCAATCGAGCGGCCGACTTCCGTGCCGCCCGTGAACACGACCTTGCGGATCAGCGGATGCTGCGCGAGCGCCGCGCCTGCCTCGCGTCCTTCGCCGTTCACGACGTTGACGACACCCTTCGGCACGCCTGCTTCATCCAGCAGACGCACAAGGCGCACCGTGGTCAGCGGTGTCTGCTCGGATGCCTTGATGACGACGCTGTTACCCGTAGCGAGCGCGGGCGCAAGACTCTTCGACAGAATCATCAGCGGATGATTGAACGACGTCATCAACGCGACGACGCCGAGCGCCACGCGCTGCGTGTAGCACAGGTAGGGCCCTTCGATCGGAATCACGTCGCTGCGGCGCGTCAGCGCAAGCGCCGCGAAATAGCGGTAGAACTGCGGCAGACGTGAGATCTGCGCGCGCGTCTCCGAGATCGGTCGGCCGTTGTTCAGCGTTTCGAGTTTGTAAAACTGTTCGAGGTCCGCTTCGAACAGATCGGCGAAGCGGTTTAGCACACGCGCGCGTTGCTGGATCGGCATGTCGCGCCACGCACCGCTTTCGAACGCACGATGGCCCGCGCGCACCGCGCGGTCCACGTCCTGTTGCGACGCGGCCGCGAGCGCGCCGATCACTTCACCCGTCGCTGGATTAACGATGTCGAGCGTGCGGCCGGTGTCGGCGTCTATCCATGCGCCGTCGATGAAAAGCTGTGCATCGAGATGTGTCTGGTTCACTGTGTCCATAGAGATCAATTCCAGGTGGTTCACTTGAGAGACGATGCATGCGCATCGGCGCCCGGCGCGTCGGTGCGCATCGCATCGCTTGCTTGCAGGTTGGTGGGCTGTAGGTCTTCGAGACGCTGGCCGGTCGGCTCGACGCCGAGCCACGCAACCACGACGATCTGAATGACGAGCAGGCCGATCATCAACGCCAGCACACCGACAATGCCGTGCTGCGCATACAGTGCGACGACGATAAACGGCGTGACGATAGTTGCGCCGCGACCCAGCGTGTTGCAGATGCCCGATGCACGCAGCCGGACTTCGGTCGGAAAGAGTTCCGGTACGTAAATCGCGAACAGTAGAGCGACCAGCACGTAGATCGGAATGGTCAGTAACAGGCCGACAAGGGGCAGCAGCAGCGGATCCGAAACGAACGGATAGATCGCGCCGAACACGATTGCAGCGAACGACGCGCCGATGATGGTCGGCTTGCGGCCCCACGAGTCCGCCGTCAATGCGCCGATTGCGGAGCCGATTGGCGCGCCGAGCGACATGACGAGTGCGAAGCCGAACGACTTCGCGATGCTGAAGCCCTGATGCACGAAAAAGGTCGGCAACCAGGTGACGAAGCCGTACAGCAGCGTATTGATGACGACGAGGGTGACGCAGCCCACGATCATCCGTTGCAGCATCGTGCCGCTGAAAAGCGATCCAAACGATAGCAAGGTTGCCGCTTGCCCGGGCGTCTTTGCCACAACAAGCGGCGGCAGCGGCTCGCCGCCGCGCGCTTCGATGACTTCGCCTTCGATGCGATTCAGGATCGCGTCGGCTTCCTCATGGCGACCGACGGAGTCGAGCCAGCGCGGCGACTCGGGCAGCGACTTGCGCGCATACCAGACACCTAGCGCGCCGAAGCCGCCGAGCACAAACATCGCGCGCCAGCCGAACGCGGGGATCAGCAGCAAACCGATCAGCCCGGCGACCGGCAACCCGGACACGACGAACACGGCCATCAGTCCTTGCAGCTTGCCGCGTTTTTGTGGCGGCACGAATTCGGTCAATGTCGAATAGCCGACGACATTTTCCGCGCCGAGCCCGAGGCCCATCACGAAGCGGCACGCGATCAGCACGCTCATGTTCGGCGCGAGGGCCGCACCGAGCGACGCGAGTCCGAACACCGCAAGATTTGCCTGATACGTGAAACGGCGGCCGAAGCGGTCGCCGAGAAAACCGGTGCCAAGCGAACCAAGCATCATGCCTAGAAAGGTTAGCGACACGAACAGCGCACTCTGGCCGAGTGTCGAGAAGCCGGTTTTGAGCGTTGCACCGAGCACGGTCGACGCGACGTAGATGTCGAAGCCGTCGAAGAACATGCCGATGCCAATCAACCACATGATGCGCCGATGAAATCCCGACATCGGCAAACGGTCGAGCCGTGGCCCTGCGTTGACGTTCATGTCTGTCTCCTGTCGACCGAGTTAGCGCTTCGGCACTTACTCTTGTCCCATGCAAGATGCTTGCTGCCGGCGTGCTGAAGAAACGCAAGCTTTCCCAGGACAAGTCCGCGCGCGCCATGTACGGACTTCGCTGGGTGAGCTCGCGCTCAGCGGCCGTGCATCAGTCGCAGGCTCGTGACGGTCAGCATGTCGGTCGCGCTGCGGAAGTTCTGTTCGATCGGGCTTTCTTCCGCCGCCTGAAAGAACGCCTTGCACTGGCGCACGCCCGCGTCGTCGAGCGCGAGGATGCGATCGGTGAGGGCGTCGGCGTCGCTGCGCAGCGCAGCAGGCTCGCAGACCTGCGTGATCAGCCCCGCCTGCAACGCGGCGGCGGGCGTCAACGTGTCGCCGAACAACACCATCGGAAACAGCGTCTTCGGCAAGGCGTAGCGGCCCACATAGGCCATGATCGCGGCGGGCGGCAAGCCCTTGCGCATCTCGGGAAACGCGAGCGTCGCGCGTGACGACACGAGCGTGAAGTCGCACAGAATCGCGAGTCCGAAGCCGAAGCCGTGCGCATCGCCATCCACTTCCGCTATCGAAATCATCGACGTGCCGCGCACGAGGCGCTTCAGTTCGATCAGCCGCGCGACCTCCGAACGGATCGACACGGCATCGCGCCCGGCGCGCTCGCGTCCGGTGCAAAACACGTTGCCGGTCCCGCGGATGCGCAGCACACGCGCGCTCGGCTCAGCGGCTTCGCTGCGTAACGCCGCCGTCATTGCCTCGAACATCAGGCCGGAAACCTCGTTACCTGCGTCCGGGCGATTCAGCGTAAAACTCAGCACGTCGCCCGTTCGCTCGATCAAAACCGGCTGCGGGAATGAACTGCGATCCATAACTTCTCCTGTGTCGACCGGTGTGGACGCTTCAGCGCTTACGCCTGTGTCGTGCAAGTCATTGCGGGTGTATAATCTGTATACAGCGTATTCACATGATCACGAGGTGTCAATGCCTTCCAGTAAAACTGCAATGAAAACCGCCGAAGCCGCCGCACCGAAGCAGGCGAAAGGGGCACACGCAGGCGCACATTCGCTTGACAAGATCGCGAGCAAATATCACTCGCGCATGCGCACCGTCGATGCAACTAGCGACTCATTGAGCGAAGGCGTCGTGGTGCCCGCGTTGCGCGAGGCGATCATCGAGGGCGTGCTTGCGCCGGGCAGCCGTCTTTCAGAAGTGCAGGTCGCGAAGCAGTTGAACGTAAGCCGCACGCCGATGCGCGAGGCGTTCGCGCAACTCGAACGCGAGGGACTGGTGACGGTGCTGCCGCGTGTCGGCGCGTACGTGCGTGCCGTGACGCTGCGTGACGTCGAGGAGATTTACACGGTGCGCGCGGCGCTCGAATGTCTTGCCGTACAACTCGCGTTGGAGCGCATCACGACGCTCGGCACCGCGCAACTCGACGACGTGATCGAGGCGATGCGAATGAGCGTCGATGCCGGCGATCCGGTGGGTTACGTCGAAGCGCTAGACCGCTTCTACACAATCGTGATGACGATCGCCGACAACCGCACGCTGCAGGACAGTCACGCAGGATTGATCGGACCTGTGCGCCGCTTGCGGCGCATTGCGATGGCGCGTGGCGGCCGTATGCAGGCGTCGTTCAGTCAATCGGTCAAAATTCGCGATGCCATTGTTAACCGCTCGTCGAACGTGCAGGAGTTGATGCGCGAACAGCTGGCCGGCGCGTGTCGTGCCGCGCTGGACGTGCTGAACGACGCGAGCGAATAGTCAAGGAAACGAGTCATGCTTAATACGCAAACCACCCGCATTCTTTCGCGCTATAAAACCTGGGCCGACAACGTGCTATTCGATTGCATCGAAGCACTGCCGCCGGATGAAGCCGTCAAAACGCGGCAGACATTGTTCAAGTCGATGATCGGCACGCTGAATCACATTTACGTGGTCGATCTGATCTGGAAGGCGCACCTCGAACGCAAGGAGCACGGCTTCACGGCGCGCAACGTGGTCGTGCATGCCGATTTGCGCGACCTGCGTCGCGCGCAACAGGACATGAACGCGTGGTTCGAACGCTGGGCGGATGAACAGACCGACGCGTCGCTGGCTGAAGTGCTGTCGTTCGC
The DNA here is from genome assembly GCF_905220735.1 of Paraburkholderia aspalathi. Classification (NCBI taxonomy): domain Bacteria; kingdom Pseudomonadati; phylum Pseudomonadota; class Betaproteobacteria; order Burkholderiales; family Burkholderiaceae; genus Paraburkholderia; species Paraburkholderia aspalathi. The sequence continues at coordinate 354,440 of NZ_CAJNBA010000004.1, forward strand.
GTTCATATCAGGCGAGCGTTCGGCAATGTCGCGCGGCGCGATGTTCATGCATCTCGTGAATCACGCTTCGTATCATCGCGGGTGGGTTTGCGAAATGTTCTTCGACGTTCCCGCCAAACCGCCCGCTACCGATCTGCCTGTTTTTCTTACGGCCCATCCGGAGTCCAGTTTCTCGCCCCCTTCCCCCGCGTCACACGATCAGGTGAACGCGTAGTACGAGGTGGCCTGGCAAATCGACCGGACGCACGCTTGTAAAAGCGTGCGTGCGCAGGGGAGGGTGTGCTTGGGTTGACACAGTAAGACTAGAACTGATGCCGGATTCCGACACGAGCGACCGCTTGATGACGATTCGAAGAAGGCGACAAATCGGCGATGTTCGCGACCGCCGCGTGCCCGGTCGAGTCGTCTCCGCTCACCGTCTGCCATGCGCCTGAAATATAGACATCGGTGCGCTTGGACAGCTTGTGATTCACACCGGCGGAGAGCTGATTGTATTTGGCGCCCCCAATGGTTTCAGTCACTGCGTTCCCCTTCAGGAAGTTGTATGCGGCTCCCACCGACCAATCCGGGGCAATCAGATACTGCAGGCTGACTTCCGCGTCGTTGAAATCCGCACTGCTTTCGCTCAGCGCGGCAATGTTCGAATAGCGAATATTCGAATAGGTCGCGCCCACGACGACGTGTCCGAACGTATATGAACCGCCTGCCGCTACGACCTGGTACGTTCTTGCCGACGCATAGCCGCTGTAGATCGGGCTCGCGGTCAGCCCGTTCGACGTCGCGGTATCGGTTGGGTTGCTCCCGAACAAGGACGCCGCCGGATTGTTGACGTGTGAATATGCCACGGACATGCCGAGCGGGCCTCTCATAAAATGGGCTCCGAAAGAGTAGGCCTGGTTGGTTGCAAGCGAGCCTGGCACGCCGCCAAAGCTATAGAGACTTTCGAATCTTAAACCGCCGTAGTCGGGGCTCTGGTACTTGATCGAATTGTTCTGGCGACGTGTGAAGTTGAAATTGTCGAGGTCACCGGGATGTGCGGCGTGATCCGAGCCAAGATTTGAATCGCCGAACTCGTATATTCCGACGTAGTCGATGACGGGATCATATTGCCGCCCGAGCGTCACGGTGCCATACCGGTCGCTCGACAAACCGACAAAGGCCTGTCGGCCAAATTCATCGCCTCCTTGCGCGAGATTTCCGGTGTTGAGTTCAAAGCCGCTCTCGAGCGTGAAGATTGCTTTGAGGCCGCCGCCGAGATCTTCGGATCCTTTGAGTCCCCAACGGGACCCATTCAGACCGTTGTTGGCATCGAGCCGAAACAGCCTGCCGCCGCCTTTGCTGCCGGCAACAGGCGCGTTGCTGATTGCTTCGAAGCCCTCATCAATGATGCCGTACAACGTAATGCTGCTTTGCGCATGCGCGGCAGGGACAGATACAACAAAAGCACACGTCACCAGGACTTTTTTCATTAACGAACTCGCAGGATGCCGGCGTCGCCCGCAGCGCGTGGAGAGCGCAAGCAGGTCCGACAATGCCGAAGCGGAAGAAAGAAAAATCAAAGGCAATGGACGAAACGAGCGCCGACCCAATTTATTCCGCAGACTTTTCAGAAAGTGAGTCAGTGACAGTTCGATCAGTACGTCAGCTCCCCGGCTCGACCTGCATCAGCCGTTCGTGCTTGTCCAGATGCAATGGCTCCTTGCAGACGTCGACTCATAAAAAACTTTGCAGCGAACGGAATGTTTGTGCAGGGACTGTGTTTGCACCTTCGTACACCAGAATCCAGCGCCCGCTTGCAGTCGTACGCATCGACGGGATGATTGACTGGGTATGGCTCGTCTTTCGACTCGCCATTGCGGCTGAGCGAAATTCGCGAATCTCATCCTTCACATACCTCGGAGAAGTCTCATGAAGTTGAATTCGTTTGTCCTGGCCGGTTTCGCCTGCGCCGCGCTGCTGAGCGCAACGACGTCATTCGCGCAGGACAGCACCGCTGCTTCGTCCGCACCGATCAAGAACGTCGTGCTGGTTCACGGGCTGTTTGCAGATGGTTCGAGCTGGGGGAAGGTGATTCCGCTGCTTCAGGCAAAGGGCCTGCACGTGACGGCGGTGCAGAATCCGACGACTTCGCTCGACGCGGACGTGGACGCGGTCAAGCGCGCACTTGCGCAACAGGATGGCCCGACGCTGCTAGTCGCGCACTCGTACGGCGGGATGGTGATCAGCCAGGCTGGCGATGATCCGAAGGTGGCCGGTCTCGTGTACATTGCCGCGCGTGCGCCGGATGCCGGCGAGGACTATCCGGCACTGACGAAGAAATTTCCGGCCGCGCCCGCATCGGCGGGGCTTCAGTGGTCGGCCGACGGCTACGGCCAGCTATCCGAGCAGGCATTTTTGAAAGACTTTGCCGGCGATCTGCCGAGGGCTGAAGCAGAGAAGTATTATGCGGTTCAGCAGCCGATTGGCAAGGCGATCACGATGGCGAAGACGACCGTCGCTGCATGGCACGACAAGCCGACCTGGTATGCGGTGTCGACTGAAGATCGGACCATCAACACCGATCTGGAGCGCTTCATGGCGAACCGCATGCACGCGCATACGATCGAGCTTAAGTCGAGCCACGTGTCGCTGCTGTCGCATCCGACTGAAGTGGCAAATCTGATCCTCGAAGCGACCGGCGAGCAGAAGTAAGGCGACGCTTGCAGACAGGCCGGTCATCGCCCTAGATAACAGATCCGTAATCCGCTTGACGCTCGCCGGTCAGAATCATCCCGGCAGAATCGTCCCATCGCGTCGTTCACGGGACGCTTGTTCAAAGCATAGCGGGAAAATCACGATGATCGGTCCACGTTCTGTCAACATGTTGCGCGCCGGCTTGCGTCCGCTTTCGGTTGCGGCGCTCGTCGGTTTCGCGAGTACCTGTCATGCACAATCCGCAGTGAGTGTGCATGACACTGCCAATGGGACGGAGGCTCCGTCCATCGCAACCTGTGTCGCGTGCCACGGCGCATTGGGCGCCGGCACTGTAACCGGTGGGCCGCGGCTCGCCGGCAAAGATCCGGATTATCTCGCGCACGCATTGTCAATGTTCAAGGCGGGTACGCGCGCAAGCGCTGTCATGCAGACGGTTGCACTCACTCTTTCTGATAGCGAGATACGCGAGCTCGCAAATTTTTTCTCGAAGCAGGACCCGCCGCTTGCCGAAGGTGCGCCGCCGCAACAAAGCCTGGTGCTGGCCGGCAAGCAGCTCGCCGAGATGGGTGCGGGATCCGGCATTCCCGCCTGTTTCAGCTGCCACGCGGCCGGCGGCAAAGGCAACGGCGCGCGCTTTCCGAGCATTGCGGGCGAACCGGCGGCGTTTGTCGTTGCCCGGCTACACGAATTTCAGGCGCGCGCGAAGGGGAAAACGCCGGCGCCGGGAACGATGACAGCCGTCGCGGCCACGCTGAACGATGCGCAGATTGAAGCGGCTGCGGCTTACCTTTCGGTGACCGGGCCTTGACGACCGGCAATGCGTGATCTACGCGTCAACACGGTGTTGATTGGCGTTGCAACTCCATGCCTAACAGCGTTTGCGACGGGTTTCCCGTACCGCAACCCATTCCCGTTGTGTCGAGTACATATGCAATTTACCGTGTGGCGTAATGTCGCCGTGGTATCCGGTCTGCTAATGATGCTTGCCGGCTGCACCGTGAGCAGCGACGGCTCAAATTTGAGTGCCGCGCAGAACCCGCAGCTACCTGAATCCTATCCTTGCCAAAGCTTGCACGTTAAGCCGATGACCTGTCCACCCGGATAGGAAGGCACCGACCGCGTTGGCTATCTCGTCGGTAGTGACGCGTTCGGGTGGGGGCAAGGGAGCCCGTTTCAGCCTGTGGTCGATCCTGACTGCAACGGCTTCCATTCCCGCCTGAGAAGCCCATACACGCGGGAATCCGATACCTCGCCGTCCACAATGCAATCTTCTCGCAGTGTGCCTTCGCGGACAAACTGGAGCTTCTCCAGCACTTGGCCCGACGCCGTGTTGCGCGTGTCGGTCTCGGCCTGAACACGGTTCAGGTCCAGCGTGTCGAAGGCCCACTGCAACAAAGCGCTTGCGGCTTCGGTGGCGAAGCCTTGGCCCCATGCCGTTTCATCGAAGCAGTAGCCCATCTTCGCGCTGCGGTTGTTTGGATCCCATTTCATCAAACAGCACCAGCCGATGAATACACCGTCGACGGCACGCTCGATGGCCAGCCGCGCGCCGGTGCCTTCCTGCTCAATCTGCCTGCAAACCGCGATGAAGCGCTCTGCTTGCGCGCGCTCCTTCCAGGGCGGTGCGTCCCAGTAGCGCAGCACGCGCGGATTGCTCTGCAGTGCGTAGATGGAGTCCGTATCGGCCTCCGTGAAAGGGCGCAATAGCAGGCGAGGGGTATGCAGTGTCGGGCTTGGCAAAGACATGAGCGTATGTGTGTGTTGGTCAAGCACGGTGTGCACAGCGTTTTCGAGCCAAGATGTCCCGAAAGGAGAGGTGCCAACTAACTGCAGAAATCTTTGCGGAGATACGCAATGACCGCCCCTGTCAGCGCGATGCTGTGCAATTCCTCAGGCGATGCCAGATGCGTGGCGATAATCTCACGATTATCAAGCCGCAGCTCGGGTATGCAATCGAGGTGCAGTTCAAAGAAATGCACGCGGTCTCTTCGCCCGTCCCAGGTGCCATAGACGCTGCCTGCAGGGAGTAGTGTGTATGACGGCAGACCAATCTCCTCTTCCATCTCGCGCTGCGCCGCGGCATCAGGCGTCTCACCGGGATGGACACTGCCGCCGGGAAAATTCCACTCGGCCCGGTACGACGACTTCACAAGCAAGAGCGCCTGCCCGACGTAGATTGCCACTAGCGCGCCTTCATGGCGAGGTCGCCGAAGGTGCCACCAGGCGCGAGCGAGCGGGTATGCGATGCGAAGTGCGATGCGCCAGAGAGAGTCGATAAGCATAGCCGGTCGCACCCGTTACCTGAGGTAGTAGAAGTCGATGGATGTCGCATTGTCGCCAACTTCTGATCAGCGGTCCAGCGACCGTAAGGTCGCTGTCGCAGATCACCCGGTCACACGAGGGGAATGTAGATGTCGGTTTGCCACTGATCCTGCGGCGTTTCCGGAAAAATGCTCAGATAGTGAAAGAACAAGGGATGGTCCCGAAGTTCCTCTCCGCTTGCAGGAAGCCAGTCGCGATAGATCGGATAGATAGTCTCGCCGACGTGGTCGGTCGATCCGGTATGCCGAACCACGGCACATCGGCCGCCCGGAATGACGAGTTCGCGGATACCGTAGGCGTTCGACGCGACCGGCTCGTCGATTTCTCCGCAGATATCGAAACGAAATGCATCGGCCGGTGTCGTGTCCGGGTTATTGCGCGGGATACCAAAATTTCTGCTCGACGCAACCGGAGATTGCCCACTTTGCCTGCGCCAGTCGATGAACTTGCGCACGCTCTCGTTGACAAGCCCAGGCGGTCCGCAGTGTTCAAGCGCGGCGACACGGGTTTCAGAAAAATCGACAATTTGTACTTGCATGGTGAGTTTCCTTGAAAGATAGGGGACGACAAAAGTCGCACTCCAGATCTGCCAGTTCGGATGCTGCCGAAACGAACTCGGCGCCGTGCCGAATGCGCGCTTGAATGCACGACTGAAGGCTTCGGGACTGTCGAAGCCCGCGTCGAACGCGGCGTCGAGCACCGAGCAGAACTCACGCGAAGCCAGGCGGTGGGCAGCCCGACGCAAGCGCATCAGTTGCACGTAACGTGCGACTGGCACCCCCACATAGGCGGCAAACTGCCGATGAAAATGGAACTTCGAGAAGTTCGCAATGCGACTTAGCGCTTCCACTGACAGGTCGCCATCGAGGTTCGTTTCGATGTACGCGAGTACGGCATTGAAGCGCTTCGTGTAAGCATGAGTGGCGTCAACATGAGCTTGCATGGTCTGGGTATCTGGATTGTGCGACTGGCGTTATGGTCGCTCATGGTCGAAACATCGCGCCTAGCCGTTCTTGCTCAATCTCCGGACTACGGAAACTCGCGGAGATGCCTGCCTGTCACGGGTGATAGACTTTTCTACGCACCTCGGTGCGTAGCTAACCGAACAACGCCGCGCGAACAACGCCGCGAACAACGACATCACAATCTATTCGGAGCCATCGCATGATCAACGAACGACATACGGTCACCCGTGCCAGCCCCTTGTCCGCAGACGGGTTGTGGATCCCCGAAGGTCCGGGCAAGTGGTCGCGGCCGCTGCGCTTCCTGAAAGATGGCCGCGGCTGGGTGGAACTGATGCGTCTCGAGCCAGGTATCAAGCTCGGCCTGCACCGTCATACTGGCGAAGTGCACGCTTTCAACCTTGAAGGGCAGCGTCGCCTCTGTACTGGCGAAATTGTCGAACCCGGCGACTATGTGCATGAGTCTACCGGCAACGTCGACTGGTGGGAGGCGGTCGGTGACAAACCGCTGGTCGTGATGGTGGTGGTGATGGGCACTGTCGAGTATCTTGGCCACAATGGCGAGGTCAAACTCCGCATCACAACCGCAGATCGCCTTGCCGACTATCAACGCTATTGCAGCGAGGCGGGCATCGAGCCGCAGGATCTGCTCGAGCGCTGAGCACGGCGCCCCAGCGTGCAGATGCAGGCGCTCATGTCCTCCTGGCGCCTGCGGTCTTCAGCCATCAGTTGAGACCGTGACAGACTCCCAGTCACGAATCTCATTTCCCAACGCGGACAACTTGTCCCTAACGAGCCCGAGTGCATCGCTACCGAGCAAAAGATGCGTGGGAGGGTGGTCCGCGGCGATTGCTGCGAGCATCGCGCGTGCCGCCTTTTGGGGATCTCCCAATTGCTTGCCGCTCTTCTCTTCACGAGCTTTGCGGATGGGCTCGAAGATCGGGTCGTAATCCGCGATCGAACGAGGCGTTCGCGTCATCGAGCGACCCGCCCAGTCGGTGCGGAACGAGCCTGGCGCGACGGCTGTTACGGCGATGCCGAAAGATTTGACCTCTTTGCCAAGCGCCTCGGAAATGCCCTCCAGCGCGAATTTGCTGCCGCAGTAGTAGGTGATTCCGGGCATGGTGATATGGCCGCCCATCGACGTGATATTCAGAATGTGGCCATGTCTGCGCTCACGCATGAAAGGCAGGACGGCTTTCATCATGGCGACAGCGCCAAACACATTCACATCGAACTGTCGGCGCATCTCGGACAAAGGCGATTCTTCCATGACACCTTCGTGCCCGTAGCCGGCGTTGTTGACCAGAACGTCCACGGGTCCGACGGTCGCCTCAATTTCCGCCACGATGCCGTCGATGGCATCGAAGTCGGTCACGTCAAGTACACGTCCAAAAGCAGCTGTCGCGGACAGAGATTCGAAATCACGCTTTGCTTCCGCGCTTCTCACCGTACCGACGACTTTGTGTCCCGCCGCTAACGCCTCTCCTGCGAGTGCACGGCCGAAGCCGCTGCTGACGCCGGTGATGAGCAGAATTTTGCTGGATGCCATTGAAGCTTCTCCCAAATGGTGTCTGGAGAATGCATACTAGTCTGAGGGACGAGGCTGGCTAAGCCATATTCCGTTATTTTTCTTGCCTAAAACTATGAATGCGAAGCGGACCTCCACGCACAATCCGGATCTTTCCTCGGGAACCCAGAAACGCATGATTGCGTTGCTTCGCGCGTTGGCACCGCAGGAGGGCTACAACCTCACGGCGCTGCCGAGCGTGCGGATCTTGCGTTCAAACCGGCCTCTGTCACGCACGCCGGTTCTCTACGACCCCGGCATCGTGATCGTTTGTCAGGGCCGCAAGCGAGGTTATTTTGGCGACCAGCTCTATCTGTACGACGAGCGTCACTACCTGGCCGTGTCCGTGCCTGTTCCGTTCAGCATGGAAACGGAGGCAAGCCCGGAGCGCCCGCTGCTCGCGCTGTACCTGCACCTCGATTTCACATTGGCTGCCGAACTCGCCGTACAGATCGATCGTGAAGGCGCAACGGAACACGTGCAGGCGCCTCAGAGCATGATGTCGACGCCGATGGATGACGCGATGCAGGCGTCCGTGTTGCGCTTCCTTGAGGCGATGCATCGCCCGCTCGAAGCTGCTGTATTGGGACCTGGCCTGCTGCGCGAAATCTATTTCCGTGTGCTCACAGGAAAGCAGGGAAGCTCGATGCGTGAGGCTTTGGCGATGAAAGGGCAGTTCGGCCGGATAGGCAGATCACTGCGCCTCATCCATGCCGGCTACGCGCAGCCGCTGGACGTGATGCAGTTGGCAGAGGAAGCGGGAATGAGCCTTCCGAGTTTCCACAGCCACTTCAAGACGATCACGCACGTTTCGCCGATGCAGTATGTGAAGTCAACGCGTTTGCATCAGGCCCGCCTGTTAATGGTCCGTGAGGATTTGACTGCGGAGGGCGCGAGCCACGCAGTGGGTTACACGAGCGCGTCCCAGTTCAGCAGAGAGTTCAAGCGGCTTTTTGGCTTGACGCCAGCGGCGGAGGCGAAGCGTATGCGTGAGAGCTTTGCTGTTCCGGCTGCGTTCGATGATGCGATGTATGTTTCGTCGCACTAGCGCGCATAACGACGAAGATCAGGTACCTGGTCCGCAATGCCGCCCTCAAATTCCATCGCCCTTCCTATTGCCGCCTGCCGCGACTAAGCCAGCCATCGACGGAGAACGGTCCCGATCCCCCCATCATTAGCGCGGCAAGGCACGCAAGATAAAGCAGATCGGTCTCGTAGCCCGGCGGACCGAACTGCGGGCCGGCTGACGTGACGGCCATCAGCTTGATCGACAAGAACCCGTATGGAAGATGCACAGTCAGCGTCGCAACCATCAGCACCGCGATCATTGGCAGACTGACGAGCGGCACGAATGCGCCGGCGATGACCGCGAGACCCCCGACCAGTTCGATTGCGATGGTCGCCCACGCCATGAAGTGTGGTGCCGGCACACCGAGCGCGCGCAAAATTCCAGCAAATGCATCCGGATGCTTGACGATTTTTGAGTAGCCGTGCGCCATGAACCCGTAACCGACGATCAGCCGCAATGGCAAGGGTGCCCATCGCGCGAGGCTCCAGCGGTCCGTCAGCCAGGCGGGATCGGCGAAACGAAGCAGGTAGCGGACAGTGTTCATGCGCAAGGCCTCCTGATGAACGTTAGCAAAGAACAACGGGCGATGCAGGTGGGGTATGCCTCGCCCGCTCTCTTTGTAGTTCGTCGGGGATGGATGCGCGGTTACAGTGAGGCTGAATATTTTTTCTTGGCACGCGCCTGCGTTCCCTGTTGCCGGCCGCCTGCTGGTAACTGTCGGCTCAGAGAGGGCATGCCGATCCTCTTTGTTGAACTGAGGGCCAGCTTTGCGCGGCGAGTGGACGTTTGCGCACCGGCGACGAGGAGCCGCTCAGGACCGAACTCAGCCGGACGATGAGCGGCTCAGTTCGACCCACATGGGACATGTGGAGGCCCCGTTAGCGGACATTCACATCTGATTCTGACGTCGACACGCGTGCAGAATTTCGTTAACCGCAAATGCGTCTCTCACGCTCTGCACATTCTGCAAGACACACACGTGATACGACCTTTCGCGAGGTAAAAGCAGCGCGCCGTTTCTGTAAAGCGCATCGCACGAGTCTCTGATCGCGCCCGCCGCCATGCGACTCTGGCTGTTTCTCAGCGAGAGCAGAATGCATTGATCGTAATCTGGATTGTCGTTACCGAGCGCCAGCGCTGAAAGCGGCGAGGCAAGCGTGATCGAGAGAAGCAGATAGGCGACGTTGCGCATGGTTCTGGACGAGACGCAAGGATAAGGGCAGGTACCAATTGTCGACGATCTCCGCATTGATGTCGAATGCCTCTTCCTGGCCGAACAGCGCCTTAGGGCCTTCGATTGCGCCGAAGCCCGCCTCTGTAGCGGGCCTTTTTGTCTATGCCGTTCGCTGTTTCCGGTAATGCCGCAGCGCCCGGTAGCCGGCAAAGATAAGTCCGCCGACCAGCAGCGTGGACACTACCCAGTACAGAAGTAGCGCGAGCATTTCCATGTCGTCGGGGTTCGCCATATCGCTGTTGCCAGTCACGGACAGCACGAAGCGGACGAACGTATTTACCGGGTGCGGCATCTCGATTGGCAACCGGCTGTAAAGGGCCGCCACGTACCAACCCCCTATCACCGACACGACGACGAAGGCGACGACTAGCAGCGCTTTTACCGCAAACTCTTTTTTCATTTCACTTCAACCGTTCCATACGCCTTCATGGTCGTACCCGGGACCGGTGTCGTGAGCCCCTGTGACCGGATGTACTTCTGAAGTCCATCAAAGGCGTCAGGGTTGACGACCGTAATGCACCCTTCGCTCAGCCGGAGCGGTCCCATGGGATGCAGTCGGAAGTTTCCGCGTTTCACACCGTTGACGTTCGTCGTGTCGCCAGTCGCAGGGTTCCAGAGCATGAACCATGCGTGCCTGTCGGTTGAGCCATATCCGCCAACAAGCCGCCAATGATGCTACCGTCCGCGTTGCGTGCAAATACGCGCAACAACCTGAAATCTCTAACTGTGAAGGTGGCGTTGTAGGTACTGAGTTGCGTTGCCACGAATGAGTCATCCCGATCATTTCGCAGGTCAGTGACTTCGATTTTCATGATCTTGTCCTGCAACGTTAATGAGCCGGTTTTTCGTATAGTGACCAGACATAGCCACCGGGACCGGGTTCCTGCCACAGTCCTGCGCGGATAAAACCAAGCGACTCATACCAGGCGCATAGCTTCGCGTTGTGAGCGGCGCAGTCGAGCCGGACATAGCGACGGTTCAAGCCGCGCACTTTGCTAGCGCAGCAGTCAAGCATGAAGCCGCCGAGTCCTCGTCCGTTAAAGCCTGTTCGCACGCTCAGCCCGTGCACGTAAGCCGCGATTGGCTCCTGCGGCCCCCAGCGCCGCTCATCGTCCAGATCGAGCGAAAACATGCCCGCAGGAGTGCCGTCCAGCTCAACAACATACACTTCCTTTTGAGCGACAGTGTTTCGCATCCATCGCTCGGAAACGCCGTCTCCTTCCTTGCCCCACGCGTAGTCGCGGTGCGCTAGCTTCCATGTGTGTGCTTCGTTACGGATCCGTGTGAGCACCAGGACATCCTCTGCCGTTGCCCGGCGGATGCTTTTCGAGTCCATCACTCATATCTCCGTTGGACATTATTTGTGAACGAAAGACGTAAGACTGACGCAAATGAGCCTCGGATTGTCACCGATCTAGATACAGATGTCGAATGACTGCAACTGGCCGAGTCTGTGTCTGACGGATGCCGCCGCTAACCTACCAGGAGCGGCCTTACTATCCCCGTGTGCGGTCGATCACAGTATTCCAGATTGACACACTCCGCTCTAAATCAACTCCGCGACGCGTACGATAATGAGCGCGGCCGGTACGAGCATTATTTGTGCACACAAGGTTCCGACAACTCGTGCCCCAGCGAGGGTGGTGATAGCTCGTCGAAAGTTGTTTTCGGAGACTCGGCCTTCGATCACGTCGTCCGTCATGACGGAGACCTGCGGGTCGATGACCACCGCCAATACAACGGTCGCAAAGCCATTAATGACCGACGATAGATTGGCGCACGTCACGCGCAAATCTGGCTTGAGATATCCCGCGTAGAGCGACGCGAAAACACCGACAGTCCAGATGGCCATCGCAAAGATGTTGAGAGCTATCACCGTCCCGGATACGCCGGCACCGCTCGTTAGCTGGGAGATGTTTTGGCGCGACGGAACCCGCGCGCCGTCCCGCATATAGTTGATGCCGCCACGGCTGAAAATGTGGAGCAGAAGGCGCGGCAATGAACGATTAGCTTGAAAGTGCTCGACGGCACGACTGAAATAACGCTGAAACGTTGGGATCAGCAACGCGCCGACTATGCTTGCGGCTGTAGCTGTAATCAGGAAGAGTCGAAAATCACCGAGCAGGCCACTCTCAAGATGCCGAGCGATATCGAGCTCTACGCGCTTGGCTATGAATGGTCCTTGAAAGGAGTTCGCCGTTCGGGACACAAGGGCAATAATTCCGAACAGTGAGAACGACACAGCGATACGTCGAGTGCGAACACCGGCGATCCGCACAGCATAAGCCAGCGTTGCGATGACGTGGATTACGAATGTAAGTCCGCAGATGATCAAAAGCTGGGTGTCCATGCGATCGCGGCGAGGTTGGGCGAGAGTTGCAGTCTACCGGAGCGCCGTCGTCGGTCCGATTTTCACCAAACCGACGGTCGATACCGAACGTCTGAAGCTGACTAGGGCACGACGGACGGTGGTCATCTGATCGTTCTTGCGGGACAGTGGAGTGAAGTCAACGACAGATGCACAGGTTCAATCCAAGCCTCATCCACCAGATTCAACCGAATTTTCAATCTGCTCCGAAGACTAAGGAAACCGCCGCCATGCGTATGCTCTCCCTCGTGATCGCCCTGCTGACACTCTGTGTCGCATCAACGGCGTGGGCACAAACGGCTCAATTCCATGCTGGTGTCACCCGCATTTCGGTATCTGGTGAAGATCGGTTGGACACCTTCATCTGGTATCCGACAGAGACTCAGGAGATACCTTGGCAAGCTGGTCCGTTTCCTATATCAGCCAGCCGCAATGCGCCGGTTGCCGCCGGTCAGTTTCCTGTTCTGCTCCTGTCGCACGGCGGAGGCGCGGGAGGCGGTTCTCCGCTCGTTTTACGGAACCTTTCCACCTACCTTGCTCGCCAAGGCTTTATCGTAGTCGCACCGATCCACGGAAACACGGCCTTTCTTCACAGGCCTTACCAGATTACTGCTGCTTTTGAAGCCATGATGGCCGATCCTCGTTTCGCGATTCATGCAGACGCAGATAAGCTTGGCATGCTTGGCTTTTCGCTTGGCGGCGCAGTCGCGTTGCGGATCGCCGGTGGTGTACCTGATTTCGAGCATCTCGCAACTTATTGCGCGGCGCATCCGGCCGATGCAAAGTCATGCGGCGCCGGCCCGGGCGGCAAAAGTGGGACGGCCCCCTCGAATCAAACTCAATTCCCCGGCCAATCGCCCCAAGCTCCGCGTCTTCCTTTGAAAGCGCTTGCTTTACTTGATCCTTTCGCGGTGTTGTTCACGCCTGCCGGGCTAACTTCTGTGAAGATTCCCACGCTCGTGTTCCGGCCGAAGCAGAGCGACCTCGGCGAGGAGAACTTGAACGCGCTGATAGCAGGCCTTCCGTACCCACCCAAGGTCGTCTATGTATCGGGCGGACATTTCGTCATGACGGATGTTTGCCCGCCAGCATTAAAGGCGGCCGCACCCGAGGTGTGCGATGACGCACAGGGTATCGATCGTGCGGCGATACAGACTGATATCGAAGGGCAAATCGCCGCTTTTTTTCATAGCAAGCTTTAGCAGCCTGTGACGCTTCCAGCATGCCATATTCAGTCACAACGGCCGTCCAGGTCGAACGTCTATACCCACCCGAACTGATGATCGAGATCGCGGCGATCTCTGAAATTCCTCGCTCCCGGTTTCGCCAACCCGAGCGGGGCGATCAGGTGCTACGTGAGTGGCCTCTAACTCCTAATGTTCCGCTGTGACTCGACGAATATTCAACGTGCCGGCGTCACACTTTTCGCAGGATTGCCGGTGCTTCCGGCGCGCCGGACTCGGGGCTGCATGCCGCTCTGGCAGTGGCGCGTTGAACCGCTGGGCTCGTGGTCAGTTCACGTATTGCAATGAAGAACTCAAAGCCTTTGTCGTTCTCACGCGTCACCTGAAATCCAAGCTTGCGATGGAAAGCGATAGATAACCGGTTGGTTTTGTAGACATGACTTTTTAGCTCGCCGATCCCTTGTTCACTCGCCAGCTTCGCCATCTTTGCGAGCAGCTCAGTCATAACGGCATACGTTCGATACAACGGATGCGTACCAAACGCGCCAACGAACCAGCAAGCACCTGAATGCGGTCGAAGCATTGCATAGGCAACGAGTTTGCCTTCCCGCCGCACTGAGCACACCTCGCTGACCTCCAGGGACTTTCGCAACTGGACTCGGTGCTCATCAACATCGAAGGTATCACCCGCCTGCTCGGTGTGTTCGCGTAAGGTCAGCGCGTCAAGCGCGAGGAGTTCGTCGATAGACGGCAACATAGCAGGGATCTGGGCTATATGAAGACAATTCTCAAGAGTACTTCGAATCAAAATTCTCGCCAATTCACTTTGCTTTTATGGTTGATCGTTCTTGGTCGGACGCTGACAGATTCGGTTCGACCCATATCGGCCATACGGTGGCTGAGATTGTTCGCCCGCTAGTTGCCTTCGCAGCATTACCGCGGCAGCGCTGCTATGAAGGCACGCGTGTTGGAAAGGTCACTGGATGACGTTGACGAGGCTGGTATGCGCGGCCACTATAGCGCAACGCCCGGCCAGAAAGAGTACGCCTTGGAGTGGCTTGGCCTGCTCTCGAATGGATGGTCGCGGGCGCTATTGAGAGCTTCAAGGGGATGTCATGACTGAGCGCGATAAGGTGTTTGCGGGTTCGATCCCGAAGTTCTACGACACGCTGATGGTCCCCCTAATCTTCGAGGCCTACGCTGCCGACCTGGCGGAGGTTGTTGCAGCCTTCGCGCCCGGCTCGGTGCTTGAAACGGCGGCCGGCAGCGGCGTGGTCACGCGGGTGCTTGAACCAAAACTTTGCGCTGGCGCGCGGTACGTGGCGACCGACCTTAACCAGCCCATGCTCGACTATGCCGCTACCAGGCAGGGGGCCGATAGCCGTATCGAATGGAGGCAGGCGGACGCGCTCGACCTGCCGTTCGAAGATGCATCGTTCGACGTCGTTTGCTGCCAGTTCGGCGCGATGTTTTTCCCCAATCGGATCGTTGGCTATGCCGAGGCGCGTCGCGTGCTGAGACCCGGCGGGCGCTTTGTCTTCAATGTCTGGGACCGTATCGAAGAGAACGCCTTTGCCGACGAAGTCGCCAACGCCGTCGCCACGGTGTTTCCGCACGACCCTCCGAGATTTCTCGCCCGCACGCCGCACGGCTATCACGATATCGCGCTGATCCGAGAGGAGTTGAGCCGCGCAGGGTTCGCCGACATCGAGATCGCGACACGCGAGAAGGTGAGTTGCGCGACCTCGGCACGCGCCGCCGCCGCTGCTTATTGCCTGGGAACGCCGCTGCGCAACGAAATCGAGGCGCGCGACGCCGGCTTGCTTCAGCTGGCGACGGACCGAGCGACGGAGGCGATTGCCAACCGTCATGGCGAAGGCCCGGTGGTCGGCAAAATTCAGGCGCATGTGATCGTGGCGGCGGGATAGTGGAGTCTCGGAGCGAGGCTGTTGCAAGCCCGATCGGCATGTACGGCAAGCTAGTGATAGTTAACAAAGTTGATGATGTCATTGAGGAACCACGGCAGAATCAACTGCGTATCGGGATCGCTGACACCGACGCTGAGCCTAGGTCGCTTTGACGTGGAGCCACCAGGCGTCGCACTGTTGGTAGAGTGCAGAATGTAGGTATCCGTGTCGGCCGGACCTGGCCCGGCGGTCTGATTATTCGTGGGCGACCATGTCGAGGTGCAGCCGCCGGTGAGCACGACGAAGGCCGCAGCGAAGCAAAAAGGTTTCATGATGGCGTGAACTCCAGCAACGTGGCTTTGATGACAATATGGCTGATGACGAATCCGGCACGGTATGTGGACGGACTTTGCCGAACGCAGGAGTCGCAGTCTGACCCGTTTGGGTCATTCAGTTTCCCGCATAACAGACCTTCAAATGAGCAACTTTGCCGAACTTAAAAAAGCGATGTTGGAAGGCGTCAACGACGGCCTTGTTGGCACCACGTCCACCAGCACCAACGTTCCGACTTTCCAGTTCCGTGCGATTTCCTCGGCAGTCGACAGTGAGTCGCAGGACAGTTTTGGACGATAGTACCGATCCAGGATGCGTAGTTTCAGCAATCTTTAGCCAGACATATGCCGCGATCAGATTTTGCGGAACGCCGGCGCCATTTTTTAGCATCAAGCCCAACTTTGTTTGAGCACTCTCGTCGCCTTGATTGGCCGCTTTGCGGAGCCAGTACGTGGCCGTTACCTTGTGACGTTGGACGCCGTATCCATGAAGGTACATCTCAGCCAGATTGACCTGCGAGGAGGCAAGAGATCAGCACGGCAATGAAGTTAATACAGGCTTTAGTCAAGCGAATTTGCATAGCGTATCTGTCAGGAGAAGGGATCCGGTCTATGTAAGTCGTATCGATACACGCACGGAAATCAAGGCGTGAGTGGTCCAATCAATCTTACTCGCCACAGGTTTGCCGCTCACCCCATGTTGGCCGTACCAAGCCGATCAGACAACGCGATTCGAGGCTCGCAGCAGACTTGCGGTAAAGTCCTGAATCGAATCGCTTCGCCACAGCATTCCCTCACGCAGAACCAAAAATGACTGCCTCGCTACGTCCGGCCGGAGCGCTCCTTTTGCTGGTGGATCTTCAGAAAGCAATAGACCACCCAAGCTGGGGACGCAGAAACAACCCGCTTGCGGAAATTCAAATTGCACGTTTGCTCGACCATTGGCGGAGTAACAGCTGGCCGGTATGGCACATTCGGCACGACTCCACCGAACCTGGCTCGCACTATCGACCGGGCCAAAGCGGACATGACTTCAAGCCTGAGGCCACCCCTGTCGCCGGCGAGCCTGTGATCCCGAAGCGAACCAATAATGCCTTCATTGGTACGAATCTGGAAGCGCAACTCCGCGCGCAAGGCTATGACACGCTAGTGGTCGTCGGCGTCATCACCAATAATTCTGTCGAGGCGACGGTTCGCATGGCCGGCAACCTGGGCTTCACAACCTATCTCCTATCCGACTGCTGTTTCACGTTTGATCGAACGGACTGGAACGGAAACCTGAGAAGCGCGGAAGACGTGCACGCGATGTCGCTTGCCAATCTCGACCCGGAATACTGCACCGTCACGACTGCTGAGACATTGCTGGACACGGACAAATAAGCTGGGCCATTTCAGATGGTGCGCCAGAGATCTAGGCAGCTTCAGGCCAGGCGTGCCATACGGTCAAATGGCTTAACGCGACACCTTACGCATCTTCGGCCCGCCTCCGGTACTTGCTAATACGGCAACCACGGCGTCAATAAGCGGATTATCCCGACCAGTACTCCAGGCCACAGCCGTAGTCACCACACTTACATTTTCCTTGAGCGGGCGAAACACAACATTCTCAGGAGCCAGTTTCTTCAGCGAAGCGGGCACCAGAGCGATGCCTTGCCCGCATCCCACGAAAGCAACCTGGGAAGCCACCGAACGGACCTCATGCAGTATTCGCGGAGAGAACCCATTGGACCGGCAAGACGCCACCAGGCTATCGAAGTACATCGGGCTTACCTGCCGCGAAAACATGACGAAATCCTGATCCGCGAGCGACGCCAGCCTGATGCGTGAAGTTCCAGCCATCGCATGATCACGATGCATGGCCACCGCCAGCCGATCCTGGGCCAGCGGCAATGACTGAATCGTCCCGCCAAGCTCGCCCTCCAGTCTGGCGAAAGCCAGGTCAATGTCGCCCGCCTCGAGCGCTGGAACGGCCTCGACACTGTCGATCTCTTTGACCGATATTGTAAGTTGCGGGTACTCAGACTTTAGCCGCTCGACCAGCGGCGGCAGAACATCCAGCATCGCAGACGAAATCGCCCCGATTGTCAGGACGCCACTTCGTCCGGCGACTGCCTCGCGCACCGAGAGCTCAAGTCGCTCGAGCTGCTCCGCGAACTTACGCACCGCAGGTAGGATCGCAGCGCCAATCGGCGTAAGTTGCGTTCCACGCCGGGAGCGCTCGAACAGCTTCACCTTCAACGCCTGCTCGAGCGCCTGAATCTGCTCAGTCAGCGGAGGCTGGGACATATCCAGGCGCCGTGCCGCACGCCCGAAGTGCTGTTCCTCGGCAACGGCCAGGAAGAGCCATAAATGACGGATAAGCCGGAAATTGATCATGATTGACTGATAGGTTTGCCGTATCGAAAGCTTCCAAAATTCGGAATTTACATATCGAACTGTAGGCGTGAAAGTAGGGCATCGCAACCATCTCGCGGCGCTTTCATGACCTCAATCTCACTGCTTGATCGCTTTGCCGCGCTCGACACCAACACGGTATCGGACGCGCTGGACTTCCTTGGCATTCCCGGCGCTACGTTCGGCCTGCGCCCCTTGTGGGATTGTCCGAAGATCGTCGGACGCGCCAGCACCGTTCAACTGGGAGCGAAGGCGGACGCGGCACCAACCGTCCACCTGATTTCACCGGTCATCGCTCAGATCCAGTCAGGCGACCGGATTCTGGTTATTGCCGGCGGCATCGATGGGATTTCGTGCTGGGGCGACATCCTTGGCAATGCTGCCCAATTCAAGCGCATTCGCGGTTCAGTAATCGATGGCATGAGCCGTGATATCGACGGCAGCGAATCGATCGGATACCCGGTCTTTGGGCGTGGCGTCACGATGATCAGCGCACGCAATCGGGTCGTTCAGGTTTCCTCAGGCGAGCCCGTCCGCGTCGCCGGGGTGCTCGTCCATGAAGACGACTACGTCATCGCGGACCGTTGCGGCACGGTGTTCGTGTCGGCTGCGCGCATCGAAGAAGTCGTTGAACTGGGTGAGCGCATCGCGCGGCGCCAGGACGGCATGGTGCAGGCGGTGCGTGCCGGGCGGTCGGTTGCCGATGTCATGCACGACAAGGAATTCGACGCCATCAAGGAAGGGTGCAGGTAATGAATCACGAAGATCTGCAACACCTGAACGTTCACCTTGCCAAGGCCCAAGCTTCGGCGACCTACCGCATGATGGACCGCGTTGCGGTGCGCCGTGCCGCGGGTGCCAGGGTTCTCTCGCTCAGCGCGGGCGAGCCAGACTTCGACACGCCCGTGCACATCTGCGACGCGGCAGTCGACGCGATTCGTGCCGGACACACGCGCTATACGCAGGTCGCCGGCATGCGCTCGCTGCGCGAGGCAGTGGCCGCCAAATTCCAGCACGAAAATGGTCTTGACGTCAGTTGGCAGGACACGATCGTCTGCAGCGGTGGCAAACAGGTCATCTACAACGCGCTGGCCGCAACCCTCAACGAAGGCGACGAGGTCATCGTGCCCGCACCTTACTGGGTGAGTTACCCGGAGATGGTTCAGTTGTGCGGCGCGACCCCAGTCGTCGTCACCTGCGGCAGCGAAGACGGTTTCAAGCTGACGCCCCAGGCGCTGGCCGACGCAATCGGACCACGCACGCGTTGGCTGATCCTGAACTCGCCTTCCAATCCGACCGGTGCGGTCTACACGCGTGAAGAGTTGGCCGCGCTTGCCGAAGTGCTGCTGGCCAATCCCCATGTGCTGATCCTGTCGGATGATATCTACGAACACCTGATCTTCGATGGTGCGAGCTTCCATACGATCGCTGAGGTCGAGCCGCGGCTGATCTCACGCACGCTGACGATGAACGGCGTGTCCAAAGCTTATGCGATGACGGGCTGGCGCATCGGTTTCGGCACCGGTCCGCGCTGGTTGCTGGATGCAATGGAAAAGCTTCAGGGGCAACAGACCTCGGGCGCCAGTGCTATCTCGCAGCATGCAGCATTGGCGGCGCTCACCGGCCCTCAGAACTTCATCGCCGAATCGCGATCCGTCTTCGAGCAGCGACGCGACCTGATGGTGAAGCTGCTCAATCAGGCCCCCGGTCTGACATGTGCCTTACCCAGCGGCGCCTTTTACGCGTTTGCCTCGTGCGAGGGGCTGATCGGACGCACGACGCCGGCCGGCGCAAAACTCAACACCGACGAGGACGTAGCAGCAGCCATACTGGACGAAGCCGGCGTCGCCGTGGTTCAAGGCAGCGCTTTTGGGCTCGGCCCCTACATCCGGATCGCCTACGCGCTCGATGACGACGCACTAATTGAAGCGTGCCGTGCGATCACGAGTTTTTGCCAATTACTTAGTCAGGAAAATCATGCCGTCGCCGAGTGAGCTTGCAAGAGAAACGCTGACGCTGAGCGTACAAGGTGTTGACCTCCAGATCGCCGCAATGCGCAGGGCAGGTGAACGGGCGCCGATCTTGTACCTGCACGGCTTCGGTTCGACCAAGGAGGATTTCGCCGACATCGTTCGCTATCCGGCGTTCGCGGGACGTGCGGTTGTGGCATACGACGCACCCGGCTGCGGCGCAACACACTGCAGCGATCTGTCGAAGATTTCGATTCCGTTTCTGGTCGCGACTGCGAAGGCCGTGCTTGAGCATTTCGGCATCCAAAGGTTCCATCTCGTCGGCCACTCAATGGGCGGCCTCACCGCGCTCATGCTGGCGCATGAAGAACCTCAGCGCGTGCTGAGCTTCACCGATATCGAGGGTAACGTGGCGCCCGAGGACTGTTTCCTGAGCCGACAGGTGATCGATTATCCGGCAGAGAACGCGCAAGCATTCTTCGATGACTTCATTGAACGGACCTGGCACTCGCCGTTTTATTCGTGTCCGCTCTATGCCGCGAGCTTGCGTCACAAGGTACGCGCTGACGCGGTGCCGGGCATCTTCAGATCCATGGTCGAACTGTCCGACCATGGTGACCTGATGACGAAGCTCCTTTCACTGCCGTTTCCGCGGATGTTCATGTATGGCGAGCAGAACGGTTCTCTGTCGTATCTGCCGTCTCTTCGGGCGCACGGAATAGAGCTGGCGGAAATATCCCATAGCGGGCACTTTCCGATGTATTCGAATCCCGTCGAAATGTGGGCGCGCCTGGCGCAGTTCCTGGCGACAGCTTCGGCCGGTTGACTACCGGCTTCGTCATTGCCGCGCTTCGCGCAGCGCGTCCTGCATCACAACGCCAGCCGCCTCGATATGCGCTTTCGTCAAGCGCTTGGCGGCGCGCCGATCTCGTGCGAGCACTGCATCGAGGATCGCATGATGCTCTGCCAGCGAGATGCCCTGGTAGCGCTCTAGCTGCCAGACGAGCCGCAGATAGCGGTCAGTCTTGCGCCAGATTGCTTCCAGCGTCTCCAGCAGATGCCGCTTGTCGCTCGGCCGATAGATCGCTCGATGAAATGCCCAGTTGTCGATCGACCAGTTCTCGACCTCGTGCGCGTTCTCGTCGTGCTTAAGAATTGCGCGGACCGCGGTCTCGTCGTCTGAGCCGAACGCATCGATAGCGGAGTCGAGCGCCAGCAGTTCGAGCGCGATCCGCATCTCCGTTAATTCTGACGCTTCGAGCCGCGTCATCGCGGAGACGAATGCGCCCCGGTTCGGCACGATCGTAACGAACCCGCTCGCCTGCAACTGCACGAACGCCTCACGCACCGGAATGTGACTGGTGCCGAATTCCTTCGCAATCAGATCCTGCCGCAGCTGCGTCCCGGGCACCAAGGTGCCGTTCGCGATGCGCTCGCGCAGGAGTTCGGCAAGCGAAGTCGAAGAGGGCTTGCTATCTCGAGATTTTTTCACTTTAATATATTAAAACGATAACGGAGGACCGTGTGACAGTATCTCGATTAATAAATATTCCTGGCATTGGAGTCGACCGAATCGGCGACGCCGCGGATTCTCTGCGCGACGCGGACATTCTAAGGCTTGAAAATCTCGATACCGACCTGCGGCCGCCGGCGCAGGCGCTGGCTCACACGCACGAGGCCATCGACGACGACGCGGCAAACAGCTATCTGCCCTTTACCGGCCAACGTGCATTGCGCGAGGCGGCCGCCGAGCGGGTCGGCCGCGCCGCGAGCGTCGCATACGACGCAGCGAGTGAGTGCATCGTCTCGGCCGGCGGCCTGGCGGGGATTTTTAACGTACTGCTCTCGATTCTTGAGCCGGGCGACGAGGTCGTGCTGACGGACCCAACCTACGCCGGCCTGATCAACCGGGTGCATCTGGCCGCAGGCGTGCCGAAGTTCGCGCGGCTGCAGCCGGGTGCCGACGGCTGGCGGCTCGATCTCGACAGTCTTGCTGCGGCGATCGGGCCGCGAACGAAAGCGCTGCTGATCATGTCGCCTTCGATGCCGAGCGGCTACGTCGCGTCGCGGGACGAATGGCTTGTGATTGCGGAACATTGCAAGCGCAATGGCATCTGGCTGGTTTATGACGCGGCGATGGAGCGCATCCTGTTCGACGGGCGCGAGGTCATTCATCCCGCCGGTTTGCCGGGCATGCGCGAGCGCACCATCACCATCGGCGCGGTGTCGAAGGAGTATCGGATGATCGGCTGGCGCGTCGGCTGGATCGTTGGGCCTGCATCGATCATGAACGACGTACGTCTCGTGAGTTTGTCGAACGTGGTGTGTCAGGTTGGTATCGCGATGCCCGGCGCCACTGCCGCGCTCACTGCAACCGACGACGGCGTGGCAGCCGCAGTCGCGGAATGGGAGCGCCGTCGCGACTTCCTGATGAGCGCGCTTGCCGATCTGCCGGTGATCCGTCCGCATGGCGGCTGGTCGATGCTCATCGATACCCGTGCGCTGGGTCTGGAGCCATCCGAGGCGTCGAAGCTGCTGCTCGAACACGGCAAGATCGCAGCCACGCCGATGACGAATTGGGGACCCGGCGCGGACCGCTATCTGCGTTTCGTTTTCTCCAACGAATCCGTTTCGCGCTTGCATGACATTCGTGAGCGCATACGCCGGTCGTGGCAGGTATGACTCCCGAGAAGTGGCTACATAAACGGCGCTGACCGCAAAAAACGAGCGCTTTCAGTGTGTCGTACGACCAGGTCGGCCCCCACATGTTCGCTAGGCATGCCTCAGTTGCCACGCGTACTCAATCGTCTTGAGGAACAAACGCCCGACTAGGGCTCGCTGATTTATTACAAATTGTATTAGCGATAATATTGGCGAAATTCGGGTGGGCAAGCCCCGCTTTCCCCACTATGTGGGTGTCACGTTCGATTCCTTAGTCTGAACATACGGGATTGTACTGAGGCGATGAGTCGATATTATTGACTAATATTATTACCTAACGCGGCGACCCTACCGTCTCGCGTCGTCAGATGCTGTCCCGCAGGGCAGCCGATCGATACAACGATAGTGGAGACGAGCATGGCGAGCCGTTGTGTACCGCAATGGATGGTGGCGATGTTGGCCGCTGACCTCGCGTACTAGTCGCCCGCGCTCACGAACGCGATGAATACAATGCCGCGGTCCGTGGCCGGCGAGATCCTGCGTGACGGCCAGCCAACGCATTTCGACTGCCAGGCCGCCGCGCACGCCGTCATCTTTGCGGTCTACCAGACAATCAACTTTATTCCCACGCACCGTATGGCTGGGGCGGTGTGTTAAATCGCTCGGCAGCACGTTTTCTAGCTGACGGCAATGAGTGGCAGTTCTGAACCCGCCTGACCCGTGGTGATTTTTTATAAATCATTTTGCATGACTAAGTTGAACGAGTCCAATCAGAAGCTATGGCTTCATAGGAGGAGGTCATGATGTCCAGAGGAACCGGATTAATTGCTGTCTTGTTAGCGATGACCGTCGGGCTTGCCGCATGTAACGGAGATAGTAGTGGCACGTCCGCATCTCAAGCGACAGGGGTGTCGAACTCAAGTACGTCGCCGTCGCCGACGAATGACGCAGCCCAGTCAAATGACAGTACACAAGCGGAACAGGCGATCGCGAGCGCGCTACCTTGCGACGCCGCAGCAACTGCCAACACGCCGTGTTCAGCGGCTCATAGCGTGACACGCTTGCTGACAAAGAATTACAGAGGCCCGTTATTCCAGGTTCGACGTGCGTCCGATAGTGCAACGCAGGACATCTACCCCTATACGTCGGGTAGCTTGCCGAACGGCGCCGACCGCACGCTGATCGGCTCGGCCAACGTTAAGAGCGCAAACGCGTTCTGCAACAATACAAGCTGCTCCGTCACCTACATTTACGATCAGATCGACCTGGTTGCGCCGCTCAAGGGAGGAGCATTCGGCAATGTGCCGGCCACCCTCACACTCAACGCGGACGGAACAGAGTCACTGACCCTGCCGAATAGCGGCTCAGGGAAGCAAAAAGCGACGACTGTTCCGGTCCTCAACGGCTTTGCGACAATCACGCTTCCAGGAACCAGTGGAGCACTGACCGTTCAACTGCTCCAGCCCCCCACCGCGCTGACCACCCAGTCACCGACGCTCCAATTATCGATCGGAAACGATTTGCCGGCGCTCCCCGGTACGCCGGCCAAGTTAGGCTTCGTGCCGTTGCAAGGCGTTCAGATTCCAGCTCTCGGTACTTTGGCGGGACAAGCCTATCGCAACAGGTTCGGCACGGTGAACCAGTCGATTGGTGATAGCGATATCGCTGAATACATGGTGGCAGGAGCGCACTATAGCCAGTCCTCCACGTGCTGCGGGACCTATGGAAATATGGAAAGCAGTGCTAACCCGAGCACCTATGCGCATGGAGAAGTAGAAGGGGAAATGTTCGCGCTGGCGTTCTCGAACGGCAACGCAGCTGTGTTCGGCTATTGTGACGGCGACTCGAACCAGGCGCCGAACGTAAAAGACCCCGTGTGCAACGCACTTGATATTAACTGGCCGGGCGTCGACGCGGAGGCAGGCGTTTATCTCTATGGTCCGCAGCAGCCTCCAAAAGAAAAGTTCGTCACGGTGCTTTCTAAATACTCACCGGTAACCGCGTCAAATATCTTCGTGGTCAAAGGCGGCTCTGCCTCGCAGAGCGTACTCACGGCACTCTATGACCAGGCGCCCCCAGAAGCCTTGAACTTTGGCAACGACGCGGGTCATGCATTTAATGGGCAATGGCAGGGCGGTCTTTCGCTTGGCGAAGGCGGCGACGGTAGCGGTGCTCCCATCCAGTTCTTCGAAGGAGCGATCATCACCAAGGCGACATCCGACACGACCGATAACGCGATCCAGGCGAGCATTGCAAAGTTTTACGGACCGCCTGCTGACAAGGCCGTGGCTGCCTGCTATGCAAACAATCTGATCAACTCGCCGCTGAATCTCGCCACACCGGATGCATGGTCGCAACAGAATGGAGGCACCGCTGTGCCTGCAACTGATGTCTCCGGAGTGAACAAGGGCGCTGCAATGGTTACCAGCACGAACGGCTCGTCAGTCTCGAATGTCCGCGAAATCATCAGGGTTCAGGGCGGCCAATCTTATAGCTTCACTGACTACGTTCTCGCCACTACGAACGCGGCGGTCTTTCCTGGGGGATCAATCCAGACCGATGACCCGAGCGGCACTGAATTTGGCTGGGTCCTCAACACGAATACGGGCGCTGTAGTGCGCGGAACATGGGGCGCCGGACAGGCAACTTCGCTGAGCGCAGTGAAATCGGGTAACTGGTGGAAAGTGACGATGACCCTCACCGCTCCCGCGGGATCGAACAATGCATCAGTTTTTATCGATCCGCCCACGTCTAATGCTGCTGGAGCTCGTTCACAGCAAGCGCCGTACTTGAGCGCAACACACTATTGCCCAAGCCTTGCAATCGTGACTAGCGCTGGAGCGTAGACGTGAACCGTGTGGTGGTTTCCGCAGACAGTCGCTCTTAAGGGAAGGGCGTCACGGAAAACATAAAGGAAAGGTCAGCAAAGTGGGTGACGGTGCCGGGTGAATGACCCGGCACCCGTCCGTCTTTACAGATAGCTGCAGACGTAGTCGAGCGTTTCGACCACATCGATATCGAAGCGGCTCTTGCCGGGCACCGAGAACGACTCGCCCGCGCCATACGTCTTCCACTCGTCGCTGCCTTCGAGGCGGATGCGGCATTGGCCGGCCTGCACCTCCATGAGTTCCGGCGCGTCGGTGCCGAAGTTGAGCGTGCCGGGCAGGATCACGCCGAGCGTCTTGCGCGTGCCGTCGGTGAAGAGAACAGTGTGCGAGACACACTTGCCGTCGAAGTAGACGTTGGCGCGTTTGATAACGGAAACCTGATCGAATTGCGTTGTGGCCGTCATGGCGGTCTTCCTTTGGGTCATCGTGAATGGATGCATTCGCGCCGCGTTGCGGCGGCGGGCGGTGCGCGATCTGCGCGGACCGCCGGCGCGGGCTTTCGTTGGACGCAAGCCCGCCATCATACAGGCGGCCGGCGGCGTCAGCCGCTAACCCACGTGCGTGTCAGGGCAACGCTGCGACGTGATTCTGACGACTAGCCAGCCCGGGACCAACGACCCGAGTCCGGACACACAATCACCTGTTCGCCGTTCAACTGGACCTGCTCGGTATCCGGTTGCGGCGAGGTCGAAGGGGCAACGTCGAAGGCCACCTTCAGTGCGTGCCCCACATGAGCATTTTCGATGGGAAGCTCCCAGGTCAGGAATATCTGGATCCAATCCTGGTCCGGCGGGAAGTCGGCCGCGTTAAAACCACTGCTGCCGCGCTGGATGACGCCATGAGGCTGGCCAGTATCGAATATCACAACCGTTCCCCGGGTCAGAGGAATCCGCCGGCCCAGAGCGGGAAAGTGCAAGTCCAGACCTCGGTCCTCGCTCATGAAGAGATTGCAGAAGGCCGCGTCGCCATATTGCGCACCGTCATGGTGATACCGCGCGCCGCGGCAGGCCATGAGGGCGACGTCACTGGCGGCAAGCACCTCAGGCAGTCCAAGCGCGTGCGTCCAATCGGACACGGCCTGCACGCAGCGCGTGTAGTCCGGCCAGCGCGCCCGCGCTCGCGGCAACGGCATGGGTTCGACGTCACCGGGTTCCAGGACCAGATGCGACGAGATCTCTCGCTCCCAATCCGCAAGCAGACGAACAGAGGGCATAGGGACGTCGACGGTGCCTGATAGCACGATGTCGCTCACGCTTCGGCTGCGAATAGCGTCGTCACTCCAGTAATAGGAGGTCAGCATGTGGCGCATTCGATTCAGTTGAGGGGGGAGTCATCCGGGCATTGTAACGATCCCGCGGGCCCGCTTCGGCGCGTTCCGGTTACATGCCGTGGCGTTCGCGAAGGTGTGCGGGGTTGACCGCGCCCGACTTCGTGGAGATTGTCTCGCGTAGTCAGCGGCCAGCAGGTGCGGCGTGTGACGTATCGTGCGGGTTGACTCGTATGAATGCGCCGGGCCTGACGTTGTGAGGCTGTGATGCCAGTCAGGTCCGGCCGTCTTTCTGTTGCACCCACGAGGTCGCGCTGGAGGTGCCCCCCGGGGCACCTCGCATTGCGGCTAATGCTTGGGTGTGGACGGCGTGCTGCCGCCGCCGAGTCCACCTGTGAGTCCGCCGAGCAGGTTCGTCAACGGGGCGAGCGGAGACGAGCCGCCGCTTGCACCGCCGAGTATACCGGTCAGTGTGCCGACAAGGTTGGTCAGTGGTGCAACCGGATTGGACGCGGTGTTCGTCGACGATCCATGAGAGGTGCCGCCGCCCAGGCCTCCGGTTAGTCCGCCGAGCAAGGTGGTAACCGGTGCGAGAGGGCCGCTGCCTTGCGCTGTGCCGCCTCCCAACGCGCCGGTCAGTCCACCGAGCAGGGTGGTAACTGGTGCGAGAGGGCTGCTGCTGCCTTGCGAGCCGCCGTTCACCGAGGCCACCGACAGCCCGCCGAGCAACGCGGTCACAGGTGCCAGCAGGCCACCGGTGCTATGTCCGCTCGATCCGCCTGTGACGCCGTGTGAACCACCGGTTGTGCCGTTGGCCACACCGTTGCCATTGCCGCTACCACTGTTGTTGCCCACGGTGATCGGCACGATAGGCACGCTGATCGCGCCGACGCTGACGACCAGGTTCACGATCGGATCCAGCAGGCCGCCGGTGGTCTGGCTGCCGCTGCTGGAGCCAACGCCAGTGTTGGAGCCGCCGGAGCCGCTGGTGCCGCCGTGACCACCGTTACCACCGCCTGAGCCACCCGAGCCGCCGCCGTTCCCACCACCCGAACCGCCTGAGCCGCCTGAGCCGCCTGAGCCGCCCGAGCCACCGGAGCCACCTGAGCCACCCGAACCTCCAGAGCCGCCGCCGTACCCGCCACCTGAGCCGCCGTGGCCGCCGTCTCCGGAGCCGCCGCCGTTCCCACCACCCGAACCGCCTGAGCCACCGGAACCGCCGGAGCCACCCGAGCCACCCGAGCCACCCGAGCCGCCCGAGCCACCCGAGCCACCCGAGCCACCCGAGCCGCCCGAGCCGCCCGAGCCACCGGAGCCACCGGAGCCACCCGAACCTCCAGAGCCGCCGCCGTACCCGCCACCTGAGCCGCCGTGGCCGCCGTCTCCAGAGCCGCCACCGTTCCCACCGCCTGAACCTCCGGACCCTCCCGAGCCGCCCGAGCCGCCGGATCCACCCGATCCACCTCCGTATCCACCACCCGAACCGCCTGAGCCCGTGGAGCCACCCGAGCCGCCGCCATAACCGCCGTCTCCAAAACCGCCGCCCCATGCCGAGCCGCCGGCCCAAACCGAGCCGTTACCCGCACCGCTGCCGGCCCATGCGCCGGATGTGGTACCGCCTCCTGCCCACGCGTATCCCGATCCTGGTTGTCCGGTTGTCGTCCATCCGCCGCCTTGCGTAAACGAGGGCGGCGGTGTGGTCGTGACGTCTCCGGCCTGACAAGAAGTGGCTAGCGACCACCATAGGAGTGCGCTCGCCGATGCAACAAGAGTGTGTTTGAAGGGAGCCATGATTAGTCCTTTCGCGATGAAATCGCGTCCTGATTGGAAGGTGTAATCAGTGCCCCCGGAAAACCGCTGATCGGTCTTGCAGAAACGTTTGCTTTTCTAGCCCAAGACCGCGTTTGTGCGCGTCGCCTTCGATTAATTTTGGAGCTGGCGCGGTAGCGCCATGCTCGGATGTGGCTTGCTCGGGCAATTGGTCGCTGCAAGTTCCGAGCCAATGCGCCGGTTACAGAGCGCGGCATGTTCCGCGCACGCGCAGTGCAGAAATTGAACGGTGTGCGGCGATGAGCGTCTTGCTGGACGGGGTAGATCGGGCGAGAGGGAGAACGCGGTGGCGGCATTGCGTGGGGCGCGTTACGTCCAAGGTGTTACGTGTTCCCGTCACGTCGAACGTAACCTCGCCGTTACACGTCGTGCTGCGCAATTAGTTCAGACAAAAGGCGGCGTTGCCATCATTCGGAATCCGATCTATTGAGGCACGTGTTGGAAACGCACGTTTAGATCTGTGCTGGCTCAATGACTTCTAACGCTCGCGATTCGAGGGTGCACCGGCTCACTTCGTTGCAAGTGCCTGCTTGTCTTCAATCAGGGATCTGATCCTCTCCTGATCGATCGGAGTCGCGGGGTTGTAGACGATCATCTGAAGATCCGGCCGCCCGTCGACTGCGAAGGATGAGTATTCCAGCGAGATCGGCCCGAGCACGGGGTGGCGCAGCCGCTTGACCCCCTCGCCGTAGGTCTGCACTTCATTGTCCCGCCACATGGCGGCGAACTCGGGACTCGAGCGGCACAGTTCGTCGACGAGCGGCGCCACCTCGGCGTCGGCGCCTGCGCGCGCGGCATCGATCCGGAAGGCGCCCACCACGAAGCGGGCCACGCTTGTCCAATCGAACTGCGCGGCACGGACGCGGGGGTCGCAGAAGATCATGCGCAGGACGTTGCGTTGTTCGGGTGGCAGGGAGCCGTAGTCGGTGAGCACGGTCGCGGCCGCGCGGTTCCACGCAACCACATCCCACGTCGCAGTCCTGACGATTGCCGGACTGTAGGGCAGTGCGTCGAGCAGGCGCTGCAGTCGCGGCGTGATTGCGTCACCTCCGCGATAACGGACTTCGGGCGGATGGCCGAGGCCGAGCAGGAACACGTGTTCGCGCTCGACTTCGGTCAGCATGAGTGCCTTCGCAATGCGGTCCAGCACGTCCGCTGACGGATTGCCGCCGCGCCCCTGCTCCAGCCACGTGTACCAGGCCGCGCTGATATTGGCGCGCTGCGCCACCTCTTCGCGGCGTAGTCCGGCCGTGCGCCGCCGGCCACCGGAAATGCCGAAGGACGCGGGATCGAGCTTGGTCCGCCGGTTCTTCAGATAGTTGCCGAGCCGGTTGCTGCTTTCGTCGTCGTTCACTTGGGCCATGCTTAACCTGTTAAGACGTATACCCGGATAAATTTGCCAATTTAACAGGATGATTCTGCCTCGTACGTCGCTCGCAATCAATCGAATTCGGAAGGGTTTCACATCGGCATCGCGCGCGAGAAGGGTGTGTCGGTTTACGTGTATGACGACTCCAACTGCCTCAGAGAATCAAGGCGATCTCGGCTGATACCATGACGCTCACCCTGTTTAAGCGAGAAAACGACATGAGACTGAAAGACCGCGTTGCCCTGATTACGGGTGCTCAACGAGGCATTGGATATGCAATTGCGGAAAGGTTCGTGGCCGAAGGAGCAAAGGTGGTGCTTGCCGACGTAACAGACGCGACCGCCGAGGCAGACGCGCTGTGCGCCTCGGGCGGCGAAGCCTGCTACGTTCGTGCGGATGTGTCGCTGGAACCCGATGTGAGCGAAATGGTCCGCCTCGCTGAAGAACGATTCGGAAACGTGGACATACTGGTTAACAACGCCGGCATCGAATTCGCGAAAACTGTTCTCGATACGAGCGTTGCGGAATGGGACCAGCTGATGGCCGTTAACCTGAAAGGCGTTTTCCTATGTTCGAAAGCCATCATCCCGGCGATGCAACGGCGCGGTCGGGGCGTCATCATTAACATTGCATCCGAACTGGGACTCGTAGGCGAGGCCAATGTGGCGGCCTACTGTGCCTCGAAGGGCGGGGTGGTGATGTTGACAAAGGCGATGGCGATCGACCACGGTCGTCAAGGTATTCGCGTGAACTGCCTTTGTCCCGGACCCGTTACGACGCAATTGCTGGAGGACGTGTTTTCCAGCAGCGCCGATCCGGCCGGCCTGCGGCGCTCTTTCGAAGCTGCGACGGTGCTGGGCCGAATTGGTTCTCCTGACGAAGTAGCCGGCGCCGCAGTCTTTCTGGCGAGCGACGACTCGGCCTACATGTCTGGCGCAAATCTGGTCATCGACGGGGGATGGACCGCGCGGTAAATCCGGATCGAGCGCGTCGGAGCGGGGCGCGGCATCCGCGTGGCAAGGCCAGTGCTATCAGGGCGTGGCGGCGCGGAACGGACTTTTATATCACAACGAGATATAATGCTAGCGAGACGCACTTTCATTTCGTGAGGATTTGCACCTTAAGGTGC
This sequence comes from Paraburkholderia aspalathi, assembly GCF_905220735.1. Classification (NCBI taxonomy): domain Bacteria; kingdom Pseudomonadati; phylum Pseudomonadota; class Betaproteobacteria; order Burkholderiales; family Burkholderiaceae; genus Paraburkholderia; species Paraburkholderia aspalathi. Next base: position 385,590 of record NZ_CAJNBA010000004.1, read on the forward strand.
AGTCCAATCCCACGTGATACCCGCCAACTTTCCCATCTAAACCTTGTCCCGCTACGCCCTCATCCGTTGGCTTTCCAGCTTCGCTCCTCATCCCATCGCTGTGCGGTGGCCGGAACGCCTGAGATCGTGTCTCGGTGCATTGCTAGGGATTGCGTTCACCGGCGGGACAATGCACGTTCTTCTCGGACCAGCGGCAAACATTCCGCTCCTCGTCGCGCCAATGGGCGCGTCGGCTGTGCTGCTGTTCGCGGTGCCCGCCAGTCCACTTGCGCAACCGTGGTCCATCATCGGCGGCAATATCGTCTCCGCGACGGTTGGCGTTGCCTGTGCAAGCTGGATCGCCGATCCGTTAGGCGCCGCTGCTTTGGCCGTCTCGCTGGCGATCTGTGCGATGTTCGCGCTGCGGTGCGTTCACCCCCCATCGGGCGCGGTCGCCCTGACCGCGGTCCTGGGCGGTCCGGCCGTGCATGCACTGGGCTACCGCTTTGTTGCCGAACCTATTGCGATCCAGTCCGTGATGCTGCTGTGCGCGGCTATCGTCTACCACGCTGCGACCGGGCATCGATATCCGCACGTCGCGCAGAATTCTGGCAAAGGCGCGGCTGCATCGTCTGCGGCCTCGAACGAAGGTTTCACGCGCGCGGACCTCGAGGCGGTGCTGAACCGGCGCGGGGAATTGCTCGATATCGACACGGACGATCTGGAGTCCCTGCTGCGCGACGTTCAGTTGCAGGCCTACGCCCGCACGTTCAATGAACTGACGTGCGCGGACATCATGTCGCGTTCGCTGGTCGCCGTGTCGGCAAACACGAGAGCGTCGGCAGCATGGAGTCTGCTGAAACAGCGCCATATCAAGGCGCTCCCGGTCATTGACGAGAGACAGCACGTAATCGGCATCGTGACTCGCGCCGACCTTGTCGACAAACGGGCGTATAGCAAAGGGGCCGGTTTGTCGTCCCCCGTGCAACGCTGGCTCCGGCGCAGCATCACGCCGGCACCTTTCGTCGGTGCGTTGATGAACGTTGACGTTCACACGGTCGACGCCACGACACCGATCGTCGAACTGGTGCCGGTGTTCGCGAACTACGGACACCATCACATCCCGGTTCTGGACTCGAATCAGCGGCTTGCAGGAATGATCACGCAGGCCGACCTCATCGCGGGACTCTATCGCCAGGCTTACGCCAGGCAGCGACACGCGGCATAGCAAAAGCAATCGCACTATCGTAGGCACTTGCGCGTGAGTACATGCATAAATATCACGACGTGATAGAGTTTCGCATCACCTATTTCTCCACGGTACACCTATTTCTCCACGGTACTCCGATGAAAACAATCACTCGCGGCTTGACCAAGGCGAACTTCGAGCAACTGTCCGAGTTTCGCTACCAGATGCGTCGCTTCGAGCGTTTTTCTGAGCAGGCCGCGCAGGGTGAAGGCATCACACCGTTGCAGTATCTGTTGCTCCTGCATATCAAGGGTTATCCGGAGCGTGACTGGGCGACCGTCGGCGAGCTTGCGGAACGGCTTCAGGCGCAGCATCACGGCGTGGTCGCGCTCGTGTCCCGCTGCGAGGCGCTCGAACTGGTCCGCAGAAAGGTCAGTGAGACGGACCGTCGCCAGGTCGAGGTTCATTTGTTGAAAGCAGGCGAGCAACTGCTGGCCCGCCTCGCCGAGATGCACCGTGCCGAACTGAAGTCGCTCAAAGGCACGTTCAGTGTTCCCCAGATCGATGTTTGAGTCACCATGAGTCTCGATACCCATAAGCGCGACTTTTCCACCAACGCGCGGCTTCCCGGTATTTCCGCACTCGCCGCGGCAATTGGTGCGCTCAGCACGCTTGCGGCGTTCGTGCTGCTGAGCCTGATTCATCTGTTCACCAATCTGTTTTTCTTCCAGCAATTTTCGTTTGCGGAGCGCTCGCCGGCCCTCAACACGTTGGGTATCTGGGTGGTGATCATCCCGGTGATCGGCGGTCTCATCGTCGGATTCATGGCTCGTTACGGTTCGGAAAAGATCCGTGGACATGGCATTCCCGAAGCGATCGAAGCCATCCTGTTCGGCAAGAGCCGCATGTCGCCGAAAGTGGCGATTCTCAAACCACTGTCGTCCGGCATTGTGATCGGCAGTGGCGGGCCGTTCGGCGCGGAAGGCCCGATCATCATGACAGGCGGCGCGCTCGGGTCGCTGATCGCGCAGTGCGTGAAGGTCACGTCCGCTGAACGCAAGACGCTGCTGGTTGCCGGCGCAGCGGCGGGCATGACAGCGGTCTTCGGCACGCCGGTGGCGGCCGTGTTGCTCGCAGTCGAACTGCTGCTGTTCGAATGGCGTCCGCGCAGTTTTCTGCCGGTCGCACTTGCGTGCGCAGTTGCGGGTTTTGCGCGTGCGGCATTCTTCGGCACGGGGCCGCTGTTTCCGCTTGAGACTGCGCCTCCCGGCGCGCTGTCGCTGGTGTCGTGCGTCATTGCAGGCTTGTTGTCCGGCGCGCTTGCATCGGGCCTTTCGGCCGCGTTGTATAAGACCGAAGACTTGTTCGGCAAGCTGCCCATCCACTGGATGTGGTGGCCCGCGCTCGGCGGCCTCGTTGTCGGTATCGGCGGCTTGCTCGAACCTCGCGCGCTAGGCGTCGGCTACGACGTGATAGGCGATCTGTTACACCAACACATTGCCATCCAGATCGCGCTGGCGATCCTGATCGTGAAGGCGATCATCTGGGTCGTGGCATTGGGCTCGGGCACTTCAGGTGGCGTGCTCGCGCCGTTACTCATGTTGGGCGCAGGGCTCGGCGTCGTGCTCGGCCACGTGTTGCCGGGCGGCGAACCAGCCCTGTGGCCGCTCGTCTGCATGGCGGCCACGCTTGGCGCTACCTTGGGCGCGCCGTTGACCGCCATCGTGTTCGCATTCGGCCTCACGCACGACAGCAACGCATTGCTGCCGCTGCTTGCCGCGACGCTGGTCGCACACGGGTTTGCGACGGTCGTCATGAAGCGCTCCATCATGACCGAGAAAATTGCCCGGCGTGGCTATCACATCTACCGGGAATACGGCGTCGATCCGCTTGAGCGCCACCACGTCGATGAGGTGATGTCGCGTACGGTCGAGACAATCGATGGCGATATATCCGTGGGCGAAGCGCTAGCAACGTTCTTCGGCGCGACGCAGACACATCGTGCTTATCCGGTCGTGCGTCAAGGCGTGCTAGCGGGTGTGGTCGATCGCGCGCTACTGGAAAAAATGCGCGATGACGAGGCAGCGGATGCGCTCGATTCGCGCCTCGCTGACGTGTTGCGCCACCGTTCCCCCGCATTTGCATTGCCGAGCGAAACTTGCCGGCTCGTCGCAACTCGGCTTGCGGTGCACGGTCTCGAACGCTTGCCTGTAGTCACGGACTCCGAAACGTTGCAACTGATCGGCATCGTGTCGCGCAGCGATCTGGTCAAGCCGTCACTTGCGCACTTCGACGAAGAGCACAAGAAAGAACGCTTCCGGCGCTTGCCAGTCCGCTCCGGCAAGCGGCACTTCCCGCCGGTTCCTTAAGCCATCGGCCAGTCATAGGCCGCTCAGTAGCCGCTCAACAGCCGGAGCGGATACGCGGTTTGCCGGTGCAGGCAACGCTCCGGCACGTAATCCACCACATCCCCACGCCACACGGTTGATGCCGAAGTCGGTGCCTGACTGAGTTCAGGCGCCCGTACCTTCGGCTAACCGGACGGCCTCAACGCCCCCATCCCGCATCCCCAATAAGCCCCCAGGGAAAACAACCAGTGGACGAGCACCCAGGGTGGTGTACGATCCAATCGTTACATCAAACAATGTAACAATAAAAAATGTCATCGTGACGGGTGGCCGCGCCCCCGTCGACAGCATATTCGGGAGGCATGTATGGGTGACAAGTCCATTCCACACGTCGACGTGGAAGAATTGACGCAGTTCCGCGAAGTCCAGCAACTGGCCTATCGCTGCGTCGAGAGCGTCGGCGAAATGGTCCAACCGGGCATGACGGAAAAAGACGCCGCCCGGCTGCTGACCGAATGGCTGCAGGACCACGGCGTGCGCGACTGGCTGCACAAACCCTTCGCCTGGTTTGGCGAACGCACCGCCTTTGAAGGTTTTTCCGGGCTGTCGCACATGGCCGGTTTTAACCTGGCGTTCTTTCCGAGTTCGCGCCGGCTGGAAGAAAACATGCCGGTCATTCTCGATGTGGCGCCCGTGCTGAACGGCGTGATCGCCGACGTCGGCTACGCCACCTGCGTCGGTACGAATCCCACGCTTGGACAACTGAAAGACGACCTGGCCGAGCACCGCGAGTTGATCGTCACCATGGTGAAGCAACGGCACACGCTTGCCGACGTCGCGCGCGCGGTCGATCTGTTGTGCAGAAAACAGGGCGTCGAGCCACGCCACAAGGCCTATCCGTTCAAGGTGCTCGCACATCGTGTCGCGAAGCTGAACCAGCCGGCCAAGCCGCGTTTCGTGGCGCGTTTCGGCCTGAACGCCACGCGCAACCTCGTCCTCGATCAGGTTAGCGCGGGCAGGAAGGAGGGCTGGTCGCCGTTATGGTCGATCGATCGCCGCTCCGATCACCCGCCGACGCCAGGCCTCTGGGCCGTCGAGCCGCATCTCGGCTTTCAGGGTGTGGGCGCCAAATTCGAAGAGTTGCTGGTCATCACCGATGACGACGCCTACTGGCTCGACGACGACCTGCCGCATGTACGCCGCTGGGCACAGCGCGGGCGGGCGTTGGCTGCGGCATGACGGAGGCGCGCATGCAACTTCTAACGGAACCGATATCGCCCACGCTGTACGAGGCGCCGCCCGTCACGCGCCGCACCGAATTCACGGTGAACTCGGGCGATGTGACGCTTGCCGCGAGGGCATGGGGCGACCCCGCCCGGCCTACTGTGGTGTTAGTGCATGGCTACCCCGACAACAGCGAAGTCTGGGACGCAGTGGCCGCGTTGCTGGCACACGATTTCCATGTGATTGCCTACGATGTCCGCGGTGCGGGGCAATCCACTGCGCCTAAAGGGATGGCTGCTTACCGTCTGGGAAAACTCACCGACGACTTCACCGCTGTCATCGACGCCGTAAGCCCGAATCGTGCCGTCCATCTGGTCGCGCACGACTGGGGCTCGATCCAGGGCTGGGAGTTCGTCACTGAAGAGCGACTGCGTGGGCGCATTGCGTCGTACACATCGTGCTCGGGCCCTTGCCTCGACCACGTCGCTTACTGGATCCGAGCACGCTTGCTGCGTCCCACGCCGCGTTCGATCGGCAAGCTATTGGGTCAGCTGGTGCGCTCCTGGTATGTGCTGCTGTTTCATTTGCCGGTGCTTCCAGGCTTGACCTGGCACCTATGGCTCGGCCGCGCGTGGCCGCGTGTATTGCGTCGCGTGGAAAAGACACAGATCGCACCGCGCCCGACGCAAACGCAGGACGGCGTGCGTGGCGTCTCGCTGTACCGCGCCAACTTCATCCGCTGCCTGTTCACGCCGCGCAAGCGTTACGCACACGCGCCGGTCCAGGTGATCGTGCCGACGCTGGACAAATACGTTAGCCCGGCCTTGTCCGAAGATCTTTCGCGGTGGGTGCCTAAGTACTGGTGCCGTGAGCTGACCGCGCGGCACTGGTTGCCGGTCACGCACCCTGAACAGATGGCCCGGATGGTGCGTGAACTCGTCGATCACACTGAAGGCGGCGTCGAACCGGACACGCTGCAACGCGCCCGCATGGACGCCGCACGCAAACCGCTCAGCGGCAAGCTCGCGGTCGTGACCGGTGCGGGCAGCGGCATCGGGCGATGCATTGCACTGGAATTCGCGAAGCAGGGCGCCGCAGTGGTCGCGGTCGATATCGACACTGCAAGCGCGGAACGCACGGCTACCCTGGCCAGGTTGTCAGGCTGCCAGGCGTATGCACGCAAGGCCGATGTTGGCAGCGCCGAACAGATGGAAGCGCTGGCGAATTGGGTAGGAACGGACCTTGGCGGCGCCGACATCGTGGTCAACAACGCCGGCATTGGCATGGCGGGCGGCGTGCTCGACACCTCGGCACAAGACTGGGAGCGCATTCTTCACGTCAACCTGTGGGGCGTGATTCACGGCTCGCGCCTGTTCGCCCGGCAGATGGTGAAGCGCGGCAACGGTGGCCACATCATCAACACCGCATCAGCCGCGGCCTTCGCTCCTTCGCGCGATCTGCCGGCCTATGCGACCACCAAGGCTGCCGTGTTGATGCTCAGCGAGTGCATGCGTGGAGAACTCGCTGCACACGGGATCGGCGTCAGCGCAATTTGCCCTGGGTTCGCCGAGACCGGAATCATGGCCTCGACCCAGTACGTCGGCGCCAGTGCTCAGGAACAGGACCGCATGCGCCAGAAAGCCACCAGGCTTTACCAGTTGCGCGGCCTGCAACCCGAAACGGTCGCGAAAGCCGCGCTCCGTGCGGTATTGCGCAACAAGCCTGTGGTCGCCATCGGCTTCGAGGCGCATTCAATGCGTTTCATCTCGCGCTACATGCCTGGACTAAGCCGCGTGATCGCCCGCATCGGCATGGTGCCGCATTGATCTCACTCACCGGATGCCGGAGACCGTCATGACCCAAGAGCACACTCAATACAAGATCAGGGCGCGCCATGTGAAGTTCGACTGGAGTCAAACGCCGATCCAGTGGATTCCCGGCGACCCGTCGAGCACGCACATCATCAATGTGCTGAACCTGCTGTTCCCCGCCGGCGAACTATGGTTTTGCCGCGTCTATAACAAGGCGCTACCGCTGATCACCGACCCGGCGCTGCGCGACGACGCAGAGGGGTTTCTCAGGCAGGAAGCGGTGCATTCGCGCTCGCACGGCGGTGTGCTCACGCACTACTACAAGGCGCACGGCATCGACACGCAGCCTTTCACAAAGAAACTCGACTGGCTGTTTGGCAAGCTGCTCGGCGAGCAGCCGCTTGGACTGAAGATCGGTAAAACGCGCTTCTGGCTGCGTCAACAGTTGGGTGTCATCGCCGCGCTGGAACATTTTTTTGGTTATCTCGGCAATTGGGTGCTCAATGCCAACGGCCTCGATGCCGCTCATGCCGACCCAACCATGCTCGACTTGCTGCGCTGGCACGGCGCCGAAGAAGTGGAGCATCGCACCGTTGCCTTCGACATCTTCCGGCATATGGGCGGTACCTACTTCGAACGCTGCTTCCACATGCTGTCGACGGTGTTGCTCCTACTGTACTTTCTCACGCACGGCGCGCGCTTCATGCACCAGCGCGATCCCGACGCCGGTACGTACCGGGGTTTTATCCTCGCCTGGCGCGCCGGAGCGCGGCGCGGTTGCCTGCCGTCGTTCTGGAAAATGATCGCGGCAGCGCTACGCTATTTCAATCCGCGCTATACGCCGCATCACGAAGGCTCGACCGAGCAGGCGCTCGCTTATCTTGCCACCTCGCCCGCTGCGCAGGCCGCGGCGCATGGAGGCAACTGGGTGCGCGATGCGAATTGATACGGCGGCGTGAAGCACTAAGTTGTTGCGGTTTTCAAAGCCTCTATGTCACGGCGAGGTGGCGCTCCAAACATGCGCGAATATTCGCGGCTGAATTGCGACGCGCTTTCGTAGCCCACCTGATAGGCCGCAGCTTCGGCATTGGCAATACCTGCCACCATCAGGTTGCGTGCTTCAAGCAGGCGAAGCTGCTTCTGGTATTGCAGCGGCGTCATCGATGTCAGCGCCTTGAACTGCCGGTGGAATGCCGACGGACTCATTTGTGCCACGGCGGCCAGGTCTTCGATGCGTATGGTCTCGGTGAATTGGCCTCTTAACGCGTGGATGGCAGTCACGACTTTATGCACATGGCTGGTTGCCAGCACGACCCGTGCGACCTCGTTGCCGTGACGCCCCGTTAGCAACCAGTAGCAAATTTCTCGCTTGATCATCGGCGCGAGAATGGGAATAGCGTGAGGCGTATCGAGGAGACGCACCATTCGCAGCATGCAGTCGGCGAGCGGCCCGTCAATCTCGGTGACAAACACGCCGTGGCCGAGCTCGTCTTCCGGCGCAGGTGGCGTATCGAGACATGCCATGACATCGCGCATGATGGCAAGGTCGAACTCCATGGCAATAGCGAGGTAAGGCTCTGTCGGACTGGCCTTCACAATCCTGCTGAACGCCGGCATCTCAACGTTGACGATCAGGGCTTGTCCTGCCCTGTAGTCGTACCGCCTGTCACCGAACGTCGTCCACTTGGCGCCTTGAACGACGACACAGAGAGCCGGCTTCATGATCAGATGAGAAGGGTGTTTTTCATGATCCGACCGGATGATGATCAAGCCCTCGATGGCGGTCATGAACGGGCCTTCGCTCCCGGCTTGATTGTCGGTGTAGCGTTTGACACCTTCGACCAAGGCATTTGACATATGAACTTCCTCCGCGCCTGCATTTCCGCATGTTACTGCCTCCCGTGTCGAGCTGCAGAGCCTGAGCAGGATTAGGCAAGAAGAAGGACAGTTAGGGCATTCAGCCTCGCCATCGGCCGGAATAAGCTGCGTCTACACCTCTAACGCGGAGCGCAAAAATGACAGCAGGACAATCGGCAGACGCCATTTCGAAAATTGCCATCGTGACAGGCGGGAGTCGCGGCTTGGGGCGCAATACGGTCGTGAGCCTTGCGAAGCGCGGCGTCAGTTCCGTATTCACCTATCGCGCCAATCAGGCGGAAGCCGACAAGGTTGTCGGCCTCGTGGCGGAGGAGGGGCAAAGAGCCATTGCGCTGCCACTCGATACCGGAAAGGTGAGCACATTCGACGCGTTCGTGGAGCAGGTTCGGGCGTCGCTTGCGCAGTTGGGCGCCGAGCGTTTCGACTACCTTGTCAACAACGCCGGCACTTCGAATCACACGCCGTTCGAAAAGACAACCGAGGAGGAGCTGGACAGTCTTTACCATGTCCATTTCAAGGGCGTGTTTTTCCTGACGCAAAAGCTTCTGCCGTTGATCAAGGACGGTGGCCGCATCGTGAATATCTCCTCGGGACTGACCCGTTTCACCTTCCCAGGCAGTGGGTCCTATGCATCCATGAAAGGCGCGGTCGAGGTTCTGACTCGCTATCTCGCGAAGGAACTCGGTCCGCGTCGAATCGCCGTCAATACCGTCGCGCCAGGCGCAGTCGCCACCGACTTCAGCGGCGGCATGGTGCGCGACAATCCCGAGATCAACAAGCTGGTTGCGGACGGCACGGCACTCGGCCGTGCGGGCTTGCCCGACGACATCGGCCCGATGATCGCGTCGCTGCTGTCCGAGGACAATCGCTGGGTCAATGGCCAGCGCATCGAAGTCTCGGGCGGCATGTCTCTGTAGCTGTGCCAGAATCGGCATTCTCCCAACGAGGACAGAATGCCGATATGGCCGACAATCACAACAACAGCCTGGATATCCGAAGGCTTTCCCCGACAGAATGGGCGCAAGCCTTTCCGGTGATCGCGCAATTGCGGGCGCTTGATCAAGACGAATTTCTCAAAAGAGCCAGGCTGCAATCGCATTCTGGCTATGAGCTTGTCGGCGCTTTTCAAGGCGGCAAACTTGTTGGCGTGATGGGGATGAGGCCGGTCCACACGTTGGCGCGCGGGGCGCACTTGCATATCGACGATCTCGTCGTCGATGAGGCGACACGGGGCGGCGGTGCGGGTCGCGCCTTGACGGAATATGCGGAAGCCGACGCACGTGCTCGCGCTATGACTGCGGTGTTTCTCGACGCGCGGCCGGATGCCGTTCCCTTCTATGAGCGACAGAATTACGTGCTGCATCCCGCACCGTCGATGAAAAAAGTCCTCTTGCCCTCGTAAGCGTGAAATGGGTTAACGTCAACAATATTCGCCCACAGGAGGATCGAAAGTCATGACCGACAAGCAAGATGCAGCGCCAGACAGCACAGCAGCGCGAGTCGCCTTGTGGCGCGCGCTCCATGTTTGGTCCGACCCGCCGCCGCATGTGCTGGAAGACGTAATCGGCCTAAAGCTGCTGGCTCCGGACGAGGGCTGGCGCAGCCGCGGGGACATGGATCCTCAATTCACGCGACCCTTTCGCGCTTCGATCGTGGCGCGTGCCCGCTTCATTGAAGACCTGGTTGTGGAGCAGTCCGGCCGCGGGCTTGATCAGTACGTCATCCTCGGCGCCGGCCTCGATAGCTTCGCGCAGCGGCGACCGGAGATCGCATCCCATCTCAAGGTGTTCGAGGTCGACCAGCCGGGTCCTCAGGCATGGAAGCGTCAGCGTCTGATCGAGCTGGGCTTCGGCGTTCCGGACTGGCTGCGCTTTGTGCCAGTCGATTTCGAGGCGGGGGGAAGCTGGCGAGACGGGCTCGTGACCGCGGGCTTCGATGACAGCAAGCCGGCAATCGTGGTCTCCACAGGCGTCAGCATGTATCTCACGAAGGATGCGAACGCAGCCGCGCTGCGCGAAGTCGCGTCCCTTGCTCCAGGATCGACGCTCGCTATGACGTTCCTGCTTCCGCTTGAGATGGCGGACCCTGAGGTGCGCCCCGGGCTTGAGATGGCAGAGAAGGGCGCACGATCAAGCGGGACACCGTTCATCAGTTTCTTCACGCCGCCGGAGATTCTGGCGCTGGCTCATGAAGCGGGCTTCGGAGAAGCACGGCACGTCTCGGCGGCCGATCTTACCGAGCGCTACTTCATGGGCAGGACCGATGGTCTGCGGCCGCCAAAGAATGCTGAGGAGCTGCTGGTGGCCAATACCTAGCCGCTCGCTCAAAGGAACCAGCGGTATTCCCGCGCATTCACTTCGTTCATGAAATCCAGATGGTTCTGGCGTTTGTTCTCGCAGTAGACCATCACGAACTCTTCGCCCAAGCCTTTGCCTACGACCGGATGGTCCTGCATCGCGGCGACGGCTGAGAGCATGTCTTGCGGAAAGTCGACACCGCTTTGGCGGTCTTCGTTGAGCGGTGCGATGGGTTCGCGGCCTGCATCCAGCCCGTGTTCCATGCCGGTGAGAATAGCGGCGAGTACAAGGTAAGGGTTCGCATCGGCGCCCGCCAGGCGGTGTTCGATGCGCAGGTTGCGGTCATCCGATTCCGGAATGCGAATGCAGGCGTCGCGGTCTTCGAAACCCCAACTGGCACGGCTGGCTGCATTCGTCTTCCAGCCATAGCGGCGAAACGCGTTGTGGTTGGCGGCGAAGACAGGCATGCAATGCGGTAGCAAGGCGAGGCACCCGGCCACTGCATGGCGCAGCGGGCGCTGGCCGTCGGCGGCCAGCAGGTTGTTGCCCGCTTCGTCGTAGAGACTCACATGCACGTGCATGCCGCTGCCCGGCGCGTGCAGGTACGGCTTGCTCATGAAGCTCGCGCGGTAGCCGTGTTTCAGCGCCACGCCGCGCGTGCTGCGACAGAACAGGGCAGCCCAGTCGGCGGCGCGCAGACTGTCGTCGTTGTGGCCAAAGTTGATCTCGAACTGCCCGGGCCCGAGCTCGGCGGTGATCACGGTAGCGTCCACGCCCTGCTCACGCGTAGCGTCGACAATCTCGTTGAGCACACTGGAGAAGCGCGACAATCGCTCGATGTGCATGTTGGACTGGTCGTCCGGATCGTCGCAGAACGGGTCGCGCGGGAATTGCGGAAGACCGTCCGCCAGCCTGGCGTCGAACAAATAAAACTCCAGTTCAAAGGCGACAACCGGGCGGATGCCGCGCCGCTCGAAGCGTTTCAGCACGCGTGCCAATACCTCGCGCGGCTCGAACTCGATGGGCGTCTCGGTGCCGTCCGAGCTGATCAGCATCTGTCCCAATGGCTGGCTTTCCCATTGCACGGGCTTGAGAGTGCCGGCGATCAGTCGGCGCTGCGCATCCGGATCGCCGTCGTTGAAGCAGTAGTCGCCGATTGGGAACACGCCACCTTGTGCGCCGAGCAAAATGCAGTTCTGCGGCAGTTTCAGGAGACTGCCGGCAGCGACTTTCTCCAGGATGTCCACGGGATATCGCTTGCCGTAGAAGTGCCCGGGGATATCCAGGCAAATGAGGTCGACGTAACGCACCTCGGGATACGCCGCGCGAAAGGCGCGTACTTCGCTGAGCAGGTCGACGCTGGGGGAAGTCATGTTGTTGTCCTTCTCACGCAAAAATGACGCGATGATTGAGCTTCAGTTAAAAGCAGTCGTGGAAAACGTAGGCAAGTCGGCGGCATAACAGAGCTGAACGCGATAATCACAACGCCGTCCATTAGTCATCCGAATTGACATTTAGCGCAGCCTTCACTGCTGCGTCATGTATTGCCTGAATCCTAGGTGAACACCCAAAGTACCCGCGTGGGTTCATCGGAGAGATTTGCGTAGCGGAATCGCGCGTGCGCCGGCACCTGGAAGCCGTCGTTAGGGCCGAGTGTCGCGGGTTGCGCTTCGTCGTCCAGCCAGATGGTCAACTCGCCTTCGAGCACAAAGCCACCTTGCTCATCGCTGTCATTCAACGGTTTGTCGCCGCTGCTGGCGCCCGGCGCCAGGTGGCTTTCCAGCATCGAAAAACCTGCTGACATGTTCGGCGACACCAGCACGTCGGTCACGCCTTCGGCGTAATACAGCGTGCGGCGTTCATCCGGGCGGGTCACCCAAGGCAGCGCACGGGGTTTGCTCAGGCTATAAAAATAAGTGGTGGGCACGCCGAGAGCCTCGCCGATGGCGGTCAGATCGCCCACGGTCGGACGCGAGAGGCCGCGCTCGATCTGGGAAAGGAAACCCACCGAGCGGCCGATCTTTTCCGCCAACGCCCCCAACGTCACCTTCTTATGCTTGCGCAGGTCCCGAATCAGTATCGCGAGACCTTCGATTTCTTCCTGCTTGTTCATCTTCTGCCCCTTCGCTCAGACTCTGTCGCGCAGACGATACCAGGTCTTGCCAATGACCTCCAGCGGCGCGGCCAGTAGCGCACCGCCCGGAAAAGGCGGATTGTCGATGGCCTGATACAGGTCCAGCAATTCGTCGTCGCCGAGGATGGCGTCGGCGACCGCCCGGCCGGCGGCGAGCGTAGGCAGCACGCCGTGCCCCGAATAGCCTTGCAACCAGTAGCGCTCACCTTGTCGACCGATATCCGGCGTGCGCTTCATGCTGATGTCGATATGCCCGCCCCACGCAAACTCGAGTTCCACTCCGCGCAGTTGCGGGAATGCGCGCTCCAGGTAAGGCCGGGTTGCCGCCGCAATATCCTTTGGAATGCCGCCCGCGTAGGTGCAGCCGCCGCCGAACAGCAGGCGGTTGTCAGGACTTAAGCGGAAGTAGTCGGGAACGAACTGGTTGTCGATCACGCAGCTGTTGCGTGGCAGTAGCGAACAGGCCACCTCCGGCCGCAGCGGCGACGTGGCCACCTGATAGGTGCCAACGGGCAGCATGCGCCTGGAAAGTTTGCGGTCGAGCCGGTCGATATAGGCATTGCAGGCGAGTACCAGGACATCCGCGCGCACCTCGCCTTTATCGGTGCGCGCGACAAAACCGCCAGGCGTCTCGCGGTAGTCCAACACCTGGCTTTGCTCGAAGATGCGTCCACCGGCCTGTTCGATCGCCGCGGCCAGGCCTTGGGCCAGTTTCAGCGGATTCAGATGGCCTGCCTCGGGATCGTAGAGCGCCGCCTGGTAGCGTTCGCTTGCTATCCATTGAGGCATTTCCTCGCGAGGGATGAAGCGCATCTTGTCGTAGCCCCACTTTTCCTCGGCTTCCTGTTGGGTCTGCTCGAGGAGGGCGGTGCGGCGCGGCAGCACCGCCGCCCACAGACTTCCCGCACGGTAGTCCGCATCGAAGCCATGCCGCGCCGGCAGTTCACGTATCTCGCCGGCGGCCCAACGCATGCTGTCCCACAGTTGGCGGGCACGTTCCAGACCTAGCGCTGCCTCTAGCGGAGGCATGTCGCAAGACCAACCGAGCAGAGCCTGGCCGCCGTTGCGCCCGGACGCCGCCCAGGCTACCCGGCTGGCTTCGAGCACCGTGACACGCTTACCCGCGAGGGCCAGACGCAGCGCCGTGTGCAGGCCACTGAACCCCGCGCCGATGATCAGCACTCCCGTGTCGAGACGCTCTTCCAGCGCCGGCCGCAGAGGGATCGGGGCAGGATAGGTGCGTGCGTAGTAGCTCGCGACGTGCTCGGCTGACTGGTCGAACATGTTGGCTCCCGTGAAAAATTTAGCGGTAAATTTCATGAAAAAATACCATTCATTTTTCACGGGCGCAAGCGCGCGTCAAAATGCCGACGTTCTTTTCATCGATCAACCGACGGAGAAACGCGCATCGGGCATCGGGCCGAGTTCGGCCAACGCGAGACAGCTATTGCTGTTCAGCCCCGAAGGCGCGTGGACCCGCACTTCCGGCTGGACGGTGGTAACCTTCCCCCGCCTATTATTCAACCGGCCGGCGCGGCATCTTCCGCGCCGGCATCCAACATCGACCGAAAGAGTGATCATGACCAGTTCCATCTACAGCGCATCCGTCCCCGTCTTCAAGCAAATGCTGACCGCATTGTCCGAGGTGCTGAAGAAAGCCGAAGCGCATGCCACCGAAAAGAACATCGAGCCGAACGCGTTGCTGCAGGCGCGCCTGTTCCCGGACATGTTCCCCCTGGTGCGCCAGGTGCAGATCGCCGCGGATTTCAGCAAGGGCGTCAGCTCGCGCCTGGCCGGCGTAGAGGTGCCGTCGTGGCCTGACACTGAAGTGACGTTTGCCGACCTGCAAGCGCTGATCGCCAAAGCGTTGGCCCACCTCGGCACGCTCGACGCCGCCCAGTTCGAGGGTAGCGAGAACAAGGAAATCGTCCTGCGTCCGGGTACGCCGAAAGAGAAGAAGCTGGTCGGCAGCGCCTATTTGCAGAACTACGGTCTGCCCCAGTTTTTCTTCCACGTCACAACGGCCTACGCGATTCTGCGTCACAACGGCGTTGAAATCGGGAAGCGCGACTATATGGGATCGTACTGATCGTCGGCGCACGGGCAGGGCGGTCGTTTCATCTGCACTTGCCGTCCGGCCCGCATGCCTTTGCTCGATGGTTCGGTTTTATGCGTAAGCGGTGAATGGCGGGTAAGCCGTGGAGGGATATCGCGAGCCACGCGAAAGATTTTCTTTCGCTACGGACAAGATATCGTCGATAGTCGATGAGTCTGCGAGCACGCATACTCCTTCCCCGGCAGACCCGTTTCAACGCCCGTCACCCACCTACGCAAAACCGATCGATCAGGGACATGAATCTGAGAACCATAAGCCTCATCGCAGCGACCGTCTTTGCGTGCACTATCGCAACCGTTAGTCACGCGGCCGACGATCAGCAAAACAGAATCAGAGGTACGGTAGACCGCGCCATACAACCGGTCATGGCGAACGATGGTATTCCCGGCATGGCCGTTGGCATCATCGACGGTAACCGGCATTACGTATTCAACTACGGACTCGCGTCGACGAAAACCAGAACGCCGGTTACCTCGGACACTTTGTTCGAACTGGGTTCCGTCAGCAAGACATTGACGGCGACGCTCGCGTCCTATGCGCAGGTGAGCGGTTATCTGTCTCTGTCGGATCAGACGAGCAAGTACCTTCCGTCTCTGCGCAATAGCGAATTCGGCAAGGTCAGTCTTCTCAACCTGGGCACGCACACGCCCGGAGGACTCCCGCTGCAGGTGCCGGACAGCATTCGCAACGACGATCAGTTGATGCAGTATTTCAAGCAGTGGCAGCCCACCTATGCGCCGGGAACCCATCGGACTTATGCCAATCCCGGCATTGGTGCGCTCGGGCTGATAACGGCGAAGAGCATGGGGCAGGATTTCAGCGCGTTGATGGAAAATCGTTTGTTTCCTGCGCTTGATATGAAGCGCAGTTACATCAACGTTCCCGCGGGGAAGTTGAACGACTACGCTCAGGGCTACACGAAAGATGGTGGGCCGATCAGAGTGGCGCCTGGGGTGTTGTCCGCTGAGGCCTACGGTGTGAAGACCACGGCTGCCGACATGGTTCGTTTCGTGGAAGCCAACATGAATCTAATCCAGTTGGACCCGAAGCTCCAGCGCGCGATTGCGGACACCCACACCGGATACTTCAAGGCAGGGGGCATGACCCAGGACCTGATATGGGAACAGTATCCCTATCCCGCCAAATTGCAGACGCTTCTGGACGGAAACTCGTCGGCGATGATCTTCAACGCAACGCCGGTCACTGAAATCGTGCCGCCGCAGCCGCCTCGTGAAGACGTCTGGATCAACAAAACCGGCTCGACTAACGGCTTCGGCGCGTACGTCGCATTCATTCCGCAGAAGCGGTTGGGGATCGTCATTCTCGCGAACAAGAATTTCCCTATTGATGAACGCGTGACCGCCGCATACCGGATTCTCACGTCGCTAGCTAACGACGAACAATGAGTGTGTAAGGCGCTATTATCGACCGTAGCCCCCAAAGGAGAACACCCGATGAGCCGACCCGAATTCATCAAGCATTGGACCGAGCTGGAAGAACCGGATGCGCATTCCTATCGCGGCGATACCGAGAAAATGGCGCTCGACGCGCCGCTTTCCGCCGCACTCGGCATCACGCGCATTGGCATTCATCACGTGAGGCTTCTGCCCGGCCGGCGCACGTCATATCCGCACGCCGAAAGTACCGAGCAGGAGTTTGTGTACGTGCTCGAAGGCAAGCCTGACGTCTGGATCGACGGCGTGCTTCATTCGATTGCTGAAGGCGATTCCGTCGCGTTTCCGTCAGGCACGGGCATCTGCCACACCTTCATCAACAATACGAAGGACGAAGTCAGGCTGATGGTGATCGGCGAACGTCCGCGCGACGACAACCGCATTCGTTATCCGGTCAACGAAGCGTACGAACGGACCCGCGCGGACCGCTGGGTAGACTGGCCCGCCAGGCCGCTAGGGGATCACAACGGGATGCCGGACTGAGGGCCACGCAGCGGACGAGCGCTACGGCGTACATCCGGAGCGCGGTCCTGCAGAAATCAGCGATTCAGGCTAGGCTACCCTGTGGGCCGTTTTTGCGTCGCACCGAAGCGGCCGCGCCACAGGTTATTTCAGTCAGGAAAGCAATGAAACAACAGCTAACAATCGATTTTGTCTCCGATATCGCATGCCCGTGGTGTGCCATCGGCCTGTCGTCACTCGAGCTTGCACTATCGCGCTTGAGCGATACGGTCGACGCTCAAGTCACCGTGCATCCCTTCGAGCTGAATCCGGACATGGGGCCGGACGGCGAGGCCATTGTCGATTATCTCGGCAAGAAATACGGACGCACGCCAGAGCAGATCGCGGAAACCCAGGCCATGATCCGCGAACGCGGGGCGAGCGTTGGTTTTACTTTCGGCCCGCGTGAGCACGTCTATAACACCTTCGACGCGCACCGCCTGCTGCATTGGGCCGGTATCGAAGGCAAGCAGTTGCCGCTCAAACTGGCGCTGCTGCGGGCCTATCATGCCGAGGGCAAAGATCCGAGCAATCACGAAGTTCTGGTCGACGCGGCCCAGTCCGTGGGGCTCGACGCCGCGCAAGCAGCTGAGGTGCTGCGCAGCGGAATCTATGCCGACGACGTGCGTGCGGAAGAACGGGAATACCAGGCGAAGGGCATTCAGTCCGTGCCGGCGATCATCTTCAACGGTCGCTATCTGGTGAGCGGCGGACAACCCGTGGAAACCTTCGAGCAAGTCATCCAGCAGATTCTCGCCGAAGCGTAGGGCGGCAATCGGCAATCGCGCCGGCGACCCGTTGCGCGCAACGGGTCGTCACCGGGTTCATTGCCCGCACACTGAATCCCGCCACACTTGTCACTCACACCGTTCGATGCACGGCAGTAGTGTGCTCTACAAGGACGAGGCTGGTGATGTGTTCCATAGCGCCTCGACATCCATAGGAGAGACGCTCGTGATGGATCGCATCATGGCGATGCAGACCTTCGTACGCATCGTCGACGCCAACAGTTTTACCCGCGCCGCGCAGTCGCTCGGGATTCCGCGCGCCAGCGCGACAACCCTCGTGCAGAACCTCGAGGCCATGCTCGGCATCCAGTTGCTCGTGCGCACCACGCGCCGGCTCAGTCTGACTGCCGAGGGGGCCGCCTATTACGAGCGTTGCGTGCAGATTCTCGCCGACATCGACGACATCGAGGCGAGCCTGCGGCATCCCGACGACCGGCCACGCGGGCGGCTGCGCGTTGAGATGCCGGCGGTCGTTGCGAACGCGATCGTGTTTCCGGCCCTCGACGATTTTCACGCGCGCTTCGAGCACATCCTGCTCACCTTCGGCGTCAGCAACCGCCAGGTCGAACTGGCCGGCGAAGCGATCGATTGCTGCATTCTGACTGGCAAGCCACCGGATGCGGGCTTCGCCGCTCGCCGACTGGGCGCGCTCGAGCGTGTGACCTGCGCGAGCCCGCTTTATCTCGCACGGTACGGCACGCCGCAACGGTTCGAGGAGCTAAGCGGTCACGCCGCGGTGAACCACACGTGCGCGCAAACAGGGCGTGCGGCGGATTTCGATTTTCAGGTCGAAGGCGACACGGTCAACGTGTCGCTTGGGGGCTTTGTGCAGGTGAGCGACGAGCACGCGTTCCTCGAATGCGGCCTGCGCGGACTTGGACTGATCCAGCCGCCACGGGCGTTGGCCCAGCCCTATCTTGACTCCGGGCGGCTGCGTGAAGTGCTGCCGCATCACAGGCCCGCGGCGCTGCCGGTATCGGTCGCGTATCTGCGTCATCGCCGCGCTCCGCCTCGCGTACTTACCTTCGTCAACTGGCTCGCGGAACTGTTCGAAACAGCGCGGCATGTAAGCCATGAGCAGCCGCCCGTGCAGCAGAGTCTGCGTGGCGTGGAGACCGCCGAACCGGCCTGAAACGAGCGGCAAACCACATAGTGGGAACCGGGCGTGAGATACCAGTGCGCACGACACTAGGGAATGCCTACGCTTGAGCCGTTGCCATTCAGCGTCGTAAAATCGTGGCACATCAGTTTGGGTGGCCCAGCAATGTGTCTGGCTTCTCGTTACGATTTCAGCCGCGATACCCGGCAATGCCCGGCGCAGCGGCTTCCCGCGCTTTCTCGACCCGCTCCCCGCATTGAGGCCAGCGGCGGTCGCGGAATTGTCGTCCAATCCGCGCCATGATCCCGCTCATTTCCGTCACAAGGCTCAACAAGCGCTTTCCCGGCGTGCGGGCGCTTCACGAAGTCCAGTTCGAACTCATGGCGGGCGAAGTCCACGCGCTGATGGGCGAGAACGGCGCCGGCAAGTCGACGCTGATGAAAATCCTCGCCGGCGTCTACACCCGGGATACGGGCGACATTCTCTATGACGGTCAGCCGGTCGAGTTCTCGAGTCCGCGCGAGGCGCAGGCTCTCGGCATCGGCATCATTCATCAGGAACTCCAGCTGATGAATCACCTGACCGTCGCCCAGAATATGTTTATCGGCCGCGAGCCGCGTGGGCGCCTCGGTCTGTTCCTCGACGAAGACAAGCTCAATGCGCAGGCGCGCGACATTCTTGCCCGCATGCATGTGAATATCGACCCGCGGGCCGTGGTCAGCACGCTTACCGTCGCGAAGCAGCAGATGGTCGAGATCGCCAAGGCCTTGTCCTTCGATTCGCGCGTGCTGATCATGGACGAGCCGACCTCGGCGCTCAACGACGCCGAGATCGCCGAGCTATTCCGCATCATCCGCGAGCTGAAGAGCCGGGGCGTGGGCATCGTCTATATCTCCCACAAGATGGACGAGCTGAAGCAGATCGCCGACCGCGTCACCGTGTTGCGTGACGGGGAATATGTGGCCACCGTCACCGCGAAAGACACCAGCGTCGACGCGATCATCGGCATGATGGTCGGGCGCACCTTGACCGACGTCGCGCCTTCTGTGAACGTGACAGGTACTGGCGAGGTTGCGCTCGAAGTCCACAATCTGAACGCCGGCCCGCTTGTCAGAGACGTCAGCTTCACACTGCGCAAAGGCGAGATATTGGGTTTTGCCGGCTTGATGGGCGCTGGCCGCACCGAGGTCGCCCGAGCTGTGTTCGGCGCCGACCCGATCGAATCGGGTGAAATCATCGTGAAAGGTGTGAAGGCGACGATCAGGAATCCGAGCGATGCGGTGGCGCGTGGCATCGGTTATCTCTCGGAAGACCGCAAGCGCTTTGGTCTCGCGACCGGCATGAACGTCGAATCGAACATCGTCATGTCCAATTTGCGCAAATTCCTGTCGCTCAACTTTTTCTTGCGCCGCACTGAAATCCGCCGGACAGCCACCCATTTCATCAATCTGCTCGCTATTCGTACGCCCTCCGCGACGCAGGAAGTGCGTCTTCTTTCGGGCGGGAATCAGCAGAAAATCGTCGTTGCGAAATGGCTCGAGCGCGACTGCGACGTGCTGTTCTTCGACGAACCGACGCGCGGCATCGACGTCGGCGCCAAGAGCGAAATTTACAAACTCCTGCGCTCGCTCGCCGGCGAAGGCAAGGCGATCGTAATGATCTCGTCGGAACTGCCGGAGATTTTACGCATGAGCGACCGCATCGTCGTGATGTGCGAGGGCCGCATTACCGGCGAACTTTCAGCCACGGAGGCGACGCAGGAGCGCATCATGCAACTGGCGACGCAACGCGAAACCTTAAAAGCGGCGTGAGCCCGAAGAGGAGAGATCCAGTTTATGACACAGCCATCGGATACTTCGACGCTCGCTAACGAGGGACGGTTGTCCGGCCTCAGAGCCCGCGTCTTTACGCCGACTGCTCTGCAAAAGCTGCTCGCCTTCGGGAGCCTGATCTTGTTGCTGGTCTTTTTCAGCTTCGCGTCCCCTGCGTTCATGCAGATGGACAACATGCTCGGGATTCTGCAGGCGACCGCCGTCAACGGCGTGCTGGCGATTGCCTGTACGTTCGTCATCATCACCGGCGGCATCGATTTGTCCGTCGGCACCTTGATGACCTTCACGGCCGTGATTTGCGGCGTGTTTCTGACCTATTGGCATTTGCCGATGTGGACCGGCGTCCTGGCTGCGATCGGGACGGGTGCGATCTGCGGGACTATTTCGGGCACCCTCACGGCGAAAATGAAAATTCCGCCGTTCATTGCCACCTTGGGCATGATGCTGCTGCTGAAAGGCCTTTCGCTCGTCGTCTCGGCCGACAAGCCGATCTATTTCACCGACACCGAAAACTTCTACATGATTTCCCAGGATTCGCTGATTGGCTCTTTCCTGCCGAGCCTGCCGGTTCCGAACGCGGTCCTGATCCTGTTTTTCCTTGCGGTGGTGAGTTCGATCACGCTCAATCGCACGGCACTCGGCCGCTACACGTTTGCGCTCGGCAGCAACGAAGAAGCGGTGCGCCTTTCGGGCGTGAATGTCGACCGGTGGAAGATCGCCATTTACGGCCTCGCTGGGGCCATTTGCGGCATCGCCGGGCTGCTGATCGCCTCGCGGCTGAATTCGGCCCAGCCCGCGCTAGGCCAAGGTTACGAACTCGAAGCGATCGCCGCCGTGGTCATAGGCGGGACCTCGCTCAGCGGCGGTTCGGGCACGATTCTGGGCACGATCATCGGCGCGTTCATCATGAGCGTGCTGACCAACGGCCTTCGCATCATGTCCGTCGCACAGGAATGGCAGATCGTGGTGACCGGCCTCATCATCATTCTCGCGGTTTATGCCGACATTTTGCGGCGCAAGAAAAGCTGACGAAGGTGGACGCTACGCGAAACAGGGTCAAGAACAGGATCAAGAAACAGGATCAAGAAAAGGGAGCGCCCAAGGCTCCCCGCACGGCTGAAGGTTGATGGCCAACTTAGGAGGAGAACCCCATGTTGAAAAGAAAACTAGTCGGTGTCGTGGTCGGCGTTGGCGCGCTCATTGGCGGAACGAGTGTGACGTTCGCGCAAGACACCTACATCCCGCTGATCTCGAAGGGCTTCCAGCACCAGTTCTGGCAGGCGGTCAAAGCCGGAGCGGAACAGTCGGCCAAGGAGCACAACGTCAGGATCACCTTCGAGGGTCCGGAAACCGAGGCCATGGTCGATAAGCAGATCGACATGCTTTCGGCGGCGCTCGCCAAGAAGCCCCAGGCGCTCGGCATTGCCGCGCTCGATAGCAAGGCAGCCATTCCCCTGTTGAAGCGGGCGCAGGCAGCCAAGATACCTGTGATCGCCTTCGACTCGGGCGTCGACAGCGACATTCCGTTGACCACGTGCGCGACCGACAATCTTGCCGCGGCGGCACTCGCCGCTGACAAGATGGCCGAGGCGATCGGCAATGCCGGGGAGGTGGGTCTGGTGGTGCATGACCAGACCAGCCGCACCGGCATCGATCGCCGCGACGGCTTCCTGAATGAGATGAAAACGAAGCACCCGAACATCAAGATCGTCTCAGTCCAGTATGGCGGCGGCGACCACCTGAAGTCGGCGGAAATCGCCAAGACGATGATCCAGGCCAACCCCAATCTCAAGGGCATTTTCGGGGCGAATGAAGGGTCGGCGGAAGGTGCTGCGATCGGGATCAAGGAATCAGGCAAGAAGCTCGTGCTGATCGGCTATGACTCCGGTAAGGAGCAGAAGGACGACATCAATTCGGGCTTGATGGCCGGCGCCATTACGCAGAACCCGGTCGGCATCGGCAAATGCGTTGTCGACTCAGCGGTGAAGGCGTTGAAGGGCGAGAAGCTGCCCAAGAAAGTCGACACGGGCTTCTACTGGTACGACAAGAGCAATATGAGCGATCCGAAGATCGCGGCTGTGCTCTACGATTGACCGGCACTACCTGACGCGAAGAGAGAGGAGGGGGCATGGCGCTCCCTTTTCTTTTCTCGTGCTGCCAAGTGTCCGCTTGGAACGAAGGTGGCTGCAAAGAGGTGGGGCGTGCACGTACGGCCTCTTTGCTTATAAGCAGAAGACGATAGCTGTCGCAGAGGAGGGGTTCAGATGCCCACGATCACCAAGCTGTCCGTCCGGGACATTCGGTTCCCGACCTCGCGTTCACTCGACGGCTCCGATGCGATGAACGCCGCACCGGATTACTCCGCCACCTATGTGACGCTCGAAACCGATTCGCCGACGGGTCTCACAGGCCATGGCCTTACTTTCACCATCGGCCGCGGCAACGAGATCTGCGTAAGTGCGGTAAAGGCGCTTGCCCCGCTGGTCATCGGCACAAAGCTCGAGGATATCGCTGCGAACATGGGCGCCTTCTGGCGCACGCTGACGTCGGACAGCCAGTTGCGCTGGATCGGTCCGGACAAGGGCGCGATTCATCTGGCGACTGCGGCTGTCGTGAATGCGGCCTGGGACCTGTGGGCCAAAGCGGAAGGCAAGCCGGTGTGGAAACTGCTCGTCGACATGAGCCCCGAAGAACTCGTGCGATGCCTCGACTTCCGTTATGTGACCGATGCGATCACGCCGCAGGAAGCCATCGCCATGCTGCACCGTCATGCAAAGACAAGAGGCGAGCGCGAAACGGAAATGCTGGCGCATGGCTATCCGGCCTACACGACGTCGGCCGGCTGGCTCGGCTACGACGACGACAAGATTCGCCGGCTCGCACGTGAAGGCGTCGCGCAGGGCTGGACGCACTTCAAGCAGAAGGTGGGCGGCAATCTTGAAGAAGATATGCGCCGTGCCCGCATCCTGCGCGAAGAAATCGGCGAAAACCTGAAGCTGATGATGGACGCGAACCAGGTGTGGGATGTCGACGAAGCGGTCGCGAACATGCGGCGCCTGGCGGAATTCGATCCCTGGTGGATTGAGGAACCCACGAGTCCCGACGACATTCTCGGCCACGCCGCTATCCGCGAGCGGATTCGGCCTATCGGTGTCGCGACGGGCGAGCACTGCCATAACCGGGTGATGTTCAAGCAGTTGCTGCAGGCGCAGGCCATCGACTTCTGTCAGGTCGATAGTTGCCGCCTGGGCGGTCTGAATGAAGTGATCATCGTCCTGCTGATGGCGGCGAAATTCGGTGTGCCCGTGTGTCCGCATGCGGGCGGGGTCGGTTTGTGCGAGTACGTCCAGCACATTTCACTGTTCGACTATATCTGCGTGTCGGCGTCGCTGGACAACCGGGTGCTCGAATACGTGGATCATTTGCATGAGCATTTTGTTGACCCTGTCGTGATTCGAAACGGCCGTTATATGCCGCCGCAACGTGCCGGCTACAGCATCGAAATGCATGCCGCGTCGCTTGATGAGTATGACTTTCCCGAGGGGCCGGCCTGGCGGGTTTGAAGCGGCACGCGCGGGCCCCTCTGCGGCTATTGGCTAACTTGTACTCGCCAAGGCGACGATAAAGTCAAGAAACACCCTTGTCTTGGCCGGCGTGTGGTGTCGTGATGGATGGTACGCATAGAGCGGGAAGCGTTCATCCGGCCAGTCTGGGAACAGGTTGACGAGCCGTCCCTCCCGAATCAGGGGTTCCGCTCCGAGCAGAAGCATCTGCGCGATGCCGGAGCCGGCCAGACACGCGTTGAAGAGTGCGCTCGGATCGTTCACCGTAAGCCGTCCATTCGTTTCGACAACCAGCTTTTTGCGCTTGCGATGAAACTCCCACGGATACGGCTTGCCGGTTTCCGGGTTTCGGAACTCGAGGCACCGGTGCGCCCCGCGACCCAGATCTTGAGGCTCCTCTGGCCGCCCCCGGCGCGCGAGGTACGAGGGTGCTGCGACGGTGACAACTGCCGTGTCCAGAAGCTTTCGCGCAATCAGACTGGATGAGCGCGGTTCGCCAAATCGCAAGGCCAGATCGAAGCCGTCCACGATGAGGTCGCCGAGCTGATCTCTCGCAATGAACTCGAGTTCAAGTTCAGGATGCGCATCCATGAATTCGTCGAGCTTCGGGCCCAGAACGATTCGAAAAAAAGCGGGATCAAGATTGATTCGCAGTTTCCCGCGCACTGTCGCGGTGCCGCCTGAAGCGGCGGCCGCCGCTTCCTCCATTCCCCTTAAGTGCGGCATGACCTGCTCGTAGAACCGTTTGCCCTCTTCCGTGAGGGAAACGGCGCGGGTCGTGCGATTGAAGAGCCGTATTTTTAGCCGCTTTTCGAGCCGGGCGATTGCCCGGCTAACTCCGGGGGGTGACATACCCATTACTTCGGACGCAGCTGCGAACGTCCCCGCATCGACGACGGCCGCAAATACGCTGATACCGCTAGAGAGATTCTCGCTGGACGATCTCATTGACGCTCCCCGCGAATTGCTTCAAAAACCGCACTATGGCCCATTAGTGACTACCTGTCACTTCACAAGTGTCATTCGTATCATTTAGTTTCTCATCGAGTTTACCCACAATGCATCCCAACGGTCCGTTTCGACCGCAACGATCCAAAGGAGCATTGCCATGAATACCCGTTATTTCGCAGTTGCTATTGCCGCCGCCATCGCCTTCCCTGTCGCTGGCTACGCTCAGGAATCCTCGACCGTGACGCGTGCCCAGGTGCGCGCGGAACTCGTCCAGCTGGAAAGCGTGGGCTACCAGCCCGGCCGCGCCAATGATCCGCATTACCCCACCGACATTCAGGCAGCCGAAGCAGCAGTGGCCGCGCGGAAGGGCGCCGAGTCGAACGTCGCCAGCGGCGTGGGCGGTGTGCGCAGCGGTTCGTCCGATTCGGGCAATCGCGTTGCCGAGGCAGCTCTCGCGAATGCACCGTTCAACTCGCTTTATGCACATCGTTGATCGGCGCGTCACACCAATCATCGTTCATTCCAATTTCCAAGGAGTAGGAGATGACCGTTCAACTCACCCGCCGCGACCTGTTGAAGCGGGCGTCCGGCCTCCTGGCGGTCGCCGCCGTGGGCGGATTGACCAGCATCGGAACAGAGGCCGCGGAGGGTCATCAGGAGCGTCATCGTGTTCTGGTCCGCAACCCTGCCTTTGCCGCGATTGATCTTTCCCTGCGGCAGGCCGTCGACAACGGCGCCGTAGCCGGTGTGGTGGCGATGGGTGCCACGCAGCGCGGGCTCGTCTACGAGGGCGCATCCGGCCATGCCAATCCTCAGACGGGTACGGCGATGACGCCCGACACGGTGTTCTGGCTGCTATCGATGACCAAGGCGATCACTGCGACCGCCTGTATGCAACTCATCGAGCAGGGCAGGCTCTCACTCGATCAACCCGCGGGCGACATTCTCCCGGAACTGAAGTCGCCGCAAGTGCTGGACGGCTTCGACGCATCCGGACAGCCGAAACTGCGCCCTGCGCGCAACACGATTACCGTGCGTCATCTGCTGACTCACACGTCCGGCTTTACTTACAGCATCTGGAGCGAAAACATGAGCCGGTACGAAAAGGTGACCGGCATGCCGGATATTGGCTACTCGATGAACGGCGCGTTCAAGGCGCCGCTGGAGTTCGAGCCTGGCGAGCGCTGGCAGTACGGCATCGGAATGGACTGGGTGGGCAAGCTGGTTGAGGCAGTCACCGATCAATCGCTGGAGATTTATTTTCGCGAGCACATCTTCGCACCGCTGGGCATGAGCAATTCGGGATTTCTGATCAGTGGCGCGCAGAAGCAACGCGTGGCGACCATGCACAACCGGCAACCCGATGGATCGCTCAAGCCCGCTCCGTTCGAGATCAACCAGCGACCCGAATTCTTTATGGGCGGCGGCGGGGCATTCAGCACGCCGCGCGATTACATGGCGTTCCTGCAGATGTTCGTGAACGGCGGGACGTACCGCGGCGAGCGGGTCCTGCGCGCCGACACCGTTGCGACGATGTTCCAGAATCACATTGGAGATCTTCAGGTAACCGAAATGAAGACAGCACAGCCGGCGTGGTCGAACAGCTTCGATCAATTTCCTGGCATGCCGCACAAGTGGGGGCTTTCCTTCGACATCAACACGCAGCCGGGTCCGCATGGCCGCAGCGCGGGCAGCGTTAGCTGGGCGGGACTGCTGAATAGCTATTTCTGGGTTGATCCTGTCAGGAAGGTGACCGGCACGCTGTTCACGCAGATCCTGCCGTTCTACGACCCTCGCGTGGTGGATCTGTATGGACAGTTCGAGCAGGGGTTGTATCACGGCTTGCAACACGCTTGAGCACTGGTCAGTGATCGGCACTCGGGACACATCTATTTACGCATGGAGAAACTGCAATGTATGCAATCACAGGAATAACAGGAAAGGTCGGCGGCGCGGTGGCGCGCACGTTGCTCGCAGCGGGCCAGCCGGTTCGCGCGGTTGTACGCGATGCGGCCCGGGCACGTTCGTGGGCTGAGCGCGGATGTGAAGTGGTGACGGCCGACATGGACGACGAGGCATCGCTAACCGCCGCTTTCGAGGGCGCGCAAGGCGTCTTCATCCTGCCGCCGTCCGAGTTCGATCCGTCGCCGGGCTTTCCCGAGGCACGTGCAGTCATTGACGCTGTGCGTGGGGCGCTGCAGTCCGCGGCGCCTGGCAAGGTGGTCTGCCTGTCGACGATCGGCGCGCAAGCCACCGAGATCAATCTGCTCACGCAACGTACGCTGATGGAGCAGGCGCTTCAGGATTTGCCGATGCCGGTGACATTCCTGCGTCCCGGCTGGTTCATGGAAAACGCGGCGTGGGACGTGGCGCCTGCCCGCGACGCGGGGGTGATCCCCAGCTTTCTGCAGCCGCTCGACAAGGCGGTGCCGATGGTCGCTACCTCGGACGTGGGTCGCGTTGCCGCGCAACTGCTTCAGCAAACCTGGCTTGGCGTGCGTGTCGTCGAGCTGGAGGGACCGCAACGTGTGAGCCCGAACGATCTGGCCGCGGCATTTGCCCAGGTGCTCGGTCGTCCGGTTCGTGCGGAGGTGGTGCTGCGCGAAACATGGGGCGAGCTGTTCCGCTCCCAAGGCACGACGGACCCGTTGCCGCGCATGCGCATGCTCGACGGCTTCAATGAAGGCTTCATCGCCTTCGAAGGCGATGAAGCCGACATCGTCAAGGGCGAGGTGGAACTGGAAACCGTTCTGCGAGGCCTCGTTTCGCAGGCGGGCTAACGCGGGCACACCCGGTGGCGTGTGCAGATCCCGCGTCGCCGGGTGCTTTCCGCTCATCGTTCAGCAAGGGACTCATATCAAGGGGTTCGCTATGGATTCTAGATTTCGAACTGACCAGAAACACGTCCCCAAGGAATTACCCTGGGCGCAGTCAAACCGCTTGACATCCTGAATTTGGCTTCATAAATTCGCTTCGACTGAGCCGTCATTGTTTCCGGCGGCTCCACGGCAACGATGCCGTGCTACATATGAATGGCTATGCAGCCCCCGAACTTGCGTCCAACGCTGGTTCGGGGGCTTTTTGCTTTTGGGAGAAGAAATGATGACGTTGCAGTACAACCCCGCGGAACGTGGTGTCGCAGACCTGGTGGTCGCATGCGTTCAGATGGAACCTCATGTCGGCAGTAAGCACGACAACGTGGCGCAATGCATCCGCCACATTGAAGCCGCGGCGCATCACGGCGCGTCTCTGGTGGTGTTGCCGGAGCTGGCCAATAGCGGCTACGTGTTCAACGATCGCGATGAGGCGCTCGCGCTGGCCGAAACGCTGCCGGAAGGGGAAACCGCGCAATTGCTTGCGGAAACGACGCAGCGCCTTGGCGTCCATGTCGTGATGGGTATTGCCGAGCGGGCGGGCAAGCAACTCTACAACTCAGCGATCCTGACTGGCCCGGCGGGTCACATCGGCGTCTATCGCAAACTGCATCTCTGGAACAACGAACATCGCTTCTTCGAACCGGGCGATCGTGGCGTTCCGGTGTTCGACACGCCGCTGGGACGAATCGCCATCGCAATCTGCTACGACGGCTGGTTTCCCGAAACATACCGGCTTGCCGCGATGCAAGGCGCGGACATCGTCTGCGTGCCGACCAACTGGGTGCCGATGCCGGCGCAGCCGGACGATCGGCCCGCCATGGCCACGACGCTCACCATGGCGGCCGCGCACAGCAATGGCGTGGCGATCGCATGTGCAAACCGCATCGGCACGGAGCGTGGTCAACCGTTCGTCGGCCAGAGCCTGATTGTGGGCGGTAACGGATGGCCGGTCGCAGGCCCGGCCAGTGTCGATCGCGAAGAAATCCTGTACGCCGCAATCGATCTGACGCGCACCCGTTCGGAACGCACGCTGAACGCCTTCAATCACGTGCTGAGCGATCGGCGCGCGGACGTGTACGACCCGATGCTCGGCACCGGTTGGCCGACCTCGCGCGCATGAGGCATCCGATGGCACACCCGTACGAAACACAAGAATTTCATTCGACCACTGTGAGGAAAAATCCATGACTCCGTTCAATAGACAAATCCTTGGCGCCGCCGCGGCGCTCGTCGCGGCCTGCACCTGCATGAGCGCGCTCGCTGCCGATCCGATCAGGATCGGCGTAGCAGTGGGGCTCTCTGGCGCAAATAGCGTGGTCGCGCCGGCCGTCGTGCAGTCGTCGCAACTCGCTGTCGACGAAATCAACGCAGCAGGTGGGATCATGGGCCGCCAGTTGCAGCTCGACATCACCGACGACGCGTCCGGTGCAGTCGGCGCGCAGAAAGCGTACGACACGCTCGTGTTCCAGAAGAACGTCGACGCGATCATTTCCATGGAAACGAGCGCCGCGCGTAACGCGGCGCTGCCGATCGTGGCGCGTGGCAAGAAGCCGTTCGTATATACGTCGTTTTACGAGGGCCGTTCGTGCAGCCCGTGGATGTATATCAATGGCTGGGTGCCTGAGCAGCAGGTCGCGCCGGTGGTCGATTACTTCGCGAAGAGCAAGGGCGCCAAGACCTTCTATCTGGTCGGCAACGACTACGTTTTTGGCCGCGGTATGCTTGGATTCACCAGAAAGTACATCGAGGAGCACGGCGGCAAGGTGGTCGGCGAGGAGTACTTGCCGATCGACGGCACCGACTGGACACCGATTCTCTCCAAGATCCGCGCGGCTCATCCCGATGCGTTGATCAGCGCGACGGCCGGCGGCGCGCCTAACGTGTCGCTCGCCAAACAGTTGAAGGGCTCCGGCATGACGCTGCCTTATGGCAACCTGGCGATCGACGAAGGCACGGCGAAGAGTATGGGCGACGTCGCCACGGGCATGTATATGTCGGGCTCCTACCTGACGGGCATCGATACGCCGGGCAACAAGAAGTTTCTCGCGGCCATGGACAAGAAATTCGGCAAGGATCTGAAGACGCCGAACGAGTTGTCCGAGCCACAGTACGAAGCCTTCTTCCTGTACAAGGCTGCGGTTGAAAAGGCGGGCTCAACCGACGCTGACAAGGTGATCAAGGCGCTGGGCCAGGTGTCGTTCGACGGGCCACGCGGACCAGTGGCCATGAACAGGAGCCGCCACACGCCTCTCGCCATGCGCCTTGGCCAGATCCAGGCAGATGGCTCGATCAAGATCTTGCAGACCTTCCCGAGCGTGGATCCGGGCGCGCAGTGCCCGAATATCAAGTAGACGCAACTGGAAATACAGCATCCGCCTGATGCACATTCGCAGGCGGATGCGACCGGAGAAGACAATGGTTCTGGCACTCGACATTTTCACAACCGCGGCGGTGCTGTTCATCGTGACCGCAGGGTTGATGGTGATTTTCGGCGTGATGAAAATCGTCAATTTCGCCCACGGTGCGCTACTAACAATAGGCGCATACGCGAGCTTCGTCGTGACGCAACTCAAGCTGAGTCCATGGCTCGGACTGCCGCTCGCGGTCGTGGTGGGTACCGTCGTGGGCATGCTCGTCGAGCAGGTGATCGTGCGTCCGCTCTACAAGCGACCGCTCGACGCGATCCTCGCTACCTGGGGTCTCGGCATCGTGATTGGGCAGCTCATCGTGATGACCTTCGGCCGCGAGGCGCAGTTCGTGGAGACGCCGCTCAAAGGAGCCGTCACCATCGGTGGGACCGATTACTCGGCCTATCGTTTGCTGCTGATCCCGATCGCACTCGGTCTGTGCATTCTCATGACCGCGCTGCTCACGGGAACGCGCTTCGGCATCAAGACGCGTGCGGTGATCATGAATGAGGATCTGGCGCGAGGGCTCGGCATTCATTCCGGCCGCATCCGGTTTATCACCTTCAGTCTGGGCGCTGCGCTCGGTTCCCTCGCCGGCACGCTCATTACGCCGCTGTCGAGCGTCGACCCCGATATGGGACTGCCGTGGCTGGTGAGCGCGTTCATGCTGGTCATGGTTTCAGGACATTCGATGCTCAGTTTGCTGGTGACGTGCCTCGTATTCGGCGCTTGCCAGGTGCTGGTCAGCACGTTCGTTAGTCCGGTGCTGGGCGGATTGACTATCGCGGTGCTGGCGGCGCTCACGCTGCGCATTCGTCCCAAGGGGTTCTCTCATGGTTAAAGTCGACGCTTCGCCACATGGAACCGGAGATCAAGCTGTACAAAACGATGAGCGGGTAAGCAACGGGCGAACGATTCACGGACGCGGTCTGCTCGTGGCCGGTGGCCTGGTTGTCGTGCTGCTGGCCGCGGGTCCGCTTGTCTTCGGCTCGTATTTGCTCAACGTCCTCATTCAGGCCTTCTTTTTCTCGATCGTGGCCGTGACCGTGGATATCCTGTGGGGCTACACCGGGTATCTAACGTTCGGGCAATCGGCGTTCTTCGGTCTGGGCGCCTATGCGGCGGGTCTTGTGTTTACGCACGGCGGTTTTTCGGCGGGTTATGTGGTGCTTGCCGTGGGAGCGGCTATCGCGGTGACCGCGGCCGTGGCCGCATTGCTCGGCTGGCTGTCGTTCTATCGCGGTGCGTCGCCGTTCTTCGCGACGGTGATGTCGCTCGTATTGCCGATCGTTCTCAGCCAGTTGCTGCTCTCCGGCGGCGCGTGGACGGGCTCGAGTTCGGGACTCACCGGCTATGAGACCTTCGATCTTTCGCTGCAGACCTGGTACTGGCTCGCCGGCGCTGCGCTGCTGGCTGTTGCATCGATTGCGTGGCTATTTGTTCGTAGCGACGGCGGCCGCGTGCTGGCTGCTATCCGCGACAACGAATCACGCTGCGCATATCTCGGCATCAATACCTCGCTCGTCAAGATCGTCTTGCTGGTTGCAACCGCGGCCATCGCCGGCGTTGCCGGATTTGGCTACGGATCGTTCAGCGGCGTGGTCGCGCCTGAGTTGGCTGGGTTTGTCCTTGGCACCCAACTGATTATCTGGGTCGCGCTCGGCGGTCGGGGAACGTTGTGGGGGCCGGTGATCGGCGCGCTTCTGATCAATGTCGGGACCGCCTATCTCAGCGGCAGCATGCCGTTCGCGTGGCAACTGATTCTGGGTGCTGCATTCGTGGCTGTGATTGTGCTGTTGCCGCAAGGCTTGGTGCCGCTGTTGCTCAAGCCATTACGTCATCTTGCGGGTCACGGCGCCGAACCGAAGCTGGTTGAGCGCGACGTCGGCGCAGCTCATGAACGGGCGCTATCAGTGCCAGCGCTGCAGATGAACGGCGTCGCCAAACATTACGGCAGCCTGAAAGTGTTGCAAGGCATCGATCTGAACGCCGATGGCGGTGAACTGGTTGGTCTCATCGGCCCGAACGGCGCCGGCAAAACGACGCTTATGCGCTGCATGAGCGACGGCGCGGAACGTTCTGCCGGCACGGTCACGCTGTGTGGCAACGACGTCCGGCAATTGCCGCCGGATCGCTGCGTGCATTTCGGCTTGGGGCGCAAGTTCCAGAACGCAAATATCTTCGAGACGCTTACCGTTGCGGAGTGCCTGAGAATCGCCGGCACCATCATCGAGCGGCCATCGCTCCTGCGACGCTCCACGACGCTTGCGCTGCCGCCCTATGCGCTGGAGGTGCTGCGTACCACCCATCTCGATCAGAGGCTGGGCGCTGTCGCGAAGGATCTTTCGCATGGCCAACAGCAGGCGTTGGAACTGGCGATGGTGCTCGCACTGGAGCCGCGTATCGTACTGCTCGACGAGCCCACGGCAGGCTTGACCAAAACGGAGCGCACGCAAATCGGCAATGTGCTCGCCGCGTTGGCTCACCAGTATCGGCTTTGTTGTCTGCTGGTGGAGCACGACCTCGACTTCGTGGCCGAAATTGCCACGCGTATCGTGGTCCTGCATCAGGGGCGCATCGTGATGCAAGGCAACTTCGACGAAGTCGTCAACTCGGAGCTGGTCAGAACGATTTATGCCGGGACTGCGCAAAGCGCTGCGGCAGGCGAAAACGTCGGACATCAGGAGGCGTCATGAGCCAGATTGCGCTGGAGTTGCAGGACGTGACGAGCGGATACAAGGCTTCGGTCGTGCTGCGCAAGCTCTCGATGACCGTTGCCGACGGCGAGGCCGTCGCGCTGCTCGGTAAGAACGGCATGGGCAAGACGACGGTGCTCAAGACGATCATGGGCTATCTGCCGAAGAAAGCCGGCGCCATTCGTGCGCGCGGGCAAGATATCACGCGCATGGCGCCTCATCAGATCGCGCGCGAGGGCATTGCTTACGCGCCGCAGGAACATGCATTGTTTCAGGACCTCACCATTCGCGACAATTTGCGTCTTGGGCTCCAGAAGGCGTCGGCGTTCGACGAACGCTTTGCCGCGATCGAGCCCGTGTTCCCGGTATTCGCAAGTCGTCTGAAGCAGTTGGCCGGCACGCTTTCCGGCGGCGAACAGAAGATGCTGCTGGTGGCGCGCGCGCTCATGATGCGTCCTTCGCTCATTTTGCTCGACGAAATTACGGAAGGGTTGCAACCGTCCGTGATCGACCGTCTCGCAGACGCACTGCTATGGGAACGCAGCCAGCACGGCACGACGCTGCTGCTGGTAGAGCAGAATGTTCCTTTTGCGCTGAAGGTTGCCGACCGCTACGCGGTACTCAAGCAAGGCGAGATCCTCGAGCATGGCAACGCGAAAGATGAAGCAGCGGTAGGATCGATCTTCGAACACCTGCGTGTGTAAGCAACATTCAGGATGACCATGACGAAAGGCGGCACATGACGAACGCAAACTCTTTTTATCGACCCCGCTCAGGGCTTGACCTGCTCGAGAAAACCGCCGGCGACCCGCGCGAGCGCGAACGCGCCGTTCTCGAGTCGTTTGCGCGCATCGAGGAAGTCGAGCCCGAGGTGAGGGCGATGACGGCCGTCGCGCAGCGGGAAACGGCATTGACCTCGGCCGCCGATGCAACGGGTCCATTGGCCGGCATACCGATCGCGGTGAAAGATATCTTCGACACGAGCGACCTCGTCACCGGCTACGGCTCGCCAATTTACGCAGGCCATCAACCGAAGTCCGATGCCGCGATTGTCACGTTATTACGGCGTAACGGCGGCATTGTCATCGGCAAGACCGTTACCAGCGAATTCGCCTATATGACGCCGCCTGTGACGCGCAATCCGTGCGACCTGACGCGTACCCCTGGCGGATCGTCATCTGGGTCGGCTGCCGCGGTGGCAGCCGGCATCGTGCCTTTCGCGATCGGCACGCAGACTGGCGGCTCGACCATTCGGCCCGCTTCGTTCTGCGGCATCGCCGGCTACAAGCCCACACTCGGCATGTTGCCGACCGTCGGCATGAAGTGCTTCTCGTGGTCGTTCGATACGGTCGGCTTATTCGGCGCCGGTGTGCGTGACGTGGCTTACTTCGCACAGGCCCTGTCGGGCCGGTCACTTGCCTTGAGCGGCGTGACGGCTGGCCCGGTGTTCGGCGTGCCGGACAGCTACCCATGGACCGCGCCGTCAGCGAATGCGAGTGACGTACTCGACAGAGCGGTGCGCGCCATCGAGCAGGCGGGAGGGCGCGTGCGGCGTGTGCGTTTCGCGCCGTGGATGGCCGACCTGGTCGCCGCGCACAACACCATCCAGAGCTATGAGGCGTATCAGTCGTTGGGCTTCGAGTACGATCATCATCGTACCGATCTATCGCCGATGCTTGCCGGTTTTCTTGATCGTGCAGCGAGGGTCGATACCGCAACCTACATCGAGGCATGTGTGCTCGCGGAACAGGCGAAGGCGAGGCTTGCCGAACTATTCGACGGCATCACCGGCTTGCTCACACCGAGCGCGCCCGACGAAGCGCCCGAGGGCCACGCGTCAACGGGCGACCCCGCGTTCAATCGCAATTGGACCTTGCTCGGTTGCCCGTGTGTGAACGTGCCGGGATTGAGGGGCGCGCGAGGCGCCCCGATCGGCGTGCAGGTGATCTGCCGCCCTTGGGACGATGCCCGATGCCTCGACGCTGCCGCATTTGCCGAGCAGGCGATCGCGGCAGCAGTGGAACGTTTTCCCGCGACCTGAGCAACGAGGAAGCGATGCAAGGAGGAGACAAAATGGAGGCGAGCTCGCGACAGCCGGCCAATCCGGCGCCCGCGGACGATGGCTGGCGTATCGGCGTGTTGTACTCGCGCACGGGCGTGACCTCAGCGACCGGGTCGGAGCATTTTTTCGGCACCGTGCTCGCGATCGAGGAAGTCAACGCGGCCGGCGGCGTGGGCGGGCGCCTGCTCGACCCCGTTGTTTACGATCCGAAGAGCGATCCTGACGAATATCGCCGGCTCGCCACGCGGATGCTGCAGGAAGACGACGTGACCGTGATTTTCGGCTGTTCGACTTCGTCGAGCCGAAAGGCGGTTTTACCGGTGATCGAACGCACCAACGCATTGCTCTGGTACTGCTCGATCTATGAGGGGTTTGAGTATTCGCCGAACGTGATCTACACCGGCGGGGTACCGAACCAGAACAGCATGCAACTGGCCGCTTATCTGCTGCGCAATCACGGCCGCCGTTTTTTTCTGGTTGGCGCCGACTACATCTATCCGCGAGAATCGAATCGGATCATGCGCGACATGGTCGAGCAGCATGGCGGCGAAATCGTGGAAGAACTCTATCTGCCGAGCGATGCGGATCCAGCGGCGCTGGAAGAAGTGGTGCGGCAGATCAAGGACATCGCGCCCGATGTGGTGTTCTCCACGCTGATCGGGCGAGGTGCGCGCGACTTTTATCGGCTGTATCGCGAGCACGGTATCGACCCCGCACAGATTCCGATCGCAAGCTTGACAATGACCGAGGGCGAAACGCGGATGATCGGCTCCGAACTGTGTGGCAGCCACATCGTCTCGGCGAGTTACGTCAACACGCTGAACCTCGCGAGTAACCAGCGCTTTCTGAAATCATGGCATGCGCGATTCGGAGATCAACCGGCCAGCATGTGGTCGGAGATGGCGTATAACCAGGTGCATCTGTTTGCGCTGGCGCTGGCCCGTACCGGAAGTCTCGATACGGCCAGACTGGTGGAGGCGGTACACGAAGTCGAATTCGATTCGCCAGAGGGAGTGCTGAAAATCGATCCGGAGAACAATCACGCGATACTGACGCCGCGCATTGCCGTGTGCAGGCCGGACGGCTCGTTCGATATCGTCTGGGAGGGCCGAGGTCCGGTCAAACCCGATCCCTATCTGACGACGTACGGATTCGCGGAATTCTGGCTCGACGGAGAATCGGCATGAGCACGGGGGCCCGTCGTCTGTTCGACGATCTACGCACGCTGCGCGTCCTCGTGATTCATCCGCCGGGCGAGGATCGCATTGTTCTGGAAGAGCAGTTGCGCCGCATCGGCTGCCAGGTGCGCGTGCTCTGGCCGTTTCCCTCGCAACTGCCCGCCGATGTCGACGCGATTTTCTTTCTCGTCGGCCCCGAAACTCGCAGCGCGGGCAATTGGTGCGCAGCCGATACCGAAGCCACGCTGATCGCGTTATCCGACTACGAGAATCCGACGGCGCTAAAAATGCTGGTGGATACGCAGGCGCATGGCGTCATCACCAAGCCCTACCGGTCTACGGGCATTCTTAGTACCCTGGTGCTCGCGCGTGCGTCTTCAGGCTACCAGCAGCGCTTGCACAGCAAGGTCTCCAAGCTCGAGGAGGCGATCAAGGCGCGACGCCACATCGAGAAGGCCATCCGCATCCTCATGGAGGCGCACCAGCTCAGCGAGAGTAACGCATACGAGCACATGCGCTCGAGAGCGACAAGTCTCCGGGTCACGGTGAGCGAGATCGCCACGTTGGTGATTGATGCCCATGAGGCAATGGAAAAGCTCGGCCTTGGCAAGGGACCAAAGCCTTGAGCCTCACACGCTAGTCAGGGATCACCGGCTCGACCAGCTTCGCCAACTGAACCAGCGACTCCTGCCAGCCGAGGTAGCACATCTCCACTGGAATGACCTCGGGCACACCCTCCTGCACAATCGTGAGCTCGGTTCCGCAGGACACTGCCCGCAAGGAAATAGTGACGTCCATCTGGCCGGGCAGGTTGGGGTTGTCGAAACGGTCCGAGTAGCGGATCTTCTCGAACGGCACCAGTTCGATGTATTCGCCGCCGAACGAGTGACCATTGCCGGTGCCGAAGTTACGGAAGGACATCTTGTGAGTGCCACCCACGCGTGCATCCATGTGGTGGACCTGACAGGTGAACCCATAGGGAGGAAGCCACTTAGCGATCGCATCGGGTTCGAGGAAGGCCCGATAGATGCGTTCGGGAGTAGCGTTCAGGACGCGATGGAGACGGATTGTTCCGGTAGTCATGGTGTGCTGGTCCTTCACTGGAGAAGTTGAACATACCCCTACGACGATCCGGCGACGCCGGTATCGACATCGGGTAAGACCAGGAAAAACCCGTAGGTGGCAAAGAGCATCACCTGTTATCGCTTCTATCCCGCCACCACACGGTTGCGGCCATCGTGCTTGGCCCGGTAAAGACGTTCATCGGCAACGCGTAAGAGGGTGTCGATCGTGTCGCCGTCGCGGCCGAACTCGGAGACGCCGACACTGACGGTAACGGCGACGGTCCGCCCGGTTCCGGTATAGAACTCCTCGGTCGCCACGGCGCCCCGAACGCGCTCGGCGATCGAACGTGCCACGTCCAGCGCGGCTCTGGGCAGCAGCACCATAAACTCTTCGCCACCCACTCGCGCCACGCCGTCATAGGGCCGAATGGCATCAAGGCATTTCTGCACGAATCGCTGCAATACCTCGTCACCGACCTGATGACCGTAGTTGTCGTTGATCAATTTGAAGTGGTCGAGATCCAGCGCCAGCAGCGAGAACGGTGCGCCACCTCGCCTCGCGCGTGCGATTTCCGCCTCCACTTGCTGGATAAACTCGCGCCGGTTCGCGGCGCCCGTCAGCGGATCGGTCGCGGCGAGATGCTCGAGCTTGTGATTGGTGCGTTGCAGTTCCTGCAGCGCGCTTTCCGTACGTGCCATCGCTTCGGCGAGGCGAGCCATCAGTTCTTCCTGGCTGTAGATCGTCGAAAAAGATCGCGTTGTACGAAACGCTTGAACGACGCCATAGCTCAACAGGAAAAAGCCGGCGGCGAAGATCGCGTGTGCCAGCCACCACATATGATTCCACGGCTTGCCGAGAATGAAAGCGAGCGACGCCAGCGCGAAGAAAGTGATTGAGATGCCGTAGATCACCATGAGCGGCGAGCGAATGCGACGCAGCATCAGCACCGTGACGTTCAGTGTCGAGAAGACCAGCGCGCCGCCTTCCATGGATAGCCGCACGGCGAGGTTGCCCGCAATGGGCGAGTTCGCAATGACTCCGACAACCAGGTCGATCACGACGAACACAGCGATCCACATGAGCCACGGGCGCGGATTCGAGCGCAGCTTGAGCGCGTGCGGCGCGCGGTGATACGAGAGAAGCCCGATCAGCAGCAGCACCGACATCACCAGACGCGATGCGGGTCCGTAGAGCAGGAATAGCCAGATATTGTGGTGCGCCATGCCGGTGAACGCGCCGTGCAGCGCATAGACCAGCACAAAGCCCAGGAAACCCAAAGTCAGCCACCGCAACAGCGGTTCACCCGACGACAGATAACAACGCCAGGTCACATAGGTGACGAACAGCCCCTCGAGCGTTGCCGCTGCAATCGCGATTTCGTGGAAGCCGTGGTTTTCGAACTTCAGGCTTGGGTCTTGAAAGAAAGCCAGATAGGCAATCAGGTAGGCGGGAAGGAGCGCAAAACCAATGACCAGCAAACCCGAGTAGACCTTGGTCACGATCCCGATGAGGCGAGGCGGCTCTTCTATTGAAATTGTCGTGCTCATGTGCCCGTCTCCGACAATACTACGGTGGTTTTTCGTATTGCCGAGCGATTGACGCGTGGATCAGCCGACTCGGACACGACACCATGCGGTTATGCTTGGCCAAACATACCGCGCAGCGGACTACGTAAAGGCAATTGAAAGTATAGCTGACTGCGATTTACATCGGAGGTATATCGATCGTGCAATTAGCGCCTGATATATCGTGCGGTTGTCTTCTGAAAATATCAGAAGCCGTAGTCGGCGGTCGCCAGCCGTTGAATCCGATTCAGCCTAGGCTGCGGCGCCGCGTAAATCCCTTATATGCTGATATACAGTCGCACGGCCCATGCCCAGAACGTTGGCAACATAGTTAGCCGCGCTCTTTCCTTTGAAGGCCCCTTCCTCCCACAGTGCCTCGACAAGTTCGCGACGGTGTTCCCGGGTCAGGGAGTTGAGTGCCAACTGGCGTTCCTGAAGCCATGCGTGGAGAAACGTGTTGATGCGCTCCTGCCAGTCGTCCTTGAACAGTTCCTCCGGCTGCTTGATCAGACCCGCGCCCGACACCACGCGATCGATGACATGTTTCATGTCCTCAAAGACGGCGATGTTGTAATTGACGCACATCACGCCGACAGCCGCGCCCGTGTCGTCAAAGAGCACCGTGCTGACGCAGCGCATTCGTCTGCCATCCCAATTGATCTTTTCGTACGGACCGATCGTGCCTGACTGCGCCGAATGATCAATCTCTTCCAGCGCCGATTCATCGCCCAGCTCGCGCTTTGACAGGTTGTTTGCAATGTACGCGATCGTCTGGCTATGCAGGTCATGAATGACGATTTCGACGTACGGAAAGAAGAGCAGCGCAATACCGTCGGCGACACGGCCGTAGCGATCCAGCAAAAGCCGGCGCGCGGGTGTGATCTTAGTCTTTCGCATAGGGAAGCATGAGATTTTTCGGTTTGGCCGGGTCTGCCGGCATGTGCGGCAATGTGCAACGCATATTCGTGCGATGCACTATTTTGCCACGGGCAATATTCACCCCTGTTTGCGGCAACCCACGCACCGCCGCGTCGGTCTCGCTCAACCGATCGGTTGCCCGGTTACGTGCCTGAATAGTGCGTAGGCGATCGCTACATCTTCCAGTCCGAGTCCGATTGAGCGAAAGAAGACGTGCTGCCGCCATGAGGGTTTCCTGGCGCCGCCGGATACGAGTTCGGGCAAATCGCCCAGAACGCTTTCCGGCGACCAGTCATGCCGTTGCGCCGCCAATTTCATTTCACCTGCGCTGGCAGGCGTGGTTCGCCGGTAGTCGCAATAGACGTCCATGTCTTGAATCCACGCCGGTGGAATTTCATGCGCATTGGCGACATTCGTGCTGATCGACGTGATGAGTGCTGGCTTGGTCAGCAGGTTGTCCGACAGTACAGGCGTGCCTGAGGATGTGCACAACGCGATCACGTCGGCATCGTGCACACACTCATCGAGCTGGGCGCAAATCCGCACGCGTTCATGAAGGGTGCTTACCTCCGCGCGCTTTGCTTCGTTGCTTGCAAGCTCGGGTGAAAACACATTGATCGAGTCCCACGCTCGCAGCGGTGCAAGGTGGCGCAAATGTGCCTGGCCCACGGCACCCGCGCCGACGATGGCGAGCCGGCGTGCGTCGGGCGCCGCAAGGTGTTCGACCGCAAGCGCCGTTGCGCCGGCTGTGCGTTCGATGGTGAGCAGACCCGCATCGCACCACATCAAAGGTTGCCCCGTTTCCATAGACATCAGTGCGGTCCACGCCGTAATGACCGGTTTCGCTTCGGTCACGATGTACGGCGAAATCTTTGCTCCGAATACCTTGGCGTCCGCCAGGACCCCTAAGTACGTAATGAAATCGCCAGCCCCTTGTGGAAACGGAGTGAAGGTCTGGGGCGGCTGCACCGCGGAATCGTTCGCAAGCGAGAGAAACATGCGTGTCAACGCGCCGCGCACGTCGAGGTGGGGCAGTGCTTTACGCACCGCGTCCTGCTGGACGATCAACGGGAATACTGTGTCTGTGCTGCTCATGGGACTGCTCTCCACATCGTTGCCGGCTAGCGGCGTCAGCCCAATTCTAAAGTCAAAAAGTCCAGTCTGGACTTTTATTTTGAAAATCGCTTGCATTTGTGAGTGTCCAGAATAGACTGTCATTCCAGAACGAGTGTGAGAACAGGCCTTTCTGGCACCTCATGCATCTTCTCGAGGTCGCGCCGTCAGTTACCGCCCCGTGCCCTAATTTTGTGAACCCCAATTTCATAGGGAACCATCATGCGTCTGAAGCTTTCACTCTCACTTTTCGTCGCTGCCGCTTTAACCGGTTCGGTTGGCACTGTCAGCGCCGAGACTCAAAGCACCTTGCGCTTCGGCATCGAGGCCGCGTATCCGCCGTTCGAAAGCAAGTCGCCGACGGGGCAATTGCAGGGATTCGACGTCGACGTCGGCAACGCGGTCTGCGCGAAGATGGGCGTGAAATGCGAGTGGGTGGAGAATTCGTTCGACGGATTGATTCCGGCACTACAGGCGCGCAAATTCGACGTCATCAACTCCGCCATGAACATTACGGACAAGCGCAAACAGTCCATCGATTTCACGCCGCCGATCTACGTGGTGCCTATCGTGATGGTGGCGAAGCGCGGTTCACCCTTGTTGCCGGATGTGAAGAGCCTGCAGGGCAAGCGCGTCGGCGTCCTGCAGGGATCGTCGCAGGAAGATTTCCTTAAGCGCCACTGGGCGAATGCCGGTGTATCGATCGTTTCGTATCAGGACCAGGATCAGGTGTACGCCGACCTCGTTGCCGGACGCCTGGATGCCGCCGTCCAGGAAGCGCAGACTGTTGAGGATGGTTTCCTGAACAAGCCGTCAGGCCATGACTATGCGATTGTCGGCCAGCCACTCAGCGATCCGGCAACGCTTGGCGAAGGCACGGGCTTTGGCTTGCGCAAGGGCGACAAGGCGCTGGCCGGAAAGATCGATGCCGCGCTCGCCGCGCTAAAGAAAGACGGCACGCTCAGCAACCTGTCGCAGAAGTATTTCAAGCGCGACATCATCGCGAAGTAACCGGTTCATGACCCGATGCGAGCCGATTCGCATCGGGATCCGAAATGAACATTCGAGCGGGCTTATGGATTTCGATGTGATCGTGTTGGGAGCCGGGATTGTCGGCGTGTCGTCCGCGCTGCATCTGCAGGATCGCGGTCGCCGCGTGGGGCTTGTCGATCGGCGCGGCCCCGGCGAAGAGACCAGTTTCGGCAATGCCGGGCTGATCGAAAGCTCGTCGGTGGTTCCCTACGGCTTTCCGCGCGATCTCGGTACGCTTCTGCGCTACCTGCGCAATCGGTCGACCGATCTTTACTGGGACTACAAGGCGCTGCCGTCTTTCGCGACGTGGCTCGCGCGATTCTGGTGGGAGTCGTCTCCTGAGCGGCTCGAAGCTGCCGCGCGCGACATGCTGCCCTTGATCCGGCGAAGCGTTGCCGAGCACGATGTGCTGATCGAGCGTGCCGGCCTCCAAGGCCTCGCGCACGACGGTGGCTGGATCGAGGCATTTCGCACCCGCTCGGAGTATGAACGGCAGGCATCGGCCGCCGAAGTCACGGCGAGGACATACGGACTGCGCGTGGTGCCGTGCGATGCCGATGCACTGGCGGCGCGCGAACCCGGTATCGCGCCGGGTTTTTGCGGTGCATTGCATTGGCAGGACCCGAGGAGCATCTCCAACCCGGGTGCGTTGACGAAGGGCTATGCGCGGCTGTTCGAGGAGGGCGGCGGCGCGCTGCTCACTGGCGAGGCGGTCACGGTACGTCAGGAAGCCGATGCATGGACTGTGCAGACGTCGCAAGGCAGGATCAGTGCCAAAGAGGTGGTCGTAGCGCTCGGCCCCTGGTCCGACAAGGTTTTTGAACCGCTCGGATATCGGATACCGCTACGGGCAAAGCGCGGCTATCACATGCACTACGAGGCCACGAAATCGATGCTCTCGGTACCGCTGGTCGACACGGAAAAAGGGTATGTGGTCGCGCCCATGCAAGGCCGCCTGCGGCTGACTACCGGCGTGGAAATCGCCCGGCGCGATGCGCCGCCGACGGGCGTTCAACTGGACCGCGCGGAAGCCGTGGCCCGGCCGATATTCGGACTGGGCCGCCGCGTCGACGACGCGCCATGGCTCGGGTTGCGGCCGTGTACGCCTGACATGCGGCCTGTCATTGGGCGCGCGCCTCGCCATCGAGGGCTGTGGTTCTCGTTCGGGCATAACCATCACGGATTGACGCTCGGTCCGGTGACAGGGCGTTTGCTGGCGGAAATGATGACGGGGGGCGAGCCTTTTACCGATCCCCATCCGTTCCGTCCCGAGCGATTCCGATAGAGGGCGTGGTGGACCCGCTTCATCCATAAATCACTGCGTCACGAATCATCGCGTATCGGGTATGCGAACAACCGGAACGTACTTGAAACGGGGCTGGCGAAGGTTTCGGAATTCCTCGCGAGGTTCTGATCGCTGTAGGCTGCACGCGATCGAGCAGGGGATGCGCGCTGCCTACAGCCCCTTCAGGAACGCAACCAGCAACTCGCTCACTTCCGCCGAACGCTCGCGCTGAATCCAATGACCCGCGCCGTCGAGAATATGGCATCCGCGCAGTCCGGGCAGTACGCGTGCCAGATTCGCGATACGGGCCTGGGCGCCCGGAAACTTAAGGACGTCATCTTCCGCGCCGGCCACGAATAGCGATGGCTGCCGGATCACGCAGCCTCGCCAAGCGGCCATGAGTTCCGATGAGCGCCGAATGCTGCGGTACCAGTTCAGCCCACCTCGGAAACCGGTGCGCGCGAATTCGCCTGCCACGTAAGCGATTTCTTCACTGCTTAGCCAGGCTGGCAGCGTCTCGGGGTCCACTGTGTTGTCGAGAAAACTTGTGCCGGGCGCGAGTATGCCCGCCACCACGTGGTCGGGCCCATCGCCCGACATGCTGAACGTGACGCGTCGAATTGTGGCTTCGGGATCAGCCTCGAATTCGCGCTCAGCTACGCCGGGTG
This sequence comes from Paraburkholderia aspalathi, assembly GCF_905220735.1. NCBI lineage: Bacteria > Pseudomonadati > Pseudomonadota > Betaproteobacteria > Burkholderiales > Burkholderiaceae > Paraburkholderia > Paraburkholderia aspalathi. The sequence continues at coordinate 429,620 of NZ_CAJNBA010000004.1, forward strand.
TCTGGAAATACTGCATGTAGAACGTTTGCACACCTTGCCGCTCCAGCGCACTGAGCAAGTCCTCCCGCGCAGGCGGATGGAACGGCACGCTCATGCCAACGACGGCACGGAACAGATCGGGCCGTAACATCGCCGCGTTCCAGGCCACCGGCGCGCCCCAGTCGTGGCCGACGATCACCGCCTCACTCTCGCCGAGAACATTGACGAGCTCGACCATGTCGCCGACGAGATGCAGCATCGTGTATGACTCCGCGTCCGGCGGCGCATCGGTGCCGCCATAGCCACGCATGTCAGGTGCGACGGCGCGGAACCCGGCGGCTGACAGCGCCGCCAACTGGTGCCGCCAGGCGTACCAGGATTCCGGAAATCCATGACATAGCAGCACCAGCGGGCCGCTGCCCTGGCTGGCCACACGCATGCGCAGTGCACCGACCTGCAGTGTCTCGAGGCGAAGTTCGTGCAAGGTTTGCTCCATGATGTTCGGGTTCTGGCGGATCGCCTTAGACGATCATTCGCTGCTGGTCCATTCCACGCGCGCGCCCACCGAGCGCAGGTTTTCCACAAAATTGGGGTGTGCACGGCGGATTGGCAGCGCATTGGTGATTTCCGAGCGCCCCTCGATACTTGCGGCGACCATGAGCAGCGCAATCGCCACGCGAATGATGTACGGACTCTCGACCTTCGCGGGACTTAACTGAAGTCCGCCGAAAGTGATCAAACGATGAGGGTCCGACAGAAACACGTGCGCACCGAACTTGGAGAGTTCAACGGACCAACCCATCGCGCCGTCGTAGACCTTGTTCCAGAACATCGCGCTGCCTTCCGCCTTCACGCCAAGCGCGATGAAGATAGGGAGCAGATCGACGGGCAGATACGGCCAGGGCGCCGCTTCCACCTTGGTGAGGATGTTCTGCGTGAAAGGCCGGCGCACTCGTAACGGACCCTCCCGAACGGCATGCGACCAGCCATCGCGATGCTCCACCTGCACGCCGAACTTCGCGAAGGTTCGGTCGATCAGCGGGAACTGATCGGGCGCGCTGTTTTTGACCTTGATGTCGCCACCGGTGATTGCGCCAAGCGCGAGAAAGGTCGCGATTTCGTGGAAATCCTCGCTGAACCGGAACTCGCCGCCGCCGAGTTTATGGCCGCCTTCCACGCTCAGGCGCGATGTGCCGATGCCGTCGATTGGCACACCAAGCATCGCCAGAAAACGGCAAAACTCCTGCACATGCGGTTCCGATGCTGCATTGACCAAGGTCGACGTGCCGTTGGCCGACGCCGCGCACAGCGCGAAATTCTCGGTGGTGGTGACCGACGCGTAGTCCAGCCAATGATGATTGGCCGCCATTTGAGTGGTCGCGCGCACGATCAGCGAGTCGGTAGTGCGCTCAATGCCCGCGCCGAAGCGCTCGAACACCTCAACGTGCGGATCGATCTCGCGCACACCCAGCGTGCAGCCCTTCACATCGTTCTCGAGACGTGCGACGCCGAAACGCGCCAGCAACGGCGGCACCAGCATGATCGAAGAACGCATCTCCTCCGGCAGCCTGTGCGCGACAGGATCGAAGGACGTGGCGTGGTGATGCAAATCGAGAATGCCGGTGGCAAAGTCCATCGACACGTTGCTGCCGAGCGTGCGAAAGATCTCGAGGATCTTCTTGACGTCGGTAATTTCGGGTACGCCGATGAGACGCAGTGGCTGGTCGGTCAGCAGCGTGGCGCAAAGGATAGGCAGGACAGCGTTCTTGTTGGCGGATGGCACGATCTCGCCGCGTAACGGGAGGCCGCCATGTACGATCAGGTTCGACATGTTCGGGAGAGAGCTGGTGGATTGAGAAGCGAGGCCACTATCATGCCACTGGATGGCATGCGGAGGATGTTTCGGGATTCCGGAGCCGTTTTTTTCTTGTCGCTGCTTAAAGCGAACTATCCAGCATCTCCCGGCCAATGGCTCGCGACCGGTCCAGGCCGTCTAATGGATCTTGATGACAACCTTACCCTTTACACGCCCGGTTTCGACGTAAGCCATGGCCTCATTGGTGGCCGCAAACGGGAAGATTCGATCGATCACCGGCCGTATGGACCCTGCATCGATTAGTGCTGCGATCCGGCTCAGTTGGTCTCCGCTGGCGCGCATGAACACAAATGAATAGCTGACGTCATGACGTTTTGCGGTTTTCCGGATGCGATAGCTCAAAAGACGCATCACCGTTTTCAGGAACCACGAAGCGCCCATCTCTTTGGCAAAGTCGGGATCGGGCGGTCCCGCGATTCCGATGAGTTTGCCACCTGGTTTGAGCACGCGCAGTGACTTCTTGAGCGTATCGCCGCCCTGCGTGTCGAGCACGAGATCGTAGCCATTCAGGATGTCAGCAAAGTCGTCTTTTTTGTAATCGATGACGATATCCGCACCGAGTTGCTTCACCAGTTCAGCATTGCGCGCGCTCGTTGTCGTTGCGACGGTCGCGCCGACATGTTTCGCCAGTTGAATGGCAAATGTGCCGACGCCGCCGGAGCCTGCATGGATCAGCACTTTCTGCCCTTTCTTGAGTTGTCCTTTTTCGATTAGCGCCTGCCACGCGGTCAAGCCTACCAGCGGGATCGAGGCTGCTTCCTCCATGGCGAGTGATTTGGGCTTCAACGCCACGCCGTCTTCTTTGACCGCAATGAATTCCGCGAAAGTGCCGATGCGATCTTTGTGCGGTCGGGCATAGACCTCATCGCCTGGCTTGAATTGCCGAACGCGCGATCCAACGCGGACGACCACCCCGGACAGATCGTTACCCAGAATCAGCGGCAAACGATAAGGCAGAATAAGCTTGAACTCGCCGTCCCGGATTTTGGCATCGAGCGGATTCACGCCCGCGGCGTGGATCTGGATCAATACGTCGTCCTCGCGCAGCTCCGGGACCGGCATTTCGCCGGCTCGCAAGTCATTCTTGCGTCCGTATCGATCGACAACAAAAGCTTTCATCATGTTTCCTTGTACGTTTCTCGTTGAGTCAGAGTGCTTCGCGGGGAGTAGGGGATGCAGCGTTCCAGATCGATCGCAACGCAGTCATGCCGTTCAAGTTTGAAGTCGCAGGTCTTTGCGAATACCTGCATCCACAAGGCCGGCGGGCGCAAACCTGCGCAGCAATCGCAGACGGGCGGCGAGTCCACCGGCTGTATAGCGAAGTTTCGGGCGAGCCGCGATGGCGGCCTGCAGTACGGTCTCGGCCACGACCTCCGGACCGTCGGCGCTCTCGACAACCTCTTTCACACGCCTCGCGATCGCCGTGCGTATCTCAAGGTAGTCGTCGAGGGGAACGTCCGGCTCCATGAAGTTCGCGTCGAAAGGCGTCTTGATGTAGGCGGGCTCAATGACGGAGACCCGGATGCCCATCGTGCGCAACTCATGATCGAGCGATTCCGAATAGCCCGCGACCGCATGCTTGGTGGCGGAATACAGCGCCATATAGGGCATGGGCAAGAAGCCCAGCACCGAACCAATATTGATGATGCGGCCGCTGCCTTGTTGCCGCATTTGGGGCAGCACGGCGCGCGTCATGCGAACGATCCCGAAGAAGTTCGTATCGAAGATCGCACGAGCCTGGTCAATCGAACTCTCTTCCGCAGCAGCAGGCGCCACGCCGAAACCAGCGTTGTTCACCAGCAGGTCGATGCGGCCGTGCAGGCGCAGTACTTCCTTGACGGCAGCTTCGACGGATTCATCGCTAGTCACGTCCAGTGGCAGCATCCCAAACGTCCGCTGGCCGGCCTGTGCGCCGCGCCGGCTGGTGCCGTAGACCTTGTATCCAGCCTTCGCGAGCCGCTTGGCGGTGGCTTCGCCGATTCCTGACGAGGCGCCCGTCACGAGCGCTATTCCAGTTTCCATGATGTCCTTCCGATGTTGAGGGATGTCTTCAGGTGCTTGCGTGAGTGTTTGTCTTGCTAAAATATGACGTTCATCATATTTTCGATCCAACAAAAACCGACACCGGGCCGGTGGATTTACGCGTCAGTCGGCGTGAGTTTTTTCAATGCGGCTTCAAGAAAATCTTCCGACAGTTTCGGGTCGTCGACGGCGCGCGCCAGCACCATCGTGCCAACCATGGTGGCCGCCGTGACAAGCGCCTGCTCGTGCGCGCCCGGCTGACCCCAATCGGGCAACTGGCGCGCAATGACATCGATCATCTCCTTGATGCGGCGGGTGGTTGCGCGCCGCACGACCGGCGCCTGGCGCGGCATCTCGGAACCAAGGGCGGAGACCGGGCAGCCATTCTCTATGTCTTCGCAATGCTCCTTCGACAGATAGGCGCGCACCATCGATGTCAACGCATCCTCTGGCGGGACGGAGGCGGCGATATGTTCTGACAGGGCTACGGCTTCAGCACCGGCGCGGTCAGCTGCTTCGGCAAGCAGCACCTCGCGCGATGGGAAATGGGCATAGAAGCCGCCATGCGTCAGGCCGGCCTCCTTCATGATGTCGGCCACGCCTGTGCCGTCGTACCCGCTGCGCCGGATCGCGCGCGCGGCAACTTCGACGATGCGCTCGTGCGTGATTTCTTTGCGGCTGGCAGCCTTGCGATTGATTGATGGCGTTTTCATGATGATCATCATATAACATTTCGACGCAGTTTGCTGGGCGAGACAATGTCGATGACGGTCAATGTTCGTCAGACTGCGCTGAGCAGTGCAACCAGCTTCGGCGTCTTGGCTGTAAAGATAATGAGTGCGTGGGCGCGTTGCTTCGTTTGCGATCTCGGTGATCGCGGGAGGCCTGATAGATATATGACGTCTTATAAATAGGATCTCGGCTGCTATCGCGCTGAAAGGAATTGAAATTTAGCGAAAGGGGAAAATTCGGGTGAATACGCATTAAAGAATTTCTACAAAGGGTCAATTCATCTTGTATGATGACGTATCTCGAAATGGATCTCTACGACGCCGCGCCGCGCAGCGGTCTGTAAGGTAATCTTGCGAGCTGGACGGCTCAGGTTTTGCGTTGTTTATGTCGTAAACAAACGAACAATGGTTAACTGGATCGGTAGGCATGCGTAATCTCACAATAAGAAACAGTCTCCTTGCCGTTCTCGTGCTTTTCGCGGGCATGATTCTGATCGGCGGCGTAGTGGGGGTGCTGGCGCTTGGCCGTTCTAACGACAACGCTCGGCGTCTGCACGATATCGCCAGCCAGGAAGTGCTGGTCAACGATGCCTATAAAGACTCCACACGCACCCGCGCGGCACTGACGCGTGCCTATTCCGCATTGAAAGAGCGCAATGACGAAGCGACCCGCGACTCGGCACTCAAAAGTGCCGCCACGACGTTGGAGCGTGCGGACCGCGAAACCAAGATGTTTCGTGATGCCGATAAATTTGCGGGCCAGGACGACGAGCTGAAGCAAAAACTTTTCGATTCCTCCAATACGTTGGCCACGATTCTGCATGCTGCGTTCGACGCCTTGCAGCGGGGCGATACAAATGCATACGTATCGATCAACGACAAAGACATCACGCAGGCCGGCATCGCCTATTCGGCCAATGTCGAGAAGTTCCAGAAGCTCGCTGAAGCACTTGCCCAGGATTCCGCCGCGCAAGGTGATCGTGAATACACATGGGTCGTCACGATGGTGGCGGCGGGCGTGGCGCTGGCCCTTGCATTGATCGTCGCCGCGCATTTCGCTTTGCGCAAGATCGTGGTCCGTCCGCTGCAGGTTGCCTCTGAGTTGCTCAACCGTATCGCAGGAAGCGACCTTACCGTATCGATTCCGGAAGGCGGCAGGAGCGAGCTGGGGCAGCTGTTTACAGCGATGTCGCAGATGCAGACGGGCCTCGCGAAGACAGTGTCGAATGTGCGCGTGAACTGTGAAGCCATCCACGGTGGTGCGCGTGAGATCGCTGCTGGTAACCTCGATTTGTCGAGTAGAACCGAGCAGCAGTCTGCATCGCTCGAAGAAACGGCGGCCAGCATGGAAGAGCTGACCTCGACTGTCAAACAGAACGCCGACCATGCCCGCCAGGCGAGCAAGCTCGCCGCCAACGCGGCGGACGTTGCACAGCGCGGCGGCAACGTCGTGCAGCAGGCTGTGCAAACGATGACGGCAATCACGGCCAGTTCGAACAAGATTGCCGAGATCACGGGGATGATCAACAGCATCGCATTTCAAACCAACATTCTGGCCTTGAACGCGGCGGTCGAATCCGCGCGAGCAGGGGAGCAGGGCCGCGGTTTTGCGGTTGTCGCCGGCGAGGTGCGCACGCTCGCGCAGCGCAGCGCTGCCGCGGCACAGGAGATCAAAACGCTGATCGCCGCGTCCGTCAACGATATCCGCGATGGCAATGAACTCGTTGTTCAGGCCGGGCAGACCATGGGTGAGATTGTTGGCGCGGTGCAAGGCGTTGCCACCATCATGGCCGAGATTACCTCGGCGACAGTTGAGCAGAGCTCCGGCATCGAGCAGGTCGGGCAGGCCGTCAGCCAGATGGACCGGGTAACGCAGCAGAACGCCGCGCTAGTCGAGGAGGCCGCCGCCGCCGCGAGCGCACTTGAGCAGCAGGCGCAAGCGATGACGGATGCTGTTTCCGCATTCCGCCTCAATCGGGCTTGACCCGCATCCATATCCAGTAAAAGCATCGATCGCGCAAGTGTCGGGGCGGCAATGCGCTGCCACCGGCCGCGGAGATTCGTTCGAAAAGACTGAGGCGGCCGATGCTGGATGTTCATATTCAACCATTTCAACGGAGTGTCACGATGAGCGTTAGGGCTACCCTGGTCGCAGCAGTTCTGTTTGCGGGTGCTTTGGGATCGGGCGTATCGCACGCTGCTACGTATGCCTACGTATCGAATGCGGACAGTCAGGACATCTCTGTCTTCAGCCTCAACAAATCGAGCGGCTCACTTGCCGCAGTCGAGACAGTACCGGTTGGTGGCACCGTCATGCCGATGGCGCTTTCGCCCGACCATCTCCGGCTCTATGCAGGGTTACGCTCCAAGCCGTATAGCGTGGTGAGCTTCGCGGTCAATCCGCTCGACGGCCGGCTGATCGAACTGGGCAGGGCGCCGCTTGCGGAGAGCATGGCCTACGTATCGACGGATGCGAGCGGCCGCTACCTCTTTTCCGCGTCGTATGGCGGAAACCTTCTGGCGGTGAACCGTATCGCCGCAAATGGCGTGGCGGGTGATGTTCAGCAAACCGTCAAAACCGGCCCAATGGCTCACGCCATCCGCAATGCGCCCGACAATCGCTATGTCTTCGCATCGGTACTCGGCTCGGATGCTTGGTTGCGTCTGAAATTCGATGCGTCGAACGGTCAGTTGACCGAAGACGCCGCGCCCGCCTATTCGTTGCCTCCGAAGTCGGGGCCGCGTCACTTTGTGTTCTCGCCGGATCATCGCTTTGTCTATCTGATCGATGAGCTCGACGGCAAACTGCATGTGCTCGCCTTCGATGGCACGCATGACAAGGTCAAACCCGTTCAGACCATTTCCATCCTGCCGCCCAATTTTTCCGGCGACAAGCCATGGGGCGCGGATGTGCACGTCACGCCAGACGGGCGTTTCCTGTACGCCTCTGAACGGACGTCCAACACGCTGGCTGTTTATCGGGTGAGCGCGAAATCGGGTGAGCTGACGCGCATCGGCACGTACCAGACGGAAAAGCAGCCGCGTGGATTCAATATCGATCCGTCGGGCAAGTATCTGCTTGCAGTCGGTCAGCTGTCGTCAACCATGAGCGCTTACCGCATTGATCGCGACTCCGGCGCACTGGCTTTGATTGGGCAGTACCCCGTGGGTAAGGGCGCGAACTGGATTGAGATCGTTGAGTTCGAGGGATCAAACGGCAATTGAGCTTTGCGGATGAGGTTCCGCGCGACAGCGCAGCACTGTCGCGCGGAACGTCAACACGTTAGTCAATCCTGCGACTGCTTGCCGAAGAGCGCAGAGGTTGCTCTCCCGATGGCGTGTGCCCTGCGAGTCGCCAGCCGCCACAAACGGCCCACAGTCGCAAGAATGTCGAGGAACGGTGGCCCTGTCGTTGCCGGCGGGTCATCCTCTGAAATCATCGAAATGGCTGGCCGGTCGAAGTGGCCTTCCTGCATCGGAAGATTCCAGTACTCGTATGGGTACAACATCCGGGCGAAGCGAATACGTGCATCGCATCCGCTATCGTGCCATTCGCCGGTCGTTTCCCAACGCGTTGCCGATATAGGGCCACGGGTTGGGTAGATCGCAGTACTTGCCACGCGGTCTTTGCTGCAATCGTCGATTGCAGGCAAGCCCGATGGGGCCAACGTTGGGCTTCTTTCGTCCATGGTCATCTCCGCTGGTGATGCCGATCACGGAGACGCCACAAACAAAAAAGGCCTCAACCGTATTGTCGGCGAGGCCTTTGAGCTGCGTTCCTGCTTATCTAACGCGCGTTGGCCTCCGATGGCATGCCCGAACGGACTGCCATGTGGCTTTGAAACGCGAAGGAGAAGAGGTTTAGCGTCAGCATGGGGTCAAGTTTCTTTGCAATTGGAACGCGTGTCAACACATGTGACTACAGCGAGCGCTCAATCGCCTGCCCAAGCAGATCCAAACCCAGGTCGATCTCACTCTCGAGCACGGTCAACGGAGGCGCGATCCGGAAGACGCCACCCATACCTGGCAATTGCACGATGTTCATGCTGAGGCCCAGGTTCATACACTCGCGGGTGATCTTCGCGCCGAGCCCATCCGCCGGCTCCTTCGTGCGGCGGTCCTTGACGATCTCCATCCCCAGAAGCAGCCCGCGTCCGCGAATATCGCCGATGCACTCGAAGCGTTCCATCAGATCGAGCAGGCCGCGCTTGAGTCGCTCGCCCATCAGGTTCGCACGCGCAACCAGCCCCTGGCGCTCGACCACATCCAGCACCCGCAAACCGACAGCGGCGGGAAGCGGATCGGACACATGGGTCGTATAGAACAGGTAACCCAATTCATGGGCCCGCTCCTCGATCTGTGCGGAGGTCACAACGGCCGCGAGCGGTAGACCTGCACCCAGCGTCTTCGACAAGGTGAGAATGTCGGGCGTGACGCCATCGCGCTGACAGGCGAACATCGTGCCCGTGCGCCCGACACCCGTTTGCGCTTCATCGAGGATCAGCAGCATGCCGCGCTCCTCGCATTTGCGCTTCAGTGCCGCCATGTAGCCGACCGGCAGTTCGATGATGCCGCCGGAACTGAGGATCGGTTCCGCGATGAAGGCGGCGAGATTGCCACTGGACTGACGATCGATGAGATCGAAAGCGTAGTCCAGTTCCGCCAGGTAATCATATTCGCCATTGCGCTCGAAACGCGGCCGGTACGGGAACGGGGCGGGGATCGCGTAGGAGCCGACGGCTGCCGGACCGACACCCTTGCGACCGGCGCTGTAAGTTGCGGACGCCGCGTTCCCCGTCATGCCGTGCCACGACTGCGCGAAACCGACGATTTCATATTTACCGGTGACGAGCTTCGCCATGCGAATGGCAGCCTCGTTCGACTCCGCACCCGTGCTGAGTAACAGCGCCCGGTCGAGCCCGTCAGGCGTGATCTCAGCCAACCGGGTCGCCAGATCGACCACCGGCCGAGACAGCATCCCGCTGAAAAGATGGTCGAGCTTGCCGGCGTATTCGTTGATGACCGATACGATTTCCGGATGGCTGTGCCCAAGCACCGCGCTCATCTGCCCCGAGGTGAAATCCAGAATCGCGCGGCCGTCCGCGTCATAGACGAAGCTGCCCTGGGCGCGCTCGATGATCATCGGCTCGAAGGTGCCGCCGTAGCGGATGAGGTGCTGCCTGGCGTTGCGCCAGAAATTTGCATCGTTGTTCAGGGACACCTTGCTTCTCCTTGGCGGGTGGCGAGAATAACTTGCAGTCTAGATGGCTCTCTGCTTTCATAGAATCGAATAGTTCTTATCGAAGATAGAAGCGGGGCTTATACCTTGAGTCTTTCCCTGGAAATTGATCTGCTGCGTTCGTTCACCGTCATCGCCGAGGTCCGGGCGCTCAGTCGCGCGGCCAACCGGATCGGCCGAACCCAGTCTGCGCTGAGTCAGCAGATGAAGCGCCTCGAAGAAATCGTCGATCAGCCGCTGTTCCAGCGCACGGGGCGAGGGGTGGTGCTGACCAATCCCGGCGAACGCCTGTTGATCCACGCTCAACGCATCTTGCGGCTGCACGACGAGGCGATGGCTGATCTGTCCGGTAAAGGGCTGTCGGGGACGATCCGCTTTGGCTGCCCGGACGACTATGCCGCCGTTTTCCTGCCGCATTTGCTGCGCCAGTTCTCGAGCCAGCACCCGCATGCCCTGGTGGAGGTCATGTGCTCCCCGACCCCCCGATTGCTCGAACAACTGGAGATGCATGCGCTGGACCTTGCCATGATCTCGCTGCCGGACGACGCGGCGAATGACGACATCATTCGCCGCGAACCACTGGTCTGGGTGGGTTATCCGGGACTGGATTCCGCGCACTTCGACCCCTTGCCGCTGGCGGTTTCCGATCCTGACACGCTCGACCATGTTGCAGCCTGTGAAGCGCTGCAACGCGCGGGCAGGGCTTACCGCATCGCCTATGCGAGCAGCAGTCTTGCCGGTCTGACGGCCCTGGTCCGCTCGGGGCAGGCCGTTGCCGTTATCACACAGACGGCAGTGCCCCCGGATCTCTGCATACTCAATGGGGATCCGGCGCTTCCATCCCTGCCGACCGTTGGCATTACGCTGAAGTTCGAGCGGGAGCGTCCTGCCCATCTGATTACGGTATTCGCGGAGCACATCAGGCTGACGTTGCCGTTGCTGTAATCGCAGCGGGTAAGAAGTGATATTTTTCTTCCCGGCATGTCGATTTTGATAGTCTTCGTTCGTCGTCTCAATGGCAGCATGCGGCTTACCTCCGCATTCAGCCACCACTGACAGGAGATTTGCCATGACGATTCAAAAGATCACGCCATTTCTTTGGTATTCCGATCAGGCTGAGGAGGCCGCTGCTTTCTATGCGAGTATTTTTCCGGACTCGCGCGTCAACCGGGTTACACCGGTGCCGGCCGCCGGTTCCACGAAGATGGTCGAATTTGTTCTGTTTGGGCAGCCCTTCATTGCCATGACCTCTAGCGGGGGCGATCCGTTCAACCACGCGATATCCCTCATGGTCGACTGTGCCGATCAGGCAGAAGTCGACCGCTACTGGAATGCGTTTCTTGAGGGTGGCGGTTCGCCCGAGGCGTGCGGGTGGCTGAAAGACCGCTTTGGCGTCTCATGGCAGATCGTTCCAGGCGATCTCATCAGGATGATGGCTGACCCCGATCCGGTAAAGGCAGGGCGTGTCGCTCAGGCCATGATGAAAATGGTGAAGTTCGACGCGGCGGCCCTGAAGGCCGCTTATCTTGGGACGGCGGATTAACAGAAGGTCCTTTGCATCGTGTGCGCTATAGAGCGTCGGTCAGGCTTACCCGCTTCCAGCAGACGCTCCGCACACTCTGCCGATTCAATAGTCGTACACGTGCTCCGTTACCAGGCCATTTTTTTCGGCTGCCGCCAGAAAATCGGATAGGTCCCGAACCGGCATCAACAACGCGACGCGTCGGGTATGGGCCGGCATTGCCAGCGGCTGTTCGAACAATATGCGGCCGCTACCGGCGGGCAACGGGGCGTCGTCTTTCGCCCACACCGTGACCAGAATGACTGACATGTTGCCGGCGATGTCGGTGAGATGAATGCCCTGTTGCGCAAGCGCTGTCGCCGCAAGCCTGAAGTCGAAATAGCGCGGCAACGCAAGCAACGCCCGACCGTCCGGCAGACGGGCAAGCACGCTGACGTGAGCCGGCGCTGACCACCCGTCGGGCAGGCGGTCGACGACCACGTCAGTCGTCATCAGGGCCGGTGTGTAGGTGGCCCGCGTCGCCTTCTCGATCAGTTTTCCGTACACGGCCTTGATCGCGTATTCGGTGGTCAGCGCGTAGCGGCGTTCCCATTTGCGTATGAGATCCGGTCCCCACATCGGGACATCGCTCCAGAGATGGCGAAGGCGGGCGCCGAAATCGAACAGGTACCAGGGCTCCTGACGGATGAAGTCCACGTACTCCTGAGCCGCTTGGGCGCCATAGCGGTCTTCATCGGTCAGCTTTTTCCCGCCGAGCAGCCAGCTCGCACGACCCACCGTATTTTCGTAGAGGGAGCGCAGCGCATACTCCACGGTCGTACTCGATGCGATCACCCAGATCATCACGTGGTAACCGGGATTGAGCGGATAGTTGTCATGCATCTGCTCACGCGTGACGGTCGCATAACTCGACCAGAGTTGGCCGATCTGATCCAGAAACGGAAAATCGTGCGACGGTTCGTGTTGCACGATTCGCGCGTATTCCGCCGGGCTGTGCACGAGATACCACTCCGGAAAAGTCAGCAGCGTCTGCTCAGTGCCGCGGCGATCCGCTGTCGGCACAGGGCTTTGGTATGAGGCTCCTGGTGTCTCAGGCGTCGCGGAGGACGCTGCAGCATGCGCAACCGGCATCGCGAGTGTGAGCGCGACGCCGGCGGTGACGGTGACGGTAAGAAGCGCCTTGCGCAACGGCCACATCATGCCGCCTCTCCATGGCGCACAAACGCCATCAGGATGTTGTCCGACGGATCGCCTTGTTGGGTCAGGCGCATGCCGGTATGGCGAAAACCTGCCGCTTCGACGCGCGCGATCCAGTCGTCCACGCTGGCGAAATGACGCAACTCCGACCGGTTGGTTTCCCACGTTTCGCCGAGGCCCGCGTTGAACACCGTATGGGCAAGTGAAACGAATGCATCCATTGTCGGCGTCGTGACGTCGTGATCGCGGACCACGAAATAGCCACCGGGGCGGACGATTCTCGCAATCGAGTCGAGAAACGGCGCGAGCTTCGCCGGCGCCATGTGGTGCAAGCCGACAAAGCAACTCACCAGGTCCGCGCTAGCGGCAGGCAGCGCGATGGGCGCGTAGTCGTTCAGCGGCTGGAACTCGCCGATCGAGCCGATCTGCCCACGCTCGACAATATCGACCGGGCTCATTCCCGGCCGCACGTCATGAACCAGGGTCACCTTGCCTTTGAGCCGCAGATACTTCTTCATGGCGCGAACGTAGCGCCCTGTCGTGCCAATCTCGACATAGTCCTGCAACGGTGAGTCGCCCAGCAGCATGGCGGCTTGCCGGCCCATTTCAGCCTTCTGCATCGAGAGGGACGGCAGCGCATGCGTAAGCATCGCGAGGCGCGGCGTGATCGGTTTGAGCCCCGCCTGGATCGCGCGGTAGATACGTTCGTCGCCCGTATGTTCGGCTGTCGAAGTTTTGATCAACGTATGCAGACGGTCTTCGGGCAGCACATTAAAAATATTCTGCAGGAATGCATAGAAACGATCGGCTTCGCGCTCGTTACGATAGATCGTGGCGAACAGGGTGCCGTTGCTGTTGCTGTCCTCTTGTGCCGCCGTCACTTCAGGTATCGCGTCGAGCGTGCTTCGCTCAGGCGCATAGTAGCGATCCCACAGCGCGCCACGCAGACGGTATTGCGGATCGAGCTCCCGCTTGAGCGCAAACATCTCGCGCGCTCGCGGATACGCACGATGGAACTGTTCGCGCGTTGCGTGCAGCTGGTAAGGCAGATAGTACGTGCCACCCACGGCGAGCACGGTGTCGATCAGTTCGCGCGTCCATACCGCAACGCGCTCTTTGGCATTCTCGCGAGTACGCTGCTTGTAGTAGAGCACGAAGGCAAACGTCTCGCCGCGCGCCCATGCCATGACGGTGCGGTTGTCGGCGAGCGCATGGCGGATCGAAATGTTGACCGCGTTCACCCGATGCCGCGAGAGAATCACCGATAGCGCCTCGGCGAATCGCGTGACGGCGTCTACAGGCACGAAGTACTCCTGCAGCACATATGTGCGCTGGCGTCGCCCGACTGGCTCGAGTTCCGCGACGTCGTAACCGGCTTCGTAATTGCGCCAGTGCACCTTCTTGCCGAAATGCAGCAGCGGGTCGTACAGATACTCGCGACGAAACTTGCCGAGCGGCGTTTCAGTGATTGCCCATAGAAAGTATTTCGCGGCAAGAAAGCCGCGGCTGAGCGGCTGCAATCGAGCTGACGTGGCCGGCTCATCGGTGACGGTCCAGCTGATCGCCCTGCCGCGTGTGTAGCGCGGCGGATAAAGATCGAAATTGTGAAAGATCACGTCTTGATGGCTGCGCACGGTGGTATCGAACCATGCCTTGTAGTCGGCAGTGCGCATCTTGCGATCGCTGCGCTTGACCCGCGTATTGGGCACAAGGTCGAGCTCCGCTTCCGTGATGATGCCTACGCCGCCATATCCGCCGATCGCCGCGTTGAACAACACGCTGTTCTCAGTGGGGGTGGCGTTGACTGCTTCGCCGTTGGCGAGCACGAGCGTAATCGCCCGTACCGACAGCACGACCGGCCCCAATCCCATGTATCGTCCGTGGGCGTTCACCGACAGCGCGCCGCCCACCGTGAAGTTCGCATAGGTCTGCATGATCTTGACCGACAGACCGTGCGGATCGATAAACCGCTGGATATCGCACCAGCGGATACCGGCTTGCACACGAATCACCGACGTGTGCGGCTCGAACCGGAGTACACGGTTCATCTTGCGCATGTCCAGATGCAGAGTGCCCGGACTCGCGGTGTGCCCGCCCATGCTGAAGTGGCCGCCGCCTACCGACACCGGCAGATTGGTCTGGGTGAGCGCCTCGACGACTTCCTGCGTGGAGGTGGGCGTAGCGATTGAAAATACAGGAATCCGGTTCAGCTGAGTGACGTCGTTGACCGTTGCCATATCTGCATCACTCCCCGATGTTGACTTTGAGGTAATCCGCGCGAGTTGCCGGATCGGGGCCAAAGCGGTTCTCGTGATCGACGCCGCGGCGCAGCACGTGGATCAGTACCCAGATCGGCCCGAACACCGGAACGATGGCGGTCAGCAACGACCATCCGCACCGTCCGGTGTCGTGCAGGCGCTGGGTGGAGAGCGCAACCGCGCTCCAGAGAAAAACGATCGCGAAGACGGCCGCGCCGATCTCGCCAAACCAGGAACCGGCAAGACTGCCGAAGGCGGCGCATACGAATGCGGCAATGATGATTCGGGTCAGCCATTCGCTGCGGGTAATACGACCGCGGCTCAAAAAGAAAGCGGGGGTGAGGGTGGTTAATAGCATTTTTTATTTTTGCCTATTCCCGGAAGTCAATTGGTGATTCCTGAAGCCATCAAAACGTTTCATTCGGAACGCAAGTTTAAGCGGACTTGATATTATCGGTCGATCTCAATCTTGAGAAAATTGGCTGAGCATAACTGTACATAATCATCGGCCAGAATAAGTGTGCCGCCGAACCCATCAAGCATAAAAAGAATGCGTAAAACGCCATGAAACTTTATAAAGTCGCGGTCGCACTGGTCGCTGTGCCGATCATCGCGCTGGTTGCCGTATTAGGCGGCGCGGATCTGATCGCCCATAGCCGTGAGCAGGACATCGCGCGGAGCGCGGCGCCGGCCGGATCGCGCTTCGTGCGTGCTGCGGACGTGGACATGTTGATACAGGAGCGTGGCCCCGCGAGTGGACAGCCGATCGTTTTCATTTCAGGCGTGGGCGCCTGGAGCTCGACATGGCTTCCGACCATGGATTATCTCGCTCAAGCCGGCTATCACTGCATCGCGGTGGATCTGCCGCCGTTTGGGTACACTAGCCGTCCCGCGGACAACACATACGACACTGGCCACCAGGCCTTGCGTATTCTCGGGATGCTCGACACGCTGAAGCTTTCGCGGGTAATTCTCGTGGGTCATTCTTTCGGAGGACGGGCTACGGTCGAAGCATTGATGGCCGAACCCAAGCGATTTAAAGCGGCGGTATTGGTGGACGTTGCGCTCGCTATCGATCCGCCGCCAGCCGAACGTGGCTTGCTCGGCAGCCTGATTGAGGTACCGGCCGTGGCGCGGCCCGTGATTGCCGCGACGGCGACCAATCCGTGGCTCACCGGGTGGTTTCTGCGGAAATTCACCTCACGTCATGACGCGCTGACGGCTGACCGGATTGCCGTCTATCAGCGACCGCTTTCTGTGGTGGGAACAACGCAGGCGTATGGCTACTGGCTGGATGCATTCGTCAATGATCCAGGGCTCAGTAGAAGCAGTCGCTCGCCGGACTACGCGTCACTGAGCATGCCGGTCGAGGTGATCTGGGGGAGGACCGATGGTGTAACGCCCGTTAGCGAAGGATTGCGCCTGTCGCGACTGTTGCCCGACGCACGCATGAACGTGTTGCCGGGAATTGGGCATATACCTCATGTCGAGGACAATGGCGCGTTCAATCGGGCGCTTGAGGGCTTCCTCGTCCGTCTGCAGGGCGTTTAGGGGCCTGATAGAGTCAAAGCAGCTATTTGTGCGTAATATAAGTTCAGCGGATGCGCCATACTGTCTCTTTCGGCTTCTTTGAGGGCAAACATGCGATTGGCTGACTTCATCCTGCGCGACATGGAAACGATTCTGGTGCAGTGGGAGACGTTCGCCGCCACGCTGTTGCCGGCAGCCGTGGACATGAAATCTCTCGCCCTGCGAGACCACGCGCAACAGATTCTGCAAGCCGTCGCGAAAGATCTGTCGACGGCCCAGACCCGGGAAGCGCAAGCCGAAAAGTCGATGGGGCGGGCCCCCATACTGATCGGGGCGCCAGAGACAGGTGCGCAGACGCACGCCCTTCTGCGGGCGCGAGGCGGGTTCGACATTAACCAGTTGGCTGCTGAGTATCGCGCCTTGCGCGCGAGCGTCCTGCGCCTCTGGATGGACGAATGCCAGCCCGAAGCGCCACATCCGGATGATGTGATCCGGTTCAACGAGGCCATCGATCAGGCGCTTGCCGAATCGGTCGGGTATTTCAGCGCCCAAGTCGATCAGGCTCGCAATCTTTTGCTTGGCATGCTCGGGCACGATATGCGCAGCCCACTTCAGACCATCCTGATGACGGCCCAATATCTGGCGGCACTGAACGCCGGGGAGCAGGTATCCGTAGCGGCGTCCCGTTTGATCAGAAGCGGCGCCCGCATGCAGGCGCTTCTGAACGATATGCTTGATTTCAATCGAACCCGGCTGGGTTTGGGGATCAATATCGCGCCGACTGATGCCGATCTGGAGAACCTGCTTGCCGACGAACTCGACACGTTGCGGGCAGCGCACCCGGACCGTCAGATCGATCTGGAAGTGCAGGGGGACTGTCGGGGTGTTTGGGACGGCCGCCGTCTGCAGCAGTTGCTCGGCAATCTGGTGTTGAATGCGATCAAATACGGCGCGTCGGACGCGCCCGTGCGAGTGGTCGTGATCGGCGAAGAGCAGAACGTACGTTTCGAGGTGAGGAACCAGGGACCTGTCATCGATCAAACGACGCTGCATCGGATCTTCGACCCGCTCCAGCGCGGCCTGCATCACGAAGACTCATATAACGCCGACGGCAACCTGGGGCTCGGACTGTATATCGCGCGCGAGATTGCCAAGGCCCATGGCGGCGAGATCGAGGCACGCTCCGACGAGGCAGAAACCGCGTTCGCTGTGCGCCTGCCGCGTCTTCAATAACTTGCGAACGGCCGAATACCGCTTTTCCACCATTTGGCGCATCGATGCGCCAGTGCAGGAAGTTTGGGCGGCAATCCAGGATTCGGCGCGCTGGCCCGAGTGGTGGAACAACGTTGAGCGCGTGGATCAGCTAGAGGCCGGTTCAGATCAGGGCGTGGGCGTCGTACAACGCTATACGTGGAAAGGCCGGCTGCCCTATCGCCTCGTGTTCGACATGCGAGTAACGCGCGTCGACCCGTTGGTCGCGCTGGAGGGGGAGGCCAGTGGCGACGTCGAAGGCGCCGGGCGGTGGAGCTTTTCAACCGACGGACGCAACCTGACCGTGGTCCGCTATGACTGGCGCGTGCGTACAACCCGCGCATGGATGAACGCATTGGCACCGTTGTTGCGACCGGTTTTCCAATGGAATCACGATGCAGTGATGCGCGAAGGCGGGGCGGCGTTAGCGCGGCGGCTGGACGCGCGGCTGCTTGGCATCGAGCACGGATGAAGCCGGCGCGGACGTCGAACGTCTAGGCGAGCAGAAGCAACGCATCCGCAAGCGACAGCACCGTGGTGCGCGAATCGAATGCGGTAGAGAACAGGTGTTCATGTACCACCTGATCCGGGTCGTAACAGCAATCCTTGACCGTGTACAGGCGGAAGTCCGCGTCGCTCGCATATGCCACCGACGACAGCACGACACCGGTCGATGCAATGCCGACCATAATCAGCGTATCGACACCTTGTGCGAGAAGTCGTGCCTGCAGACCGGTGCCGAAGAACACGCTGGCGCGATGCGCGATGATGACGGGTTCACTGGCCTGCTGGCCTAACTCTGGCGAAGGCCGGTCGTCGACGAATAAGCCGAGTTGCTTGATTCCCTGCCCATTCTTGTTCAATGGGCTGACCTCCGGATAGCCCGGACTGAAGCGGAGATTGGCGAAACAGACACTGACGCCTTTGGCCCGCGCCGCGTCGCATAGCTTGCGCGTATTGGCGAGCAAGACCGGCGCGACCGATGGAAAGAGCCCGAGAATGTCAGTCTGATAATGCATGACGACAAGCGCGGTTTGCGCCGGCACGATTTCTGGATTCATGATTGACGCCGCCTATTAGCCGTTCTCAATGCTACTGCCTCCATTTACACGTTCTCCTTTATATCGACCATTAAGCCCTTTGACCAGCGACTCCTGTCTGTCGGATTGCGCCGCCGCATCCGTGCATCAGTAGGTCTGGTTGGCAACAACACGAGCCACCGTCTCCAGTGACTGCTTTAACGTGGACAGGCTGACGGAGCCGAGCGCCAACCGGATGGCATGAGGCACATGCGCTGACGTCGCGAACGGATGGGCCGTCGACACGGAGATGTGTTCGCGCATCAACGCCATTGCGATCGCGTCTGCCCGAACCTCCTGCGGCAGAGGAAGCCAGACGAAGTACGACGCGGGATGGCTGATCCGTTTCAGCCCGCGCAGGACTTCAGCGGCAATGCTTTGGCGCTGTGCGGCATCCCGCCGTTTGTCGGCCTCAAGCCTGGCTACGGTGCCGTCCTCGATCCAGCCGCAGGCGATAGCCGTCATGGTCGCGGGGGTGTTCCAGGTCGTCGCTCGGATGGCCCGTTCGAGCCTGGGAACCCATTCGCGCGGGGCACAGACGAAGCCGACGCGCAGCCCGGTCGCGACACTCTTCGACAAGCTCGATACATAGACTGTCGTCTCCGGAGCAAGCGCTGCCAAAGGCGGCGGGGCGCCTTCCGCCAGGAACGCGTAGGCGGCGTCCTCGATGAGCATCAGCCCATGCTGCCGGGCGATGGTGACCAGCTCGCGACGCCGCGTTGCGCTCATCACCCAGCCGAGCGGGTTATGGAGCGTCGGCATCGCGTACACGGCGCGTACTCGCCGCCGCTTGCATAGTGCCGCCAATGCATCCAGATCCGGGCCGTTCCCGGCGGCAGGAATGGGGGCGAGTTCCAGCCGGTTGACCTCGGCGGCGAGCTTGAATCCCGGGTACGTCAAAGCATCTACGGCCACCACGTCGCCGGGCTCGAGCAAGGCCATGGCGATTGTTGTCAGCCCGTGCTGTGCGCCGCTCACGAGCAATACGGTTTCAGCCGGTACCGCCAGTCCCCGGCTGGTCAGGTGGCGCGCCACGGTCGCCCGCTCGTGCTCTCGCCCGCCATGAGGCTGGTATCGAAGCAGCGTCTCCAGGTCGCCTGCGGCGGCGAGCTGGCGCAACGCCGCGCGCAGAAGGTCTCCCTGATCCGGCAACGAGGGATTGTTGAAACTCAGATCCACTGTGTCAGCGCTCCAGGCTTGCAGATCAATACCTTGACCGCGCGGGAGCGCCTCCTTGACGAACGTGCCGCGACCGGTTTCGCCGCTTACCAGGCCCATCGCTTGCAGCTCGGCGTAGACGCGCGTGGCCGTGACCAGCGCCAGTCCTTCTCGAGCCGCGAGATCGCGGTGCGTTGGCAGCCGCGTGCCGGGACGCAGCCGCCCCGCGCGGATATCGGCCGCGAGGCGGTCGACCAGTTGCTTGTAACGGGGCTGAGGCATGCCTGAGCGTATCCATGACAATTATTTGAATGTATTGATTATCGGTTCTACGATGGCGCAATACAACGTCTCCACTCGCACGAGGCCCCCATGCACATCGCTATCCTGACCTTTGAAGGTTTCAACGAACTCGACTCGCTGATCGCGCTCGGCATTCTCAACCGGGTCAAGCGGCCGGGCTGGCGCGTTTCGATCGCCAGTCCGACAGACAAGGTGCGTTCGATGAACGGTGTGGTGATCGAGGCGCAAGCGTCGCTAAAGGACGCATGCGACGCCGACGCAGTGCTGGTTGGGAGTGGGAGGCTGACCCGGGACGTCGTCGCTGATGCCGCGTTGATGTCGCAACTGAAGTTCGATCCGACGCGCCAGTTGCTGGGCGCGCAGTGCTCGGGAACGCTGATACTTGCCAGGCTGGGCCTGCTGGACGACGTTCCGGCCTGCACGGACCTGACCACCAAACCTTGGGTCGAGGAGGCGGGTGTGGCCGTGCTCAATCAGCCGTTCGTGGCGAAGGGAAACGTCGCGACAGCCGGCGGGTGTCTGTCGTCACAGTATCTGGCAGCCTGGTTCATCGCGCGTCTGGAAGGTGTCGAGGCTGCACGTAGCGCGATTCACTATGTGGCGCCAGTGGGGGAGAAGGAAGTCTACGTGACGCGCGCGATGGAGAACATTTCGCCGTTCCTCTAATGCGCAAAGGGTCTCGACTTGGGCGGACCCGAAAGACCGCCCGTCATTTCGTTACCCTAAGCCGTAGTCGACACCAGGCTCCCAACCGTTTGCATATGCGAATGTCCCTTGAGGTTATCCGCGAGCGTCTGCACAAACGACTGCAACGACGTGCCCGAGTTGCTATCGCCGAGTGAGCTCAACAGAGACTGAAAATCCGTCTGTAGCGTCGACGCCGGCGAAGAAGACGAAGAAGAATCGCTGCTTGCATCCGAAGTACTGGACGCGGTACCTGAGCTCGTCGTACTGCTGGACCCGAGCTCCTGGGCGAGCGCATTCAGCGCGCCGCCAATATCCCCATAGGAAGAACTCGCGATCGAACTCGTCGAGCCGCTCGTGCTATCAGACGTGGAGCTATCACCGTTGCCCGTTTGCTGAAGCGATCCTAGTGCCTGAAACAACGCACCGAGAAAGGCCTGCAGCGCGCCGGAAATTGTGCTCGTTGACGACGAATCGCTCGTCGAGGAGGTGGAAGAGGCTGCGGTGGTGGACGAGTTCGAAGAAGCCGTCGTACTCGACGTGCCCGAAGTAGCCGTGGTCGATGACGTGCTGCCCGTGCTGCCAATGCCAAGCGCCGACAACGCCGCCTCGAGTGCCGACAACAGCGGATTCGAGTCCGTCGAACTGGTCGATGAAGACGAGGAGGACGACCCCGTTTCGCAGCCGCCGCCGGCCGAGCGACGAGTGGCGCCGACAGAAAGCAGGCTCGTGCCGGTTTGTGAACCACTTACACTTTGTATGCTCATGATGTTTGACCTCCTTACGAGTTGAGCATTTAGAGTAAGCGATGACAACACTTCCAAATGCCTGGTAAGGGGTGGATTCACCCGCCATCTCGGCTATCGGTAAGGCGCGGAAAGTTTTCGCTCGGAAATAGTCGTCCTTTCAACGTGCTACTTCGTTGACGTCAATTTGAAAATATGCAGACAGCACCCGCACCTTACGGCGTGGGCTTTGCCTGCCCATTTTGGCCTGCGTTCATCATCGGGTCTCTTTCCGCCCGGTGTTTGGCGGCAACCTTCTCTTGCGCAGCCTGTATATCGGCGGGGTACGAACCGTCGTCCCCCTGGGATGGGTCGTAACCCGCGGCCTCCAGTTCTTCGAGTTCATGCATAACTTCCGCACGTGTGACTTGATGGGGTGCGGGCTCCGGCATGGCTTGCGCAAAAACGCTCGCTGAACTTGCCATCAGCACGGCTCCTGCCATCACGAAGCTGAGTAATAGCGAAGCGGTACGCCGATTCGACGAATCCGATTTCATGTTGGTACTCCTTGTGCCTTGCAGGCGAAATAATGACGGACGTTCACTGAGCCGTGTTGTCCGTGGCAGATGCGTTCCGCTGCGCTCGAAGCTCGCGCGCTTTGAGCGTGCTCACCTTGCAAGACTGCACGCGTGTGCCAGTTATTCCCTCATTCGCCTGAAGGCAGTGGAGAGCAGGAGGATGCGCTTCAGTAGCGCTCGAAGGCGACTTGCAACGCTTGCATGTCGTCCGTTTGGGTGAGTGCGAGCGTCAGAAGGATGCGGGCTTTTGGAGGGATCTGATCTTCGACGGTGAGCCAGCCGTATTCGTCGTCGGGTTGTGCGCCATTACGTAGCACGATTCCATTGCCGGTGCGCGATGCGCGCACCACGTGAACCCCGTGTCGGGCAGCGTTGCGCAGCGGCTCGATGAGATGCTCCGCGACGTTGCCGTTGCCGGTGCCCACATAGATCAGCCCTCGCGCGTGCGCGGCGATTGCCTCCACTGCGTCGGGGGCGAGCGCGCCGTACGCATAGACGATGTCTACTTTGGGCAATGCCCCAAGCGTATCGATCGACCACGGCGTGTCGAGCGTATGGGCACGCCATGGGCGACGATAGTAGCGCGGCTGGCCTTCGATCACATGGCCAAGCGCGCCGTACGGTGAACGAAACGCCTCGAGCTTGATGCTGTTGCTCTTTACGACGTCCCGGGCAGTGTGGATCTCGTCATTGGCGACGACCAGCGTGCCGATGGCGCGCGAGGATGGATGCGCAGCCACTGCAATCGCATCATAGAGATTCAATGCCGCGTCGGAACTCATTGCCGACGGCGGCCGCATCGAGCCGACCACGACTACGGGCTTCGCACTCTTGAGCGTGAGATGGAGAAAGTACGCGGTTTCCTCGATCGTATCGGTACCGTGCGTGATCACCACGCCATCAACGTCGTCCTGCGCGAGCAAACTGGAAACGCGCCTGCCGATTGCAAGCAGATGCTCGTTGTTGAAATTCTCGGAGCCGGTTTGCAGCAACTGCTCGGCGCGCAAATTCGCCAGCGCGGACGCATGTGGAATCGTGCGGAGAATCTCATCGATACCGAGTACTGAGCACAGGTAGGCCGACGTGTTGATGACGGCTTTGCCCTGGCCTGCGATGGTGCCGCCTGTGCCGATAACGACGATGTTGGCCTTTTCTGTCATGCGAAGTCGATGATGTTTTGAAGGGGGAGCGGCATCAATGCGAAAGGGCAAATGCGCTGCGCAGTTCCTGGCCGTTGCTGCCTGCCAGCCACTGCGCCAGCAGCGTCGCCGAACCCGTCGCAAGTGTGAAACCGAGCGCACCATGGCCGACGTTGAGCCACAGATTGCGGTAGCGCGTCGGCCCGACGATCGGCGTGCCGCGTGGCGTTGCGGGGCGCAAGCCGATCCATTCACTACCCGCGGAAGATCTGGCGACGTCGGGATACATGGCAGCCGCCTCCGCTCGCAGCGTTGCAAGACGTGAGCGATCAGGTTCGAGCGAATAGCCGTCGATATCGGCAATGCCCGCAACGCGTAGCCGCTCGCCGAGCCGGGCATAAACCACCTTGCGGCTAAAGTCGGTGATGCTCACATGGGGCGCGGCCGTCTGTGCTTGCAGGTCGAACGTCAGGCTGTAGCCTTTGAGCGGATAGATCGGCACACGGATGCCGATCGGCTTCAGTAGCCATGCCGCAGCCGAGCCTAATGCGACGACGACATGATCGGCCGCGAGCGGCGCACCGTTGCTCCAGGCTTCAACGCTACCGCTTGCCGTAAGCCTCAGACAATCGATCGATGTGTTCATCAGGAAGTGCACGCCGCGAGCGCGCAGCAATGCTTCGAGGCTCTTGCAGAAGCGTTCGCAATCAGCCGTGTCTTCGCTCGGCGTATGGATGCCGCCCGCGAGAAATGGACGCAGATGCGCGAGCGTCGGTTCGAGTTCGACGCACGCGTCGGCGCTCAGCGCCTTTTGTTCGCAGCCGAGCGTGCGCTGGAATTCAAGCAGCTTGATCGCGCTCTGCATCTCGCTCGAGTCACGATGCAGCACGAGCTTGCCCGAACGGACGAAGTCGAAGTCGAGCGCCGGTTCGGCGGCGATCAGTTCGTGGATCAGCGTCCGGCTCAGGAACGACAGCGACAGCAGTTTGCGTGTCGTGAATTCGCTTTGTTCACGCGTGCATGCCGACAGAAATTCGAAGCACCAGCGCCACTGTTCGGTGCTCAGCTTTGGGCGGAAACGCACCGGTGAATTACCGCGCGTGAGCCAGTGTGGCAGCTTCGAGACGACACCGGGGCCGGCGAGCGGCGCGACATAGCTATACGACAACTGGCCGCCGTTGCCAGAACTGGTTTCGCTCGCTACGTCCGGATGCCGATCCGCGACGGTTACGTCGTGGCCGGCGCGGCTCAGGTAATACGCACTCGACAAGCCAATGACGCCCGCACCGAGGATCAATATCCGCATACAGCTGCACTCGCTTTTTCGTGTGTTTGCAGGGAGGCCATGTGCCGCGGGTGCGTCGTCAGCCCTTTGACTGGACTGTACGGCGCCACCGATGCGCCGAATTGCATTGATCTGCCGGAAAGTAGAAGAATCGCGACAGGCTTGCGAATAGCAGGGCGGCGGAATGGATCAGGCGGCGGCCGCGCCACGCGATGCGCGCAGCTTGCCAGGCGTCACGCCGTAGGCCTCGCGAAACACACGGATGAAATGCGCGGAGTCCGCAAAGCCGCACTCGTAGGCGATATCGGTGATCTTGCGCGCCGTATTGACCAGCATCCAGCGCGCGTAACGCAGTCGCATCCGCCGGTAAAACTCGTTTGGCGATGTGTTCATCTCGGTCGCAAACGCGCGCTCGAGATTGCGCACACTGGTGCCGATCATCTTCGCAATGACCACGATGTTCAATGGTGCTTCGAGGTTCTCTTCCATCAGCAGCACCGCGTGACGCACGGTTGCATCTTCCACCGACAGGTAGCCGAGCGCCGCGCGCCGCTCGACGAACGAGGAGCCGCCCTGGCGGCTAACCGTCATCTGATGGATCACTTTTGACGCACGGTCAGGCCCGCAGTGCAGGCTGATCAGGCGCGCGGCCATCTCGACCACGGAAATGCCGCCCGCGCAGGTAATGCGCGTGCCGTCGATCAGGTAATCGGCGTGGGTCACGACGCGCAGCGCCGGGAACATGTGCCGGTAATCGTCGAGGTGAAAGCTGTGCACGCAGGCAACATGGTCTTCCATCAGGCCGGCACGCGCCAGAACGAAGCTGCCCGTGCACATGCCGATGAGCGGAACGCCCGCCTCGGCAGCCTGTTTCAGATAGTCCCAGTAGCGCCGGTCGACTTGATCGAGGTGGGGAAGCAGGCCGCCGATCACGACGAGATAGTCGAATTGCGCGACATCTGGAAACGTGGACTGCGCCTGCACTGGAATGCCGCAGCTCGCTTCGACCGATTCGCCCTGTGCGCCGACGATAGTCCACAGGCAGCGTAGCTGACGGCTCTGGTCGCCGCGGTCCGCTGCGTGACGTAGCGCGTCACACAGGCCGCCCAGCGAAAGCATTGGAAAGCGTGGCCACAACAGGATGCCGACGCTCAGTTCCGCGCCTGAACGGCTCGGGCGCGCCTGAAGCGTGCGCGGCAGCGCGTCCAGTTGTTCGACCAGTTGGTGAGCAGTCTGGGTTACCTGACTGGAATTGTCGGCAGTGGTCATGCGCGAACTCGAGGGCGGATCGCCCAGATTATACGGCGACGCCCGGCGAATCAGTCCGAGGCGGCCTTGCCGCAATTCTTCTATTTTCCGGCAGATCAATGCAATCCGGGCGCATTGTGGCTGCATAAATTCAAACCCGCTAACGAACGACGCCGCACTGTGGGGTGCGAACGATCCGGCGAAGGCAGGCACACCGTCCGCATTGCTGGCACAAACGGCCGCGTGTTTCCGATCGGCGGGCGGCCGTTAGCGTCCGTTCCGACCATTACAACTTCTTTTCGGGTGAAGCATGAGCACAAGCACAGTCTTGGGTCGCGGTATGGCGACCGTCTGCATTCTGGGAGTATCGGCGGCCGCTGCAGTGGGCGTCGCCCGTGCCGACGAGATGGTGAAGATCGGCGAAGCCGCACCCGTGACGGGGCCGGCCTCGTATCTTGGCAAGGACACCGAGAACGGCGCGCGGCTCGCGATCGAGGAGATCAACCAGACGGGCCTCGTGATCGGTGGAAAGAAGGTGACGCTGGTGTTCGATGCGCAGGACGATGCGGGCGACCCGCGTCAGGCCACCCAGGTCGCACAGAAGCTGGTGGACGACAAGGTCGTCGCGGTGGTCGGCCACATGCAGTCCGGCTCGACGATTCCGGCCTCGAAGATCTATAGCGATGCAGGCATCGCGCAGGTGTCGCCGTCCGCGACGAATCCCGCCTATACGCAGCAGGGCTTCAAGACGGCGTATCGCGTGGTCGCGACCGATGCCCAGCAAGGGCCAACGCTCGCCGACTATGCGGCGAAAACGCTGAAAGTCAAAACGGTCGCCATCGTCGATGACTCGACCGCATACGGCCAGGGTCTAGCCGTGGAATTCGAAAAGCAGGCGAAAGCCAACGGCATTACGGTGCTGTCGCACGACGCGAGCACTGACAAGGCTGTCGATTTCCGCGCGATTCTCACCAAGATCAAGGGCGAAAAGCCGGACGCGATCATGTATGGCGGCCTCGATGGTACGGGCGGTCCGTTCGCGAAACAGGCGAAGCAGTTGGGCATGACGATGAAAGTGCTGGCCGGCGACGGCTTGTGCGCCGACGATCTCGCGAAACTTGCGGGCGATGCGGCCGACAACGTAATTTGCTCGATCGCCGGCGCGCCGCTGTTGAAGATGAGCGGTGGGCCGGCGTTCGTCGAGCGCTACAAGAAGCGCTTCGGTTACGCGCCGGTTCTGAACTCACCGTTCGCGTACGACGCGGTGGGTGTCATCATCGATGCGATGAAGCGCGCGCAATCAACCGAGCCGGCAAAAATCCTTGCTGCCATGCCTGCGACCGATCATCAGGGCGTGCTCGGAGAAACGCAGTTCGATGCGAAGGGCGATCTGAAGCACGGTGTGATTTCGCTCTACAAATACGTCGGAGGCAAGCAGGCGCTGCTCGGCGTTGTGGAGCAATGAGCGGATTTGCGGGTTGTGCTTTGCCGAGCGCTTAAAGTCACCTGTCAGTGCGCGGATGCGCCCGGCATTTACTGCACCACGCAATCTTCAGCCAATGAGATCGGCACCTGTCGTCAAGACAATCTTTCCAAAGTGGGTGCCGGAGTCGATCAGCTCGTGAGCGCCGCGAGCGTCGGCCAGTGCGAAGGTCTTGTAGACAACCGGTTTGATCTTGCCACTCTCGAAGTGCGGCCAGACATGCTGCTCGAGTTCATTGACGATAGCCGCCTTGTCCGCGGAGGTGCGCGATCGCAATGTCGAGCCCATATGCGTCAGACGTTTCGTCAGCATCGGCACGAGGTTAAGATCCTTCGCCGGTCCCTTGATCACGCCCACCTGGAGGATCCGTCCGTCCATGGCTGCGGCCTCATAGTTTCTCGCCACGTAGTCGCCGGCAATGATGTCGAGGATCACGTCGACGCCTCTTTCATCGGTAAACCGCTTTGTTTCGGCGACGAAATCTTCCTCGCGGTATTCGATCGCGAGGTCTGCGCCGAGCGCCAGACTGGCCTCCCGATGTGCCTGCGAGCCCACTGTCGTGATGATTTTCGCCGCACCGAATGCCTTCGCCAGCATGGTCGCCGTGGTACCGATGCCTGACGCGCCGCCGTGGATCAACACCGATTCGCCGGCAACCAGCTTGCCGCGCTGGAACAGATTCAGCCATACCGTCATGAACGTTTCGGGCATGGCGCCCGCTTCCACCAACGTCAGGCCTTTGGGGATATGCATCGTGTTGCAGGCGTGCGCGACGGCATATTCCGCGTAGCCACCGCCGGGAATCAATGCGCACACCAGGTCGCCGATCTGGAATTGGGACACGTCGGCGCCGACGGCCACCACCTGACCTGCCACTTCCAGCCCTGGAATGTCCGAAGCGCCGGGGGGCGGATCATACAGCCCTTTGCGCTGGAAAACGTCTGGGCCGTTCACGGCAGCCGCGTGGATGCGAATCAGAACCTGATCGGCGTCCGGCACCGGCACCGGGCGCGTGGTCGGCACCAGGACCTCAGGACCGCCGGGCTGTTTGATTTCAATCGCCGTCATGGTCGACGGCACACGATAAGTTGAAGCAGACATGGATACCACTCCTTCGTTTGATGAGGCTCGATTGATCCGGTCGGATCACTTGGCGAGGAACTCTTGAGTTCAGTATAGGCATCGACATTGATGAATAAACGCAGCATTATTCATGTAGTGAGATGCAAATTTGCATCAGGAGGGTGGCACGATGAACTGGGACGACGCGCGAGTGTTTCTCGCGGTGGAGCGCGAAAAAACGCTCCGCGGAGCGGCCAGAACGCTCAATCTCGATCAGGCGACGGTCGGCAGGCGGATTGCGGCGCTGGAGCACGCCCTGCGGGCAACGCTCTTCCTGCGCACCTCTGAGGGTTACGCGTTGACTGCGGCAGGGGAGGCCGCGCTGAGATCAGCGGAGAAAATGGAACACTCCGCGCACGAATTCGTCAGACGAACTCAGGGCACGGATACACGGCTTGCGGGGGACGTAAGAGTCACCAGCACGGACTCGATCGCGCTCGATTTTCTGCTGCCCGCCATCGAACGCCTGCATGCTGCGCATCCCGAAGTGCGGGTCCTGCTGGACACGTCGACGTGCATGCTGAATCTGGCAAAGCGTGAAGCGGATATCGCGGTCCGGTCAGTCAGGCCGGACAATCCCGATCTTGTCGCGCGGCGCCTGGCGCGCTGGCCTATGGCGCTCTTTGCATCGAACGCGTATCTCGAGCAGCACGGCAGGCCCGTTCCAGGCTCCGCATTCGAGGGCCACGATCTTGTCGTCTATCAGGGAAGCTGGACCGGTAATCGACCGCCAACTCTTGCAGGCGAACCGGTTCACGCTGGGCGCATCGTATCGACCTTCAATTCCAGTCTTATGCTGCGTACCGCGGTAAGGGCCGGCATCGGTATCGGTGAGCTTCCGATCCATCTGGCTGAACGGGACGGCCTCGTGCAGCTATGGCCGGAACCCACACGTGGGGCGGTCTATGAAACCTGGCTCGTTACGCATCAAGACCTTCGGCATACCGCGCGCATCGCAGCCATGATTGACGGCATCGTCTCCGCGTTCGAAGATCCCACGACCCACACAAACTAGTCACGCACGAGCGCTCATTCGTCGTCCTGGACTGACTTGATCAGATTGTTTCGCAACGTCACGATTGCCTTCTGCATATTCTCGAACTCGTCGGGCGCGAGGCCCGTTGCTTCGACGACGTCCATTTTCAGGGCCTTTTCGCGCAAGCGTCGTCCGCTTTTCGTCAGACTGACACGCACCTGACGTTCGTCTTCTGGATCGCGCAGCCTTTCCAGATAACCCATTACCTCAAGCTTCTTCAGGATCGGCGTAAGCGTGTTGGATTCGAGAAACAGTTTCTCGCCCAGTCCGCCGACGGTCTGATGGTCTGTCTCCCACAGCGCAATGATCGTGATGTATTGCGTGTAAGTGAGCCCGAGTTCCTCGAGTATCGGCTTGTACGCCTTGCCGAACGCCAGGTTCGCGGAGTAGATCGCAAAGCACAGATAGTCGGAGAGCATTCGATTTGCGGGTTCAGGTTGATCGATGGATTTCATCTGTATCCTCTTTGGCTGGAGCCTGATGTTTCACAAGACGTACGAAGCGATATGTATCGTATGCGATTATATCGCAATGTAGTGAAAGTCGGACTGCTGCCTTATAGCGTGCAACTTGGTGGTCAATTTCACCGGCCCGCTATTTCGCATCGTAGAGGTCTTGCGGCGGCGCCCTCCCTGGCGCTGTGGTCGCCGCGCATGAGCAACGGAAATGCGCGACGGCCCTGCGGCGAGAGGGCACGCGATCTAGCGATGCGCGTACAGGCTATCGCGCGGCGTCACGGCGACATGGCTGCCCGCCTGGGAGAGTCCGGCGACTACGCCGCCATATGCCTCTTGCGATGCAGTTACGTCGTTGCGTTCGGCAGCGACGGTTCGCGCGCTCTGACCGCTTTGCGACGCCGGTGCGCCGACCGAGGGCTTGTAGAACGGGGCTGGTCCATAGCCGCTGGCGAACGCGGGTGCGGTGGCGAATGCCGAAACGGCGACGAGCAGTGCAACGATGAGCTTGGTCTTCATGATGGAAATTCCTTAGAAAAATGTTCGGTGAAGGGCGCGTGCTTGAGTGAGATGCATGTGCCTTGATGGATTACGCCGTGACGACATTCAGGCCGATTTCGATGTTGCCGTGCACAGCCTTCGAGTAGGGGCAGATCTGATGGGCCAGGTGCGCGACTGCCTCGACGACTTCCGTTTCCAGGCCGGGTGCGCGGATGGTGAACTCGGCGCCGAGGAACCACGCGGCGCCGGTTTGCCCAATGTTTACCTGGATGTCCACGGAATAGTCGGACGGCAGCGTGACCTTCTTCAGCGAGGCCGCAATCTGGAACGCGCTGGTGTAACAGGCCGACCACGCGCCCGCAAACAACTGCTCGGCTATCGGGTGCGGCTCGGTGGCGATGAACTCGAGGTTTTCGACGCCAGACGCCGACAGCTTGAGGTCGAGGACGCCAAACTCGCCGCGCTGGAGATTGGGGTCGCGATTAACGGTGGCGTGGCTGTTGCCTGAGAGGAGGATTTGGTCGATCTTGGCCATGATGGATTCCTTTGCGAATAAGGGTGTCAAGGTGCTTTAAATCGTATGCGATGTAATCGCATGCGTCGCATGATGCGGGAAAGAGCGACGAATGTCAATCGCAAAAGATTAAATCGCATGCGATATTTATAGGGAATGAACGAAGATCCCCCGCGGGCAAAATGCGAAGCGCCCGGCTGCCCGTGGCATTTCACGCCACAGGTGTGCTGGTCCGGATTACGTGACAATCACGGCATCATCCCGAACGAATAGCCGCACGACAGAACCGGAATCGGGCGTGCTCTCGATGAACAGCTTCGCGTCGATCAGCCTGGCGCGCTCGGCCATGCCCTGCAGTCCGTACGAGTAGCCGGCCCGTGCGGTAACCATATCGAAGCCTCGGCCGTCATCGCAGATGGTCACTTCGACACCCGCTTCGCTGTTGACCAGGGTCACATCGACACGCGACGCACCGGCATGACGGGCCACGTTGGTCAGCGACTCCTGCACGATACGGAATAGCGCTGTGGCGCGGAAATCCGAGAAAGTCGGTTCGGAACCCGTGACGTTGAAGTGACAGGGAATGTGAGTATGGCGGGTGAAATCCTCCGCGAGCCATTCCAGCGCGGAGGCGAGGCCGAAATTCAGTGCGACTGGCCGAAGGTGACTGGCCACATTGCGCACGATCTTGATGGTTTGTTCAACCAGATCGCGCATCTGTTCGGCTTTTTGCATGGCGGCGGAACCTGTCGTCAGTTGCATCCTCAGCAACGACAGGTCCATTTTCAACGCGGTCAGCAACTGGCCGAGTTCGTCGTGAACTTCCATCGCGATGTGCTTCCTTTCCTCCTCGCGAATGGCTTCCAGATGCGCGGACAACTGCTGCAGCTGTTCGCGCGACGCCAGCAGTTCCAGCTCGGTCCGCTTGCGCACCACGACTTCGAGTTCGAGCTGGTCGCGATGGCGTCGCAGGCTTTCCACTGCATGCTTGCGGGCCGTCATGTCGGTCAGCAGGCCTTCAAGTCCCCTCAGGCTACCGTCGTCGCTTGTCGCGCCTCGTGCGTTTAGCTGAACCCAGATGGGTGTGCCGTCGAGACGCTGCAACTGCAGTTCGAGCCCCACGATCTCACCCTGCGTGCGCAGAATTTCGAACAGGGTTGCAATCTGCTCCGGCGAGAACGGCTGTTTGTGGGCGGCGCTCGCGGCGGCCTCGATCAGGTCGGGCACGTCACGATAGCCGAGCAGTTGTGCCATTGCCGGATTGGCTTCATCCAGTTGCCCGTTCCGATCGAGCAGGAAGATACCCTCGAGGGCATTCTCAACGATGCTGCGGTATTTCCGTTCACTGGCGCGCAGACTTACCGTCGATTCCTGAAGGCGGTCAGCCATGACATTGACGCGCAAGGCGAGCCGGCCTAACTCATCGCCCGACTCAACTGTGCAGCGCGCACGAAGGTCGCCGCTCGCGATACGGTCGACCATTTCCTCAAGACGGTTGATCGGGCTGCGCACCATGCGCTTGAGGAGCAGGAAGGTCGCTGCGTAGAGCACGGCAACGACGGCCGTGATCATGGCGAGAATCGCCCGGCGGGCGTCGCTGATCGCCTGTTCTGCCACCGCCTTCGTCAGGACGACACGAACCTCGCCGATCTTTTCCCTTGGCGCATTGCCGGGTGGGGTGTATTCAATCGCCCTGACACGCACCACGCTGTCGGCAGGTTTCGGCTGAACGGCTTTCCCCGCGGTGGACACTGTACCGTAGCCCACCGCGGTGACGGTGAATTGGGCCACTTCGGGATTCGGTGCGAGCGCGGCAAGCTGGCCGTTGATCGCGCCCAGATCGATGTTCCACAAAGGTTGCGCGAGCGATTGGCTGAACAGGTCGGCAATCCGGGTGGCACGCTCCTCCAGCGCAGTGAGCCGGCGCTGCCGTTCGTGCGCGACCAGCGCATACGCCGACGTGCCGGCCACGATCGCGACAAGTATGACGAGCGCCAGCATCAGCTTGGTGTGCAAACTGGGCGAGGGCAGCGCGAGCCGTGGGGACAGACGCATCATGAAGCCCTGGACGCCGTGTCCAGAAGATATTGGAGATTGAAATCGTAGGGGCCCGGACGCGGGGACCGGGTTTTCGAGTACTGGCCAAAGTCGAGTATCGCTCCGCTCCGGAAAACAAGGTCGGCATAGCGGGGGGCGTTCTCGCGATGGATCACGGTCAGAAAGTCGAGCTTCTGGCGCAGACCTCCGTTCGTGGCAAAGTCGTTGCCCTGATTGTGATCGTGCAACAGAACCATCGCCCAGGCGCCGAGGAAGTAGTCGCCTGCCATCATGGCAGCGAGGCTGCCGTCAGCCACCCTGGCCAGTGCCTCCTGCAACGCACCTATGCCGCCTACCAGAACGCGCGCATTGCGCGCTTTGACGGCGTCCAGCGCCCCAAGCGTCATCGCGTCGTTGGCGGCCCAGATCACATTGGCATCCGGATAGCGGGCGAGAAGCACGCGTGCCTTCTGATCGCTGTCGGCGTAGCTCCAGTCGCTGAAGACCAGTTGGCAGGTGTGCGCATTCGAAGCGTGAAACAGGTAGTCGTCAACACCGGCGGCGCGCTCCAGCGAGACCGGCGTGCTCGGGTCTCCCGTAATACCGATCACCTGCGCCCCGTGCTGGCCCAGTTGTTGATACAGAAATTGCATCAGCCGGTACCCGGCGCGCTCGGCGTTTGCCGTCACCGTGCCGATCCAGTTCGGGATCCGTTCCCGTTCATTGCCGACCGCGTGGCGCTGCTCAGACGTCAGGTCGTTGTGGATGAGCAGCACCTTGGCCGGCGAGCGCGCCAGTGTTTTGAGCATCTGCTGTGCGGCCATCTTTTCGTTGACGATGACGACGTAGTCCGGCGCGTCGGCGCGTCGCGCAACGTCTTCTGCCTGGCGCTGCATCAATAGATGGTCACGTTCCGCGTACAGCACCTCCAGTTGCATATCTAGGGTGCGCGCCGCCATTGTCATGAATCGGGAGACCAGTTGCCAATGCTGCCCCGTACCGCGTTGCACAGCCTCGCCGGGGTTGAGGAACACCACACGCGGCGCGCGCGTCGTGGCGAAAACGCGGCCGGACACACCGGTCAGGCCGGCATACGCGCAGGTGAGCAACGCTTGCCTACGATTCATAAGACCATTCACTTGATTGCCGTCGGGACGCGCGGTTGCGCGCCGTGCAAGGATCGCGGTCAGGCGACGGACACGGCAATGCACATTCTACGTGCCAGGCTGGCGTTGGCAATATTCGCCCGGGATAGACCGGCTTTCGTGATATTGCTTTGAACGGGAGATTGCGGACTGAATCGACCGCTCACGTTTTTGATGGCAATCTGCTGCTGCCTTCTGTTTTCGCAAAAAAAACGGGCCGCGAGGCCCGTAACAACAGTTCGGTTGCTATGCGATGCTGTTAGCACTCGCCCTTTTTAGCGTGTCCGGGAGGGCAGTGGCCATGATCACCATGGTGGTGGTGATGTTCCTCCCATTCCTGGCGTTCCCAGTAGCGATGACCGTCGTAGTATCTGTCCCCATGCCAGCCAATGACAACCGGTGCCTGGGCGACCACTACGGGGGCAGGCGTGCCGATATTGACGTCTACGTTAACTGCATTGGCCACGCCGGATAGGCCAATTCCCAAGCTCGCGACCAACGTTGCCAAGAGAGGATATTTCATGCCGTACTCCAAAATAGAATTCTATGAATGCACTTGGCCTGTCGCCGCAGTGACGGTGCACGGCATGTAATTCGCCGATCCTCCGTAAACGGGAAATGCTGCGATGTCGTTGACGAGGTTTTCTCAGGCAGTGTGTCATTTGATAAAAGTTAACACGATGCCCGATGCGGGCTAACGTCCGTGATGTTGCTCGCCGAACGCCATCGAAGGTCGGAAACGGGGCGCAGATTGCTATCTGCGGGATCAGGCGCGGGACTGGCCAGCCATCTCTTCCACGTTTCGCTCACTGGCTAGTTTCCGCTTCTTTTGGAGTGACGGAGACCGTTCGGTCAAGCGCGCCGCTGCGTCCTTATCCGGAGAACCCGCGGCGGCGAACTGCCGTCGATATTCGGCCGGCGTCGCCTGCTTTGCGGCCTTGAACTGTCGATTGAAATTGGCGACGTTCGCGAAGCCCGAACGAGCAGCGATGACGGCAACCGGCATGGCGGTGTCAACCAGCATCCGGCACGCGTGACCAATCCGAACCCGCGTGATATAGCGGCCGACGCTCTCACCGATATGCTGAACAAAGTAACGCGTGAGCGTGCGTTCCGACAGGCTGGCGGCCGCGCAGAGCTCTGACAGTCGCAACGGTTCGGCAAAGCGCGCGTCAATCATCGAAAGGACCCGGTTGATCCGTTCGGGCTCGTGGCCGGATGGTCCGGTGGTTGCCTCGTTGAAAGCACTCGGCGAGGCGAGCGGCTGGCCCGGCGCGTCGGCGAGCGTGCACATAATGTCGAGAGCGGCGCCAAGGCGGTCGCGCGCCACGCTCGACAGCAATTGTTCCAGGCGCTCGCGCATCCATTTGCCGGCAGGTGGCTCGAAGGCCAGCCCACACGCGGCCCTGCGTAACAGCTTGCGCAGCGGTTCATATTCTGGGCAACAGTCCGCCATACGCCGCGCCCAATCGCCGTCGAACCAGATGACGATGGCGACCTGTGGCGAGGATGGATCGATCGAACGATTCGACGCCCAGGTGTGCGGAAGATCTGGCGGCACGAGGACAAGGTCCTCGGCCTCGTATTCGTTGACAGAGTCGCCGATGTAGCGCTTGCCATGGCTGTTCATCGTCAGCGTTAGCTCGTACTCCGGATGGTGATGCCACTCGAACGGAATACGCGGCAGCCGCCGGTGGTAAACCCGCACCGAACAGTCCCCACCGAAGTCGACATGCTCATAGGCTGGTTTCATGGCCGAATACGCAAAAAGATTGCCTGAATAGTATCACCAACGCACGCATGCACGTCATATCCTCGGGGCATACCAAATCCCTATGGAGACAGTCATGGCGTTGAAAATCGACGATTTGCCGAGCGCAATCCGGCAAGCGAAAAAGGAGCTGCGCGCGGCGTTGCCGAACTACCGGCAGGTCTTTGCCGAAGTCGAAGAAGCGATCAGCACCGAGGCGAAGCGAATCGCTGCGCAGCGGGATCGCGGAGAAGACGTCATCCCCGAGATTCAGTTTTCCGACATCGCCGAACAACGCGTCACCGCGGACCAGATCGCGCTCGTCAAGGCGCGCGGTGCATGCGTGATCCGTAATGTTTTTCCCCGTGCGCTGGTGCAGGGTTGGGACGAGGATATTGCCGACTATGTCGAGCGCAATAATCTCGACAAGCACCTGGAAAACCGCGCTGAAGACAAATACTTTGGCCAGCTGGCGTCCAGCAAACCGCAGATCTATGGGGTGTACTGGTCGAAGCCGCAAGTGCTGGCCCGTCAGTCGGCGTCACTAACCGAAGCACGTGTATTCCTGAACCGGCTATGGCGCAATGAGAGCGGCGGTCAGGTGCACTTCGATCCGGAGCGCGTGCCGGTCTATGCCGATCGTCTGCGCCGCCGGCCGCCAGGCTCCGCGTCGCTTGGCCTGTCGGCGCATTGCGACGGCGGGTCAGTCGAGCGCTGGATCGAAAGCAATTTCCGGAAGGTGTATCGCCACGTGTTTGCCGGCAACTGGCGCGACTACGACGCGTTCGATGCGGCTTTCCGACCCGACGTGCAGGAGATCGCGTCGCCGGCCGTATGTTCGATGTTCCGCACCTTCCAGGGCTGGACTGCCCTGACGCCGCAAGGCCCGGGCGACGGCACGCTGCAACTCGTGCCCATCGCCAATTCGATGGTGTACATCCTGCTGCGCGCGCTTCAGGACGATGTCGCCGAGGACGACCTGTGCGGTGCCATGCCTGGACGGGCGCTGTCGATCAAGCCGGAATTTCATGCGCCTTTGTTCGAGGCATTGTCGTCGATTCCCAAAATGGAAGCGGGGGACACCGTGTTCTGGCACAGCGATGTCATCCATGCAGTCGAAGACGAGCACAGGGGAGCGGGTTACAGCAACGTGATGTACATCGCCTCGGCGCCCGCGTGCGCCAAAAACGACGCTTATCTGAAGCGCCAGTTGCCGAGCTTCCTCAAGGGTGAAAGCCCGCCCGATTTTCCTGCTGACCATTTCGAAGTGGATTTCACCGGACGCGCAACGGCTGACGACCTGACACCGCTCGGCAAGTCGCAACTTGGGTTTGATCTGTAGATCGGCAAGGACGTTTGACACGCATTAAAACGGGCACGCATGCGCGTTCGATCTAGCTTCGAATGCGCCGCTCGATCAAATAACGAAGACTTCGGAGACTGCAATGAAACGATCACTCACGTCGCTTGCGACGGGTATTACGCTGCTCGTGGCTGGAACACATGCTGGTTTGGCCGCTGAACAGCTTTCGGTACTGCACTGGTGGACCTCTGGCGGTGAATCGAAAGCGATCCGGGTGTTGAAGGACGATATGACCAAACAGGGCTATGAGTGGAAGGACTTCGCCATAGCGGGAGGAGCGGGCGCGGCGGCCATGACGGCGCTGAAGACGCAGGTCATTTCGGGAAACGCACCATCGGCCGCGCAGATCAAGGGTCCTCTGATTCAGGATTGGGCCGATCAGGACATGTTGGTCAGTGTCGATCAGTCCGCTACCGATTGGAAAGCGCATTCGCCATCGCAGATAGATAGCTCCATGAAGGCAGGCGGTCATTATGTGGCGGCGCCCTTCTCGGTACACCGAATCAACTGGTTGTGGATCAACAAGGCCGACCTTGAAAAAGTTGGGGGCACGGCGCCCACGACATGGCCGGAATTTTTCGCGCTCGCCGACAAATTTCGCGCAGCGGGTATCACACCAGTCGCACATGGTGGCCAGCCATGGCAAGACATGACCATCTGGGAGACGGTCGTGCTCTCCCAGGGGGCGGATTTCTATCGGAAAGCCCTCGTCGATCTTGACCAGAAAACGCTGACTTCGCCGCAGATGGTGCAGGTGTTCGAGATCGTCCAGAAGATCCGCGGCTACTTCGATAAGGGCTACCACGGCCGTGACTGGAATCTCGCAACGGCAATGGTCATCTCCGGCTCGGGCGGCATGCAGTTCATGGGCGACTGGGCGAAGGGCGAA
Organism: Paraburkholderia aspalathi; assembly: GCF_905220735.1. Lineage (NCBI taxonomy): Bacteria > Pseudomonadati > Pseudomonadota > Betaproteobacteria > Burkholderiales > Burkholderiaceae > Paraburkholderia > Paraburkholderia aspalathi. The sequence continues at coordinate 467,719 of NZ_CAJNBA010000004.1, forward strand.
TTCGCCAATGCGAACAAGAAGCCAGACACTGACTATATTTGCGCGGCCGCGCCGGGCACATCGAATGCCTACACGTACACCGTGGATTCGTTCGCGTTCTTTCAGCAGAACGGTAAGAAGCAGGCGTCGCCTGGGCAGCTTGCGCTTGCAAAGACGATCATGTCCGTCGATTTCCAGCAGCAGTTCAGTCTCTACAAGGGTTCAATTCCTGTTCGGCTGGACGTTCCCATGGACAAGTTCGATAGCTGCGCCCGGAAGTCATTCGCTGACGAGCAGGCCACGATTAAATCCGGTGCGTTCCTGCCTTCGTTGGCCTTCGGCAACCTTCAGTCTCCGGTTACCGCTGGCGCGATTACCGACGTCTTAACGAATTTCATGAACTCGAACGAGGACCCGAAAGAGGGCGTGCGCAAGCTTGCCGCTGCCGCGAAGATTAAGTAGACGGGCGTTGCGTGGCGGTCGGTTTGGAACCAATGGCTTCGCTCATGGCAGCGGAGTAAGTGCTAAAGCACTTACTCCGCTCGACAAAGGAGATAAAGATGGATCCGGTAGCAAAGCGTAAATGGCCGCGTTCAGGGCTCGAGACTAGCGTGATGGGTTTCGGCGCCGCGCCGATCGGCAACATATTCAGGCCGATTAGTGAAGAGGATTCGGCTGCCTTGATCAAGGCAGCGTGGGACGCCGGCGTGCGCTACTTCGACACCGCGCCGATGTACGGACACGGGTTGAGCGAAGCGCGCTGTGGTCAGGGGCTGCGCTGGTATCCGCGCGACCAGTTTGTGCTGTCCACCAAGGTTGGTCGCCTGCTGAAGCCGCGTAAACGCGCCGAGATCAACTTTGACCCGTGGGTTGACGGGTTACCTTTCGAAACCGTTTTCGACTACAGCTATGACGGCACGATGCGTTCGATCGAAGACAGTCTGCAGCGTCTGGCGCTGGAGCACATCGATATTGCGCTGATTCACGACATCGACGTATTTACACATGGCGAGCGTCAGTCCGAGATGTTCGAGGCGGCGATGGCTGGCGCGTCGAAAGCACTGCTGAAACTCCGTGACGAAGGAGTTGTGAAGGCGGTGGGGCTCGGTGTCAACGAGTGGCAGGTCGCGCACGAAGCGATTCGCCGGCAGGATTTCGACTGCCTGTTGCTGGCTGGACGCTACACCTTGCTCGAGCAGGAGGCGCTGGACGGTTTCCTGCCGCTGTGCGAAGAGCAGCAGGTGTCGGTCATTCTCGGTGGCGGCTACAACAGCGGCATTCTCGCGACGGGTGCGGTGTCAGGCGCGAAATACAACTACGCCCCCGCGCCGGAAGCCATTCTTGAGCGCGTGCGCAAGATCGAGCAGGTATGTCAGGAATACTCGGTGCCGCTCAAAGCGGCGGCGCTGCAATTCGTTCTCGCCCACCCTGCGATCCCGACCAACATCCCCGGCGTGCGTACGGTTGCGCAGCTGGACGACAACCTGCAAACCTTCCGCGCTGAAATTCCACCGGCGTTCTGGGCCGAGCTGAAGCGCCGGGAACTGATCCGGCAAGATGCGCCGACTTCTCCGGTTGATATCCTTTAGCAAGCTCGCATACTATCTGTGCTCTTACTAGAGGATCTCACATGACCGACAGTACGCACGCCACCGCCTCCTATAGCCAGGAGACCACCGCATCGGCAGGAGTAATCTGGGCATTCTTCGAGGCCGTTTCCGGTTGGAAGAATTGGAATACGGGTGTCCACGCCTGTTCTATCGACGGTCCTTTCGCTGTGGGCTCATGGCTAACCATGACGCTTCCTGACCAGGAGGTGATCAGGTCGCAACTCGTCGAAGTCGACGCGCAGCACCTGTTCACAGACGAAACGAGGCTTGGCGACGTTGTGGTTCGCGTGGTGCATGAAATCGAACCACTACCTGGCGGGGGCAATCGCATCAGCTACAAGATCAGCGTAGTCGGAGAAAATGCTCAAGATATTTGCGCTGGCGTTTCTTCCGATTTCCCTGAAGTCTTGTCGGCGCTGGTCGCCCAGGCGGAAAGTCGGACAACGAAGTAGAACAGGCCGCCGGCCGGTCACAGCGCCATACCACCGTCGATGGTGAGGCTGGAGCCGGTCATGTAGCCTGACTCCTTGCGGGCGAGGTAGGCGACCAGACCTGCAATTTCATCCGGATCGCCGGCGCGCTTAAGCGGAATGAGCGGCTTGATCGCCTCGATATGATCGGCGGTCATGTCCGTTACTGTTGGCCCGGGTTGAATGTTGTTGACTGTAATGCCCCGGCTGGCCAGGTCAACGGCGATACCTTTTACCATGACAGCAACCGCAGCCTTCGTCATTGAGTAAACGCTCGAGCCCGGATGTCCGCTACGCACCGCTGTGTTGCTGCCGATCGTAATGATCCGGCCGCCGTCAGTGAGACGCGCAGCCGCAGCCTGGATGGCAATAAAGACACCACGCACGTTGATGTCCAGCATGCGGTCAAGATCTTCCACGCTCACCGTCGCAATGTCGCCAAGCTTCAGGATGCCGGCGTTGACGATGGCGATATCCAGTTTTCCGAAGTGATCCACGGTCTGCGCAACGGCGGCCTTGATCGCTGCCGGATCCGCGCTGTCCGCTTTGATTGCAAGGCCAGATTGTCCGGTGGCGTCAATTGCCCCGACCGTTTCTTTCGCTCGCTCCGGCGCCGACACGTAGGTGATCGCTACATCGGCGCCCTCACTGGCGAGACGTCTCGCTGCAGCCGCGCCAATGCCGCGCGAGCCGCCAAAGACAATGGCAACCTTCCCGGTAAGTCCATAGTTCTCGTTCACTAGTATCTCCGTTGTTGACAGATCAGTCCATAATTGGGCGTGCAGCAACCACGTCAGGCTTTTACTGCCTAGCGCGGTCTGAAACGGTTGATTGCAAATCTGGCCTGTGCGCGCAGATTCCTGGCATCGCTGCCGGCGCGGGCGGCGAGCTGAATACCTTGCATTGTCATCTGCACAAAGGCCGCGGCTTCGCGAGCCTCGATGGTGGGGTCGACCTCTCCGCATGCCTGTCCCTCACGGATGCGTTCGACCAGGCATCTGAAAAGCCTTGGACCTACTTTGCTCCGTAGCATCACAAGCTCCGGATCCGCAGATCCAAATTCACTGACCGCGTTGACATCCATGCATCCGAGTGCACGTATGTCGTCATCGTCAGCAATGAGGCCAAGCAACAGCGCCTCGATACCGCCTAGTGGCGATGCACTGTTTTTCAGGCGCTCCAGGTGGCCGGCATTGCTTTCCCGTTGATATCGCTCCAGCGCTTCGAGGTAGAGCTTCCGTTTGTCACCAAACGCGTTGTAGAGGCTCTGGCGCCCGATATTCATGGCCGTGAGCAGGTCTTCGGTTGAAGTCGAGGCGTAACCTTTCGCCCAGAACACGCGTGTTGCGTGATCCAGTGCCTCGTCGCGATCGAACTCTCTAGGTCTAACCATGACTCGAGGATATGAATTATGGACTGATATGTCAATAACGACGTTTTGCTACTGCTGCAGACGTCGGAGACGGTGCAGTAGGCCTTCTTCGATGCGCGGTATTCTCCGTCATGAAAGAGCTACCATATTCACCACCGCGCTTTCAGTCGAATACTTGCGAAACATGACAATGCATCCCGATCCCCGTCTCGCCATTCTTGCTGACCTTGAAGCTGTCGAGGAAATCGTTCGACAGGCCTACTCGCCTTATATTTCTCGTATCGGGCGGCCGCCGGGACCGATGCTGGATGACTATGAAGTCTTGATCGGCGAGGGCAGAGTCTATGTTGCCGAGCTGGAAGGCGCCATACAGGGCATTGTTGTGCTCATCCCCGAGCAGGACGCGATGCTATTGGACAACGTGGCAGTAGCGCCTTCCGCCAGGGGAACAGGACTAGGTCGCAGCCTGCTGGAATTCGCTGAGCGCTCAGCCAGAGCAGCCGGCTACCGCGTCATCAGGCTCTACACGCACGAGACCATGACGGAAAATATCGCGCTTTACTCTCGCATCGGCTATGCCGAGACGCATCGGGCGGAGGAGAGAGGTTTAAGGCGGGTATTCATGGTTAAGCAACTGGCCTGATCATTGATGATGTCGGTCTCACGTGAGTACTTCTCACGCCTGTGAGCGGGTGGCCCAGCCCGCCAATCAAGGGTTTCTCCGCATCGGCCGAAGCCGACTAAAGTATTGACAGGGATGGCAATTATGCTAGCCTTGCGTTAATTGATTGACTATCAATTAACGCGGGACGCAGGGGATCTCACACGCTCCGCGGATCACGAAGCCGGATTCGCCAAGGTCACGTCAATTATAAATAGTATGACTAACAAAATTGGAGATGCAGATGAAGAGCTGTTGCCTGGCATTGCCGCTTGCGCTTACCTGTCTGGCTGCGCACGGACAAAGCAGCGTGACCCTCTATGGGATCATCGATCTAGGTTTGACCTATACAAATAGCGCACAGACCGGGAAGGTGGCCGGACGCCCTGTCGGTGCAAGTCAGTTCGCCTTAACGGATGCGCACGCCACAGGTCTTAGCGGCAGCCGGTGGGGCTTGCGCGGAACGGAGGATCTGGGTGGCGGGCTAAAAGCGATTTTCGTGCTTGAAAACGGTTTCTTCGCCAACAACGGAACGCTGGCGCAAGGCGGCGCCGAGTTCGGCAGGCAAAGCTGGGGTGGGTTGTCGTCGCCGTATGGCACCGTGACCATCGGACGACAATACGATCCCTACATCGAATTCCTGCAACCGCTTGCAGCCTCCGGGACTTTCGCAGGCTACATGGGCTCCCACCCGGACGATCTCGACAATCTCACCAACACGAACCGCACCAATAACTCGATCAAATTCACGACAGTGAAATACGGCGGCTTCAGTGCGGGCGGCCTTTACAGCCTTGGTGGTGTGGCAGGGAATGCAACGCAGAACCAGATCTGGTCACTCGGTGCCGGCTATTCAAATGGCCCTGTTTCGATCGCAGCGGGTTACTTCAACGCACGCGACCCGAACGTGTCCCTTTACGGCAATACACCGAACAAGGGCGTTGCGACGGTAAACAATATTGGCTCGTTTGGCTCCGCGACGAGCGCAGAGTCTATGCCCGTCTACGCCGGTTACGCGTCGGCCAAAACGACCCAATTCGCCGGTGCGGCGCTCGCCTATACCGTGGCGAGCACGACAATCGGCATCGTCGTTACCAATACACGCTTCGAGAATCTGGGCTCGACTATCGGGCCGAATCCTCTTAAATACACCGGCAACGCGAACTTCACGAACGCGGAGCTTAGCGTACGCGCTTACGTCACGCCGGCTTTGCTCGTCGGCACCGCGTTCGATTACACCAAACGCAATTCGGTCAACGGCGACGGCGGCGCCAAATATCTGCAACTCGATTTCGGCGCTATCTACAGTCTCTCGAAGCGCACCGATCTTTATGCTCTGACGGTCCTGCAACGCGCGACGGGAGTGGACTCGCTGGGACAGGCATCGGTAGCGAGTATCAGTGGATTCACGCCGTCAGCCACCAACAGCCAGATCGGCGCGCGGCTTGGCATCCGGCACAAGTTCTAGGCGCTTGCGGAGAAGGCGGCTTGCCGCCTTATCTTGCCTTTTTCTTGCTGGCTGGTCGCACGGATGCGGCCTTCAGGGTATTCGTATTCGCCCATTGCTCGAAACCGTCGAGCAACAGCCGCAAGCCCTCCTGGAAAGCCTTGTCGGAGTCGAGCGATGCAAACGCGGGACCCACCGCAGTGGCCGCCGGGTAGCGCTCTCGCGAAACGCTGGCGAACTTGTCGAGAATGAAACCCTTGTGTTCGGCTGGTGCCTGTCGGCCGGCCACGGCGACGCTGCTCGCGAGCAGGAACTGGGCTAGCAGGTGATAGGCGAGCGCCGCCGAATCGGTCGTGAATCCGCCCTGCAGGAATGCTGAAACGATGTGGTCGAACAGCACCATGCCGTAGTCGGTCTCGCCGGCGGGCACCTCCTGAAACAAGCGAAAGCGGTTATGCGACACCACGTACAGGCTGATGCCAGGCCATTCTGTCGCGAGCGAAAACGTGACGTCGGAGATACCCTCGACGTCAGCTCGCCAGTCCCCCGTCAGTGGGGCGAGCCTTTCCACGCGCTCCCGATAGTACTTGTTCAGCACCCCGGAGATGAGATCGTCGCGGCTGCCCAGGTAGTAGTGGATCAGGCCCGGGGCGACGCCGAATTCCTTGGCGAGCTGGACCATCGATATCTGGTCGAGTGACATGCGCTTCGCCATTTCAGCGGCGCGGTCGATCAACACGTTGCGCGAGAGCATCGGCTCGGCGCCGATCGGAGATTCGACACGTGGAGGGCGCCCTCGCCGACGCGGCGTTGCTTCCGTTTGCAAGACTGGTTTTGCTTTTCTTTCCATGCTGTTGTGCGAGCGTTCACGCGGGAGATTCAGTGTCGTGCAAGCTTACACGCAATATTTAATTGACACTATATCAAATAAAGCCTAACCTAATTGATAGGGGTGTCATTTAAAGGAGATGGGCGTGGAACAGGCAGTTCTTCCTCAGGTCACCGCGGGCCTACGCGGTGCAAACTGGGATCCGGCGCTGATGCGCCGGCCCTACACAGTGGTCCCGTATTCGCTTCAAACCGCCGACGGTCAGGCGACACTCGGCTTTCTCTTCACGAGAACGGGCAAGGAGACGTGCGTGGTCTCGATCATGCATCCGCGGGAAATGTCGGTAACGCACTACCTTGTGCCGACGATTCTCGACGCGGGTTGCGCATGCTGGGTGCAAGGCCCGCGCTCGATCGGAAACGACCTGCGCCTGGAACATGAGATTGCTCTGTTCGATGTCGCGGCCGGGATGTCGCATCTTCGTCAGTCGGGGTATGAGTCAATCGTCATGCTGGGCAATTCCGGCGGTGCGGCGCTCTATGCCTTTTATCATCAGCAGGCGATGCTTCCCCCAGAGCAGCGGATCGCAAAAACGCCGGGGGGCCGGCCGACCGGCCTGGACAAGCTCCCCATGCAAAGTGCCGATGGATTCGTATTCGTTTCGCCCCATCCGGGCCAGGGCGCGCTTCTGATGAGCGGTATCGATCCCAGCGTTATCGACGAAAGCGATCCGATGGCGATTGACGAGTCACTGGACCCGTTCTCGGAAGCCAACGGATATGACCCGCGAACCCGCCAGGCGCGATATTCCCCGCAGTTCGTGAGTCGCTATCGGGCGGCGCAGCGTCAGCGCGTAGAGCGTATCGACGGCATCGCTCGCGCACTGATCGAGCGGAAACAGCAGGCACGCGCGCACGTGAAAACCGGCTCCGCAACCATGAACGACAGGCGCCTTGCTGCCTATGCTCCGATTTTCCAGGTCTGGCGAACGGATGCGGATCTTCGGTCGTGGGACATCAGCATGGATCCGTCCGATCGCGTGACCGGTTCGCTTTGGGGTAGCGATCCCTTTACTTCGAATTGGGGAAGCGTGGCTTTCGCTCGCACGGTGACGCCGGAATCATGGCTTTCGACATGGTCCGGCATCTCGTCGAATGCGTCGCTCGAGAAATGCGCGCCCTCCATCAACCGCCCGATTTTGCTGATTGAATATACGGGCGATCAATGCACCTTTCCCGCGGACATCGACGCGATTTACGCATTGCTCGGCAACGACGACAAGCAGCGCGTCCGGGTGAAAGGAAATCATCACGGCATGGCGCTGGCGCCCGACGAGGAATCGGGGCGTGTGGTCGCCGGACGCGTTATCACGGCCTGGTTGAAGAAGCGTTTCGACCCAACACAAAACAACGCATAGGCCGCGGAGGAAACATGGAGGAAGTCATGCAAAGGCAAATGTATCGGCCACGCACCGCGCTTGAAGGCGTACGTTACCAGGACCCGGCGACGCTCGAGCGCTACGTAACCCAAGGTGTGTTGCCCGAGCAAAGTCTCGCCGCGGCGCTGCGCGAAGCATTTGAAAAGCACGCTGACCGGATGGCGCTGCTCAGCCCGGAGGGAAACATCAGCTATCGTGAGCTGGATGATCTGACCGACCGGTTCGGTGCTTCGCTGCTGAAGATGGGCGCGCGGCCACTCGATCGCGTCGTCATGCAATGCGGCAACTGCAACGAGTTGCTGATCGCATTTTTCGGCTGCCTGAAAGCGGATCTGATCCCGATATGCGCGCTACAGGCATTCCGCCGTCATGAGATCTCGTATCTGGCCAATCTGGCCGCTGCGCGGATTCATCTGGTCCAGGGCGATGATCCGAAATTCGACGACGTCGCGTTCGCCGAGGAAATGCAGTCGGTAGCGCCCGGTCTTTCCATCGTCGTTCAGGCACGAGGCGAACAGCGCGGCATCGCGCAGACGCTCTGGTCCATGATAGCCGGTATGCCACGCGATGAAGCTCGTACGTATCTGTGGGGCGTCGACCACGACCCCTATCAGGCGGCTGTTTTCCAGTTGTCCGGCGGCACCACGGGCGTGCCAAAAATCATTCCCCGCTTTCAGAACGAATATCTGCTGAACATGCGACTGGTGGGTGCGTGGAATCGGTACACCCAGGACGATGTCCTTTTCATGCCAACACCGCTGATGCACAACATGAATATGGTGTGCTTCTTCGGCCCCATCCTGCTCACGGGAGGCGCCGTGGTCGTTTGTCCCGACATCGCGGAGCCTACGTTGAGGCAAGCGATCCGTGACTATGATCCGACCTGGTATGGTCTCGCCGGCCCGATTTACTCGCGCATTGCCGAAGAACTCGTGGCCGCGAGGCCGGACGTGAAACTCAAACGCAAACTGACTGCGCCGAAGAATGCCTCGGGTCTGTCGACGGCTTTGGGCTCGCCGTGCTATCACATCTTCGGCATGACCGAGGGGGTGATCATGTTCGCTCGTGAGGGCGATCCGCGCTACGTACTCGATGAGTCCGTCGGCCGGCCGGTTTGCGAATGGGACGAAGTGAAGATCGTCGAGCCTGGCACTGAAGACGAAGTCCCGGATGGCGAAGTCGGCGAGGCGTTGTTTCGCGGCCCGTACACGATTCGCGGCTACTACCGGTCCGAAGAGCAGGACGTCCATCGATTTACCGCCGACGGGTTCTATCGCTCGGGTGACCTGATGAAGGCCGAGGTCATAGAAGGCCAGCGCTACTTCTTCTTCCGCGGCCGCACCAAGGACGTGGTCGATCGCGGCGGCGAGAAGATCAACGCCGAGGAACTCGAGAACCTCATCAACCGTCACCCAGCAGTGCTGGCCTCAGCCGTGGTCGGCATGCCTGACCCGGTGTACGGCGAGCGCGTCTGTGCGTTCGTCGTGCCGCGCCTGACGGGCGCCACGATCGGGTTGTCCGCGCTCACAGCCTTCCTGGAACAGGAAGGCGTCGCAAAGTTCAAGTGGCCCGAGCGCATCGAGAACGTTTCTGAGTTTCCGGTCACCGCATCCGGAAAGCTCAGCAAAGTGCTGCTTCGTAACGGACTGATTGAGCGGCTTCAGGCCGAACAGTCCGCCAGCAACGTTTCCAACGGATAAATGTCATGACCCAAAGTTCTTTGAATAGTCTTGCGCAACCGGTGCTGCGCGGCGTCCATCACACTGCTCGTCCTACCTGGAAGCTCGAAGAGACCGTGCATTTCTATCGCGACCTGCTCGGCCTTCCGTTGTTGCATGCCATCTCGGCACGCGGCTGGGGGCCGGTGGATCACGCCGACTTCCTGCACTTCTTTTTCGATAGCGGTAACGGCAGCACGATTGCGTTCTTCTACTACATCGGCACTGAGCAACCTGCACATCTCGAACCGTCCGAGCACTATCAGAGCCGTGCGACGCACACGGCATGGCAGGTCAAGGATGATGGGGAATTGAAGGCTTGGCGCGACCGGGTCGAGGCCGTCGGCATACCGCTGCGGTATCAGGTGCGTCATGAAGTGATCGAATCGATCTACTTCAACGATCCCAACGGTTATCCGATCGAAATCACGTACCAAACCCGGCCGTTCGACGCGGCCGACGCCAATGACGCAACCCGTACGATCGAAGCCGCGATCGATCAAGAACGTGCGGCTGCAGCAGGCGAAGCGTTCCCTTCGATCGATGCAGTATGGCAACGGAAGGGCGGCGCGCTCGACGCATCGGCCGCGGCGACAGATGTCGCGTCGATTTTTGTGCTCGACGTGCCTGAGTTTCGCCCGCTTGTCGATGTCGCGTCCAAAGACGCGAGATACCGGACGTCGGCAGTCGACGGCAATTACATCCGCATTGATGGCAATCCCGCCTTGCAATTCTCGCGCAAGGAACTCGGTTTCAAGCCGGCCGTCTGGTACGGCGCATTGACCGGGGGCTTACGCGGGCACATCGAGCGTTTCGATGCTGACCTACTGGTCATCGAACCGTCGGAGCGGCCATGAAAATCGATATCGTGGGCGGAGGCCCGGCGGGCCTGTTCCTTGCCATTCTTGTCGCCCGCAAAGTGCCCGGCGCGCAGTTGCGCATCTACGAACAGAACCCGCGTGAGGCGACCTTCGGCTTCGGTGTGGTACTGGCCGACGCAGGGCTAGCAAAGCTCAACGACGCGGCCCCGGATGTCTGCGCCGACCTGGTCGCCGAGATGACGTTCAGCGCGCGCCAGACAATCGTATCGAGCGGGACGCCGATCACCGTGCAACGTCCCGGGCAGGGCGGCGGCGCCATCCCCCGCATCGCCTTGCTGTCGGTTTTGCAGCGATACGTGGAAGACCTCGGAATCGAGATTGAGTACTGCTCGCGAGTCGATGATATCGACGCACTGGACGGCGATCTGATCGTCGGTGCCGATGGTGTGAACTCACGCGTGCGAAGCGTCGCTGAGGAAAGTTTCGGGACTTCCCGCTATTCGCTCGCGAATCACTTTGCGTGGTACGGCGTGGGTCGTGCGTTCGAGTGTCCGGCGCTGATATTCCGCAAACATGCCGGCGGATACTTCGTCGCGCACTACTACCCGTATTCGGATTCGATGAGCACGTTCGTCGCCGAGTGCGATCACCGCACATGGATCGATCTCGGCATGCAGGCGATGACCGACGATGCCCGCAAAGCGCTGTTCGAGGAAGTATTTGCAAACGAACTATCAGGCGATCCGCTTATCTCGAACAATTCCAACTGGCGCCAGTTTCCGGTGATACGCAACGCGAACTGGCACGCGGGCAACCGGGTGCTGATCGGCGACGCACTCGCGAGTGCCCATTTCTCAATAGGCTCGGGCACGCGCATCGCCATGGAAGACGCCATCGCACTCGCCGAGGGAATTGCGCTCCATCCCGACAATGTCACCGCAGCGCTGGCGTCCTATGTCGATCTGCGAGAACCTCGCAAGCGCTCGTTGATCGAGGCGTCCAAGGCATCGTTCGAGTGGTATGAACGCATTCGCGAGTGGATGGACGGCTATTGTCCGCACGAATTCATCTATCAGTTCATGACACGGACGGGACGTGTGGATGGATTGAGGCTTCGCGACCAGTACCCCGAACTGTTCAAGGAGTTGGAAAACGCCGGCGTCGCGGTTGAGGTGGAGCGCCTGCCATGATCCACAGCAGCGAATACGTATTGAGCGATGAGCCCTTCGTGATCCGGCGGACCGTACGCTGGAGCGATTGCGATCCCGCGGGCGTCGTCTATACCGGCCAGTTCTCGACGTATGTGCTCTCAGCCGTCAGCCTGTTCAGCGACCACATGGCGGGTCGTGCCGGCAAGTCGCTTGGACAGGCACACGGGGTGGGCACGCCTTGCCGGGGCATGTCGCTCGATTTCATCAAGACGCTTTGGCCGGGCGACGAGATCGATATCGAATGTTGGATCGGCGAGATCCGCACGCGCTCGTACGACATCCACTGTCACGCTTGCACGCTGAATGGCGAACCGGTTTTCGACGCACGTTTTTCCCCCATTTGCGTGCGCACCGATGTGCGCGTGGCGACGGACATCCCCCCTTCTTTGCGTGCCGTTCTCAGCCGGCACGCCCGAATCACACCCGAATTCAAAGAAGCGCAGACATGAACCATCGCATTGCCGGGCGCGGGTGTTTATCCCGGCGATGACAGCGGGCTTTCATGCGTCACGGAGCGGCGCGTGCGCAAGACACGCGTCCAGACAAGAACTACGTGGAGACAGACAATGACACAGCACGCAACGGAAGCAGGCGGGCGGCAGATATATATCGCGACCGTGATTGGCGTCGCGCTCGGCATGGCGTTCGGCTTTGCCGCCATCTTCATTTCGACCAACGGCGTGTTCATACCAGCCGTTGTGCGTGATTTTCACTGGGGACGTGCCCAGGCAGCAGAGTCTTACGCGGCATCCATGCTCGGACTTGCAATCGTCAGTCCTCTCGTGGGCACCCTGATGGACCGCTTCGGCGTGAGGCGTGTGGTGTTGGCATCAGCGTTCGTCTTCGCGCTGGCACTTGCGTGCATGGGCTTGCAGGATGGGCATCCGGTCTGGTGGATCGTGCTCTCGCTCGTGATCGGCATGTCGGGCGCCGCGACCTCCGTTCTCGGCTATCTCGCGATATTGCCGCAGTGGTTTGATCGGCGGCTGGGCCTTGCCATTGGCCTCGCAATGGTCGGACTAGGGATCGGGACCATCGTGATGCCTGCCCTGTCGCAGTTCCTCATCACCGGCATTGGCTGGCGTGGTGCGTATCAGGTGCTCGCGGGCATGTCGCTCATGGGCGCACTGATGGCGTTCGCGCTGACGAAGGAGAAGAAGGGGTCCGGCACGACAACGCGCGAGCACGCCAGGGACGTGAATGTCGGCGATGCCTCACCCCACGCCGGTACGAAGCTGTTGCGCATTGCCGTGATCTTTCTCTCGGCGTTTCTTGCCTCGACGGCGGTACTGTCGCTTGGCCCTCATCTTCCTGCTCTTCTGATCGATCGCGGCATATCGGCTCACGATGCGGCGCGCAGTGCCTCGCTCGTAGGATTCGGCATTCTCATCGGCCGGCTTGCGTCCGGCATGCTGGTGGATCGTGTGCACGCACCGATTGTCGCGTGCCTCTTCTTCGCAGCCGGCGCTACCGGATTTGTTCTGCTAAAGCAGTTCGAAAGCTACCCCAGCGCACTGTGTGCCTCGGTGCTCGTCGGGCTTGCAGTCGGCGCAGAGGGCGACCTTCTCTCGTATATGGTTCGCTCGTATATCGGTCTGAAACGCTTCGGCCTGTTTTACGGGATCGCGTTTTCGGGCTACGCATTTGGCGCCGTGTTTGGACCGATCGCAGTCGGGCGGTATTTCGACTTGCGGCACAACTATGGACTACCGCTGCAAGTCGCGCCGTTTCTGCTGCTTGCCTCCGGCGTTCTGCTGCTGTCGCTTGGCAGTTATGTGAAGCCCGGCACACGGGTTGGCGGTGCCCTGAAACACGCGGCGGCCGACTGACCTGTTAATGCGGGAGCCCTGCGTACTGGAGGGCGTTGATGTGGGCTTGTGGGTCTCGGATTGATACAGGGCAGCACCTTTATACTCGACGCTCATGTGCGTGTCGGCCGATTGAGCAAGGTTCTGAGAGGCTATCCGTTAGATCCTCGCCCTGTGTCCATTGTGTATATGCCCAATCGAACCAGGCCAAAACGGGTCGACATTTTCATCGACTGGTTAGTCGATTTGTATTCGGTTCATCTCGACGACTAATTTCACCCAGTGATTTTTACGCCAAGTTGATGGCGATCCGGCTAACCTGATAGCAGATAACGCATAGGAGCCGCTATGACTCGCGCGCTGGTTGGTCTACGGACTCTTCTCGGACTGCGTAAAACGCTGCCCCATGGCCGGTCGCGGGCCGCACCCGGCCGCAATGTGATGATGCGCGTCACCCTGGACGCCCAACACGCCACGCCGTTGCGCCAGGCGCTGATCCGCGATTGCGGCGATCAGCAATGGACCATTCGCGTTGCGCCGCTGCACGGAACGGGCCGCGTGCGGCTATCGCTCTACTTGCCCAAGGAGGCAGTCAACGGCGCAATGCAACGCCTCGCGCATCTGGCGCCGGCCGCCGAGGTGGGGCAACTGCTTGAAATTCCCGATGCGCCCACGGAGGCCTGGCGGGATTTGATGGATGGCGGGCCGCTGCCGCGCGCCGACTCGCCCGCCGATGACGCTGAAGCAGCCGAAAAAGGTGACACCCTTGCGCAACTGCTTTCGCCACATCATGTTCTGCTTGGTCTGAACGTGGCTGATCGGGAAACACTGTTTGCCCAGTTCGGCCGTTTCTTCGAACAGCACTATGGACTACCGGCAACGTCCGTGACTGCGGGGCTCGCTGCACGTGAGGCGCTAGGCTCGACTGGCCTCGGTCAGGGTATTGCCGTTCCGCACGGTCAAATACGAACGCTGCGTCAGGCCATGGCATTTTACGTTCGGCCCGTGGAGCCAATTCCGTTCGATGCTCCAGACGGCAAGCCGGTGAGCGACGTGGTCGTGCTGCTCGTCCCGGAATGGGCGAACAGCACGCATCTGCGGCTGCTGGCCGATGTCGCGCAGCGCTTCTGCGATCACCGGTTCCGCGAACTGCTGCATGGCTGTCTCGATCCGCGGGCAGTGTGCCAGTTGTTCGCAAGCTATGAGGAGGCGGATAGTGCGGAGCGCGCCACTCCGCACAGTGATTACGCCGCGTAGCGACTTTCACACGCGCAGGAATCGCTTAAGCGGCGCTTGCTCAAAGCCACGTACCACCTTGCCGCTCACTCGGCTCCTCAGTGAGCGCATCGAAATCGTGAATCCAGTCCAGGTGGTTCAGCACGCTGTCGCGCGCGCCGAGGCGGGCGTTGCGGGCCTGCGCGGCCGGCCCGTCGGGCAAATGCAGCACATCCGCCGTGGTGATCGACGCGTACTGCACCTTGCGCGTGCGGCCCCGGCGCAAGCGCTCGTAGGCTTCCTGCGCCTCGCGCCAATTGCCTGGACCCGCAGAGCCCAATTGAGCGGCCAGCACCACGGCATCTTCAATCGACTGATTAGCGCCCTGGCCGTGATGCGGCACAAGCGCATGCGCGGCATCGCCGATCAGCGTCACGCGGCCTTTGCTC
Source organism: Paraburkholderia aspalathi (assembly GCF_905220735.1). Lineage (NCBI taxonomy): Bacteria > Pseudomonadati > Pseudomonadota > Betaproteobacteria > Burkholderiales > Burkholderiaceae > Paraburkholderia > Paraburkholderia aspalathi. The sequence continues at coordinate 482,747 of NZ_CAJNBA010000004.1, forward strand.
CAACGGCCGAGCGGAGGACGGTGGAACAATCCCCAACGCTGACTGATTGGCACTGCCGTAATCATCTGCACGACGGCCGGATGCCAGTCCTTGAAGAGGCGCAGTTGTTCGCCTTCGCTGGCGGGCATGACCCACTCGCGTGACGGCCACGGCGATGGATGACGCTCGACCAGCAGGAAATTCTGGTCGCCTTTGTCGCCGATGGGATAGTGCAGCAGATGGCCGCCGGGTCCGACCCAGAACTGGATGGTCTCGGGATCGGGCAGCAGGTCCATGCGTTCAGCCGGCACCACGCCGCGAAAGCCCGAGCAACCCGAATACAGTGCGTCGTCATAGCCAAGCATCCAGCGTCGCGTGATCGAGCGCGCCCCGTCGGCGCCGATCACGAGGTCGGCGTCGACATGCTGACCGTTATCGAACGCCAGACTCACGCGATCCGGGTGCTGCACGAGATCGACCAGCCGATGGCTGAGCTTGATGCGCTCAAGGCCGACAGCTCTCGACAGCACAGCCTGCAGATCAGCACGATGAATGCCCCAGTACGAGCCGCCGAACAGCTCGCGAGAGCTGGGCGTGCCACGATGATGACCGATGACCGCGCCGCTGCGTCCGTCGCGATAGACGAGGCCCGGCACCTCCGCGCACACCTTCTCGAAGTCCGCACGCAATCCCATGCGTTCGTAGAAGCGCGTCGCGTTGGCCGAGAGCGCGACGGCCGCGCCCACTTCGCGCAGCTCGTCGGTCTGCTCGTAGAGTTGCGCATCGATTCCGCGCTCGCGCAGCGCGAGCGCAAGCGTAAGGCCGCCGACGCCGGCGCCGACGATCGCAATCTTCAGATCCATCTGCTTCATGACTGTGTCTCCAATATCCAGATTTATGGTGTGGGCCGCCATGGCATTTCCGGACGCCATGTCGAATGCGGGTGCCGTGTCAGTATTTTCAGCACTAGACCTTCATTCCTCAATAAGATGAAATGAATCTGCTTCATCACTGGATTGAATGAGACCTGGACATGCGTGAGTTATGGAACTGAGCGAAATCGACCTCAATCTGCTGCTGCTCTTCCAGCGGCTGATGCAGGAACGGCGCGTGGCGACCGTCGCCGAGCAGATGAACATGAGCCAGCCCGGCGTCAGCAACGCGCTCGCCAAGCTGCGCCGCCGGCTTGGCGATCCCTTGTTCGTGCGCGGGCCCGGCGGCGTGGTGCCCACGCCGTTCGCGCTGCGTCTGGCGGAACCGGTCTCGCAGGCGCTCGCCACGCTGCACGCCGCACTCAATCCGGTGACGGGTTTCGATCCGCTGCGCGCGATGCGCACCATGACGATCGGCATGACCGATATCGGCGAAGTCGTTTTTCTGCCCGCGCTGCTCGAACGACTGTCGCGCGTCGCACCGGGCGTCGCACTTAATACCGTGCGCGATACAAGCGTCAATCTGAGCAACGAGATGGCCGACGGCCGGGTCGATCTGGCGATTGGCTTGCTGCCGCAGCTCAAGGGTGGTTTCTATCAGCGCCGTCTGTTCGATCAGCGCTATGTGTGCCTGTTCAGGCGCGGCCATCCGCTCGAGGACGCGCCGCTCACGCTCGCTGCATGGCGCGAAGCTGAGCATCTCGTGGTCGTGGCGGCCGGCACGGGGCACGGGCAGGTGGACGAATGGCTGAAACGGCGCGGCGTACGGCGTCAGGTGCGGCTGACGGTGCCGCACTTCATGAGCGTGGGCTACATCCTGCAACGCACCGATCTGATCGCCACGGTGCCGGAGCGGCTTGCCCTTCAACTGGCAACCCCTTTCTCGCTCAGCCTGCGCGCGTTGCCCATGACGTTGCCCGCCGCGCCGATCCATCTGCTCTGGCACACGCGAGTCCAGCAGGACGAAGGCAATCGCTGGCTGCGCGGGGTAGTGATCGATCTGTTTGCGGACACGACAACGCCTGTCCGCAAAGCAGGGGGCAGCAAAAGAAATAGCACGCGCGGCTGAGGCCGCGCGAGCAGTCCCTATCCTTTGAAAGGCAGCGTACTGGAGAACGCTTCCATCTCCATCGCGCGTGCGGCCAATCGGGCAAGCTTGGGAAAAGCAGCCGGATGCACGACGTCGGGCATAAACGCCAATGATGCGGATTGCCAGGTAATCACGACCATCACATCGGCTTGAGACAGCGCATCGCCCACCAGCCAGCCATTACCGGCTCTCGACTCGAGCATCTGAAATCCCGCCAACGCCTGCTCGCGCAGCGATGAGACGATTGTGGCGATCTGATGCTCGGGCGGGCGGATCGACTCGTCATACATATCGCTGAGCTTTCCGTAGATCGCGGATGCGATACCGATGAACTGCAAGGCGTCGCGCCGATTCACGCCGGAGGGTGCAAGCAATGCGCGTTCTGCTCCAACTTCTTCATGCAGATATTCGATGATGCCTGTGCTGTCGTAGAGAACCGCGCCGTCATCGAGCGCAAGCGCCGGCACCTTCACCATCGGGCTGTAAGGGCGGATAAGATCCTGCTGCTCGTAGGCGTGATAGGGCAGATGCTCGAACGGTATGCCAAGCAGCTTCAGCGTGATGCCGACCCGGCGGGTATAGCCGGAAAACCATGGACCGATAAGTTTCATCATTGACTCTTCGAAATGGACTGTGTTGGGGTTCGCGATTGTTTAGAACGCTTCTTTGAAGGGGCGCAGATCGAGCTCGTGCGTCCACGCGGAACGGTGCTGGCGGTGAAGCGACCAGAAGGCATCGGCGATGGCGTCGATATCGAGCAGTCCATCGGGGCCTTTCTGTTGGACATGCTCAGTGAAGCGCGTATGCACGCGTTCTCCATCGATGCCGCCGTCGATCACGACATGGGCAACGTGCAGCCCGAGCGGGCCGAATTCGCGCGCCATGCTTTGAGCAAGCATGCGCAAGCCGGCCTTGCTTGACGCGAAGTGGGCGAAGTTTGGTAAGCCTCGAAGTGCACCCGTCGCCCCGCTGAAAAGAATCGACCCTCGGCCCAGGGGTACAAAGCGCCGTGCGGCTTCGCGACCCACGAGAAAGCCGCCAAAACAGTTGAGCCGCCAGAACGATTCGAAGACGTCCGCTTCCATCGTCCGCAGATCCAGAGGCTGGTTGTTGCCTGCGTTGTAGGCAATGAGGTCGGCACTGCCGCCACGCTCGTCTGCTTGCATCGCGACGTCGAACAAGCGGATCACATCCGCTTCGTTCGTCACGTCCATGACGACTGTGCTCGCCGAGCCGCCTGCCTCGACAATGCTCTCGCGCACCCGTTCGATTTTCGCTTCGGTGCGTCCCGCGATGACGACATGACGCCCCTCGGCGGCGAATCGACGAGACAGGCCCGCGCCGAGCCCTTGCTCCGGCCCGACTCCGATAACCACCGCCTTTGGGCGGTCCGAGGCATGCGTTTCTCTAGCGATAGACATGAATATTTCCCTGTTCAAGATGAACTTCGGCGCAGCTGCGAAAGCAGGTCGAACGATCTGGTCCGTTCGAGGCGCCGTTGAAGTTCGTGTGGCGATGGGTGAACGATACCGAGAACGCGCAGGCGGATAAATCGCTGCTACGATTCCACATTGTTTCTTCAGTGAAACAATCAGGCAGGCGGGGATAGGACAGCGAGGAGTCGTACCGTGGACAAGTTTCACGCCATGCAGGCGTTCATTCGAGTGGTCGAAAGCGGCACCTTCACCAAGGCTGCGCAGGTGCTCGACTTACCGAAGACGGCCGTCAGCCGTCTGATTGCGTCGCTCGAAGTCGAACTGGGCACAAAGCTGCTCAACCGCACGACGCGCAAGGTCTCGACAACAGCGGACGGCGCCGCGTACTACGAGCGCGCGCTGCAGTTGATGAGCGATCTCGCGGAGCTCGAGGGCACGATGTCGCGCGCGAAGACCAACCCGCGAGGACGCTTGCGTGTCGATCTACCTGTGCCATTAGCTCTTTCGGTGATACTTCCCGCGTTACCGGCGTTCGTCGAGCGTTATCCGGACATCGAGATCGAGTTCGGAATCAGCGATCGTCCGGTCGACCTCATTGCAGAGAACGTCGACTGCGTCGTGCGCGCGGGGGAAATCTTCGATCAATCACTCGTCGCGCGGCAGATTGGCGCCGTTAAACAAATCCTGTGCGCGACGCCAGCGTACTGGGACAGGCACGGACGGCCTTCGCATCCATCTGACCTCGAGCATGGCCACGTCGTCATTCGAACCATTGCCTCGCGAACCAATCGACCCTTTCCGATCGTGGTGACGAAAGATCGTGAACGTGTGGAAGTGCAGAATCGGCGCGGACTGACCGCCAACGACATCATGGCGTGTTTGACCATTGGCCTCGCGGGTCTCGGTGTCGTCCATGCGTTGACGTTTTCCGCCACAGCACACCTTCAAAGCGGCGCGCTCGAAGCAGTTCTGAGCGACTGGGTATCGGATCCCGTTCCTGTTTCTGTTGCCTATCAGCCCAATCGACACCTGAGCGCGAAAGCTCGCGTGTTCATCGATTGGCTCACCGAACTGTTTGCGAACAACGAATCGACTGCTAAGGGCAAGCGCGTCGCAAAGACGTAACGGATGTCACGCGTTGAAGGGATGCATCGCCGTAGCTACGTCGACGAGGGAAGACCGGGATCTGATGTGACTTCGCTTTGGCCTGCCGGGCGGCTCTTCACATGATCAATGAAGGCGCGCAGCTTCGGTGTCATCTGCCGGCGGCCTGGATAGTAGAGAAACACCCCCGGCATCACCGGCGCGAATGGCTCCAGCACGTGTACCAGTTTTCCCGTTCTCAAGCCTTCAGCGGCCATCGGCTCAGGTAGCTGGGCAAGGCCCATACCCTCGACTGCCGCGCCAAGCATGGTGGAAAAATCGTTGGCGATGAGAGGGCCGGATACGGCGATCTCGATCGCGTGGCCGTTGTCGTTGAATGACCATAGCGCGAGCGCGCCGCTGGATCGTCGCCACCGCAAGCATGCGTGCTGGCGCAGATCGTCCGTGTGCCTGGGGCGGCTGCGCGCTGCGAAGTAAGCGGGGCTACCCACGACGATGAGACGAAACGGTGGCGTCAGCGGTACGGCGACCATGTCGGCGTCGACGAACTGACCGAGTCGGATACCGGCGTCGAACCCTTCCTCTGCAAGATCGATCAGCTCCTTGCTGGTGGCGATCTCCACTTCGACTTCGGGATAAGCCTGGCAGAAGGATGCGACAAGTGGTTCCAACAGGATCGGCACCACGGCACGCGGCACCGAAAGACGCAACAACCCGGTGGGCCGTTGACCCAGTCCGCGCGCAACCTCGCTAGCAGCGACAAGCTCGTCGAAGGCAGGCTTTGCGTGCGAAAGAAACCGTTCGCCCGCTTCGGTCAGGCCGACACTACGCGTGGTGCGTATGAAGAGCGCTGCGCCAATGCGCGCCTCAAGTACACGCACCGTCTGGCTGACGGCGGACGGTGTCACTCCGAGTTCCGCGGCTGCCCGGCGAAAACTGCGATGCTGGGCGACGCTCAGGAACACCTCTACGCCATCGAGCGCGCCTTGCCTGACTGTGAAGTTCTGCTTCATAGCCCGTCAACATTGTGATGAATAGTCGCTCGCGAGAGGCCATGGTACACCTACGCCTGTAGATGGGGGGGCATGCCGATGTCGACTCGCAAGCCCTGAACAATCCGCTAAGACCGTGGAGGAACTCCGCAATGACTGATGCACTTGATGGCGTGCGAGATCACTATCGCGCGACCGGCCTGACCGAGCGGCTGAAGATGGCGCTCACGGTCTTTGGGCCGGAAGATCAGCGGCTCACACCGCAGCAACTGGGCGCTCTCGACCAGTTTCACACACGTGGGCTTGCTGCCACCACCGAGCTTGCCAACTTGGCCGGGATCACCGCCGATATGTCGGTGCTGGACGTCGGTTCGGGCATTGGCGGGCCGGCCCGTTTTCTGGCTGCATCTTATGGCTGCCGGGTGACGGGCATCGACCTCAGCGAACCATTCGTGGATGCCGCACGCTATCTCACCCGGCGCACAGGGCAGAGCGAACTGGTTTCGTTCCATACCGCCAGCGCGCTGGAACTTCCCTTCGAAGGCCGCCGTTTCGACGCCGTATTGCTGCAGCACGTGGCGATGAACATCTCCGAGCGCGCGCGTCTTTACCGCGAGATCGAACGCGTGCTGAAGCCATGCGGCAGGTTTGCGACGTTCGACGTCGTCGCAAACGGCAGCGAACCGTACTACCCCGTTCCCTGGGCGCGAACGCCGACAACAAGCTTTCTTCTGACGGCCGATGCGACGCGCGAAGCGATCGAACAAGCAGGTTTCCACACGCTGGCATGTCAAAACGACACCGAGGCCGCCAGGGCCTGGATCACCCAACAGGGCGCGTCAGGCCCGCCGCCCTCGCCAAATCTCGGCGTGGTGATGGGGCCGGACTTCGCAGAGCTGTTCACCAACCTGGCGCGAAATCTCCTGGACGGCCGACTCGGCATTCTCACCGCGGTGTTCGAGGCCGCATCCACGAAGCCCTGAATTCACCTGTAGAACCGCTGATCTCCTTCCTATCCTTCAACGCGCCCGACAACACCTGACTGGAGGCAACATGTCACCGGAACTTATCTTCCAAACGCAGCTTGTACTGGGCTATGTCGCCTGGCTGCTTTGCTTTCGCGTCTACGTCTGGCCGAGGCTCAAATCGATGGATCCATTCGAAGCGCAACGCGCCATCGCCACCTTGCATAGCTTCCGTTTCTTCGGACTGGTCTTCATTCTGCCGGGCGTCGTCAGTCCCGATCTGCCTGCCAGCTTCGCCGCGTTCGCCGCATACGGTGACTTCGCAACGGGCGTTCTGGCGATGCTTGCGCTACTCGCAGCAGGAAGACGACCGCTCTTCTGGTTGTTCGTCGTGGCCTTCAATCTTGTGGGAACGACCGACCTCATCGTCGACTACTTCCACGCTATCCAGGCCGATCTTCCTGCGCGAGCAGGAGAATTTGGCACTACGTACGCGATTCCGATCATCTACGTGCCTCTGCTGATGATCACGCACGTTGCCGCCTTCTATCTGCTGCTGCGTTCCACGTCTAAGGCGGCGCCGAGCTATTGGTCGTTCCGTAAGTCATGAAGCTGGCCGCTTACCTGGTCGCTTATCTGGTTGCTTATTTGGTCGTATAACCGCCGTTGATCAGAATGGTCTGCCCCGTAATCCACCACCCATCGCTGACCAGATGGCGGACGAAGGGCACCACATCCCCCGGATCGGTCAGCCCAGTCGTGGAGAACGGTGAAAGTGCGGCGGCGGTCTTGTGATAAGCCACCGCGTCCGCGCCTTCGGCGGGATAGAAGAACGGCGTGTCCATGGGGCCGGGTCCGATGGCTGTCACCGAGATGCCCCGCGCGCCGAATTCCTTGGCCGCCGCGCGCGTGAAATGTTCGACCGGCGCCTTGGTGCCTGCATAGGCCGCGTAAAACGGCGTGAACGCGCCAAGCAGCGACGTGACGAGCGTCACGATCTTGCCGTTGTCATTGACGTGCTTGCCGGCCTCTTTAAGGAAGAAGAACGCAGACTTGGAATTGACCGCCGTCATTTCATCGTACTCAGCCTCGGTGATGTCCACGAATGGCTTCTTCAACACCTTGCCTACCGTATTGATCGCAATATCAGGGCGGCCGACGGCGGCGACGACATCCGAGAACAGCTTCTCGATCGCGCCGGCCGATGTCAGGTCGGCCTGGAATGCGACCGCCTTCGCGCCCGTTGCTTCGATCGCGGCCAGTGTCTCGTCTGCCGAAGCTTTCGAGCTCGCGCTGTTGTAGTGGATCGCCACTGCCTTGGCGCCCTGTGCCGCGAGATCCCGCGCAATCAGTCCACCGAGATTCTTCGCCCCGCCCGCAATCACGACGGTTTTGCCTTTGATGCTGTGGTTTGCCATGGTCCATCCCCAGTACCGAAGCCGCCCGATGCAGCCTCTCATCCTGCTGGATGATATATTCCAGGAAAATCATTTAAACCTACTGTTTCTGACATCACTGGTCAGAAAAGTCGAACAGTGGAAAAGGGCCCGTGGATCGTATTGACCTGTTTCGCGTGTTTGCACGCGTTGTCGAATGCGCGAATTTCACGCGCGCGGCGGACACGCTCGGCCTGCCTCGCTCGTCGGTATCCGCGGCGATTCAGGAGCTGGAAGGGCGGATCGGCGCCCGGCTGCTGCATCGGACAACGCGCAAGGTGTCGCCGACCCAGGACGGCGCCGCGCTCTATGAGCGCTGCCTGCGTCTGATCGCCGATGTCGAGGAGACCGAGAACCTGTTTCGGCAAACATCGGTAGGACCGAGCGGCGTGTTGCGCGTCGATGTGCCGGGCCGTATCGGCCGGCTGATCATTGCACCCGCGCTGCCGGAATTTCTCGTCGCGTTTCCGAACATCGATATCGAGCTCGGCCTGACCGATCGGGCGATCGACCTTGTCGAAGAGCGCGTCGATTGCGCGCTTCGCGTTGGCAAGCTGCAAGATTCCGGCACGATTGCGCGGCCCATCGGCAATCTGCCGTTGATCAATGTTGCGAGCCCACTCTATTTGTCTCAGCGCGGTACGCCTCGTACGCCCGGCGATCTGGCGAGCCACCAGGCCGTTCACTATGCGTCGCCATCGAGTGGACGTATCGCGCCATGGGAATGGCTCGATGGCGAAACCGTGAGGACGTTGACCACGCAAGGCCGCGTGAGCGTCAACAGCGCCGAGGCGTATATCGCGTGCTGCCTTGCGGGACTCGGTCTGATCCAGATTCCTGCCTACGATGTGCAGCAGCATCTACGTGTCGGCGAACTGATCGAGGTGATGCCCGAATACCGGGCTGCGCCGATGCCGATGACCTTGCTCTATCCGCACCGGCAGCATTTATCGCGCAGAGTTCAGGTGTTCGCCGACTGGCTCGAGGCGCTGTTGAAAGGGCAACTCATTGGCGATTCAGGCCGAAGAAAATGAAGCAGCCCGGCGATAGCGGGCTGCGGCGCAAGACATTCATCGTCGGAAGGACAAGCGTTACGCGTCAGATGGATGGAGGCGTCTTGACGGGCAAGCCAGAGGTCGGATCGAGGTAGAGCTTGCTCTCCCGGTGCTCATCGTGGCGGCGGTTGAAATCGAACATACCCGTGATGCTGCCCGCCTTCGCGTCGAACGAGCCGCCTCCGATCCGGTTGCCATCAAGCCAGTTGTCTTCGATGAAACGCACTACTGACGACTGATCGATCGGCGTATGGTCGATGTAGTTCTGTTTCGCCCATGGCGAAATCACAACAAACGGAATGCGAGTACCGGGACCGCACCGGCCGTTCACCGGTTTGCCATTTAATCCGTCGGGTCCGGTGCCTGAGCCGCAAATTCCCGGACCGGTCAACTGATCCGCGACTGAGTCGAACGAAGCGCTCGTCGGCAGCGCGTATGCGTGGTCGTACCAGCCGTCGGAGTCATCCCATGCCAGGATAACGGCCGTGTCACGCCAATCCGGTTGCTGTTGCAGGAAGTTGACGACCTTCGTAACGAACGCCTGCTCGTCAAGCGGGTCCGAGTACCCGGCGTGACCGTCCTCATAGGCAGGCGCCTTCAGGAAGCTCACCGCAGGGAAATTGCCAGCTTGAACAGCACGATAGAAATCGTCGATATCGTACTGGTGATTCGCGGGATCGACGCTCGAGCGATGTGCCCCGTAGGTATGCCCAATGGCCGACACCGAACTGGGCCGCAAATGCTGGGGGTTTGACGTCGACGCGTAGTACTGGAACCAGTTGTGGTGCGGAATGTAGTCGGCCGTGGCGGCGCCGACCACTTGCGACGTCGTGCTGCGTTTGCACCCTGTCGTTCCGTTGCTGTTCGTGGTCGACAGATTGAAGCCACCCATGAAGCCGCCCCACGAAATGTTGCGCGCGTTGAGCAGGTCGCCGATGTTCTTACCAGTCATCTGCGCGGTATCGGTGGTACTCGAGCACAGGTCGTTGGCGGGATCGACGTCGTTGATCATCGTGAATCCGCCTTGGCCGTCGTTGACGTAATACGAGCCGGCCGTCGAGGGCTGCTTCGAGGTCAAGACGACTTTCATGCCGTTGGTCTGTCCCGAGACGACTTCGAGCGCACCTGGCGTCGACGGACCATATGTCGCTGTATAGGCGTTATCGCTCATCGCGAAGTTCTGCGCGTAGTTCCAGAGCGCCGTGACCGTATTGCCGTCGTAGTAACCCATCACCTGGCCGGCCGTGCCGAACGCACCGGCGCCGCCTGTGGTGCCGTTGCCCGTGTATTTCGGAAAGAGGTCGACCTTGCCGTTGTCGTATGCCTGCTGCTCAGCCGTGTACGCATGGTTCTGGTCGGCTGTGGCCGCCTGCGTGCGATCGAGACGGAACGGGTTGGCAGCGCCCGCGCTATTGGCGGCGTTCGTATAGTTCGGGTTGGCCGTCAACAACGTGCCCGATAAGCCGTTTAGCTCTGGCGTGCCGGCTTGCGCTGCAAACGCAGGTTCTCCAGACGGATTTGCCGCATGCGGGTAGGTCGCGAAGTAGTGATCGAACGACACGTTCTCCCCGTAGATCACTACCAGATGCTTGATGGGTGTGGCTGTATGGACTTCATCCCGCCGGGAGCCATGCTGGTCCCCGTCGTGGTCTTCGCTGGCGCTCCATGCAGCCGTCGTCGCAAGAGCGACAGCCGTGAACGAGATAACGGTAATCCGACGCCAAAGCATTGTGTGGCTCCCAGTAGTGTTACCCAAAGATAATCGCGGTGCCGGGACGGCTTATCTAACCTGCTTCACAACGCTGATCCGATCTGACAACAGGGGGCCACGCGGAGGTTGCATTACAACAAGCGCCAACCATTCAATCACGCACGTATGAATGATTGGCGTCAGGAAGCTTTCATGTTGTTTCGATTCGCGATCTGCGTATCGGGGAGCCAACTCGAATCTCGAGAAGGCGCGGGCATCAAAGGGTGGAAAACTCGCGCCCAGGTTCGGGCTTGGCTTCCCTCATGAAAGCTAGTCCTCTGGCTGTCAGACCGCAAAGTCGATGCGGCGTCCTATTACCGCGCGAGCGGTTTCAGTCCTTCGACCCGTTGCCGCCGTTCCACTCGTCAAACGCGAAGGAGACAAGTGAACACCCCGCCGCCGACCGAGCTATCTGGCGATGGCGCAGCATGTACGCGTGGGACATGATTGAGCCAGGGACACGCGTGTCCAGATCCGGAAGGAACCTCTTTCCGTCGTCTTACGCGCCGTTCGCGGCAGCCTGCTCCTCGCGCGCATACTGGGTAGGTGGCCGGCCGACGTGCCGCGTGAAGGCGACGCTGAAGGTACTGGCGGAGCTGTAGCCAACGCGCTGCGCAATCTCGGCGACACGCCCTTCGTTGCGGCGCAGCAGGTTCTTCGCCAATGCCATGCGCCACGTGAGCAGGTATTCCATCGGCGCGACGCCGACCGCGCGGCTGAAGCGCTCGAAAAAAGTCGAGCGCGAGAGCGCGGCCTCCTTTGCGAGCTCTGCAACGGTCCACGCGTGCGTTGGGTGTTCGTGCATCTCTCGGATCGCGGCGGCGAGGCGGCCGTCGGCGAGTCCGCGCACCAGGCCCGGTGACGCGCTCGTTCCTGCTGTGGACCGCAGCGCCTCGATCAGCAGTACTTCCAGCAGTCGTGAAAGCACGACCTCGCGCGCGGGCCGCTGCTCGCGCGTTTCCTCTCGCACAAGTTGCACGAGCGTGGCTAGCCGCTGTTCGCCGCGAACATGCACGAGTTGCGGCAGCAGCGAGACCAGTAGGGTCGCATCCGGTGAACCGAAGCTGCAGTGGCCCGCCACCATTCGTAAGTCGATCGGGCTGCCCGGAGCGCCGATTCTGAATTCGCCGTTGCCCAGCGCGATGGGCGCCGCCGTCTCGACGCCCGGCGGTGGCAGCTCGAGACTGGACATCGCGACGCCGTACGCAGCAGGAATCAGGACGAAGTCACCCGGAAGCAGCTCGATTGGCTCGTGTCCGTCGATCGCGAGGCGGCACCCGCCCTCGAGGATCACGCAATAGAACGGCTGGCCAGCATCCGAGCGACTGATGCGCCACGGGCTGGCGCCGTGAACAAGTTTGGAAAACCGGGCATTCGGCTGCAGCAGCGTCACCACCTCCGCTAACGGATCGATCATCGCCGGACTCCTGCAAATGAAATTCGGATTATTGATTGTAGCAAGTACGACATCGGCGATCTATCGTATGGGCACACACAGACCAACACACAGGAATTTCCATGAAAACCGTTCTGATCACCGGCTGCTCTTCCGGATTCGGCCTCGAGACCGCCCGCTTCTTTCTGGCACGCGACTGGCAGGTCATCGCCACGATGCGCACGCCGCGTGCCGACGTGCTGCCGCCTTCAGACCGCTTGCGCGTGCTGGCGCTCGACGTCACGAATCCAGAGAGCATTCGCGAGGCTGTCGAGGCGGCAGGCCCGATCGATGTTCTCGTCAACAACGCGGGCTTCGGTGCGGCTTCCCCGGGCGAACTCGTTCCACTCGCGACGGTGCGCGAGCTTTTCGAGACCAACACCATCGGCACGATCGCATTGACGCAAGCGGTGTTGCCGCAGTTTCGGCAACGCAAGGCGGGCGTTGTCGTGAACGTTACGTCGAGCGTGACGCTGAAGGCACTCCCCCTGATCGCCGCGTATCGCGCGAGCAAAGCGGCGGTGAACGCGTTCACCGAGTCGATTGCGCTGGAGCTCGAGCAGTTCGGCGTGCGGGCGCGCCTGGTGCTGCCGGGTCGGGCGCCCGAGACCCGCTTCGGAGACAACGCGCGTACCCGCATGCACGGCTTCGACCACGAAGCCTATGCCGATCTCGTCAAGAGCGTTCTTGCGAGGTTTACGGACACGTCGTCCCCGGTCACCCGGGCACAGGACGTCGCCGAAGCCGTATGGCGCGCGGCGACCGACCCGTCGTCCCCGATGCGCATCCCGGCCGGCGCTGACGCTGAAGCATGGGCTGCCGAGGCTCGCTGAACGACTGGCGCAACCGCTCTGAATTTCTGCGCGCTACTGCACACTACGACGAGGAGATTGCCATGCAGGACAAACCCGTCGCCCTGGTCACCGGGGCTAATCAAGGCATTGGTCTTCAGATTGCAAAGGATCTCGCGGGACACGGCTTCACTCTACTGGTCGGGTCGCGCGATCTCGAACGCGGCGAGGCAGCGGCCAGGGAGGTTGGGCCGGACGCCCACGCGCTCCAGCTCGACGTGACGGATCAGGCTTCGATCACAGCCGCAGCGGAGCGCGTGGGCAACGAGTTTGGCCGCCTCGACGTGCTTATCCAGAACGCGGCCATTTCGAATACGAAAAAGCTTCCCGGTCAGTCCGTCGAGGAGTACGCGAAGACGACCCGCCCGAGCAACGTGTCCATCGATGAAATGCGTGCGGTGTGGGACACCAACGTGTTCGGCGTTCTTGCCTTCTACCAGGCGATGCTGCCGCTTCTGCGCAAGACGCCGGGCGCACGCATCGTCAACGTGTCGAGCGGCGTTGGGTCGCTAGCGGCGAACTCGAACCCGGCCTTCCCCTACCGCTCGATCTTCGGCCCCGTCTACCCTGCGTCCAAAACGGCGCTCAACGCTTTGACGGTCGCCATGGCAATCGAGCTGGAGCCGGAGGGGATCAAGGTCAATGCCGTCTCGCCGGGCTTTACCAGGACGAACCTCAACGGATATGCGGGCACGGAAACTGTCGAGGAGGGCGCTCGTGAGGCGGTGCGCGTAGCACTGCTGGGCCCGGACAGCCCGACAGGAACGTTCACGCGGTGGGAAAACGAAACGATCCCGTGGTGATGTAGTCTCGTGCGCGTGATCGAAGGGATCGATGGATTGGGCCAGGCAAATGCAAATTGGCCGTTCGCTTGAACCATCGGTCACTTCGTCGCGTTTAGCAGACTTGCAGAGGAGCGCGCGGCCGACTAGGGCGAATCGCGTTGATCACGTTGGATTGAACCAGCGGTCAGCAACACCAAAGAATATCTCGTCTGTTTCGCTGGCTGAGAAGCCAGCGACCAATTGCGCAAATCTATCGTAAAGCTCAGCAAATCCCGTTGACAGCTTCGCAACAGGCATGTGGCTACCGAACATGCATCGCGATACGCCGAAGATGTCGATTGCGGTCAACACCCAGGGGGTTGCCTCACTAACGGACCACTGCATGCCAAAGATACATTCCAGCGCAGAGATGTCGACGCAAATGTTTTCACAACCGGCAAGCTGTACAAGATCCCGTTTCCACCGGTCAAAGCCGGTTTTGCTCAGGTCGAGCGGCCACCCCATCAATGCGATGGTGAAACCGATATTCGGATGATTTTGTATGGTGCGAGTCAAGTCGGGCATTTGATGGGCGAATATTTCGAGCCCACACTTGAAGTTGTACTTGCCCAATAAAGCCAGCGATTTGCTCCATGTTGAATCCGTCAGCAAATCTGGCCGTTTGGCGAATCGCTTCAAAGGGTTGTCATCGTCCCAAACAAGATGTTCCCGAACCGATGTGAGATTGGAAAGCGCACTGTATTGCTCCAGCTTGCGTTCCAACTCGGGATCGAGGAAGTCAACGAATGCGACTAGCGCATGACGTATCGCGCTTCGGGCTGCCGCCTGTTGCGCCCAAGCCGCCTCCTTGAAGGGGTCGGACGAAAGGAACTCGTGCCACACGACGGCCTCGACGTTATAACCATCGCTGTCGGCAAGATAGTCGTCCAGCAGGTAACGCCTGGGCAGCGCATCGTAATTGCCGACAAACGCCTCGTAGTTGGGGTCGACCTCATCCAGAAATGTGTGCCGGTTTCGTTTGTGATCGTAGAAGTGAAGGTGTGAATCGACGACTCTGGCGACGGGGCTGAATTTTTTCATGGCTAACGAAGGCGACCTCGCGCCGGCAGCACGGAAATATGGGCATCTACGGCAAGATGCATCGTCACTCAGCTCAATCAGAGCGATGAAGGCAGAACGCTCGACCAGTCAGGCAAGGCATCAAGATCCGGCCGCATTGTGACGCTTTCCTGTTCGTTGGGATCGGTTCGGGCGATTACCGCGACACAAGGCTCATCCGCGCTCGCGTTGTACGGAACATGCGGCATCCCTGCCGGGATGTAGAAGAAATCTCCGGCCCGAACCACCGCATGGCGCTCCAATCGTTCGCCATACCAGCATCCCGAGATGCCGCTCAGCTGATAGATGGCCGTCTCATGCTCCGCATGGAGATGGGCTTTGGCCCGGGCAGCCGGCGGAATTGTTGCCAGCTGAAGATGCACATGCTTCGATCCCACACTTTCAGCTGAGATACCTACCGCATAGGTCAGCCCTTGCTTCCCCTCGAACTGTGGGCCAGCGTGCACCAGTTGACAGGTGGGAGTGTCAGGCTTGTTTCCGCTGATGTTCATCGCTTCTCCAAACAATGAGCGCCGACGTCGGCGAAATGGCGTGCATACGACCGCAGATTACACCCGTTCATTGTTTGAAAACGGTCGTTCCTTATCGGCAGATGCCGGGCCAATTCCAGGCGTTCATCATCGGGAGAGCGGAGACGTTCGAACGGCTGACCGCTGAGCCTGGAAAAGGACAAAAAACCGGCATCCCAGTTTTGCCGGTCTGCTGTATGGAGTTGGCCAGGAAAAAGGACGAATGATGCTCAAGTTCCTCAAGCGCCTGTTCAGCAACAACAAGCGGAATCGGTTGGGACCGTCGCAGACAGACCGGGCACTCGAGACTCGGCGAACGTTCAAAGGTCGGGCGCCGCGTTCCATTTTGGTTTCATTTCTTTCCCCCACTTCTGCGGATCTTGTTTGTGCATCTTTTCCATTTCCTTCGCGACATCCGGATGCTTTTCCATGACGTGTTTCGTCATGACTTTTACCATTTCATCCCATGATTCAGCCGATAACTCCTGATCACATTGGCCGCCGAGCTCCTTGCACGTCATGGTTTTCATTTGGAATCTCCTTCTAACTTCTACCAGTAATATGGGCGCGAGATAACACTTACAGACACGCGACGGCACATGTCGCCAGAGCCGGCGACGCATGCTGGATGCGAGGTTCAAATTTCGCGCAATTACTGGACCTGCCGTCATGAATTTAGGGCAGGTGAACTGTGACGGAAGGCCAGACAGTGACCCGACGTCAGGTGCACCCAAACTCCGGTCATTCAGATCACGCAGCCGAAGGACCGCTCCGGGTCGACAGGAGAAATTCGAGCCGAGGCCGATCTGATGACTGACGGGGGCTGGCCGAACTTCCAGATCGGCCATTTTCAGTCGTTCGCTCGCGCCCGCGGATGGACACTCAAATGTCGGCTCCAGAGACAGTAGCGGCCCCTCACACATCTAGCTGATCAGTCGCATCTCGGCCTTTGTATTTTTATCGCTGACCTGCGCAAACGACAATTTGCGGTTTGGTTTTGGTACGGATCTACGCATCTGCGGGTAGTTCGGAATCTCGAGGCCCTTACTGATCTCAGCGCCCTCGTCACACCATAGGGAATCGCTTCGTCGATCCCAACGGTCGTAGATATTGAACATCTCGCCATTCAGATAAGCAGGGACGATATCGACACCTTCAGGCGCTTCGCATTGCGGGGCACCTACGCAGCAGCCCGTCGATGCGTCGCTAGCAATGCCGCCAGCCGAATCGAGCGTGGTGTCCCTCGGGCTGCGCAAGAACCAGAAAAACTTGACAGTGCGAGCACATGCTCCTATTCTTGCTTCAAGAGAGCATATGCTCTTACTTTCAAATGGAGCGAAGCGATGAACGAGGCTGAGATTCTTGTGAGCGGTGCGACCGGACGGACCGGAGGTATTGCCATTGACGAACTGCTCAAGATGGACAAACGCGTGCGGGCATATGTGCGCACAGATGACGATCGAGCGGCCGCCCTGAGGCAGCGCGGTGTCGATATCGCGGTCGGGGACTTCACCGACATCAACGACATTCGGGCAGCGATGGAAGGAATCCGATCGGCCTATTTCCTTCATCCAATCGCGCCCGGAATCATCGGGGCCGCGGCCTATTTCGCGCAGGCAGCAAAGGAAGCGGGCGTTACAGCGATCGTCAACATGTCGCAGATTTCCGCACGCCGGGAGTCGACGAGCCACGCAGCACAGGACCACTGGGTTTCCGAGCAGGTCTTTGATTGGTCAGGTGTCGCGACTACGCATTTGCGCCCCACCTTCTTTGCCGATTGGCTCGTCTATCCGCATTTTGCAAGGGAGATCTGGGCCACGAAGAAGATTGAATTTCCCTTTGGCAACGGCCGTCACGCGCCCATCGCCACCGATGATCAGGGACGCGTCATCGCCCATGTCCTCGCCAACCCCGAAGGCCACGAGGGCAAGACCTACACGCTCCACGGCCCCGTCGAGATGAACCATGTTGAGATCGCAGCCGCGATGAGCGAGGTTCTCGGTGCCCGGATCGAATACGCGCCGACTTCTATCGAGGAATTCCGAATCAAGATGGAAACCCTTTACAAGTTTCCGCCGTTCCTCACGCAGCATCTGGTCGAAGTCGCGCAGAACTACCGCGACGGCATCTTCTCAGGCACCAACGATGCCGTCGAGAAGATCACCGGAAAGCCACCGCTTTCGGTCCAGAATTTCGTCGCCAAAAATCGGGCCGCATTCGTGTGAACACGTCCTTAAAGCGAATCGAGGTTTGAAAATGTCACTCACCCAAGATGAACGTCACCCGTTTCTCGATGATCTGACGGCTGACGCGGAGCTGGTCAGCTCAGTGTTGCGCAGTCCCGTAATCGGGCGCGACGACATCCGCCTCGCCGTCGACGCCGTCGGAACCTTCTACGTCTCACAGACGCCCACGTTTCTTCATACCGTCGGCTCGCGGCTTTTTCTTGAATACGAGGCTGTTCTGACGAGCGGCGAGAAGTTGAGCGCGGCCGTTGTCGTCGATCGCAACTCCGACGGATCGGTGCCGCGTGTCAGTGTGCGGATGAGCCCGCTTGGCGCTGTACTGACTCTCGCCACCCATCTGCGGGAGGCGCTTTCGAAGCAGTTGCCGGAAAACATCTTTCTTTGAACCAAACACCCGCAGGCTAGTGGCGGGAGTTGACTCTCCCGCCGTATGCGGCTTTTGAAAGAGGAGCTTGTCATGGATATCAGGAACGCTACCGTCTTCATCACCGGTGCCAATCGTGGCTTGGGCCTGGCTTTTGCACGAGAGGCACGTCGGCGCGGCGCGGCGAAAGTATACGCAGGCATGCGCGACACGAGCGGTTTCGACGAGCCGGGCATTGTGCCGGTCAGGATCGATGTCACGGATACGGCGTCGATCGCCGAGGCCGCGAAACTGGCGGCGGATACGACTCTGCTGATCAACAACGCGGGCATTGCCGCTCTGATCGACGGGCCTTTGGCGGCCGACGTGGAAGCGCAATCCACCCGCATGTTCGATACCAACTACTACGGCGTAGTGCGCGTCACACAGGCCTTCGAGCAGATATTGGCGGCCCAGCCGCATGCTGCCATCATCAACGTGCTTTCCGACATCGTGTGGCTTCCGCGGCCCTATCTGACACCGTATGCCGCGTCGAAGGCCGCAGCCTGGAGTTACACAAACCAGCTTCGCTTTCACCTGCACGAGCGTGGCATCCAGGTTCTGGGCCTGCACGTCGGGTTCGTGGATACGGATCTGACCAACGGCATTGACGTGCCGAAAGCCAGTCCCGAGGACGTCGTGCGGCAGACCTACGACGCTCTCGCGGCCGGCAAGAGCGAGGTGATGGCCGACGAGGGGACAGCGGTGCTGAAGAGCACGCTTGCGGCCGAGATACCCGGCTACATCACACCGCCTGCAGGGCTTTGAACACCGAGATGACGCCGGTCGGTTTCAGCAGCGAGACATGAGGTGCGCAGTTCGCGGTACGCCAGCGCTGTCGCTCCCGGCTTTCATCGAAACATACCGCCGTACCTTCACGCGACGCGCGCGCAGCGTTCGCCCAATTAACCGAAATCAGGAGTGAAACAGATGTTGCCGGTCAACCAGCCGCTTGGAATCGATCAATGCAACTGCTTCGCCGTGAGGAAAGCGAGCAGGCAGATCTCCCGACTCTACGACAGCCATCTCGAGCCCGCGGGTCTGCGCATCACGCAATTCCTCACCCTGGCCGCCTTAAACGAGGTGGGAAGTACCCCGGTCAATGCCCTTGCCGAACGGCTCGATATCGAACGAACGGCGATGGGGAAAATGGTTGGCTTCCTGGAACGCGACGGCTTCGTC
This sequence comes from Paraburkholderia aspalathi, assembly GCF_905220735.1. Lineage (NCBI taxonomy): Bacteria > Pseudomonadati > Pseudomonadota > Betaproteobacteria > Burkholderiales > Burkholderiaceae > Paraburkholderia > Paraburkholderia aspalathi. The sequence goes on from NZ_CAJNBA010000004.1 coordinate 502,016, forward strand.
ACGATCAAGCCCTCGCCCACTGATGGTCGAAGCCGCCTTGTCGAACTGACCGAAGAGGGACGGCGCCTGCACGAAAGGGCGGCCCCTCTCTGGCAGGAAGCGCAGCGGAAGTTCGAGCAACTGAACGGTGTAGACAATGTTACGGCGTTGCGGGAGGGGTTGAGAGGGGTGGTCGTCGGCGACGTGTCGATGCGTTCGTCGGAAGACTAAGCCTCCAGATGCATTGCGACAACAACATGATTCGTCAAACCAGTAATCATTCAAGGAAGGGCTATGAAAGGCAATTGCAGCTTTCGGTCACGGCGCCGCGTTACAGGGCGCGATTGTGGCGGCGAGCGATGCGTGGGCATTGCGCCGCTTGCCGCCCGGACACTCGCCGTTGCGGGAGGTTGAGCCCGCGTTGTAGTCCGGTGGCGCCCGTGTCCCGCTGCCGGCATTGTTTCTTTCGACGCGGAACAACACGCAGGAAGCCGTCACGCGTGCGTCGGCCGATTTCGCACAGCTTGACCGAGCACAGCACAGGCAATCAACAACGAACCCGTGACAAAGAACACAGCGTGCAGACCGAGATGGACGCCAATCACGCCACCGATCAGCGGCCCGACAACCTGACCGGCGAATTGCGCCGACTGCAGATACCCGAGCATCGTTCCTGACTGACTTTCCGTGGCCGTGTGCCGAACCAGTTTCGCGATCGACGGCAGCAGACCGGCCAGTGTCATCCCCATCAACCCGCGCAGGGCCGCCAGTTGCCACCAGTGCGTGACGAATGCTTGCGGCACCATCACGAGCCCGGTCAACACGAGGCAACCAATAATCACGTTCCAGCTGCCGATCCGATCCGCCAGTGCGCCAAGCCGCGCCGCGGTCAGCATGCTGCCGAACGCCGAGCACGCCATCACGATGCCGGCGGTGCGGGCCAGATGGTCGGTCGGCACGTTGAGGTGCGAGATATAGACGGTGATGATCGGCTCGATCGACATATTGGCGAGCAGCACCATCATCGCGGTAAGCAGCAGCGTGATCATCACGGTGCGGTTGGCGAGCTTCGGCGCCGCGGCGTGGGTCGAGGCGCGCGCTTTGGCGTCGGAGTCCGGGTGAAAATCTTCGCGTACGAACAGGATCGTCAGCAGAGCGGCAACTGCGATCATCGCGCCGCCGGCAAAGAACGTACTGCGAATGCTGATCACCGAAGGCAGCACACCGCCCACCAACGGACCCACGAGACTGCCCGCCAGCGAGCCGGTCGACAGGATGCCGAGCGCCCATCCCGCACGTTCGCGCGGCGCCTGGGTGCCGATCATCACAATCGACGCCGACGCATAGCCGCCGATCAATCCGGCCAGCAGCCGCAATATCACCAGTTCGGTCACGTTGTGCGCCATACCGATCAAGGACATCACGATCGCCATGCCGACCGCCGCCCTCACGAGCATTGGCTTGCGTCCGTAACGATCGGCCAGACGTCCCCAGAGCGGCGCCGTGACGGCCGTGCCGAGAAAGGTTGCACCGAACGCCACGCCCGACCACTGCACGATCGCAGCCTGCGAAGTCACGCCGAGTTGCTGCACGTACAGCGGTAGAAACGGCAGCAGCATGCTCAAACTAACCAGCGTGGTAAATGAGCCGAACACGCAAATGAACAGGTTGCGGCGCCAGTAGAGCGTGTTTCGTGCGGCGTAGCTGGTGGTGTTGTTTGTAAAGCCGATCCCGACCTCACCGGCCGCGGCGTTAGCTGGCTGATTCATAACGCCCCCCGTGATCCGGCGCGCAACCGCGCACTGGCGATGAGCACCACGTTCTGTTCTGAGTCCATTGCCTGCTCCATGCGTTTGGCGTTGCAGCCAGGTTTGGCCGCAGTTGTTACCCATGGCGAGCAGTTTACGAACAAACACGCAGCGAGAGAATCGCCGCCGCGCGGCAGCTATTCTTCCGCGCGGCGGTTCAATCCGCGTCGGTGATCGCTTTGAGCGTGCTGAAATGGGCGCGCAGACGCGGGACCGCGAAGTCGACGAAAGCCCGGACTTTAGGCACCGCGAGACGGCCTTGCGGCGTGAGCAGATGAACAGGAAGCGGCGCCTGCTCGTAGCCGGTCAGCACGATCTTCAATGAAGCGTCGCGAACCTGTTCGGCGACGTGATACGAAAAGAGCCGCGTGACGCCGTGCCCGTCGACGGCGGAGGCCACCGCGCCTTGTACGCTGTTGACGATCAGCCGTGGCGTGAAGTGCACCGTTTGCGGCGCGGCGGAATTGTTCGACGACGGAAAGCTCCACGAATCGACGCCGAAATGGGTCATCGAAATAATCCGGTGCTGGGCGAGATCGGCGGGTTCCTTGAGGCGCGGGTGTTTGGCGAGATAGCGCGGGGCGGCAACCACCACGCGGCGTACTTCGCCTACCGGCATCGCGATCAGCGTCGAATCGGCCAGGTGGGCAATGCGCAGCGCGACGTCGATCCCTTCGTCGATCAGGTTGGCGGGGCGGTCGAGCAGGTAGAGGCGCGCGGTGACCTCCGGATACTGGTCCACAAACTCGTCGAGTAACGGACGCAGAAAGTCCTGACCGGCGGCCACGGGCGCGGTCAGCGTCAGCGTGCCGCGCGGCGCCGCGCGTTCGCCGGCAATCATCAGATCGGCTTCTTCGAGGTCGGTGAGGATTCGTCGGCACGAGGCGGCGTAACGCTCGCCGGCTTCGCTCAGCTTGATCGTGCGCGTGGTGCGATGCAGTAGCGCCATGCCGACGTGCGCTTCGAGAAACGCGATGGCCCGGCTCACGGCGGCGGGCGAGCGGCCGAGGCGCCGGCCCGCCGCGGCAAGGCTGCCCTCGTCGAGGGCGCAGACGAACACCTTCATCGCATCGATTCGATCCATCGCCGGTCAGCCTTCAGGGGAGGGTCGAGGTGGCGTCGTCGTGCCGGGCGGAGCCGAGCGTCTCGACAAGAAAATCGACGAAGCGCCGCACCCGCAACGAGACATGGCGCTTGTGGGGGTACAACAGCACGAACGGCCGCGAGGCGCCGCCGAACGCGGGCAAAATTTCCACCAGACCGCCAGTCGCCAGGTCCCGCTCAACCACGAAACGATACGTCTGGAACAGTCCCGCGCCGCAGCGCGCCAACGTCACGCCACCGAGTACGTCGCCCGCGCTCGAATAACCGCCGTCCGTGAAATGCTCCTGCATGTGCTCCCCGTCTTTGAACAGCCAGGGAATTTTGCGGCCACTGCTCGGCAGGTCGAACTGGATGCAATCGTGGTGCGTGAGGTCGTCGACCGACCTGGGCATTCCGGCTCGCGACAGATAAGCGGGACTGGCCACCACGACCAGTTCCGCGTCCTCGAGCTTGCGGGCAATCAGATTTGATTCACCCGGCGCGCTGCCGCGAATCGCCAGATCGAAGCCTTCTTCGGCGAAATCGATGTTGCGATTGCTGATGTGGACGTCGACGTGCACTTGCGGATGTTGTTCGCGGAACGCCGGCAGGATGGGCAGCACGCGATAGTGCGCGTAGGGTGTCGGCATGCTGATGCGCAACACGCCGGCGGCGGCGGACTGCTGGCCGGTCGCTTCGCGCTCCGCGTCGAGGAGTTGTCCGAGCGCCTCGCGGCAACGCTCGTAGTATGTTCTACCCGCGTCGGTCAGCCGGATACGGCGCGTGGTTCTGACGAAGAGCCGCACCTCCAGGCGCTCCTCGAGCCGCGATACCGAGCGGCTCACCGCCGCAGGCGTGACGCCGGCCGCGGTGGCGGCGTCCGTAAAGCTCTCCAGTTCCGCGGCGAGACAGAACAGCTCGATACTGCCCAGCATCAAGTCGTCGAATTGACGCTTACTGGTTCGTTCGATGATCCGCGGGCTATTCATTACTTGGCGTATCAAATGAATTTGACATGGACGTATTTATCGACGCGAGTGGCATAAGTATAGTGAGTTACGTGGGAGCGGAACAGACATCGGGACGCCCCGCGGTGCCTGTGGATGGCGGACCGACTGCCGGCCGCTGGCAATCCCCTGTTGAACTTGGGCCAACTGAAAGGAGTGCATCATGCCGTACATCAAGATCGAGGTGACGCGCGAAGGTGTCACGCGTGAACAGAAGAACGAGTTGATCAAGGGCGCCACCGATCTTATGGTGCGCGTGTTGCACAAGGACCCTGCAGCCACTTTTGTCGTGATCGAGGAAGTCGATACGGACAATTGGGGCTGGGGCGGTGAATCGATCACAGACATCCGAGCACGGCAGCGCTGAGCGCGTTGCGATTTCAAGGGGCTGAGGACATGAAGGACTCTCCGAATCTGCTCGCCCGGTTGGGCGTCGCGTTGCCGATCATCCAGGCGCCGATGGCGGGCGTGGGTACGCCGGCGCTGGCGGCGGTGGTATCGAATGCGGGCGCACTGGGCTCGCTCGGTGTCGGTGCGATGAACGCGCAGAGCGCGCGGGCGGCGATCCACGAAATTCGTGCATTGAGCAGCAAGCCGTTCAACGTCAATGTGTTTACCCACGCGCCGGCCATTGCCGATCCCGTTCGGGAGGCACGTTGGCTCGAGTATCTGGCGCCGCACTTCGCGCGCTTCGGCGCGAAACCGCCCGAGGCGCTGCGTGAGATCTACACGAGTTTTGTCGAAGATGACGCGATGTTCGAGATGCTCCTCGACGAGCGTCCGGCGATGGTCAGCTTTCACTTCGGCTTGCCGTCGGCTGCGAAAATCGCGGCGTTGCGCGAAGCCGGAATCGTGCTGGTGGCGGGTGCCACGAACCTCGACGAAGCCGCTCAGATCCATGCGGCCGGACTGGACGGCATCGTCGCGCAGGGCGCCGAGGCGGGCGGTCACCGGGGCAATTTCGATCCTTCGGCACCGGACGAATTGCTCGGCACGATGGCGCTCGTGCGGCTGATTGTTCGCGAGATTCCGCTGCCTGTGATTGCGGCCGGCGGCATCATGGACGGTGCGGGCATCGCGGCTGCGTTGGCGCTGGGCGCACAGGCTGCGCAACTCGGCACTGCATTCGTGGCATCGCTCGAATCTGCTGCGGATGCTGCGTATCGTGCCGCATTGCTGAGTCCTGAGAGCCGCACGACGTTCATTAGCGCGATTTCCGGACGGGCGGCGCGCGGTATCGAGAACCGGTTCAGCGAGTTGGGCGATGCTCCAGCGCGCCCCGCGCTGCCTGACTATCCGATTGCGTATGACGCCGGCAAGGCCTTGCATGCGGCCGCGAAAGCGCAGGGAAGCGCTGAGTATGCGGCTCAATGGGCAGGACAAGCCGTGCGGCTTTCACGTGCGATGCCGGCGGCGGAACTGGTTGAGACGCTAGTTCGTGAGATCCGTGAAGCGCAAACGAATGGGTGATGCCGAGCGTTTAATCCGCAGTCGCGTCCACAGCCACTCGCTCACCAATTGTCCCGCATCGGAATTGAGTCAACCGAGCCAGTCGCCAGCGCAAGCGCCGCCGCTGCGGATAACGAACTGCTGTAACTATCGGCGTCCGCGTTCTTCGCTGCCAGCAATTGATTCTGCGCAAGCAGCGCGTCGGTGACCGAGCCGACGCCGTGCCGATAGGCATCGAACGCGGCGTCATACGTCGTTTGCGCGGCGGCAAGCAACTCTTTCGACGCAGCCTGTGCGGCGAGACTCGTCTGCAGCGTATTCTGCGCGGCGACGATTTGCCGAACCGCTTCCTCGCGGCTTCGGGTGAGACGGGTCGACGCGCTGTCGGCATCGTTGCGCGCTTGCGCGAGCACGGCCGATCTCAGGCCGCCGTCATACAGCGGAATCGTTACGCCGACGATCACGCTGCCGCCGTAACGACCGCCGCTCAGGTTCACCGTCGGCAGTTGCTGGCCGATGGCCGGCACCGCCGAAATCGATGAACTGCCGGTGTTGTACGCGCCATTCGCCGAGAGGAATACCTTCGGCATGAAGTCCGACTCGGCCGCTTTCACTTTCGCCAGATTGACCCGCTCGGCTGCATAGGCGCTCAACACGTCCGGGCGTCGAGCGATGGCGGACGACACGATCCGGTCGATCGAGTCGTTCGTGATCGCCGGGAGCGTGTGCGCCGGCATCTCGGCGATCCTGGGTTTCGACAGCGGAGAAATCCCCATCGCGGCGATCAGCGCGAGATAACTGTTGCTTTCGGCACCCTGCGCCTGGACGAGCGCGAGCCTGGCCTGCGCGCGATTCTGATTAGCCTGCGCGACTTCGATGACTGTGCCGACGCCGTGTTTGTAGCGCGACTGCGCGGCAGCGAGGATCGCTTCGGCGTTGTCGAGCCCTTGTTGTGTCGTGACGATGCGGGCGCGCGCGGCCTGATACATATAGAACGCGACGCTGACGTCGAAGATCACCTGTTGGTGAACCGCAGTGAAGGCGATGTTCGCCATCACCGAGGCCTGCGACGCAGCCTCGACGCGCGCGGCGCGTCCGCCGAAATCGAACAGCAGCCATTGCAACGCGACCACCGAAGTCATGCCGTGCCCTGTTGCGGTCGACGATGAATCGCCAAGTACGGACGTCTCCGAATTATGAAAGCCGGCGTATTGCCCCATCGCCGCGACCGACAGTTGCGGGAGGTATGCGCTCTTCGCGATGCCGGCCGCGAGCGCTACGTTGCGCGCGTCGTTCCAGGCGATGCGGGTTAGCGGATTCGCCGACTCCGCAAGGTCGATCAGTTCGGGTAGGTCGTATGCATGCGCCTGCTCGAGTGCCGGCGGAGGTGGCACGGCAGCGAGTGCGGGATTGGCGGGGAGCTGGTAGCTGTGTGCGGCAGTAGTCGACGCTGCGGAGTTAGCCGGTGCAGCGGAAGCAGCTGAAGCAGCCGAAGCAGCCGAAGCCGGCCCAGGCACGATGGCGCCCGCCGCATCCGTCTGCGGTTGCCACGGACGATCGGGACTATCCGGCGCCATGTCCAGCGATGACGTGGCGCATCCTGCCAAACCCGCTGCGGCCAGGATCGCCAGTGCGAATGGAGGGTTAAGCCGGCGCATGAGTCGCGAGTCCCTTCGCTGCATCGTCCGACGCAGCGTGTTCGAGTTGAGTGAGGCGTGCATCGCTAAGGCGTAGCAAAGCGCTGCGTGTGTCGTCGTTGGCTGCGGCTTCCGGTGAAGCCGCATTGGAGGCGACGGGTAAAGGTGTGACCTTGGTACCGGTTTCAGCCGCCGGCATCGGAAGCCCGTCCATGGCCCGCTTGATCCAGCCTTCAATCGCGGCATCGCCTGGTCGACGTTCCGCAAGCAGGAACATTGGCCCTTCCAGCGCATCGAGCTTAGCCAGCGCGCTGCGGCGTTCGGCGATCCACTGCGCTTCGGGGCGAACCCACGACGGCTCGTAATGCATCAGCGCGATGTCCTGTTCCAGCGCGCCGCATTGAGCCATGGCGCTCGCGGCCTGCGCCCGGCGCGTGACGGCATCCGGCAGTGCCGTCAGTCGTTCCCATTGCTGCCGCAGCGCGGCGAGCCCGGTGTCGATGCGCGCGGCCACGGTCACCGGCCACACGCGCGTGAAAACCAGATAGACGACCACGTTGCCAATCAGGATCCCGATCGTGCGATCTCGAGCGACCGTCAGATCGTAGCCAGGCGCCGCGCCCTGCAACACGCACATGAAGAACACCAGGGCGATCTGAAAGCCGGCGTACGCCATCCGTGGCGAACCGAACGCGATCCACGCCGACAGCCATGCACCGACCAGCACGAGCGTCATCAACCCGGCGACGGACGTCAGCACGGGCGTGACGAACACGATCGCCGCGATACCCAGGAGCGCGCCCACCAGACACCCGGCGATCCGCAGTGTCATCTTCTCGACGGTTTCAGCGGTGGTACCAAGCGACACCATGTAGACCGTGATGAAGCAGGTGTGAATACCGGGCCAGTTGATCTGCGAATAAAGCAGATAGCAGAACATGGCCGCCACGGTGGTTTTCAGCGCGTAGCGGACGTGTTCGGGATTGGTGAAGGCATCCGGCAGGAAGAACCCGCCGCCCTTGGCGGCGGGGGGCGGCGTGGGTTCGGCTTTAACTTGAGCTTGAGCTTGGGGTTGGGCTTCGGTTCGCGCGGCGGTTGCGACTTTGCCTTCGGCATCAGTTTGCGCCTGGGTTCGCGCATCGGTTTCAGTTTTGCCTGCGCCATCGACATCTGCCTGCGCCTCGACCACGGCGAAGCGCGTGATCGCATCGTGCAGATACTCGACGACGATCCGCGCGAGCGGCGTCAGTTCAGTCACGCTGGGCAGCTTGAGTTCGATGTCGACTGGATAGCCACCTGCCTCAAGCATCCGGGCCATGTTCTCCAGCGTCTCGGCAACAGGCGCGGCGAACGATGCCGGCAGCCGTACCGAAGAGTCGCGCACGGCGAGATCGGCCGCGACCAGAATCGCCAGCGTCGACGACACGGCTTGCCGAAGCGGCCCGACATCGTCACGCACCGACGACCCGTCGACGACCGAGAGCTTGAGCCACGTGCCGATTTCCGCGTCGCCCTCGCGCAGGCATGCGCTGAGTTCGTCGGCCGTCGCCTCGGGTTCGACCAGGCTCTGCGCCGCGAGCCGCAGACGCTTCGCGAGCGCGCGGCCGGCCAGCTTCCGCGGCGACGGCGCGATCAACAGGTTGACGCCGATCGAGATACCAACCGGAATCGCGACCATCAGCCAGACGTAGAGCAGGGCGCGCGTCGCCACTTCGCCGAACGGCACGCTGCCGAGTTCGTCGAGCGCAAAGCCGACGATCATCGCGAGGATCGCGCCCACCGGTCGCAGCTTGCTCGCCGAGGTGACGAACAGCAGACCGAACGATAGCCCCGTGATGCACGCAACTCGCCACATGGGATCGTCGAGCGCGAACATGGCTACCACCGTGACCAGGCCGATCATCAGCGTGACCAGCACCAGCAGCGCCGAGCTCAGTATCACGCTCAGCACCCGGTCGGGCCGGTTCAGGAAGAACACGACATAGGCGGAGATCGCCGCTTCCGGCGTGCCGTATGCGCTCGTCACGAACGCCGTCAGCGCGCAGATCAGCGCGATGCGCGTCGCCATCGCCGCGCGCCCGGGATAGGGCGCCAGCAGCTTCAGGATGTCGGCGGGGCCCGGTCGGGCAAGGTCACCGGCAGGCTGCGCCATGCCGGACCTCGACTATCGCGCTCGCACCGATCCGCACCAGCCGGGCGGCCGGCTCGTCGAGCCGCACACGCACGGGAAAGCGTTGGGCGACTCGCACCCAGTTGACGGACTGCTGCACGATCGGCAAGGTGCGCGGCAGATTGATACGGTCGGAATCGGCCACGCCCGCGCCGATGCCGACCACCTTGCCGTGGATCGCCTGGCTGCGGTCGATCATCGAATAGACGGTTGCACAATCGCCTGGCTCGATCCGAGCGAGCGCGCCTTCCCGGAAGTTGGCGACGGCGAACCATTCGTCCGCGTGGACGAGCGTGAAGATCGATTGATGCGGCGCGATCGTCTCGCCCGCCAGCACTGACAGCCCCGTGACGAAGCCGTTCTGCGGCGCGCGCACGACGGTGTCCTCGAGGCCGCGCTGCGCAAGCGCGAGGGCGGCCTCGCGTGCATGCACCGAGGCGATGGCGCCCGCTTCGTCGCCGATCGTCTGCGCGGTGGCCTGCTTCTGCTCCTGCGCCTGCTTCAGCGACAACGCCGCGTCACGCTGGGCGACCTGCGCCTGATCCAATTGCTGAACCGGGACATAGCCCTTCGCCACGAGCGGCGTGAGCCGCTCGACGGTGCGCGTTGCCAGTTCGTAGTTGTGTGCCGCTTTGCCGGTCTGGTCGCCGGCGATAACTGCCGTGGCGCGCTCGCCGACAATCGACCGGCGTCGCGTGTCGAGCGACGCGCGGGCCAGTTCGAGGTCGGCCTGCGCTTGCGCGACTGCGAGCCGATAAGGCACAGGATCGATCTCGAAGAGCACGTCGCCCTTTGCAACCCGCTGGTTTTCTTCCACCGGCAGCCTGATGATCCGGCCGCCGACTGGCGACGCGACGTGGACGACATCGGCATCGATCGTCGCGTCGTCCGTTGACGGAAACCGGGTGGTCCGGTCATAGCCGTACCAGGCCGCCGCGAGGCCGACTACGACGATGACGCCCGCGATCACGCGGCCCTTGACGGAGGCCTTCCGCTTGCCGGCGATTTTCATAGAAGTTGTCCCGTTCCCGAAAGCCAGCAGAGCACGGCGACCGTCAAACCGATGGCCAGGCAGACGGAGAGTTGAAGCGGAACGATCTGCGCCCACCCCGTGGACACGAAGATCCGATGGGCGACGAGCGCGCCGATGAGTCCGATCACCGCACTCAACAGCCAGAGCGGAAAGTAGGCGCCGAAGATTTCATACGACGGCGCACCGCGCAGCGTGCACCCCTGCAAGGACAGGCTAAGGGCAGCGACGGCCGAAAGATACCGCGTGCGGAGCACGATCGGGTCGCAGGCGCTTCTTTGATTTGGTTTGAACGGCATTGCGGCGTCGCGAGGTGAGTGAATACGTGGCGGAAGCAACCAAATTACCGGCACTTTACCAGCGCTGCAGTGTCGTTTCGATGTTTTCCGCTCTCGCACGCGTTTATCTGTTCCGGGCAGTGCCTGACTATCTACCGTCTCCAATGAGCCATCGGTAGTAAGCATTGTCCGGGTCCGAGCGGACAGCATTGCCAATGTCCTGTGCCCACGCATCCCGATCGCCTTTATAGGCATCCAGCCCGGCCAAATAGAAGCTCTGCAATGCACCGCGCGACTGCTCCATCTCAGCGCGGAACGCATCGTCGGCGCCCTGCAATGGCGGCGCGGTGTGAAGCGCGAGCAGGTGCGCCAGCGTCGTCGGAAATGCGTCGTGGCGAACCCACGTGGCGTACTCGATGCGCGGTTGGTCGTCCGTGACCGGCTGGGCGTCCGCGGCGTAGTACTCTAGGCCGGCGCGGTCGGTGATCCAGGTGGCGAGCAGCGCCGCCGGCGACGCAATGCCGACTTCGCGCAGCGCCGCGGCAACCTGCGGTTGCGCAAAGCGCGCCTCGATCCGCGGCACGTCCAGTTCGAGCGGCTGCATTGAGCCCACCAGCATCATCTCGTGCAACTCGGTGGTCCACAGCGCGGCGTGCGGAAACACCTGGATGAAGCTCTGGATCAGCGAGCGCGTGTCCTCTTCATTCTGTGTCGGCAACGGCAGCCATTGCGCAACGATGCCACCTTGCTGCAGACGCGACGCCGCCAGACGATAGAAATCCGACGAGTACAGATTGACCACACCCGCGGCCGACGGCGGCGGCGGTTCAAGCGTGATCAGGTCGTAGCGTTCGGCGTTGCGCAGCAGTTCGCGCCGTCCGTCGCGCATCCGGATGTCCATGCGGGCATCGGTGCTCATGCCGTAGTTGCCCTTGAACTGCGGCGCGGCGCGCACGACGGCCGGCAACAGTTCGGCGACCGCGCGGTGTTCAAGCCCAGGCCAGGTCAGCAGCGCGCCGCCGGTAATGCCGGTGCCGAGTCCGATCACCAGCGCCGTGCGCGGCGTCTCGCGATGAATGATCAAAGGCAGCAGCGCTTGCAGGCGCATATATCGCAGCGACGCCATCGTGTCGCCGGAGTTGGAGACGCCCTGGATATAGAGCCGCCGGAATTGTCGCTGGCCGGCGTTCTGTTCGACGACCGCCACCGTGCCACCCGCACTCTCTTCGTAGAAGGTCAGATTGCCGCCGCGCGATTCGGCGAGCAGCGTGGCGAGCCGGTCGGATGGCGTCGCGATCACGGTGACGAGCGTCAGCACGACGAGGACAGGCACGCTCCAGCGCGCGAACGGCCGCACCTCCGAGCCGCGCAGCACGGCGGCCAGACTCACTGCGCCCGCGAGAACGGCAAGCGCTGCGAGTGTATGAACGACGCCCAACTGCGGCACGAGCACGAAACCGGTCAACAGAGTGCCGGCGATCCCGCCTGCGGTATTGAGCGCCACCACGGCGCCGACGTCGCGCCCCGTGTGCCGGTTGTCCACGTTCAGACGCAACGCAAAAGGGAACGCTGCACCCAACAGCAGGGTAGGAACGAAGACGACGCACACGGCCGCCACGGCGAACCCTGCACACATGGCCGTTAGCAGACTGCCGGTGGCGCTGAGTGCGGCTTCTCGCGCGAGGCTTTGCCAGTGCAGCAGCCCGTTGCTCAGCACGGCGATCTCGAGCAGCGCGACCAGTCCGGCCGACACGATCAGCACGGCAAACGCGCCCCACGGATCGCGCGCCCGATCGGCGTAGCGCGACACCAGCGCGCTACCGAGCGCGAGGCCCAGCAGATAGGTTGCAAGCACCATGGCGAAGGCGAAACTGCGGGTGCTGATGAATTGCACGATCACCTGCGACCACACCACCTCGTAACCGAGCGCGACGCCGCCGGCAAGCGAGTAGAGCATGAGCGCGAGGCGAGCTTTTGAGTCCGGAGCGATGGCCGATGAAGACACCCCAACAACCGGCACCAAAGCTTGTTGCGTGCGTCCCACCAACGCAGCAACAAGCGCCGCGCCAGCATTCAGCGCGGCAGCGACAAACGCACAGCCCTGCACGCCGAGCGATGGAATCAGGACAAAACTCGCGGCCAGCGTGCCGGCAATCGCGCCGGCCGTATTAGCCGTATAGAGACGGGCACCGGAGCGCCCCATCTGAGCGGCGGCGGGGCACAGCGCGCGCATCAGCACCGGCAGCGTGCCGCCCATCAGGACGGCGGGCAAGCCGACCAGCACAAAGGGCAACGCCCAGGCAAGCGGTCCGATCCGATCTTGCAGCGAGGCGAACGGCGCCGCGGCATGCGGCAACATCCACGTGCTGGCGAGCGCCAGCACCAGCACACCGGCTTCGAGCAGCGCGTACAGACGCAAGGGCCGCGCGAGCCGGTCCGCGAGTCTGCCGAAGATCCAGCCGCCCACTGCAAGGCCCGCAAAAAAAGCACTGACACCGGTTGTGACCGCTAGCACCTCCACGCCGACCACAAGCGCGAGTTGCTTGATCCAAAGAACCTGATAAATCAGCGATGCCGCACCCGAGATAAACAGAAGCAGCACCGGCCAGGCGATCGGCAAGCTGGCGCTGGCGGCTTCTTTCTGCGGAGCGTGCAAGGGGGCATCGTCGCGACGCTGTGCGCGTTCATGTGCGCGGCGCTCACGGCGTGAGCTTTTGGCACGGTTGGCCAGCGTTTGGGTCATGGGATGAAGTGCGTTGGGATAGTGTGAACTGAACTGAATATAAATGCTTTGGATCGGCGCGACGCGTCTTGCGCGAAACCGAAAAGTTGCGCCCACCGGCCGAAGCCGGCAGGCGCAACCGCACTACGTCTTACTCGAGTCCGCGCTTCTTGAAGGACTCGTCGATCTTCTTGTCGACCTGCCGGCGTACACCGTCCACGCTGAAGCTCGCGGGCCGCTGGCTCGGAGGGTAGTCGACGAAGGTCTGCAGGAACGTCGACGCTTTCAGTGTGGCGATGCCGTTCAGGTAAACATTCTTCGTGACCCAGTCGTTGTACTGATCCGACGTGATGTCCGCCCGTTCATAAGGATCCATGCGCAGGTTGAACAGCTTCGGCAGACGCAGGCAGACAAGCGGGTCCTGCCAGATATTCAGGTTGCCTTTTGCGCGCTGCTCGCAGAACACCGCCTTCCAGGCATTGCCGTCCTGATCCCAGCGCATGGCCACCAGATCGCCATCGTCATCGAAATAGTAGAACTCGGTGCGAGGGTCCTTGGTCGTCTGTCCTGTCAGGAACGGCAACTGGTTATATCCGTCGAGGTGATTCTTGAAACTCGCACCGCCCGCTTTAGGCGCCCACCCCTTCAGGAGACGGTCCTTGACGCCAGCGTCGCCAGCAGCCGCCAGCAGTGTCGGGAACCAGTCGAGCCCCGAGAACATCTCGTTGGAGGTTGTGCCCGGTTTGATATGCCCCGGCCATCGCACCATGGCCGGCACACGGAACGCGCCTTCCCAGTTGGAGTCCTTTTCGCTACGGAACGGCGTCGTTGCCGCGTCGGGCCAGGAGAATTGATTCGGTCCGTTGTCCGTTGTGTAAATGACGATGGTGTTCTTGGAAATATTCAGATCGTCCAGCAGTTTGAGCAGTTTGCCGACATCCTGATCGTGCTCCCACATACCGTCGCCGTATTCGTTGCCGGGCATGCCGCTCTTGCCTCTGAATTCAGGCCGCACGTGCGTGAAGACGTGCATGCGCGTGAAGTTCATCCACACGAAGAAGGGCGTGCCGGTCTTGACCTGCTTGCGGATGAATTCTTCCGCGTGAGCGCCGGTTTCGTCGTCGATGGTTTCCATGCGTTTGGCCGTGAGCGGGCCCGTGTCCTGAACCTTGCCGTCCGAGGTGCTATGAATCACCCCGCGCGGCGAGAAGTTCTTCACGTACGGGTCGTTCTTGTCCTTTGGCCAGTACTCACGCTCGGGTTCTTCCTCGGCGTTCAGGTGATACAGGTTGCCGTAGAACTCGTCGAAACCGTGATTGGTCGGCAGGTACTCGTTCTTGTCGCCAAGGTGATTCTTGCCGAACTGACCGGTCGCATAGCCGAGCGGTTTGAGCGCCTGGGCGATCGTCATGTCGGTCTTCTGCAGGCCGACCGGTGCACCTGGTGCGCCGACCTTGGAGAGTCCGGTACGCAACGGCGTCTGTCCGGTGATGAAGGACGAACGCCCCGCCGTACAGCTATTCTCGGCGTAGTAGTCCGTAAAGATCATCCCTTCGTTGGCAACCCGATCGATGTTCGGCGTCTTGTAACCCACCACGCCGCGCGAGTAGGCACTGATGTTTGTCTGCCCGATGTCATCGCCGAAAATCACAAGGATATTCGGCTTCGCCGAAGTCTTGGCGGCGGGTTGTTGTGGTGCACTGGTCGCGGGTGCCACAGCTGGTTTGGCCGGCGCCTGAGTCTGCGCAGGCGCGTTGATGGATGGAAGAATCAATGCACTGAACGCGGCGAGGACGATTACTGTCGCCCCGGCCGCGTAGCGTCCCTTTCGCTGGAACATTCTCATCGTATTGCTCCAATGGAGTTGCTTTGCGGTTCACCCGCCGCGCGTTCCCTGCGTGCCGGGTTGCCTCGTAGCGGCCGCAACCTGCACGCGGCTCGCGCTCTCACGCGTGCATCTACTGCTTTGGTGCGGGATAGATGGTTTGCCAGTCGTCCTTCATGCTGACCACGGTCCAGCCGTCGGCGATCGCTTCGTCCCAGGCCTTGTCGAGCTTGCCGATCTTCGAGGTGCGGTCGTACGCGAATTCGCGTACGGCGTCGTCGTGATGCACCAGCAAGGCGAGGTGCGGACCGCTGCCGGATGCGGTGTACTGCAGCATCTGCAGATCGCCGTCCGAATTGCCGAACGCGAGAATGGGCTTGCGGCCGATGTTTCGATAGATGCCGACAGGTTTGCCGGGACCGTCGTCGACGAAATCGAGTTTCGGCTGGCGCACCAGTACAGGCTGGCCGTTACGCATCTGGTATTGCACCACCTGGCTCGAGCCGACCACTTGCTCGGGCGGAATGCCATACGCCTTTTCGGCCCACGGCCGCATGAATTCGATGGTGCCGCCCGACACGATGAAAGTCTTGAAGCCGTTGGCGCGCAGATAGGAAAGCAACTCCAGTTGCGGTTGATAGACGAGTTCGGTGTAAGGGCGACTGAATTTCGGATGCCGGGCGCTGGCCAGCCAGTTACGGATGGTCTTATCGTAGTCGTCCACGGTCATGCCGCTATTGGCGACGGCGATCAGTTGCAGCAGCTGTTTCTCCTGACTCGCCAACGCGGCATAGTCTTTGACGACCAATGCCTTGAAGGCCGGATTGTTCTTCCACTCGGGATGCTTTGGTGCGGCTGCTTTTACCTGGTCGAGCATGAAGGCGAACTGGAAGTACAGCGGCTGCTCGCTCCATAGCGTGCCGTCGTTATCGAACACGGCAATGCGTTGGGCAGGTGGCACATAGTTCGGCGAGCCATCGCGAGTGACATCGGCGACGAATTTCTGGATCGTCTGTTTTGCTGGTCCGTCACGCCATGAGGGCAGTGCGGCAGCAGAGCTGACTGCCGTCGGCGTTGCTCCGTTCGTGCCGCCAGCCGACGTGCAACCGGCGGAGCATAGCGCGACACCGAGCGCGACCAGGGCGACGCCGAGCGCCGACCTGAACGCAGGGCGCATCGAACTCGCAGTACGTCTCGACCACCTCGATTGATAGATCGACTGCATCCGACCTCCATTCCGATCGCACACTTCCATGACCCGCGAGCGACAGCACGCGAGAGAAACGGGTACAGCTCGAAAGGGCAGCGCGCCCTAGCTTCCGTCTGCGTTTGCGGCGCGATCCGACGCCTGACGTGCCAGTGGTTGCTTCCAGGTGTCTTCGTCCATCACGAGACGAAAGCCGAGATGCGACATGCTGTTGTAGGGGTCGGTGCCGCGCCGTGCGCTAGGGCGGTAGCTTAGGCAGTAGGCTTCGTTGCAAAGGAACGAGCCGCCGCGCGTCACCCGCTTCGGTGCGTCGACGGGGACGCCCTGATCGGCCGGATCCCAGGAATCGCGCGGACCGATCGGGTTGTCGATCGTGCTGGTGCTCACCGCTTCACGCCGGAATTGGTCGGCGCGATACCAGTCGGCCACCCACTGCCAGGCGTTGCCGGTCATATCGGAAAGTCCGTAGCCATTCGCCGGAAAAGTGCCGACCGGACTCGTGCCGAGTGCGCCACCCGCCTTCGGGCTGACCACAGGGAACGCCTGCGGCTCCTGGCCTTGCCAGACGTTGGCCATCTGCTTGCCATCCGGCGCGAATTGATTGCCCCAGGCGTAAGTGGCCTGCTCGAGACCGCCACGCGCGGCGAATTCCCATTCGGCTTCGGTGGGCAGTCGTTTGCCGGCCCATTTCGCATAAGCCTGTGCGTCTTCGTAGGAAACCTGAACAACCGGGTGATCGTCTTTGCCGATGATGTTGCTGTCCGGCCCGGTGGGGTGGCGCCAGTTCGCGCCGGGCACGTAGCGCCACCACTGCGAATAGTCTTCCAGCGGCACGGGATGATTGGTGCCGACGAATACCATCGCGCCGGCCACCATCGCGCTGTCAGGCGGACGCAGCGTGTCAGGCGGCAACTGCACCTTCAGGGTGTCCCAGTCGGGTTTCTTCTCAGCGGTGGTGACGTAGCCGGTGGCTTCTACGAATTTACGGAATTCCGCATTGGTCACGTGATGACGGTCCATCCAGAAACCATGCACGCGCACCTTGTGGGCGGGACGCTCGTTGGGCTGCGCTTGCTTCGAGTCGCTGCCCATCAGAAATTGTCCGCCGGGAACCCATGCCATGCCGAGCGGGCCGTGCGTTCCGTCGCCGTAGACAACTTGGGGATGAGCTTGAGTGCGCGAGGCGAAAGCCCAACTCACCGCCGCGCCGACACATGCAGGAAGCATGACGAGAAGCACGCCCCACAGGAGCAGCTTGCGATAGCGCGCGGTGGGTGCTGAAGTTGCGGAAGGCGTGCCTGTAGAGCGGGCAGCCGTTACCGTGCCACGTTTTCCTGAACTCATCATCTCTTCTCTCACGCAGGTGAAGCTGCTGGCCCTTTAGCAAACATGGGCAGCTCTCTTTTGCACTCAAGCGAAACTTAGCGATACAGAATAACGATTTACGCCGGTAACAAATACGCCGGATACAGCTTAACAAAACGTAAGACGCAGGCTAACAATTTTTCAAACACATTTCACGCATTTTTTTGGGTAGGTGCGAAACTTTGACGGAATTGCGCGTGTGCATTAACGTGTCTGGCGGCAAGCGTTGGCATCCAGGTTGTTCCACCAACCAATGATTGGGGAAATCGAGAGCTATGCGCGAAACGATCCTGCGTTTCGAATCGAGTGTCAACGAAGCGATAGTGGGCCAGCAAGCGGTTGTCCGGCAGGTATTGATTGCGCTACTCGCAGACGGCCATGTACTGCTCGAAAGTCTGCCCGGACTCGCCAAAACGCGTACCGTCAAAGCCATTGCCACGCGTCTTGCGGCCACCATGAGCCGCATTCAGTTCACCCCCGATCTGTTGCCGTCTGACATCACCGGTGCAGAAACGCTGCTGCAAAGCGGCACGGAACGCACGCTTAGCTTCCAGCCCGGGCCTATCTTCGGCAATCTGATTCTCGCGGATGAAATTAACCGCGCGCCCGCCAAGGTTCAATCCGCATTATTGGAAGCCATGGAAGAGCGGCAGATTTCCGTTGCAGGTAAAACGCATCGAATGCCGGACCTGTTTCTTGTCATGGCAACACAGAATCCGATTGAGCAGGAAGGCACCTATCCATTGCCTGAAGCGCAAATGGACCGGTTTCTTCTTAAAGTGCTAATTAGTTATCCGTCGCCACAAAGCGAAGTCGACATGTTGCGATTGCTGCGGCGCGAAAACAACGAGGCGAACGACACGCCCGCTGTTCTCGCCCAGGATGTCATTTTCGCGGTGCGCGAAGAAATCAGCCGGATCGTGGTGGCGCCGGCGATGGACGACTACATTGTGTCGTTCGTCAATGCGACCCGGCATGGTAGGGAGCTCGACGCCGACCTCGGCAAATGGATCGAAATCGGCGCGAGTCCGCGCGGTTCGATCGGCCTCGATCGGGCGAGCCGCGTTCAGGCCTGGTTGCAGAACCGCAAATTCGTCACGCCCGACGACGTGCGCGCAGTCGTTCATCCGGTACTGCGGCATCGGCTGATCCTCTCTTATGACGCCAATGCCGAGAACATCGGCGCCGACGCAGTGATCGACCGGCTGATCGAAAAGATTGCGGTGCCGGCCTGACGCCTGGCGCAACATAAGTATCGTCGCATCGACGCGGGAGATTGCCGTGGTCTTGATGTCCGAATCTGCAAGCGCTGCGACTTCAGCAGATGGCCGCGTCTACATCGACGCAGCGCATCTGGCGAAGCTCGAGTTTCATGCCCGAGGGCTGAGCTTTATTGCGCCGGCGCCGGTATCGAGCGTGCTATCAGGCAGTCATGCGTCGCGATTGCGTGGACGTGGGCTCAATTTCGAAGAAATCCGCGCTTACCTGCCGGGCGACGATGTCCGTCATATCGACTGGAAGGTCTCGCTGCGTCTCGGCAAGCCGCAGGTTCGCGCTTATACGGAAGAGCGGGACCGGCCGCTGCTCGTCGTTGTCGATCAACGCATGAGCATGTTTTTTGGGTCGCGTCGCGCGTTCAAGTCGGTGGTGGCCGCCGAAGTGGCGGCGCTTGCCGTGTGGATGGGTTTCACTGCCGGCGACCGTGTCGGCGGCGTGCTATTCAACGACAGCCAGGTCGTGCGGGTCAAGCCGCTGCGCAGCCGCAGCCGGATCAAGATGCTGTTCGGCGCGCTCGCCACGATGAACCGCGCGTTGCACGCCGAGAGTGAAGCACGTACCGATTACGGACAACTGGACACTGCGCTCGAAGGCGTGCTCAAGCTGGCCGGTCACGACTACCTCATTTGCATCATCAGCGATTTTGCGGGGGCGAGCGAGCGCACACGCAAACTGTTGCGGCAACTGTCGGCGCACAACGACGTCGTCGCGGCGATGATCTTCGATCCCTTGTGGCAGAGCATGCCGGAACACCGAGCGCTGGTGGTCAGCGAAGGCCGTCTGCAGGTCGAATTGCGGATCGAGCAGGAGCGGGTGAGGGCGCCGTTGTCGACCCTGTTCAGCGGCCGCACCGCGGAAGTAGCCGAATTGTTGCGTTCGAGCGGCGCGCCGCTGATGGCCCTGTCGACCGCGGAGCCGACGATCGAACAGGTGCGGCGGTTGTTCGGCGAGCGTGCAC
Organism: Paraburkholderia aspalathi; assembly: GCF_905220735.1. Taxonomy (NCBI): domain Bacteria; kingdom Pseudomonadati; phylum Pseudomonadota; class Betaproteobacteria; order Burkholderiales; family Burkholderiaceae; genus Paraburkholderia; species Paraburkholderia aspalathi. The sequence continues at coordinate 521,812 of NZ_CAJNBA010000004.1, forward strand.
GGCCTGCTACCGGGAGCGGCATATGAGCGCCCCGGCCGTTTCGGCGTTGGTACCGCCCGACACGTCCGGGCAACTTCAGCCCTTGCAGGAACTACCGCTACCGCAGACGGTGTCGTACGCGCCGCAAACCATAGGCTGGGTATTCGTCGGACTTTTACTGTTGATGCTGCTGGCGGTGGCGAGCTGGCTGGTCTGGCGGCGGCGAGAGAAGCAGCGCTACCGGCGCGCGGCATTGGTGGAACTGGCGAGCATCGAGGCGAGCCTCGCCGCGACGCAAACGGATTACGCACAACGCGCGAGCGCGCTGGCGGCGATTCCTCGTCTCCTCAAGCGCACATCGCTGGCGGTCGCGCCACGCGAGCAGGTCGCCGCGCTCACCGGCGACGCATGGCTTGCGTTCCTGCAACGCACGCGCGGTCGCTTCGACGCAAAAAGCGAGGCGCTGCTGGCGCTCGCGAGTTATGCACCGCCCGACCAGGTTGCCGCTATTTCCGGGGATGAAGCCGAGACGCTCATCAGCCACACCCGGGACTGGATCGAACATCATCATGTGGAAATTTGATTTCCCGTGGATGTTCGCGCTGCTGCCTCTGCCGCTCTTCGTATGGTGGCTGGTGCCGGCCTATCGCACAACGGCCTCTGCGGTGCGGGTGCCGTTCTTTCACGAAATGGCGCACGCGGCAGGCGAAAAGCCGGCGCCGGGCGGCGTGCGGCTGCGCCGCAACTGGCTGCAGCGTCTCTTTATGCCGCTCCTCTGGGCCTTACTCGTGATCGCCGCGGCCAAGCCGGTCTATGTCGAAGCGCCCATCGTGCGCGAAGAACCCGCTCGCGATCTGATGCTCGCGATCGATCTTTCCGGTTCGATGGCCACGCGCGACTTCGTCAATGCCGCCGGTGAGCGGATGGACCGTTTCAGCGCGGTGAAACGGGTAGTGAGCGACTTCATTGCCAAACGCAAAGGCGATCGCATCGGCCTCGTCGTGTTCGGTGACGCCGCCTATCCGCAGGCGCCGCTCACGCTCGATCATGAGGCCGTACAGGTGCTGCTCGATCAGATGCAGATCGGTATGGCCGGACCACGCACGGCTATCGGCGATGCGATCGGACTCACCGTCAAACTGATGACGAACTCGCAGGCTCAGGAGAAAGTGCTGATCCTGCTGACCGACGGCAACGACACCAGCAGCGCGATTCCACCCGAGCGCGCAGCGGAGATCGCGAAGAGCCACAAGCTGGTGATGCACACCATCGGTATCGGCGATCCGGACACCACCGGCGAAGACAAGGTCGATCTCGATGCGCTCGCGCGCATTTCGAGCATCACGGGTGGCCGATCGTTTCGCGCGCTCGGCCGGCAACAGGATCTCGCCGATGTCTATGCCACGCTGGACAAACTCACGCCCGAGAAAGTGAAGCGCGAAATCTATCGCCCGCAGCGCGACTTTTACTGGGTGCCGGCCGCTGCGGCGGTCGCGATTTTTGCGCTCTACCATGTGCTTGCGTTGCTGATTGCCGTGCTGCGCGCGCCAGGTCGCGAGGCGCGGCCTGAGCGGGCGACAACCGTGGAGGCGGGTCATGGAAATTGATCTGACCGCCTTCCATTTTCTGCGGCCGCTGTGGTTGCTTCTGCTGATTCCCGCCGCGCTCCTGCCGCTTTGCTGGTTTCGCCGCAACAACGTGCGTGCGCGTTGGCGCAATGTCATCGATCCTGCGTTGCTGGAACATCTGATTGTCGGCGATACGAAGCGCCGCGTGATTCAGCCGGTGCATACACTGGGGCTGCTGCTCGGCATCGGTGCGCTTGCTGCCGCGGGGCCCACTTGGCAGCAGGAACGTCCGCCGTTCAATCAGGATAAGGCGCCGCTCGTCGTCGTACTGGAACTCGCGCATTCGATGGACGCCACCGACGTGGCGCCGACGCGGCTCGAACGCGCCAAGCAGAAAGTGCTCGATATCGCCCGGGCGCGCAAAGGCGCGCGCACCGGATTGGTCGTGTTCGCTTCGAGCGGCCATCTCGTCGTGCCGCCGACCGAGGACCCCGCCATGCTCGAGCTGTATGTGCCGGCGCTCTCGCCCTCGCTGATGCCGCTTGACGGCAAGAACGCCACCGCCGGTTTCGACGCCGCCGAGCGTTTGCTCTCGAACGATCCCGCTGCAGGCACGATCGTCTTTATGAGCGACGGCTTCGATACGAATCAGGCGGACGCCTTTGTGCAAAAGGCCAAGACGATCCGTCATCAATTGCTGTGGCTCGCGGTCGGTACGGAAAACGGCGGGCCGATCCGCGGTGCTGACGGCATGATCGCAATGGACCCTGAAGGGCATCCGCTGATGGGTACCTTCGACGCCAACGCGATTCGCAAGGTGGCCGACGAAGCGGGCATTCCGCTCGCCAGCATGCGCGTGGACGACGATGACGTGGTGTGGGTCCAGCACCGCGCGCAGGCCTACCTTGCGCAAGCGGAGGAATCGAAGATCGTACCGCGTTGGAAAGAGTCGGGTTACTGGCTCGTCATTCCCGTATTGTTGCTCGCACTATGGGGTTTCCGGCGCGGTTGGAGCGTGAAGTGGCTACCCGTGGTGCTGATCTCGCTCGCTTTCAGCGCCGTGCCGCGCCATGCTCAAGCGGCCGAATGGCGCTGGGTCGATCTGTTCGCCACGCACGATCAGCAGGGCCGCTGGGATTTCGAGCACGGCGATTACAAGGCGGCCGCGCAACGCTTCGACGATCCGATGTGGAAGGGCCGCGCGCAATATCTCGCGGGCGACTATGCCGGCGCGCTCGAAAGTTTTTCGCATCTGAAGACGGCGCAAGCGTATTTCTACATGGGCAACACGCTGGCGCATCTGGACGACTTCGCTGCCGCCATCAAGGCGTATGACAACGCGCTCAAGATTCAGCCCGCGCTGCGCGAGGCAGCGGCCAATCGGGCATACCTGCAGCGTTTGCTCGCAAAAGACCAGAAGGATGAAATGGATCCGGAGGAGGACGCACCTGACCAGGTGCAGACCGACAAGAAGAAAGGACGGGGTACGTCGACCATTATCGAGGGCGCACCGCGTCCGAGCGAAGAGGTCTGGATGCGCAATCTGAATACCTCGCCCGCGGTTTTTCTGCAGCAGCGTTTTTTGCAGGAAACCGAAGTAAAGGGAGCGAGCGCGCCATGACCGCGGCTTTCCTGCGGCTTCTACTGCTGATCGCGTGGCTCGGCGCGGCTTGCGCTTCAGCGCCGGCCTTTGCCGACCCCGCGCCGCGCACGCTGGTTCGTGCGCATCTCGAGCCCTCGGGACCGGTCGTTGCGGGCAGCGAGGTCAAACTTGTCGTCGATCTGCTGACAACCACGTGGTTTACCGAGGCGCCGAACTGGCCGCTCTTCACCGTGCCCGATGCGATCGTCAGCCTGCCTGACGAACAGGCGGACAATCTCTCGGAGGACATCGACGGTGTGCGCTGGTTCGGTGTGAGTCGCGCTTACCGTATTGCGCCGCAAGCGGGAAAGACATTCGACATTGCGCCGTTTGCCATCACCGTGTATCCGGGCGGCACGACTGCGCCTGTGCAGGTGATGACGCCCGCACTCAAACTCGTCGCGACGCTGCCGCCTGGCGCGGAAGGCATGAGCACCTTCTTTCCGACCACCCGACTCACGGCCACGCAAAAAATCGAGCCGGCGCAGGAACACATCAGAGTGGGAGACTCCGTGACGCGCACGATTACGCAAAGTGCCGCCGGTACCGAGTCGATGTTGATTCCGCCGGTGAATCTGGGCGACGTCGACGGATTGAAACGCTACGCCAAACCGCCCGCGACTCGCAACATCGTGCAGGACCGGGTGGGGTTGGTGGCGGGCGAGCGAACCGACAGCGTGACCTACACCGCCGATCACAACGGCCGGTTCAAACTGCCACCGGTGACAATCGAATGGTGGAACACCAAGACGCAAAAGAAAGAGACGATCGAGTTGCCGGGTGTCACATTTTCGGCTTCCACCGCGCGTGAAAAGCCCCTGTTCGAGATTCCGGTCGAAGCGATGAGCAATGGCTTCCCGCACAGAATCATTGTGATTCACAGCAGGCAGGTGATTGTCGGCTGTGCGGTTCTGCTGGCGATCATGTTGGCGGTCTGGGCGCGCGTGCGTGTGATCACGTTCTTGAGGCGCGCGTGGAAACATGCAATCGACGCACGCAAGCGGTACCTCGAAGGTGAGGCCGTTGCGTGGCGCAGGCTGAATGACGTTGCGCGCCAGGGTGATTGGCGGCAGATCGTTCCGGCGCTGTATCGCTGGATGGACAGAACGCACGAATTCGGACATCCGGCGCGGCTGGAAAGCGCGGTTCGCGCGGACGATACGGGCGTTACGCACCTGATCGACGCTGTGGGCGCGCACTATGCCGGCAGCGTTGCGCCCGAGCTTCACTGGAAGAACGCCGAAACAGCACTGCGACGGGCTGAGAAAAAGACAAGATTGCAGCACCAGGAAACGCAGCCCCTTCCACCGCTCAATAAATTCTAATTAGAAAACCACCGGTCGATACTGGCTTTGCGCGGCCATCTTCGCCGCCTAGCGACGCCCGCTGCGGCCCCACACGTAACGCACCCAACGTTGCCACCTGCTCCGTTGCGGAGCGATAGCGTTGCGTGATGCTTGCTCTTCGCGGTCGCGCTCGACGCTCTTTTGCACCTGATCGTGGATCTGGCGCAGCGTCAAACCACCGGGGCCTTTCAGTTTGTCGGGATCGGAATCGGAGTCAGAGTCGTCTTTCATGGGAATAGCCAGGTCCGGATGAGTCGGCTTGATCTTGATACAGATGGCCAGTCGCGGCAAGCACGTGAAAGAGGCTTTTACGTGAACCGCCTTCGAATCCACAGGACTGGCACAATCGGGGTGACCTCCGATTCACCAGGGAATTTCCATGTCAGACGCTGTTCCGTCTTCGCCGCCTGCATCCGCTTCACGACGTATCGGCCCTCTGTTTGCCCTGTTGCCCTTCCTGCGCCCCTATGCGGGACGCTGGGCGCTCGCGTTCCTCGCGCTGGTGACGTCGGCAGGCGCCACGCTGGTGTTGCCGGTGGCTTTCAAGTACCTGATCGATCGTGGCTTCGCGGGAGGCGACCGGGCGCACATCGATCGCTATTTCTTCGCGCTGTTCATCGTTTCGCTGGTACTGGCCGCCGCCACGGCGCTGCGCTTCTACCTCGTGTCGTGGCTGGGAGAGCGGGTCACGGCCGACTTGCGGCGAGCCGTCTACGATCATGTGCTGGGAATGAGTCCGCAGTTCTTCGAAACCACGCAAACGGGCGAAGTGCTGTCACGACTCACCGCCGACACCACCCTGATCCAGGCGGTGGTGGGCACGAGCCTGTCGCTGGGACTGCGCAACTTCTTCCTGTTGACCGGCGGCGTGGCGATGCTGGCGGTGACGAGTCCGGTGCTCTCCGGCTACATCATCGCGACGCTGGTCGTGGTGGTCGCGCCTATCGTGATCTTCGGCCGACGCGTGCGGCGGCTCTCGCGCGCGAGCCAGGACAAGATCGCGAACACGAGCGCACTGGCGGGCGAGGTGCTCAATGCCATGCCGACCGTGCAGTCGTATACGCAGGAACCCTTCGAGGTGCGGCGCTTTGCCGGCGCGGTGGAAGCAGCCTTTGATACGGCGCTCACGCGTATTCGGGCACGCGCCTGGTTGACCGCCGTGGTGATCGTGCTGGTGTTCAGCGCCATCGTGTTCGTGCTGTGGCTTGGCGCGCAGGCGGTGCTGGCCGGGCGGATGACAGCGGGCCAGCTGTCGCAGTTCATTCTCTACGCGGTGTTCACGGCGGGTGCCGTGGGAGCAGTTGCCGAAGTGTGGGGCGATCTGCAGCGCGCTGCCGGTGCCACTGAACGTTTGCTGCAACTGCTGGCGGCGCGTTCGCCGGTGGTGCAGGCCGAGACCACGGTCGCGCTGCCTGCGCGAGGCGAGGGCATCCGCTTCGACAACGTCGGCTTCTCGTATCCGTCGCGCCCCGGCATCGCAGCGCTTTCCGCACTCTCGCTCGATGTCCGTCCGGGCGAACATGTCGCTTTGGTCGGACCGTCCGGTGCGGGCAAGACCACGTTGTTTCAATTGCTGTTGCGTTTTTACGATCCGCAGTCAGGCAGCATTCTGATCAACGGCGTCCCGACGCGCGATGTGCCGCTCGTCGAGTTGCGCAAGGAAATCGGCGTGGTGTTGCAGGAGTCGGTGATTTTTTCCGGCAGCGTGCTCGACAACATCCGCTACGGCGCGCCGGAAGCCACGCTCGAGCAAGTGCAACGGGCGGCCGAGATGGCCGCTGCGGCCGGCTTTATCGACGAACTGCCGCAAGGCTACGACACCTTTCTCGGCGAGCGTGGCGTGCGACTGTCCGGCGGACAGCGCCAGCGCATTGCGATCGCTCGCGCGATCCTGAAGAATCCGCCCATTCTGCTACTGGACGAAGCGACCAGTGCGCTCGATGCCGCCAGCGAACGGCTAGTGCAGAAGGCGTTGGACAATGCCGCGCAGAACCGCACCACACTGGTTATCGCGCATCGTCTTGCGACCGTGCAACAGGCTGATCGCATCGTTGTACTGGAACACGGCCGAATCGTCGCACAGGGCCGTCATGCCGAGCTTCTTTTGAGTTCACCGCTCTATGCACAGCTTGCCGCCTTGCAGTTCGGCGAGCAGTTGGGGCATGTGGTGCAGCAAGGCGCGGTGAGCGATCCGATTGATTCGGTGTGACGAACCGTACGCAATCCTGTCCAGAGGAAAAGCACCGCGCAGCTATCGCGCGCTCGGCCCGGTCGATTGCCTGAGCTGGAATAGGGCACGCACTTCGTGTCCGTGCTGCGGACGCTTGCCGTCGAGCACATCGAGCAAATATTGCGCGGTAAGGCGCCCGATCTCGTACGTGTCGACTCGCATCGTCGTCAGTGCGGGGCGTAGCTCTTTCGCGATCTCAAGATCGTCGAAGCCCGTCACGGATAGTTCGCCGGGAATCGCGATACCCAGTTCCTCCGCCTCGCGCAGGACGCCAAGCGCGATGTGATCGTTGCCGCAGATGATCGCGGTCGGGCGCTCGCACGGCGCTTGCCAGATCGAGCGCAGGCAGCGTCGGCCGAATTCGATCGTTGATTTGCCTTCGAGCATGTGCTCCGGCCGCACCGCGAGGCCGTGGCGTTCGAGTGTCGAGCGGATGCCTGCCACGCGCGCCTGCACGCGATCGTTGTCGCGGGTCGGTTGGATGCAGACTGCGAGCGAGCGATGCCCGAGGCCGATCAGATGTTCGGTGATCTCCGTGTAGGCCGCGTGATTGTCGAAGCCGACGCAGATATGTGGACTGTCCTTGCGATACGCGTACGTGACCGCATAAGGCACGCGATAACTGCGCAACGCCTCGAATAGTTCGGGCGGATGAGCCTCACCCACCACGGCCATCGCCTCGACACCGCGCGCGAGCATGGCGCGCACCTGCACGAGCGCCTGCGCCGGATCGTAGTTCGAGCAGCCGAGCACGAGTGTGATGCCGCGTGCCGCGAACGCAGCCTGCATGGCGCTCACTTGCGAAGCGAACACCTGGTCGTCCAGCGTTGGAATGATGATGCCGGCAATGTGACTGCGCGTCGAAGCAAGCGCGCGGCCCGCTGCGTTGGGGAACCAGTTGAGCGTGAGCGCGGCGTGTTCGACACGCTCGCGCACGTTTGCCGAGACCTTGTCCGGCTCGTTGTAGACCCGCGATACGGTCGCCGTCGATACGCCCGCAAGCTTGGCGACATCGGACAGCACGGTACGGCCCGTGTTGCGGCGGGCACGGTTCGTCGGGGTTCGGACGGTGGCCGAGGACGCGGGGGAGTCGGCGGAATCGGGCATTGGATCAGAAAACGAAGAGTGAATCGGAGAACGCCCGACATCTTACCGCCGCCTGCGCGCGCGAAGCGCGGGCGGATATGGCAGTGGGTGCTCGCGTTCCGGTCACTGGGTGTTTCTGACGGCTGATGCCCACGAGCCTACCCGCGTTGACCGAGTGCGGCGATGCGCGAGCGGAAATGCTCGGTGCCGGCGACGATCTTGTCGAGTACCGCGTCGAGCGCCCAGAAACGTTCGCGCACGTCATAGTCGATCGCGCGGCAGCGAATCGAATCGAACGTGCCGATGCGCTGGTGATAGATCTTTGCAAGCGCGGGGTAACCGAGCGCTTCGGATACGGCGGCGAGCACGAGAAACGTCGCGAGTTCCTCAGCGAGAGCCGGGTCCTGTGCCGCGTCATTGCGCAGCCAGTTGTACAGATCCGGGTGGAAGTTCGTGAATACACCGTTGAAGCCTGCGGAGCCGGCCTTCATGGCGTCCCACGCGATGGCCGCGTTGGCGTTCAGGATCTTCAGCGGCGAGCCTTGGGCGAGCGCGACGCGCCGCTTGACGGTCGCGAGATCGCAACTCACGTCCTTCAGCATGATGAAGCGGCCGGTATCGATGCACAGCTTCAATTCATCGTCGGACAGCAGCCGGCGGTAGGGCGCCGGGCATTCGTACAAACCGAGCGGCATGTCCGACGGAAGTCGCGTGAGGAGCCGCTTGAGATTCGCCGCGAAGGCCTCCGTTCCCTGACGATTCGGATCGAGCCGGTTCGTCACGAGCACGACGCCTTGCGCGCCGGTGGACGCGGCGACGTTCAGCTCTTCGGCCTGGGCATCGGCGTCGTCGCTGATGTGGCCCGAGACCACGACAGGAATGCGACCGGCGACCTTTTCAACGACGAAGCGTCCCAGCGCGCCACGCTCGGCGAGCGTCAGAAACTGCATTTCACTCGACTGGGCGACGGCGAACAGCGCGTCGGACCCGTGCGCGATGTACCACTCGATCAGGCGTTCGAGTCCGGCGTAGTCGATGGCGCCGGAATCGTCGAACGGCGTCAGCATCACGGGGACGATGCCCTCAACTGAGGTCGTGGCTTGCTTGGCGGTAGTCATGTTGTTGATCTCCGGGGAAGAGTTCGATGAGAGGGCGCAGCGGCCGCCTTCAGGCGGGCGCGCGCAGGGTTTCAGTGGAGACGGGCTGGTCGTCGATCGGTTTGCGCACCAGCAGGAGGTAGCTCATGGCGCCGGCAAACGCGATGCCGGCGGCCGTCAGCAAAGCAGGGACGAACGACCAGGTCTGCGCGATATAGCCGGTCAGGATCGGTGCAAGGGCGCCGCCCAGAAAGCCGCCGAAGTTCTGGATCGCGCCGAGCGAGCCGACGCGGTTCGGCGGCGCGGCGGCGGTGGCAAGCGCCCATGAGCTGGCGGAGGCGGCATTCGCCAGAAAGATCACCACCGAGATGCATACGATCGCGATCGTGTTGCTCTCGACGAGCGCCGCCGGAATGGTGAACGCGACCATGCCGAGCATCGCGATCACCACCGCATTGCGGCGGCTGGTGACCGGGTTCGAGCTGCCGCTCGTGATGAGATCGGAGAACCAGCCGGCCGTGAGCGAGCCCAGAAAGCCACAGAAGAACGGTATCGACGCAGCAATGCCCGTGTGCATCAGGCTCATGTGCCGTTCCATCGTCAGGTAGCCCGGCAGCCACGTGAGGTACACCCAGTTCAGGTAGACCGAGCCGAAGAAGCCGATCAGCATGCCCCAAGTGGTTCCGTGAGAAAACAGCGAACGCCAGTCGGCGAACGTGACCGCGGGGGCCGGCTTGCGGTCCGCTTCGTCGCCTTCGAGATAGCGCCGCTCCGCTTCGCTCATCGTGGCCTTGGCGGGATCGCGATACACCGCGAGCCATACGACAGCGACGACCAGACCCAGCACGCCCGTCACGATGAAGGCCCAGCGCCAGTGAAACTGAACCACGATGATCGACAGGCAAAGCGGCGCGAGCGCCGTACCGAGCGGGGACGCCGAATTGAAGATGCCGGTCGGCTTGCCACGCGCGCGCAACGGAAACCAGTTGCTGACGACACGCGCTGCCGACGGAAACTGCGGCGCCTCGCCGATGCCCAGTACGATTCGCGCAAGGACGAACCAGCCGAAAGTCGAGACGAATCCGCCGGAGGCCTGCGCGATTGACCAGACGATCAGGCCGATGCCGAGCAGCTTGCGCGGTCCGATCCGGTCGACGAGGCCGCCCACCGGCAACTGGAACAACGCGTAGCTCCAGGAGAACGCGGACAGCAGCAGACCCATCTGGCCGAGCGAGAGCCCCAGGTCATGACGGATCAACGGATTGGCTACCGCGAGCGTTCCACGGTCCAGATAGTTGACGATGCCGCTCACCATCAGCAGCGTGAGCGCCACGATCTGGGCGCGGCGGATTTTCGGTGGGGCCTGCTCGAGATTCGGGGTGGCGCTCATGCTGGTTGTCTCCGGTTTAAGTCTTTGTTTGGGGTGGGGCGCGCTGATGCGGTGTCAGGTTGCCGGGAGATCGGGGTTCTCCAATTGCCACTACTCGCGCTATGTTAGCGCTTACATATTGACGTGTTGACCGTGTATCAGGTGGTCATTTCAGCTAGCTAAAGCTGCGTGTTTAAAATGATAGCGCTTACATTTTGAGCCACATTCCGACGAAGTGGCAAGTGTCAGAGTGGGTTTGGCGGGTAAACACCAGTCATTCGCGGCTGAATTCCAGCGTTCGGGGCGGCGCAGGCGCCGCCGCGAAGCCAGGCGCGGTGTTGAAACGCTAAAGCGTCAGAGGCGTCAGAGCGGGCAGGTTGCCCGTTGTCACTTCACGCCGTGCTTCGCCTGCCAGCGTTGCATGAAGGCGATCTCGTCGTGTTGCGCCTTGATGATGTTTCGGGCGAGGCGCTTCAAGTCGGGATCTTTGCCGTATTTCAGTTCCACCTGCGCCATTTCGACCGCGCCTTGATGATGCGGAATCATGTGGGCGACGAAGTCCTTGTCGGCATCGCCCGTGTAGGCGGGCGCATCCATGGCCTGCATCATTTTCTCGTCGGCGTCCTTGAACGCCTGGGTCGATGCGCTCGACCCGGCGTCCGCTGAGCCGGACATGTCCATGCCGGGCATCGACGCAGCCTGCTGGGCGTAGACGGGCGCCGCGGCGACAGCAAACGCAACGCTGCTGAAAAGGCAAAGGGCACGGAATGCACGAAGGTTTTTCATATTGGGTTTTCCGTTGGGGAAACAGTGATAGCGGGTGACCGTGATGCTGCGAACAGGGTGCTTAGCTTAATCGATAGACACATGCTTCATGTGATCCGCTTAGCGCTTGAGCGAGGGGTGAAACCCCGCCGCTTCGATTACCTCGATGACGCGTTCCGGCGGCAAGGTCGATGCGACCTTCACGATTTTAACGGCGACATCGACGTCGAGCTTCGCCTCTGGATCGATGCGAGTGACTGCACGAGTAATGGCATTGGCGCATCCGCCGCATGACATGTCCGGGATCTGGAATTCCATTTCTTGCCTTCGATGAGAAATCAGAATTTAAGCTTGGACCTTCCCACTGAGGGAAGGTCAAGCATATACGTCCATGTTGTTTATTCTGCCGCCAAGCGTGGCCCTATCGACGCAAAAAGTCGCCACAGACTGTAGCGGTTCCAGCCTTACGTTCCTCTTAAACAGCGTGCTAGACTCCGTACCCATGTCTTACTGGCGCAAACTCTTTCTCGTCGTGCTGCTCGTGCTGAGCCTTCCGGTTCAGTCGTTCGCGGCCGTCTCCATGAAATGCGAGTCCTCGCATGTTGGTGGAGAAGGGGTGTCCACGCTCCATGAGAATGCTGGCGTGGCGACTCACCACCATAACCATGCCGCGATGATGGCCGATAGCGCCAATGACATCGCCGGTGATCACTCGCAAAACCACGGTCACCCAGGCGGCGCGCATCATGCGCATGCCTGCTCGGCCTGCGCGTCGTGCTGTTTCGGTGGCGGCTTGCCGGCCGCTCCGGTTGCGGCGATATCCGCTGACGCAGTCCATTTCGCTGTACCTCTTGCTCCCTCTGTTCGTGTCGCGTCATTTCTGACTGACGGCATCGAACGACCTCCCCGAATCTCTCTCGTCTAGTTCCTTCGCAGCGTGATGCTGCGATGTTCAATTTCGCCTTGATGGCCGCACGTTGCACGTCGGCCGTCCGGGTGGCATACGACGAGAAAATCAATGCGAACGTTTATTGCAGCGCTGCTCGGCGCGACGGCAGTATTGCCGGCGCTCGTGCACGCCATATCACCACCTCCTGATCCGGCGGATGCCGCGGCATCGGTTCCGGCGGTCAATGTGCCGTCTGCCTTCGCGGACTATCGGCCGTATCGGGAACAAAAGGCCCCAAGCTGGCAAGCGCTTAATCGCGCGGTGGCGAGTCCATCGGGCAAGCTGCAGATGGACCACGGTCAAGTGCATTCGGGCGATGCGAAAGCGAGTGCCAACGCTGGTGCCAACCGCAACTCCGACCACGGCTCCAACCCTCACGCCAATCACGGCGGCCACGGTGCCCATCAAGAGGGCCCGGCAGAATGAAGCAGCCTCTCTTTCCCACCGGCCGCGTCATTGCTGCCACTACTGCATTGGCGTTCCTCGCCGGCTGCACGACCTTTTCGAAGGACGGCGGCTTCGACACCGTGTCCACCACAGCATCGCAGCGGCTCGGCAAAGACGCTGTACTAGTCAAGACAGACGAAGACCGAAACGCTGTCGTCAAACGCACGCAGGAACTGCTATCCCGACCACTCGGCATGGACGACGCGATCCAGATCGCGCTATTGAATAACCGCGGATTGCAGGCATCGTATAGCGAACTCGGCATTGCCGAGGCGGACCTGGTGCAGGCGGGACGACTGCCGAATCCCGGCTTCACATTCAGCCGCACGCACGGCGGCAACGATCTGAGCATCAGCCGCACATTTACGCTCGGCTTGCTGAACGTGCTGACGCTGCCGTTGGCGACACGCATCGAGAGTCGCCGTTTCGAGCAGACCCGGCTGCTCGCAGCGGACGCCATGCTCAAGGTCGCCGCCGATGCCCGACGCGCCTATATCGGTGCCGTCGCGGCGAAGCAGTCCGCTGTCTACGCAGAGCAGGTGAAGGACTCGGCAGAAGCCGGCGCCGAACTCGCGTTGCGCATGCAGCAAGCCGGCAACTTCAGCAAGCTCGACTATGCGCGTGAGCAGGCCTTCTACGCGGAAGCTGTGGCGCAACTAGCGAAAGCGCGGCAGCAGTCGATAGCCGCGCGAGAAAAACTCACTCGCACGATGGGCCTATGGGGCTCGCAAGCGCAGTACGACCTTCCCGAGCGTCTGCCTGACCTGCCTGCAACGAGGCCCGAATTGCAGGACCTCGAACACTTCGCGATGCAGAATCGCCTGGACATACAAGCAGAAAAACTCCAGACGCAGAGCGTTGCAAGCTCACTGGGCCTAAGCCGGGCAACGCGATTCATCAATGCGCTGGATGTCGGGTATCAGAACAATTTCACGACCTCCGACGGCCGCGAACAGGGCTACGAGATCAGCGTCGAGATTCCGATTTTCGATTGGGGCGCCTCGAAAGTAGCGCGCGCCGAAGCGATCTATCTGCAGTCGGCGAACCGCGTCGCCGAGACCGCGATCAACGCGCGCTCAGAGGTTCGAGAATCGTATTCGGCTTATGTGACCGACTACGACGTTGCGAAGCACTATCGCGACGAAGTCGTACCCATCCGCAAAACGATTTCGGACGAACTGCTGCTTCGCTATAACGGCATGCTCGCGAGCGTGTTCGAACTGCTCGCCGATTCGCGCGACCAGATCGGCGCGGTGAATAGCTATATCGACGCGCTCAAAGACTATTGGCTCGCCGAAACCGACCTGCAGCAGTCGCTCGGTGGTCGTCTGCCGCCCCTCGCGATGGCCGCTGCGCCATTTACATCCATGACGCCGCAAGCGTCATCCACAGATTCCGAAGGTCAATGACATGGTGTCTCGTCGAAATTTTCTGGGCGGCTCTGGAGCCGCGTTGTTGGGCGCGGCGCTCGTCAGTAAGGCCGGCGCCGCGTCATTGCCTGAGGCGCCCACGATGGCCAAGGCCGCGATGCAGACACCGCTTGCGCCTCCAAACGGCCGGCCGTACTCGCCCGTTGCCACGTTGAACGGCTGGTCGCTGCCGTGGCGTATGAAGAACGGCTGGAAGGAGTTTCATCTGATTGCCGAGCCGGTGGTGCGCGAACTGGCGCCGGGTATGAGCGCGAACCTGTGGGGCTATAACGGCCAGGCGCCAGGGCCGACCATCGAGGCCGTTGAAGGCGACAAGGTGCGCATCTTCGTGACCAACAAGCTGCCGGAGCACACCACGGTTCACTGGCACGGCATGCTCCTGCCGTGCGGCATGGATGGCGTCGGCGGTCTCACGCAGCCGCACATTCCGCCGGGCAAGACCTTCGTCTACGAGTTTCAACTGGAGAAACACGGCACCTTCATGTATCACCCGCATGCCGACGAGATGGTGCAGATGGCAATGGGCATGATGGGGACATTCATTGTTCATCCGAAAGACCCGGGCGTCATGCAGGTGGATCGCGACTTCGTATTCATCATGTCCGCATACGATATCGACCCGGGCAGTTTCACGCCGCGCGTGAACGAGATGACCGACTTCAACATGTGGACGTGGAATGCGCGCGTCTTTCCCGGCATCGATTCCTTGCCGGTACGCGCCGGCGATCGCGTGCGCATCCGCGTCGGCAATCTGACGATGACCAATCATCCGATCCATCTGCACGGCTATCACTTCGAAGTGGTGGGCACGGATGGCGGATGGATTCCGCCGTCCGCCCGCTGGCCCGAGGTGACCGCGGACGTGGCCGTCGGCCAGATGCGCGCCATCGAGTTCACGGCGAACCGTCCGGGCGACTGGGCGTTTCATTGCCACAAGTCCCATCACACCATGAACGCGATGGGTCATCAGGTCCCGAACCTGATCGGTGTGCCGCAGAAAGACCTCGCGCAACGCATCAACAAGCTGGTGCCCGAATACATGGCGATGGGCAGCACGGGCGGCTCGATGGGCGGAATGGAAATGCCGCTGCCCGACAACACGCTGCCGATGATGACCGGCACGGGGCCGTTCGGCGCGCTGGAGATGGGCGGCATGTTCACCGTCGTGAAAGTGCGGGAGGGATTGGGGCGCAACGACTATCGCGATCCGGGGTGGTTCAGGCATCCCAAGGGGACGGTGGCCTATGAGTACACCGGCGAGATGCCGGAGGGTTGAGCCGGCAGTGCGGCGCGGCCATCCAGGGAAAACCTTACCGATCCTTTGTACGCTAGCTCACCAAGATGAGCCAAACTTTACGTGGTCGTGCTTTTGAAATGTTATGCTCAACCGTCCCTTCCTTCGCAGCAAACAGGTCCGTGCCATTTTAAAAAATACCTAATTAATTAGGAGTCAGGCATGTTGAGAAAGGTAGTCGATCGGGCGAAACAGATCCGACGTAGCGAGGGATTCAAGCATAGCGTGGCCATGCCGCGCCGGATTTCCCTCCATGCAACACAGCGTTTGAATAGGGGCATTTTTTCCATCGAGATTCAGGAGAACTCCGGTTTCTTCTCCGTGATGCAGATGGTCCTGTTTATTCTGATGTATTGCGACGAGAAATGCCTCACCCCGTGCATCAGTGCACGCGGCGGGCTGTATGGTGATGCCGAAGGGAAGCTGGACTGGTTCTCGGCCTTCTTCGAGTCCGTGCACACCACCTCCGGAGTCACGATCACTCATAAGATCAGAACGTCGACCGTGCGCGACCTGGTTCAACTCGGCTTTCGTCAGCGTTATGAAGCGCGGCTTCGACTGAGGAGTGCAAGCGAGCTTTTCTTCGCGCACTATCGTCCGGCCGCGCATATCTGCGAAGAAGTCGATGCGATCTGCCAGAAGCTCGGGCTCGGCCCGTCGACCCTTGGCGCGCATTTCAGAGGGACCGACAAGGCGCAGGAAGCCATCCCGGTTTCGTGGGGAAGCTTTTGCCGGCAGGTGGAAGCCTCGCTTGCTGAAAACCCGCACTTGACCAATATTTTTGTCTCGAGCGATGAACGGGCGTTTATCGATTATTTTGTCGCCTGGCCATTCAGCAAGCCGGTCAGAGTCGCACCGGCAAAACATCTCGCTCGTGGCAGCACGCCCGTTCACTTCAGCGGCTATCCGGGACTCGAAATCGGCCGCGAGGCGCTGGTGTCTTGCCTGCTTCTGGCCAATTGCGGCTTCCTCGTGAAGACGCCGTCCTATCTGTCCGCATGGTCGAAGATATTCAATCCCTCCCTTCCGGTGAAGCTCGTCTCGCCGCCGCGCCCGGACGCGTTCTGGTTTCCCGATAGCCGGCTCTGGATCGAACAGGCTGCGCGCGAAGCTGCTCAAGCCGCTCAGGTGGCCCAGGCGGTTCAAGCGAGTAAGGCGGCCAAGGCGGCTTAAGCCCTTTAAGTCTCTTAGGCCGCTTAAGCCGCTCAAGCGCCAGCCGTTTTCAAACAGCAGTACGAAAGCCCGAAACTCTCCCAGCAAGACCATACCGCTGCGTTAACCCAGCGCTCTCCCGCACCACGTCCATCGTTTTTACGAAACCGCGCGAAGTATTAACGCTGCGTTTACGCGGATTTTCCTAAATTTCACGGTGCAGGAGTCCCCTGTGGGAGACCGGACCATGGATCTGCTTTACCTCATCGCAATCATTGTCTTCAGCGGTCTTGTCGCGGCCTTCGTGATTGGCTGCGACAAGCTTCACCGCGCGCCCGGAGGCCGTCCATGACCACCTGGATGACCTGGCTCGCGGCGGCCTCGACGCTGATTCTGTTCGCTTACCTCGTGTATGCCTTGCTACGCGCGGAGGCTCTCGAATGAACTTCAACAACCTGTTTCAGCCCGGCCTGTTCATTGTCGTGCTGATCGCGCTCGCCATCCCGCTCGGACGTTACATGACCGCCGTGGTGGACGGTTCTTCGGTCGTCGTGCGCCGGATAGGGCGTCCGATCGAAACCGCGCTCTACAAGCTCGCTGGGGTCGACCCCAGCGCCGAAATGTCGTGGAAGCACTACGCGCTGGCCGTGCTGGTCTTCAACACGCTCGGCGTGCTCGCGGTGTACGGATTTCTGCGTTTGCAACAATGGCTCCCCGCGAACCCGCAGGGCTTCGGACCGATGACGCCCGACGCCGCCTTCAACACGGCGGTCAGCTTCGTGACCAACACGAACTGGCAGGACTACACGCCGGAATCGACGGTCAGCTATCTGACTCAAATGGCCGCGCTGACGGTGCAAAACTTCTTCTCAGCCGCCACCGGCATTGCTGTCGTGATCGCGCTGATTCGCGGTTTCGCGCGCCATACGGCCACGACGATCGGCAATTTCTGGGTCGATCTGACGCGTATCACGTTGTATATCCTTGCACCGCTCGCGACGGTCATCGCGCTGGTCCTGATCAGTCAAGGGGTGCTTCAGAACTTCAAGTCATACGAAGACGTGCCGACGCTGCAGGTGACGACGTATCAGACGCCGAAGACCGATGCCCAGGGCAATCCCGTCAAGGACGCCAAGGGCAACCCGGTGATGGTGGACAACAAGGCCGACAAGCAGACCATCGCCATGGGGCCGGTTGCGTCACAGGAAGCGATCAAGATGCTCGGCACCAACGGCGGCGGCTTCTTCAACGCCAATTCCGCGCATCCGTACGAGAACCCGACGCCGTTCGCCAACTTCGTTCAGATGATAGCGATGCTCGTTATCCCTGCTGCGTTGTGCCTGGTGTTCGGCCGGATGGTGGGCGACAAGCGGCAGGGCTATGCGGTGCTTGCCGCGATGACGATCGCGTTCGCGGTCGCCTGTTGGGGCGAGATTTCGTCTGAGCAGAACGGCAACCCGCTGTATGCGTCGCTGCATGTCGATCAAACGGCGTCGGCCGCGCAAACGGGCGGCAACATGGAAGGCAAGGAAACCCGCTTCGGCATCGCGCAGTCCGGCATCTTTACCGTGGCGACCACTGCCGCCTCGTGTGGCGCCGTTCTCAACACGCACGATTCGTTGACGCCGATGGGCGGCTTCGTTCCGCTCCTGCTGATCGAACTCGGCGAGGTGATCTTCGGCGGCGTGGGCTCGGGCCTGTACGGCATGCTCGTGTTCGCCTTGCTCGCGGTGTTCGTGGCCGGCCTGATGATCGGGCGAACGCCGGAATACATCGGCAAGAAGATCGAGTCGTACGAGATGAAGATGGTGTCGATCGCCGTGTTGCTCACGCCGCTGCTCGTGCTGGTCGGCGCGTCAATCGGCGTGCTGACGGTGGCCGGCGTGGCGGGCGTCTCCAATCCCGGGCCGCACGGGTTCTCCGAGATTCTCTACGCCTACAGTTCGGCCGCCAATAACAACGGCAGCGCTTTCGCGGGCCTCTCGGTCAATACGCCGTTCTACAACAGCACGCTGGCCATCGCCATGTGGTTCGGCCGCTTCGGCTCGATTGTGCCGGTGCTGGCAATCGCCGGATCGCTCGCCGCAAAGAAACGCATCTCCGCGACCGCCGGCACGCTGCCGACGCACGGCCCACTGTTCGTCGTGCTGCTGCTCGGCACGGTGGTGCTGGTCGGCGCGCTGACGTACGTGCCTGCACTGGCGCTCGGCCCGGTCGTTGAACATCTGATCATGGTCGCGGGACATTGACTGAGAGGACAGCATGACTAACGGACTCCAACCGCCGGTTCATCAGCCGGGCAACATCGGTCAGGCGCGCAACGCGGCGCGCTCGATGTTCGACCCGTCGATTGCCCGGCCGGCGCTCGTCGATTCGTTCAGGAAGCTCGCACCACGCCATCAGTTGCGTAACCCGGTGATGTTCTGCGTATACATCGGCAGCATTCTGACGACCATTCTGTGGGTCGCCGCGCTCGCTGGCCAGGCCGAGGCGCCGGCGGGTTTCATTCTGGCGATCGCGCTCTGGCTGTGGTTTACCGTGCTGTTCGCCAACTTTGCGGAGGCGCTCGCTGAGGGGCGCTCGAAAGCGCAGGCGGCTTCGCTGCGTGGCGCGAAGCGCGACGTGATGGCGAAGAAGCTGCAGGAGGCGCATCCCAAGTCGCCGATTCGCATTACGACAGCCACCGATCTGCGCAAGGGCGACGTCGTGCTGGTGGAAACCGGCGACGTGATTCCGGCGGACGGCGAAGTGATCGAAGGCGTCGCGTCGGTCGACGAGTCGGCGATCACGGGCGAGTCCGCGCCGGTGATCCGCGAATCGGGCGGCGATTTTTCGTCGGTGACGGGCGGCACGCGCGTGCTGTCGGACTGGATCGTCGTGCGCGTCAGCGTGAATCCGGGCGAGGCCTTCCTCGACCGGATGATCGCGATGGTGGAAGGGGCGAAACGTCAGAAAACGCCGAATGAGATCGCCCTGACGATCCTGCTGGTCGCGTTGACGCTCGTGCTGCTGTTCGCAACCGCGACGCTGCTGCCATTCTCGATGTTCTCGGTCGAAGCCGCGAAAGCAGGGCATGTAGTCACGATCACCGCGCTGGTCGCGCTGCTAGTGTGTCTGATTCCGACCACCATCGGCGGTCTGCTTTCGGCGATCGGCGTAGCGGGCATGAGCCGGATGATGCAGGCGAACGTGATCGCCACCTCGGGCCGTGCTGTTGAAGCCGCAGGCGACGTCGATGTATTGCTGCTCGACAAGACCGGCACGATCACGCTCGGCAATCGCCAAGCCTCGGCTTTCACACCTGCGCCGGGCGTCACGGAGGAACAGCTCGCCGACGCGGCGCAGTTGTCTTCACTCGCGGACGAAACACCGGAAGGGCGCAGCATCGTCGTGCTGGCCAAGCAGCGCTTCAATATCCGCGAACGCGATATGCACGCATTGCAGGCGACGTTCCTCGCGTTTAGCGCACAGTCGCGCATGAGCGGTGTCGATCTGCCCGACCGTGAGATTCGCAAGGGCGCATCCGATGCGATCAAACACTATGTCGAGGCGCACGGCGGCCGTTTTCCGGCTGAGTTGACGGCTGCGGTGACGGAAATCGCACGGCGCGGCAGCACGCCTCTGGTCGTCGCGCAGCAAGTGCGCGGCGAGAGCGGCGAGAGCGGCGCACGCTGCATGGGCGTGATCGAGTTGAAGGACATCGTCAAGGGTGGCATCAAGGAGCGCTTCGCCGAACTGCGCAAGATGGGCATCAAGACCATCATGGTGACGGGCGACAACCGCCTGACCGCAGCAGCGATCGCCGCCGAGGCCGGCGTGGACGATTTCCTCGCCGAGGTGACGCCTGAGGCCAAGCTCGCCACGATCCGTTCGCACCAGTCTGAAGGCCGGCTCGTGGCGATGACGGGCGACGGCACCAACGACGCCCCTGCGCTTGCGCAAGCGGACGTCGCGGTGGCGATGAACACCGGCACGCAGGCGGCGAAGGAAGCCGGCAACATGGTCGACCTCGATTCGAATCCGACCAAGCTGATCGAGATCGTCGAGATTGGCAAGCAGATGCTGATGACGCGCGGCTCGCTCACCACGTTCTCGATTGCGAACGACGTGGCCAAATACTTCGCGATTATCCCGGCGGCGTTCGCGACGACTTATCCGCAACTGCGTGTGCTCGACGTGATGCATCTGAGCTCGCCGTCGTCAGCCATTCTCTCGGCGGTGATTTTCAATGCGCTGATTATCGTTGCGCTGATTCCGCTGGCACTCAAGGGTGTGAAGTACCGGCCGCTCGGCGCGGCATCGCTGTTGCGCCGCAATCTGCTGATCTACGGGCTGGGCGGTATTCTGCTGCCGTTCCCGTTCATCAAGCTGATCGATATGGTGCTGAACGTGTTTGGCTGGGTCTGACCCAAAAGAGTGAACATCATGAAAACGCTGATTCGCCCGGTACTTGTCCTGTTCATCCTGATGACCGTGATTACCGGGGTGATCTATCCGATCGTTGTGACCGCAATCGGTCATGCAGCCTTCGCGGCTCAGGCGAACGGAAGTATGCTCGAGAAAGACGGCAAAGTGGCCGGCTCCGCGCTGATCGGTCAGCAGTTCGATGCACCGTACTATTTCTGGGGGCGATTGTCGGCTACCTCGCCGCAGCCCTACAACGCGCAGAACTCGGGTGGTTCGAACCTTGGCCCGACCAATCCCGCGCTCGCTGACGAAATCAAAGGCCGTCTCGATGCGTTGAAGGCAGCAGGCAACGACATGTCGCAACCGGTGCCGGTGGATCTCGTGACGTCGTCGGGCAGCGGCCTCGACCCGGAGATCAGTCCGGCCGCGGCCGCCTATCAGGTGGCGCGCGTGGCGCAGGCCCGCGGCCTGCCGGTCGATCAGGTGACCAATCTTGTTGGGCGCAATACTTCGGGGCGGCAGTTCGGCATTTTCGGCGAGGCACGCGTGAACGTGCTGAAGCTCAACCTGGCTTTGGATGACCTCAAGCCGATGCATTGAGCCTGCGGATGAGCGATCCCACCGTAACAGTCGTTGTGATCGACGCGGACAAAGCTATCCGCCGCTTCATTCGTACTAGCCTCGAAGCAGCCGGCATGAGTGTCTTCGACGCGCAGACCGGCGCACAAGGTTTGGCGCAGGCGGCGACGCGGCTGGCGGACCTTGTGATCATCGATCTGAGTTTGCCGGACATGGACGGCATCGAGGTGATCCGCGAGTTGCGCGGCTGGTCCGCGATGCCGGTGATCGTCCTCTCGGCGCGAAGCCGCGAAGAAGACAAGGTTGCCGCGCTCGATGCCGGTGCCGACGATTACCTCACCAAACCGTTCGGCTTACCCGAACTTAGCGCGCGGATCAGAGCGCATTTGCGCAGGCAGGCCAGCGGCGACAGGGTCGGCGTGCCTCAGGTTCAGTTCGGCCTCGTCACAATCGATCTCGGCGAGCGCAGGGTGGTACGCGGCAGTCGGATCGTCCATCTCAGCCCCACCGAATATCGCCTGCTCTCCGCGCTGGTGCGCCATCCAGGCCGCGTATTGACGCACGAGCAACTGCTCGGCGAGGTATGGGGCCCATTGCAGACCGACAACCACCACTACCTGCGTATCTACATGGGGCATCTGCGGCATAAGCTCGAGCGCGATCCGGCCCATCCTGAGCACATTGTCACCGAGGCCGGCGTGGGCTACCGGCTGGTCGGCGTGCGGTGATTTTCACAGGATTTTTATATCGCCGGCGGCAATCGATTCTCGGCCTTTACGGCGAGCTCCGTATAGTTCGAGTCTGGCGTTTCGCCGCAAGAAAAATCTGGGTTTTGCTGGAGGGGTGTATGGCAGTCAAACAAACAAAGGGCAACGTGACCGTGGAGGCTTGCGTGTTTTCCGCACCGGGTTTTGACCTGCCATGACGCCCTCAAGACCCGCCATGATATTCAGGGGAATGTGCAAGGTCGTCGCCATTGCCTTCGTCACCAATCAGGTTCTCACAACGATTTTTACGTACGTCGCGCAGCAACTCGATGCGACGCTGCCTCACGAAACGATCTGGCTGTTCAGTTGCGTGACATGCGGGCTGCTGACGCTGTGGCTGCAATCCGATGCACGGCGCGCGTTCGGCTTCGCGCGGGCGAAAGGTTTTGTGAAGACGGGCGGTGACAGGAAACAGGAATTGCAGATTGCAGAGGATTGTCCGAAGCGGTGGCTGGTGATCTTGCATATCGAGCTGAATCCGGCTGCGATACAGGCATCGTGAAGATGCCTTTCGTCGCCGTGTAATTTGCGCGCGTGCGTGCTGCAAAAACAGCAGTTTTTTTACACGACATTAATGCCGCTTTCGCTAAGCTCAAAGTACAAAGTACCCGCCAGGAGTTCTCGATGATACGAATGCTGATCCCTGTTCTCGACCACGGCGGCGCGATAGAAGCCGCGCGCTATGCGGCGTTCATGTTTCTGGAGCGCGGCGTAACTGAAGTCGAACTGCTTGAAGTGCTCGAGCCTGTCGATCAGGGGCGCGCTGCAGCCTTCCATACTCGAAGCTCGCTGGTGCGGATGGAAAAACACGCCATGCTCAAGGCGCTGATCGATGCCCGCACGATTCTCGAAGAAGCGGGCGTGCCGTACCACTGGAAGCGGGTATTCGGCCACCGCACGAAAGCGATTGCCGACTATGCGGCAACAACCCAGCCCGACGTCATGGTGATCGACGCGAGCCACATGGGCTTCTTTAGAAGACTGGCCATGTTGGCGTCGCTGTCAAGGCGCACGGTTACGCCGGTAACGATGGTCCACTGAGTCATCCCACGTTCATCGGCAGCAGCACCATCTGTTTGCCATAGATTATTGTCCTGTATAGCCCACGGGTGCTGTGTACTTGCCCTGGATCGCATTGGCGTTCGCGAGCACCACGTAAATCGGCGACTCGGTCAGCGTGAGATTCGCGACGCCGTTCGTGTAGCTCACCGAGCTTACATTGCCCATCATGTCGATGACGCTTACGGTGCCGTTCGTGCCGGTCGAGTTCACGGTCAATGCATACGTGGTGCTATAGGTCGAACTGTAGGTGCCCGATGACGTCGGCCAGTTCGAATTGTTGTGCGTCCAGAGCGCCGCGATCACCGGTCCTGAGTTCAGTTGCTGGAATGCATAGCCATACACCATCGAAGGAAGCCCGTTGAGACGCCCGAGCGTTTGCGTGCCGTCGAGGACGCGCGTTAGTGCGGCGAACGCGAGCGCTTCTGGTTTGGGACTCAGATTCGTCGCGCCATATTGCCCTTGCGGATCAGCGAGATCGAAGAACGTGCCGATGCCCACGTCAGCCGGATAGTCCGAGCCGTAGAAGAAGTAAGTGACCTGTGCACCTTCGCCAAGAATGATGAGGTGCGCGCGCAATGCAACTGCAGCTTGCCCATATAGCTGGTTCGCCGGCGGATAACTCGGCCCATAAGCGGCACCGGAGTCGTAGGTGATGCCGAGCTCGGTCATCCACAAGCGCATGTTCGGCTTGACCAACTGCATCTGCGAACGCAACGACCTCATCTGCTGATCGAGGGCGTTCGCGACGTTCGCGGGATTCGGATCGGTATCGTATTGTTCGGGCGGGTGTCCCGCAAACGTGCCGGCGTTGTAATAGCCGTGCGTCGTCACACCGTCGATGTAATTGCCGAGCCCTAGCGATGCGTAGGTGGCGAGATATCCCTGCGTACATTGCGTCGAGCAGTTGGCGGGAAAGACGTTGGTCGTGCCCATCACGACCGCGTTCGGATCAGTCGAATGCAAGCCTTTATAGGCCGCCGCGTACATCGCGACGAAATTGGCGGTCGAATCCACCCATTGGGGCTCCCACGTCACCTGATAATAGTTGTATTGCTGATTGGGAAAATACTGCTGACGGATCGCGGCGCTATCGGTGCCCACGCGCGCCATGTAGTTCTGGTAGTAGGTTTCGTTGGTCGGGGCGTTGGTGTCGTCCTGGAACGCGCCAGTCGGACTCGCCCACGCGGGAATGCCGTCGAGCCTGATGAGCCGCATGATCTTGCCGTTCGTGTAGAACGGATCGAGATCCGATAAGGAAGGCGTCCACGTATTCGCCGCATTGGGCTCCATGGCGGACAGTTCACGGTCGTCGATCGTTTGGGAGATGCCGAGCGCTGTGAGCATCGCGCCATTGTCGTTGAAGCCCTGCATGCCGAAGCGGTGCTGCTCCTGATGCGCGTAGCTGACTGCCGGTATCGTGCTGGACAGGTTCGGCAAGATGCCGAACGTGGCGATGCCGGTTGGACGTGTGCCGAATTGCGGCAGCGTGCCGCCTGAGTGCGACAGCGTCGCCGTGATCGCGAAGTAACCCGCCGCGCTGCTCTGGCACGACAGCGTGCTAGTCCGCGTCCCGCTCGCAACGGCGAACGAACCGCTGCCTTTTATGTTGCCTAGCTGATCCTGCATCGACCAGACGACGGTGTCCGCCGATGTCGCCGCGGTGACGAACGACACCTGGAAGCTGCTGCCTTGATTGAAAAGGCGTGTGCCGTTGCTGCTTGGCGTGTCGGTGACGATCAGGCCATTGGCGGTGCCTCCGGTTGCTGACGTTGGTGCTGCGCAGGCGATGGCGGATACCGGCGTAGGCGTAGGCGTCGGTGTTGGAGTCGGTGTTGGAGTCGGCGTCGGCGTCGGCGTTGGCGTCGGTGTGGGTGTCGGTGTGGGTGTCGGTGTCGGTGTTGGCGTCGGTGTGGGTGTCGGTGTCGGTGTCGGTGTCGGTGTCGGTGTCGGTGTCGGTGTCGGTGTTGGCGTCGGTGTGGGTGTCGGCGTTGGAGTCGGAGTCGGAGTCGGAGTCGGAGTCGGTGTAGGTGTAGGTGTAGGCGTCGGCGTAGGTGTAGGCGCCGGTGCAGGTGTCTTCGGAATCCAGCAGAACTTCGAAACCCCGTACGCCGGGTCGGTACCAAAAGCCGTATTGCTGCAAGTCACGCCATTGGTGAAAACTTTGCTCACGTTATTGGCAGTCGTACTCGCGCCATAAAGCACGGTCATCTTGCCGCTGAACGAACAGCGCGCGTTCTCGACGGCACACTGCGTCCACGCACCAGAGGGACTCGGCGTCGGAGCAGGGGTGGGGGTTGGCGTCGGAGTAGGAGTCGGCGTGGGCGTGGGTGCCGAAGTGCTTTTGTACCAGCAACTCTTCCCATACCCGAACGCAGGGTCCGTAGTCGACACCGCTCCCGTCGAGCACTGCACCCCGCCCGTGAACGGCCCATTGATATCGTATTGAAGCGTAGGCGACGTGGTGCCGTAGACGACGTTCGCCGTGCCAGTGAATGAACAGAATTGACCCTCGGCCGCACAGTACGTGTACGTTGTTCCGCTGATCGTCAACGAGCTTTGCGCGTGGGCAGCGCCAACCAGCATCCCGCCGACCGGCGCAAGCATCATAAGCGCGCGTTTCATTTCGGACTCCGCGAATAGATGTCGTCGGAGATGCCCGCGCGTCAATTGAATGCGTCGAGGCACTCCGAGGCGTGATCACTGCTGGGGAGCGAAGACAACGAGCTTCAGTTAAGGCGATTTGACAGCCCCGTAACGGACAACAAAAAGCTCTTTCCGGCAAAATCGACTTGCACCCACGTTTTAAACGTAGATTTTTCTCGGTTAAGCCCTATTTGTATGAATAAAGCCGGTAGGGCAGACCCGCTTTTCGGACGCAAAAGCGGCCGCGCAAGTAGCTCTTACTTCCAGAAAACCTTCGTTTTGACACTGCTTCAACCTTCTCCCGTCCCGCTTGACACTGCTTGACTGTCCCCTTTTGCCATCGTCCCGATAATTGCCCCCGGCGCGGTCGGTTTGAGCGCAACGCCATCGCTGAACCCGCCACACACACGGTCTTTCAATACGACGCATTACTTATCAATGGGGATAACCATGAAATTCACGCGCTCAGGCGTTCTCGCTACGGCCATCGCTGCAGCAGCCGTCATGCCGGCCGTTTCGCACGCAGCCGACGGCACCATCACATTCAACGGCCAGATCACCAGCCAGACCTGCACGATCAGCGGTAACGGCGGCGGCAAGAACTTCACCGTTACGCTGCCGACTGTCTCGACTTCGGCGCTCGCCACTGCGGGCACGACCGCGGGCCGCACGCCGTTCAACATCGCACTGTCGAACTGCACGCCGAATTCGGGCAACGTGTCGACTTATTTCGAACCGGGCGCCACGGTCGATACGACCACGGGCCAACTGATCAACGCTTCGGGCACGGCGACCAACGTCGAAATCGGCCTGCTCAACGGCGACAGCAGCGTGATCACGCTGGGTGCCGCGCAGGCCTCGCAGAACTCGAAGGCAGTCGCGCTGGCAAGCGGTGCGGCCACGCTCAAGTACTTTGCGCAATACGTGGCAACCAATGGCGCATCGACGGCAGGTACCGTCAATACGACCGTTATGTACTCGATCGTCTACCAGTAAAAGCAGGACGCTACGGGGCGGTAGCCGGCGCCCGCGAGAGGCGCCGGCTGTCGAGGAGAACAGAGCGAACCACGAGTTCGCCACGCAATCAGGATAACGAAATGGCAATGCGAAAGAATTTATCAAGGGCGATGACGGTTTTCGCATTGTCGTGGTTGGTGAGCAGCGCGCATGCGGGTGTCGTGATCAGCGGCACGCGCGTGATCTATCAGGCAAAAGAGCGTGAAGTAACCGTCAAGCTCAGTAACGAAGGTGACGCACCAGCGCTGGTTCAGGTGTGGCTCGACACCGGCAATCCGAACGCGATGCCGGACGAATCGAAGGTGCCGTTCACCTTGTCGCCGCCGCTTTTTCGCCTCGATCCGAAGAAAGGGCAGAGCCTGCGCCTGATCTACACGCAGGAACCGTTGCCGCAAGACAAGGAGTCCCTGTTCTGGCTTAACGTGCTTGAAGTGCCGCCGCGCGCGGCAGCGAGCACCACAGCGGACGATCCAAATTCGCTGCAGCTGGCGTTCCGTTCACGCATCAAGCTGTTCTTCCGTCCGGCGGGGCTGCCGGGCAATGCGGACGAAGCGGCCGCGAAAGTCAGCTGGAAATTCGTGCGCAAGGACAACGGCGCCTACGCGCTCGAGGCGACCAATCCGACGCCGTATCACGTGACGTTCAGCAAGATCGTCGCGAGCGAGAGCACGACGAGCTGGACCAGCGACAAGGGCGGCATGGTCGACCCGGGCGCGAGCGCGGACTTCGACATTGGCAACGTTGCGCCGCTCGCCGACGTGCCGGCGCAAGTCGACTACACCTTCATCAACGACTACGGCGCCGGCGTCACCGGCAAAACGCTGCGCGACGGGACCCGCAAGTAATCATGCGCACCCGGGAATATTCTTCGCGGCCGCGAGCCGGAAACTGGTTCGCGCTCAGGCGCAGCCATGCCGTGATGCTCGGCGCGCTGGCCGCATGGGGCGCGACGCCCGCGTTCGCCGACTCCACGATGCTGGCCGACGTGCAGTTCAACAGCGAATTTCTGATGAAGCCGAAAGGCCAAAGCGTCGACGTGTCGCGTTTCGAGCGCGGCAATCCGGTGCAGCCCGGCGAGTACACCGTCGACCTCTACGTCAACGGAAACTGGGTCGGCCACGACACGCTGCGTTTCGTGGCACGGGACGGCGCGGGGAACGCCGTGCCGTGTTTCAGCAAGGCGCTGATCGAGCGCCTCGGTCTGGACTTTTCGACGCTGTCGGACAAGGGCCGCGGCGAACTCGCGAAAGCCCAGGCGGGCGAGTGCGCGAACGTTGCCAATCTCGTCGACGGTGCGTCGCAATCCTTCGATCTGTCCGATCTGCGGCTCGATCTGAGCATCCCGCAGGCGGCGCTGCTGCGCAATCCGCAAGGCTACGTGAGTCCCGAGTTCTGGGACGAAGGCGTGACCTCGGCCACTTTGGGCTACAACCTGAATTCGTTTCGCGTGACGGGTTCGGGCTCCGCGGGGTTGTCCAATACACAGACCTATCTCGGCCTGAATAGCGGCGTCAATGTAGGCAGCTGGCACTTCCGGCAAAATTCCGCGCTGACGTGGCAATCGAACGGACCGCGCACGTATCAGAACATCGCGACGTACGTGCAGCACGATCTGCCGTCGATTCGCAGCCAGTTGACGCTCGGCGACGCCTTTACCGACGGCGCAGTGTTCGACAGCATCGGCATTCGCGGTGTCGAACTCGCGAGCGACGACCGCATGTTGCCGGACTCGCTGCGCGGCTATGCACCGCTGATTCGCGGTGTGGCGATGACCAATGCGCGCGTGAGTGTCACGCAGAACGGCAACAAACTGTACGAAACGACCGTCGCACCGGGCGCATTCGAGATCAATGATCTGTATGCCACCGGCTACGGCGGCAACCTGCTCGTCACCGTCACTGAAGCCGACGGCAGTCAGCATAGTTTCTCCGTGCCCTATGCGTCGGTCGCGCAGTTGCTGCGTCCGGGCATCACGCGTTTCAATGTCGCCGCGGGCCAGCTTCGCGATGCGCAGGTCAATCAGCACGACAACCTCCTTCAGGGGACGGTGCAGCACGGTTTCAACAACGTCATCACCGGCTACGCGGGGACGATTGTTGCGGACGGCTATCTCGCCGGGCTGCTCGGCGCGGCGGTCAACACGCCATTGGGCGCGGTTGCGTTGGACGTAACTGAGGCGCGCGCCAACATTCGCGGCGTGACCAACACCACCGGCCAGAGCGTGCGAATCAGCTACAGCAAGCTGGTGCCGACCACCAACACGAACTTCACTGTCGCCGCCTATCGCTATTCGTCGAGCGGTTTCTGGGCGTTGCGCGACGCCATGCTGGCGCGCAGCGCGGTTGCCGCAGGGCAGGACCCGTCCTCGGTGGATCGCCAGCGCAGTCAGGTCCAACTGACGATGAACCAGAGCTTCGGCAATGGCTGGGGCAATGCCTATGTGGTCGGCTCGACACTTGACTACTGGAATCGCAGCGGCACCACCACGCAATTCCAGATCGGCTACAACAACGTGTTGCGCGCGCTCGGCACCAACTTCAGCTACAACGTGTCGCTGTCGAGGCAGCGCGACGGCCTGACCGGGCAGATGAACAATCAGATCTTCGCAAGCGTCTCGATTCCGCTCGGCAACGGTCAGCATGCGCCGACCCTCTCGACCAGCTTCACGCACAACAGTCAGAGCGGTTCGTCCGAACAGGCGATGCTGAACGGCTCCGCCGGCGTCGACAACGAATTCACCTATGGCGTGACGGCAAACCATGCGCCGGGCTCGAGTGCAGGCGGCGTGAACGGCCAGTACCGCAGCCCGTACGCGACGCTGGCGGCGAGCGCAAGCGGCGGCTCCGGCTACTCGCAAGTGTCGGCAGGCGTGACCGGCGCGATCGTCGCGCATCCGGGCGGCGTGACCTTCGCGAACGATCTGGGCGACACGATCGGTGTGGTCGAGGCGAAAGACGCGAAGGGCGCCCGCATCACCAATTCGTCCGGTGTGCGCATCGACAACTTCGGCTATGCGGTGATTCCGTATCTGACGCCGTATAGCCTGAACACGGTTGAAATCGATCCGAAGGGAATCCCGCTCGACGTCGAATTCAAGTCGACCAGCCAGCAGGTGGCGCCACGTGCCAACTCGGTGGTGATGATTCACTTCGGCACGGTGACGGGCAGGGCAGCGGTGATCTCCGCGCGCTTGCCGAACGGCGCACCGTTGCCTTTCGGCGCGACGGTGTACGACGAGAAGGGGCAAGGTGTCGGTGCGATCGGCCAAAACAGTCGCATCTTTGTGCGCGGCGTGGCCGATGAGGGGGCGCTCACGGTGAAGTGGGGGGATGCAGCGGATGAACAGTGTGCCTTCGGTTATCACTTGCCGCCGAAGGGCGAAGACCGCGGCGCGTACGCGCATATCGATGCCGTGTGTGGCGCGGCGGCCGGCATGACGAACCAGGCAGCGGCGGGCTCGTCCGCTGGAGGAAAAGCACAATGAAGATGTCTCTCTCGTACGGTGCCTTGCGCCGATGCTTCGGTATCCTGATGCTATTCGCTGCTGCATCCGCCGGTCTGATCGCCAGCGTACCCGCTCACGCAGCGCTGCAATGCACGATTAGCGGATCGGCGGCGATCAGCTTCGGCACGCTCACCGTGCCACGTGATACGCCAGTCGGCACGGCAATCGGGCCGGTGCAATCGTCGACCGTTTCTGTTAACTGCCCGTCGAATCCCGGGACGGTGCCACCATACAACAACGGCTGGTATATCCAGTACTACCCGCAACTGACGAGCAGCCCGGTAGCGGGCGTGTGGAACACCGGTATTGCCGGCATCGGCATCAAGGTCGTGGACGTGACCTACGGCAATACGACTTTGTCTTCGCTGGCTGTCGGCAAGTGGGGTGATTTCGGCGCGCCGATTACGAACACGGCGGCGTTCCAGGGCAGCTTCACGTTCACCTACCAACTGGTCAAAACGGCCGCGCAGGTGACAACGGGTGGCGCGGTGAACATCCCGCAGTTGCTCACGCTGGTCAGCCACAATATCCCCGCGAATATAACGTCGCCGGCTCTCGTGACGATCTCGGTCAACAACACCTCGATTGTCGCGACCACGTGCACGGTGACCACGCCGTCGGTGAGCGTCACGCTGCCTACCGTCAATGCCAGCGCATTGAGTCCCGTCGGCACGACACTCGGTAACACGAACCTCAGCATCGGACTATCATGTCAGGCCGGCGCGAATGTTTACGTGACGCTGACCGACGCGACCACTCCCGGCAATACGACCAGTAATCTGACGCTGGCGAGCGGGTCGACCGCGACGGGTGTCGCGTTACGCGTGCTCAATAGCGGTGGAACGGCAGTGAGCTACGGGCCGGATTCGGCGGTAGCGGGCAATCGGAATCAATGGTTGGTAGGTGCGTCGTCGAGCACGACTCGCATTCCGCTGACCGCGCAGTACATTTCCACTGGCACGGTAGGGCCGGGCATCGTGAAGGGGCTCGCCACCTTCACGATGAGCTATCAGTGAGGCCTGAAGCTACGGCGCGTTGACTCGCTAATAGGGTGCGGAATCTTTCTAGCCGCGCATACCCAGGTCCGCAAAACTGACGGTTCTCGCTTCGCATGCTTGCGTAAAAGCGGTGTCGTAGCTCGAGAAAAAGACCGTGCGGGTTTCGGCCAGCGTTTTAAACAGATCGACCAGAACGCCACGCGCCGATGCGTCGAGTCCGCCGACCGGTTCATCCGCGATCACGACTTTGGTCTCGCCGAGTACGGCCCCGGTCAGGAAGAATTTCTTGCGCGTGCCAAACGACATCTGCTCGAAGCGCTTGTCGAGATGCGGCTCGAGTCCGAAGCGCAGGGCAAGGTCGAGTGTGTGGCTATCGACTGCTGTCTTTCTCTCCGACGCCACACGCGCCAGATAGTCTCGACCGGTCTGCTCCGGATACGTCATGCAGTCTTCGGGCACGTACGTGAGCACGGATTTCGCCTCGCGCGGCGCGGTGCGCAGCGAATGGCCGCCGAGCCACACGTCGCCGGCGTCGGGCTCGATCGTGCCGGCGAGGATGCCCAGCAACGTCGACTTGCCGCTGCCGGATTCATCGTTGAGCGCCACGCATCCTGCCGCCGTGTCGTAATGCAGCCCCTGAAAGATGATGCGTTCGCTATAGCGTTTGCTGAGGTTCTCGAATCGAAGCATGACGTGCGGAGTGGGTCAGCCGAAGAATGTGCCGGACGACGGCAGCGAGGGTTCTTCGGGAAGTTAGCGGTTTGCAAGTGTAGCAGTGCGCTCAGATGCTTTCGCGGCATCCGACAATGACACCACCCGTTGGTGAGGTAAGCGAGGCGACATCCGCGCGCGCGGTGTAAAGTTGCGTCTTTTTGCGCCGTTAAAAAAGGCTTCACCGCAATTCTGCCCATCTCCTGAACACCTCGACGCTTCCCCCGTCGACCGCAATCCATGCAAACAGCTGCCCGCAAAGCGGCCCAACCGTCCCGCGCCGAACTCAGGCGTATCGTCACGGCAATTGTTATCGGTAACGGCTTCGTGGCGTACGACTTCACCGTCTACAGCTTTTCCGCGGTCATTATCGGCAATCTGTTCTTTCCATCGAGCAATCCCGCGTCGTCGCTCTTGCTCTCGCTCGCCACCTTCGGCGCGGGCTTCGTGATGCGCCCGCTCGGCGCGATCATGATCGGCTACATTGCCGACAGCCGTGGCCGCAAAGCCGGCCTCACGGTATCGCTCACGCTGATGACCCTTGGCACGTGGCTGATCGCGTGCTTGCCAGGCTATGCGTCGATCGGTCCGGCCGCGACGGTGTTGATGGTGCTCGCGCGCCTGATGCAGGGGCTCGCCGCAGGCGGTGAGATCGGGCCGGCGTCGGCTTCGCTGATGGAGTCGGTCACCTACCGGCACCGCTGTTTCATGGTGAGCTGGCGCGGCGCGAGCCAGGGCGCGGCCGCCTTCGCCGCCGCGCTGGTTGGGGCCTGCACGACGGCGCTGCTGTCGCCCGCCGCCATGCATGACTGGGGATGGCGCGTTCCATTCGTGCTGGGTGGGCTGATCGGACCGGTCGGCTGGTACCTGCGTCGCCGCATGCCGGTGGCCGCGCCGCTGCCGCGTACGCGGCTCAGTGCGAGGCGCATGTTCATGGAGTACCCGCGTCCCTTCGTCTGCGGCCTCCTGATGATGGCGGCGCCTTCGGTGGGCATCTACCTCACTGTTTTCTATATGCCGGCCTACCTGGTTCGTACGCTGCATCGGCCGGCGGCAATCAGTCTCCTGACAGCCTGCCTGTCGGGCCTCGTGATCCTGGTAGTGACGCCGCTCGTGGCGCACGCGGCCGACCGTTTCGTAAGCCGCAAGACGTTGCAGTACGCGGCACTCGTGGCGTCGCTGGCGGCCGCGTGGCCGGCATTCCGGGCGCTGACCCACGGCGTGGGTGACGTTGCCGCGCTCGTCATCATCACAGGGTACGTCGCGCTTGCGGTCAACAATGCCGGTCCGAGTTCCGTGCTGATGATGGAGGCGTTTCCGGTGCATCGGCGCGCGGCGGGAGTTGCGATGATTTACAGCTTCGGCGTCGTCCTGTTCGGCGGATTTTCGCCGTTCCTCGTGACGTGGCTGATCAACCGCACGGGCGATCCGATGGTTCCGGCGTGGTATCTGATGGCCGCGACCCTGCTTACGCTTGCTGCGGTAAGGGCCTTTCCGGAGGCAGAGGCGCCGGATGCGAGCCTTGCCGGTGCTTCGCAGCCGCCGGCTTAAACCGGCTTAAATCGGCTTAAGCGCGCTCCCCCAGCGCTCCCTCGTGCCGCGGTGCTGCAGGTCCACGGCGCGCGCCCGCATGTCCTGCGGGCTCATGTCGAAGGCGCGGCGAAACGCGCGTGTGAAATCGGACGCGCTCTGAAAGCCGAGTCCATAGGCGATTTCCGTTACCTGAAGATGCGGGAAACGAACCAGTTCGTCCGCTGCTTCCCGCAAGCGGCGATTGCGGATGTAGGCGCCGAGTCCGCCGTCGTGCTCGAACCAGCGATAGATGGTGGCGCGTTTCAGCTGTAAGGCCTGAACCACGCTGGTCGGTGTGAGGTCGCCCTGATGAAGATTGGCTTCGACGTAACGCCGCACCTGTCCCATCACGGCGGCCTGCATCGCCGCCCGGCTCGCGCCGGTCAGTCGCGCCTCCTTGCGGAAGGCGGCGATCAGCAGTTGGGCGCCGGCATGTAATGCCTCCGCCGCGCTGGCTGGATCGAGCCTGGGGATTTCCCGGGCAACTGCCGTCATGTGATCCAGCACAAGACTGGTCAACGGCGCACCCTGCTGGACGACGCGGCCGTGAATCGCTGTGGCGTCGCGCAGTTCCTCATCCACGATCGCAGCGGGTACGAAGAGGCTCAGAAGCCGGCATTCGGGTCGCTCGGCCCGAAACGGCTGATTCAGGTCGAACGCGACGATGCCCTGCACCGAGCCCTGCTCGCTGCGTTTCTTGCGCATGCCCGTGACGTGGCCGACTTCGCCTTCCACGAACAGTTGAAAGGCGTAATCGCGCCGCGAGTCTGTGGAAACCCGCGCGACCGATCGTTCCAGCAGCACCGCGTCCGTGCTGCAGTCCGTAAACACCATGCCGCCGACCGCATAAAGATCGATCTCGCCGCGAAATCCGCCGGCGACCTGTTCCTTCGACGGTGGCACGTCGACCACATGCCCCACGCGCTGGCGCCAGGCCAGAAATTGTTCGTCGGCTGTGAGCGCGTGCGTGCTGAAGCGGCTCGTGGAAATGGCGGAGCGCGATTCGGCTGCGGCGGCAGCAGCCAGGTGCGGCGGTAAGGTGCGCTGGTTCATGGATCGGTTGCTGCGAACAATGCGTGTGATTCCGGCGGGCAGCGGCGGTAACCAGATATTTAACACGCCGTCGTCCAATATTGAGACGGATGGTAAAGCCTAACAAAAAAGCTGCGGTATCGTCGGATGATTAGATGCAGATCGGTTTCATCGACGGCGCCACCATGCGTTTATAACAGGCTCCGCGTTTGAACACGCAAAGCACGCAGAAAGCGCGCCGATTGGCATTCTCGGCGCAATGGGTGCGAGGCCCAGGCTTTGCCGGCGGCCAATTTACGGGGAATCGAAAGATGAGCGGCACGAACAGGCAACCGACCGCCCAACGCGGCGGGCGGCGTCCGTCCAGTCTGGTGGATAGCCAGTTGGAGCATCTTGAGAACATGGTTCAGTACGTGACACGTGGCGACGCGGCTGGCGTGCTGGTCCCGCTAGACCATGAGTATTGGGAAAAGCGCATTCGCGCGCTGGAAGAGACTCATGAGCTACTTGCCAGCCATCGCAAACGCGTCATCAAGCTTCTCGACCTGCTCGGGAGTGATGCGCAGATGAAGCTGAGGCGGCGTACCGCTGCCTGAGTTCAGATTTACTGAAGGGAAAGGTTGCGAGGATCGGGGGTAGTTGCAGGAGAGAAGATCGGTGCCACAAGGTACCGGCAATAAAAAAGAAGGACCTGAGAGTGCGGTAATGATGCGGATGGGCCCACAGAGGTTCGCCGCTCAGTTGTGAAACCGATGGGCGTCTTGCCCATCGGACGTCTGGGGGTGTTGCAACACACACCTGCGGACTTGGCCGAGCAACCGGCGGGGGATCGCCACGAAAGTGTCGTCCTCGCCGGGCGCTCGCTCGGCTCATCCCTGCTTCATACCAACACCTGCCTATATAGCCGCCAGCCTGTTTGGAAGTGCGCCTCTAATATTCCGCGCTTTACTGCAATATTGACCGCTTTTAAATAGGGCGCGGTTACTTTCAGGTATGCAGAATACGCAGTGAATATAGCGCTGATAAACTGTGCGCCGGAACAACAGGTCGTCGCTTTCAAGGCGCCGATCGCTCCCCCAAATTCGACGATTTAAATCGCCGGACTACCCACCGCTACTACCTGTATTTGACCAGTATCAGGGCTCCCTTTAGCCCGTTTTTGGAAGTGACTCATGAAGCCGGGAAAGAACTCGCTTGGGAAAAGACGCGCACGCAAGATCGCCATTGGGGTCAGTGCGGTATTAATCGCGGCATTGCTCGCATTCAGCGTTTGGATTTATCAGCAGCGCGACGTGCAGACAACTCCGGCGCTTACCGGCATCGCGAATCA
This sequence comes from Paraburkholderia aspalathi, assembly GCF_905220735.1. Taxonomy (NCBI): domain Bacteria; kingdom Pseudomonadati; phylum Pseudomonadota; class Betaproteobacteria; order Burkholderiales; family Burkholderiaceae; genus Paraburkholderia; species Paraburkholderia aspalathi. The sequence continues at coordinate 557,789 of NZ_CAJNBA010000004.1, forward strand.
GATGCGTCACGATCCCTCGGCGTGGACACATGACGAGAAAGACGCGTCGCAAATGCTGCGCGATATTCACGACGCCAACGTGGCCGCGATCGGCGTGAGCCCCAACGCGATTCTCGTGTCGAAGCGCGATGGCGCGAAATACTTCGTCACCGACCATAACGCGACGTTTTCGCACGCACTATTGCTCGGTGAACCCAAAGCTGGCCAGGCCGCGTCCTACCAGCTCGTCTGGCTGCCCGACGCCGACATTCGCACCGGCGCATCGCGCTGGGTGCCGGTGTTCAATCAGGTGCGCGACGCGATCAGTTTGCTGTTGCCGCTATTGCTGATTGGCGGCATGGTGTGGTTCATGCGCCGCGAGATGAGAGGCGGCGCGTCGCTTCTCAGCAAGGCGCCTACGCTGCGTTTCGACGACGTGATCGGCGCGGGTGAAGCGAAGGCGGCGCTCGCGGACATCCGCGGCTATCTTTCCGATCCGAAGCAGTTCACGTCGATGGGCGTGCGCGCACCGTGCGGCATTCTGATGGTCGGCGGCCCTGGCGTTGGCAAGACGCGGCTTGCCCAGGCGCTCGCCGGCGAATGCGGCGCGAACTTCATTTCGATCACCGGCAGCTACTTCAGTGCGAAGTACTACGGTGTCGGCATCCAGAAGGTCAAACACCTGTTCGAACTCGCGCGCAAGAATGCGCCCACGGTCATCTTCATCGACGAAGCCGACGGCCTCGCCAAGCGCACGGATACCGGCGGCGGTCCCGTCGAAGCCGAGAGCAATCGCATCATCAACCAGCTGCTGGCGGAAATGGATGGCTTCGCTTCGAATGACGGCGTCATCATCGTCGCGGCCACGAACCATCCCGACAATCTGGACGAGGCGTTGCGCCGGCCAGGCCGTTTCGATCGCACGGTGCAGGTCCGTTTGCCCGACCGCGAAGACCGCGCGAAAATTTTCCGCTTCTACGCAGAGAAGCTGAAGTCGAAGGCCGCCGACATCGACTACGACCAGCTCGCTCGCCTGACTACTGGTCTGTCTCCGGCAACGGTCGCGATGGTCGTGAATCAGGCGGGACTGGTCGCGCGCAAAGCCGGCGAGACGGAAATCGCCGCGAAGCATTTCATGGAGGCGATCAAGATTGCGCGCATCGGCGACGTGAGCGGGGCAGAGCGGGCACTGAGCGAAGACGAGCGTACGCGTATCGCGGTGCACGAAGCGGGACACGGTCTCGTCGCCGCGCTGCTCGGCACCGGTGTGCTGGAAGAAGTCACGATCTTGCCGCGCGGCGGCGCATTGGGTGTGGCGCTCATCACCAAGGCGCAAGACAAGCACCTGTACCGCGAAACCGAGATCCGCAACGAGATTCAGGTCCTGCTCGGCGGTCGCAACGCCGAAATTCTCACGTTCTCCGAAGCGTCGAGCGGCGCCGCGTCGGATCTGCAGGAAGCGTCGCGCATCAGTCTCGACATGGTGTCGAAGTTCGGCTTCAATCGCGATGGCGATCTGTTCAGCCTCGCGGCGCTGCCGTCGCAGTACGCGGGGCTGCAAATGAAGAGCGCCATCGAGCACGCCAACGTGCTGCTCAAGGAGTTGAACGAGTTGTGCTACGGGCTGCTGCATGCTTATGAGCCCGTGCTGCGCGCCATTGCCGACGAACTGCTCGAGCGGGAGACGGTTCCGGGCGAAGCGGTTTACCGGCTGATCAAAGAGCACAAGAGCGCGCTGAAGATCGTCCACGAGCCGGCTGCCGCTTGATCCGCGTTTGTTCCGTTTTGCCGCCACGAGAGCGGGAACGTCATTTCTTAGGTGGTGGCGTGTCGCCCTTTTGCGGCAGAGGCTGATCGAGACCCGGTTCGACTGGGGTAGGAATGGCGTCGCCGATAGGCTTGGAAACCTCGGTAGGCGGGCTGCCGGGGTCTTCATCCGGCTTGTTTTCGTGCTCGTTCGGGGAATTGGGCATGTTTGCCATGATCGCTCTCCGGTGGATTGCTATGAGCAATGAGCAGCAATACGCGTTCCACGGTTGGCGCGCACAGCCCACACCCTATAAAACCCCGGATTTCCAGACCATTTGCGCAGCGGCTGCCAGAACGAATACCAGAACCAGAACGCGAAACGCTCCCGGCGGCAATCTGTCTCTAAGCGGCCGTACCAACAGTATTCCCGCGATCACCGGCACACTCGCGCAGACCGAAATGACCAGATCGCTCCAGCTGGCATGCGCACCGCCGCTAAACGTGGCAACCAGCGTGATGATTGACACCACCAGAATAATTGCGATCTGCTTGGTAAAGACTTTTCCCGTCGCGCCCGTGGCGATCAGATACATCGCCAGCAAAGGCCCCGGCACCGAAGCGATGCTCTCCATCACCGCCGCCCCGAATCCCAATACGAAGCCCGCCGGTTTCGCCCATCTCGGTGACAGCGTGAGCCGCGGTGAAAGCAACAGGAGCAGCGCCGCAACGATCAGCAATACGCCCGCAGCAGCCTGCGCGCGATGGGGCGCAAGCGAAATCAGTACGCTCACGCCGACGATGTTGCCGATCACCGTACCGATCAAGGGCGCGGCAATGCGCCGGACCGTCGGCAGCATGTCGCCGCCTTCCAGCGCCTGTGGAATATTGCCGAGAATGATCGGCATCGACAGTAGTAGAACGGCCTCCTTGATCGGCATGAACTGGCTGAGAATCGGCATCGCCACCAGCGGCACGCCGATACTCACCACGCCCTTGACCATTCCGCCCAGCAATAGCGCCGCAACAATGCCGAGCAGCGCGTAAAGGCTGAGCGTCTGCAGGCTCGCGCCAAGCACGCCGTTGGCGAAACTGAAATGAAACATCGTTGAAGTCCGCGAGCCCACCGCGCGGGCCAGATGGACCGGAGTTCGCGCGGGCAGTGGCTTGTTTTTATCGTTCGGCCTGTTCAGTGCCTGCGTGTCGCGCAAGGGTCGAAGCAGCCGGCCAGGTGAGGCCGCATGATACCGCGCCCTTACTCATGTCGCATGAAAGCAGAACGTAATGGGTGAGTCCTTCAGGCAGCATCTGAAGCGGTGCTTTTTTCTCTCAACGCATGCCCGTTGCGGGCAGCAAAAGAGGCCGGTGTTTGCGTAGTAGTTGGTGTCGTGGTGTCCAACGGCGCACGCCGTGTTTTCAAGCGAAGAATGGGTGCTTCGATCAGGCGCCAGGACAACACGGCCATCGTCAGTGAAATCACGAATGACGCGACAATTCCGGCGACATGCGCCCACAGCGGCACGGTACCGCCGAAGAACGCCGTGGCGTGGTGGTTGCGGGTCAGGTCCGGAATCAGATTGTGATAGAGATAAAAGCCGTAGCTGATGCGCCCGAAGTTCATCAGCCAGCCGGTTTCGAGCAGGCCGATCACGGCGGCGTTGCGGCAGCACGCAATCGAACACACCAGTGCCGCGATACAGAGGCCATACAAGGCGCTGACCGTCGTGAAGGCAAGCGAACTGTCCAGTTGACTCCACATAGGCTCAGTCGCACAAAAGCCCACCAGGCAAACGCTCAATACGAACAGCGTCATGCCATGCCCGAGCACGATGCGCAAACGGCTCTCGTTCCCGGCGATCATCAAGCCGCCAATCCCGCCCAAGGCGAGCAGCCAGAAGTTGGTCAGCGGATGCGTATAAATCGTGATGTCCTGCCACTGTGCCGCACGCATTGCCAGCAGCGAAACGAGTCCCACCGCGATGATCGCGAGGCACACGGCGCGATGCCGCCGCACCGCAACCAGCAGCAATAGCGGCGCAAACACGAGATAAAACTGCTCCTCGATCGCGAGGCTCCAGAGATGCGAGTAACGCCCCGGCCAGTAATGCAGCACCGAGCCGATCCAGAAGTTCGACAGATAGGCGAAATGAAACGGCATGCCGCTCGCGAGCTCTGGGCTCGCCATCCCGAGCGCCATCAGCACGCACATCACCGCCAGCATCAGGTAGTAAATCGGAAAAATGCGCAACGTGCGGCGAAACAGAAAACGCTTCAATTCCACACTGAACCGGCTGCCGTTTGTTTCGATGCGTGCGCGTTGTGCGGACAGAATACCGATGATCAGAAAGCCGCTTAGCGCGAAGAATATCCACACACCAAGATGACCAATTTCGCCGATGTCGCCGAATAAACGGTGCTGAAAAAAGACCATAAGGACTGCGATCGCGCGCAATCCGTCGAAGCCTGCAATTCTGTTATTCATGTGGTTATCTTCCAGTGCGAAGGCGGTGCGCAAAGCGCTGCCGTTCAGGGCGAGAGTGGAAGGACCGGAACGTACCGGTGACGGCAAAGTCAACAACGGCAAAGGGAAAACGTCGCAATGACGCTCAGCAAGCCAGGAGATCGAAGATCAGCCCGGCAGCGTGTCCGGTCCACATGAGTGGCCGCCGTCGAGGGGGGGTATCGCGGGAAATGCGCGAGGTCCGACGGGCGTGCATTAACCCATCCTACGATGAAAAAAAGCGAAAAAAATCGCGCATCGCAATCAGTGATTTTTTTCAGTGACCTTTACCGATCGTGTTTGTGCTGGATGGTTTGAAAGTCGCAAAACTTGCTGCAAGACTTTCCGCTAACCATGGCACGACAACTCAGTATTACTGCATGCCGACATCTGATTTTCAGATTGCTGGCACTCCGAATGCATTTAGAGGGCGGTTGTCAGCGCGTGTCGAGTTGGCGCACGGTCTTGCTGGGAACGTTTTATTCTCATGGAGTTCCTACATGGAACTCCCTGTGTATGACCGCTTTTCACGGCGCATTGCACGCACGCGCCATCTTGCGAGAACCAGAATGGACACCCGCCGCGGACGCTCGATCGAAGTGGATTTCTTCCGCGGCGTCGTGTTGATCGTCATCGTGCTGGACCACATTCCCGGCAGCACGCTGTCGCATCTGATGTTGCACACGTATGCCCTGTGCGACTCGGCGGAAGTGTTCGTGTTCCTCGGCGGCTATGCGTCGGCGGCAGCGTTTACAGCGGTACTCGCGGGCCGTGGCGAGAGTGCGGCGAAGATGCGTTTCGTGAGGCGCTGCTGGGAGATCTATCGCGCCTATCTATTGACGGCCGTATTGACGCTGCTGTCCGGCGCCGTCCTCGCGCTATTGCATCTGAATCAGCCGATGGTCGACCTGACCGGCTGGCAGCCGTTCGCGGTTCAACCGTTGCGCGAAGCATTCGATATTGCCGTGCTGCGGCGCCAGCCGTATTTGTCGAGCGTGCTGCCCATGTACGTGATCTTTGCGCTATTCGTGCCATTCATGGTGCCGTTGGCGCGCCGGTCGTCGCTCGCGGCGCTGGGCCTGAGCGTGACGATCTGGGCGCTTGCCCGGCCGCTGGCCGCGCTATTCAGCATTGACGACGTGGCCGGCTGGGCTTTTAATCCGTTTGCATGGCAATTGATGTTCGTGCTCGGTATTCTGTGCCGGGTGCAGCCCGTCAGCGAGCGCTTTCACGCCACCCGCACGGCGCATTGGTTCACGCGTGCCGCAGTGGTCGCGGTGCTGGGGTTCGCCATTGTTAAACTCTTTGTATTGACGCAGCCGCTGCCCGGCTTGAACAAACAGAACCTCTCCGTGGAACGCGTGATCAACTTTCTCGTCATCGCCTGGCTCGCCGCGCAGTTCGTGCGCACGGGCAGCATTGCGTGGCTCGCGCAGCGCTTGCCGGCCGTGGTGACGGTCGGCCGTACCGGGCTTGTGTGTTTTGTCGCCGGCACGCTGGTGTCGTTGATCGTCGATACGGCAACGCCGCATACGTTCCACGGCTTTCGCGGCACGCTGATCGGACTCGGCGGCGATCTGGTCGCCATCGGCGCGGTGCTGATGATCGCGCGCGGCTGGAACGACTGGAGAGGGCCGCGCTCGCGCGCGGCTGTCAACGGCGCGGGTTACGGATGAGGGCGCGGGTGCGCCATGTCCGCCGTGGGCTTTCTAAGGGGCGTTCACGCACGGCTGTCACGGTGGCCGGCGCGGTGCTATGGCTGACGAACGCCTCACCGGCATTCGCCGCGCCCAAGGATGCGCCGCTCGCCATGCGTTGCGCGGAATTCGCGGGCGCGGTGTTGCCCCCGGAACTGATCGCTTTGCCGACTGCTGGCGTGCAAATCGAAAGTGCGGCGATGGTGGCGGCCACCGCGCTCGGCAATCAGCAAGGCGGCGAATATTGCCGTATCACCGGGCGCATCAAGGCGCTCAAAGCCACGACGCCGGATATCCGCTTCGACCTGAATCTGCCGCGCCGCTGGAACGGCCGCGCGTTGCAGATCGGCGGCGGGGGCTACAACGGCGTGGTGGTGAGCGGGACGGGCGTGATGCCGTTCTCTCCGGATCGCGCACCGCTCGCGCAAGGCTATGCGACCTTCGGCGACGACTCGGGGCATGTGGGCGATTCATCGCTCGCGGTGTTCGGCCTCGTGGATGAAGCGGTGACGAATTTCGGCTACGCGCATCTGAAGAAAACGCACGATGCCGCGCTCGCATTGATTGCACGCGCTTACGGCCGGCCGCCGCAACGGATGTATTTCGCCGGCGGCTCGACGGGCGGCCGCGAAGGCTACACGGTGATGCAGCGCTATCCCGACGACTACGACGGCGTAATCGCCAATTCACCCGCGCTCAATTTTTCCGGCGTGCGTTTGATGGGTGTGAAGCTCGGTCAGGCGGAATACGCGACGCCCGGCGGTTTCGTTTCACCAGTACTGCTCGAGCACGTGTATCAACGCACGCTCGCGGTCTGCGACCGGCTCGATGGCGCGGCGGACGGCGTGGTCAGCGACGTCGACGGGTGCAAGGAACACGAAGCGGAAATCATCGCCTCGTTGCGCTGCGCCGGACGGTCTCCCTCGCATGACGAGTGCCTCACCGACACGCAGCTCTCCACCTTGCTGCTGATGCGCGACGGCCTGTCGTTGCCCTACAAGCTGGCGTGGAATGTCAGCGGCTATAGCGGCTACAACATCTTTCAGGGCACGCGTCTGACCGGCATGCTCGGTCTCGGACATCAAGCCGGGCGACTGCCGGTGCCGACCTTCTTCGCCAACGGCTATCTGTTCGCGCAGGGCGACGGCTACGTCCGCTACTTCGTGGCCCACGATGCGGAGTTCGACTCGCTCAGGTTCGACCCGCTTCATCCCGGCAAATATCGCGGACAGCTCATCGCGCTCTCACAGACGATCGGCGCGATGAACCCCGACCTGGCTCGCTACATCGCGAAGGGCGGCAAGCTCATCACACTGCAAGGCCTCGCCGACGAAGTCATCAGCCCGAACCAGACGATCGCTTACTACGATGCGCTGATCGATCGATTCGGCATCGACCAGGTCGATGCGTTCATGCGGCTCTACATGGTGCCGGGTTTCCAGCATGGCAGCGGCGTGTTCATTCCGTCGGTGGATCTGCTGGGCGCGCTCGACAATTGGGTGACGCGTGGCGTATCGCCCGAAACGCTGACCGCTACGGATATCGCGGCCGCGACCAACGGACGCTCGCGCCCGTTGTGCCGTTATCCGCTGTTTCCCCGCTATAGCGGCAAGGGCAATGTGAATCTCGCCAGCAGTTTCACGTGCGCCGAACCGTGACGGGCACCGGCCTGTCTGGCAAGAACTCGGCCGGCCCTGAAAGGCTGACACGCTTACCGGCGGTATCCGCTCCTCCGAAATCTCGCGGTTACGCTGCACGCTTTCCCACTTTCAATTACATTGCGGGTGCGGCGGCGTATTCGTCCCGCCCCCTTTTAATCCAATACCGGTGTCTGCCATCGTCGAATCCATGCAGCCTATCGTTTCGGTTACGAATCTGTCGAAAACCTATGCCACGGGTTTTCATGCACTCAAAAACATCAATCTGGCGATCAATCGCGGAGAAATCTTCGCCCTGCTAGGGCCCAACGGGGCGGGCAAAACCACCCTCATCAGCATCATTTGCGGCATTGTCAATGCGACCGTCGGCAGCGTGATGGTGGACGGCCGCGACATCGCGACGGACTATCGCGGCGCACGCTCGCTGATTGGCCTCGTGCCGCAGGAGCTCACCACCGACTCGTTCGAAACGGTCTGGGCGACCGTCTCGTTCAGCCGCGGGCTGTTCGGCAAGCCGAAAAACCCCGCTTACATCGAGAAGGTCTTGCGTGATCTGTCGCTGTGGGAAAAGCGCGATAACAAGATCATTACGCTGTCGGGCGGCATGAAGCGCCGCGTGCTGATTGCGAAGGCGCTCTCGCACGAACCGCGCGTGCTGTTTCTCGACGAACCCACGGCCGGTGTCGACGTCGAGTTGCGCCGCGATATGTGGAAGCTGGTGCGCTCGCTTACTGCAAGCGGTGTGACGATCATCCTCACCACGCACTACATCGACGAAGCCGAGGAAATGGCCGACCGCATCGGCGTGATCAATGCGGGCGAGATCATGCTGGTGGAAGAGAAGACGGAGTTGATGCGCAAACTCGGCAAGAAGCAGTTGACGCTGCAACTGGAGAGTTCGCTCACTGAAGTGCCGCCGGCGCTGGCCGGATATGGACTGGATGTCGCCAAGGGTGGCAACGAGTTGATCTACACGTATGAGGGCGACGGCGGGCGCACCGACATCATCGCGCTGCTCAAAGCGCTTGACGATGCCGGCATCCGCTTCAAGGATCTGCATACGACGCAAAGTTCGCTCGAAGACATCTTCGTCAGTCTGCTCCGAGGTAATCAATGAATATCTACGCAATTCGCGCGATCTATAAGTTCGAGATGGCGCGCACCTGGCGCACGCTGATGCAGAGCATCATCGCGCCGGTGATTTCGACTTCGCTTTATTTCGTCGTGTTCGGCGCGGCCATCGGTTCGCGTATCAAGGAAGTGGACGGCATCAGTTACGGCGCGTTTATCGTGCCGGGTCTGATCATGCTTTCGCTGCTGTCGCAAAGCATTTCGAACGCCTCGTTCGGAATTTACTTTCCGCGCTTTACCGGCACGATCTATGAGTTGCTATCGGCGCCGGTGTCGTATCTCGAGATCGTGGTGAGCTATGTGGGCGCGGCCGCCACCAAATCGATTCTGCTCGGCTTGATCATTCTGGCTACTGCCGGCCTGTTCGTGCCGCTGCAGGTGCAGCATCCGTTCTGGATGATTCTGTTTCTGGTGCTCACCGCGGTCACGTTCAGTCTGCTCGGTTTCATTATCGGCATCTGGGCGGATAGCTTCGAGAAGCTGCAACTCGTGCCGCTCCTGATCATCACGCCGCTTACCTTCCTCGGCGGGAGTTTCTATGCGGTCAATATGCTGCCGCCGTTCTGGAAGGTCGTGACGCTGTTTAATCCGATCGTTTACCTGGTCAGCGGTTTTCGCTGGAGCTTTTATGGTCTGGCCGATGTGGATGTCGGTGTCAGCCTCGGCATGACCGCGTTGTTTCTGGCGGTGTTTCTCGTGATTGTTGCCTGGATCTTCAAGACCGGGTACCGGCTCAAGAGCTAACGGCGCTCATGATTCAAGCGCACGCGGCCGGCTCGACATGCGCGCCGGCCGCAGTGCTCTTTAGTCCCTCCCTTAAGTCACATACCCCTGCGCCACATTGATCAACTGCACGCGATTGCGCACGTTGAACAACTGCCGCAAGCGCCGCAAGTGGTAGTCGACGTTATGCGGCGACAGCCCGAGGAAGTAAGCGATTTCCTTGTCGCGCTGCCCCTGCACAACCGCTTTCAGCACTGCATGCTGCAACTCGCTCAGCGAGACGCGCTGCTGCTGCTCGGGGGCGATCCCGATCACGCTTTTCGCGTGCATCCAGATGAATTCATGGATCGTGTGCGCGAACATCAGCGTTTCGGCCACGATCGATTCCGTCATCCAGCGCGGGTTGCCGATCTCCGAGTTGAAGCACAAGCTCGCGCTCAGCTCCGGCTCAGGCAGCGGCATCTGCGTGAGAATCCCGCTTTTGCGGCCGTTGGCCTCCAGCATGTCGATCAGCCCGCCGAGCCGCTCGCTGCGCATCTGCGCGCGCGGCAGGTCGGCGCGCATGTCGGCGGTGTTCCAGAGGAACGGCATGCCGGTCGGCGACGCCAGCGCAACGCGCGGATCGAGCTCGAAATAACGCTCGCGGAAATAGCGCGTGAGCCATGTCTGCGACTCGTAGCTGGTCAGCACGAACATCGACTTGTGATGCGCGGTGGTGCGCGTGGCCGAATAGCTGAACGAGTCGAAGCCGAGTTGTTTGATGCGCCGCCGCACGAATTCGATGCGGTCCTGCGCACTGCCAAAACGCACCAGCGGACTGATGACTGGCGCTGCACGTCGTGCGGCAGGCGAGGGTGTGCCGATCTCCTCTTCGGTGAAAAGAGTCAGGAAACCGCCAGCCGATATGCCTGACGCCATGCGGGTTGATGTCCTGGATGCTTCAGCCGCGTGGGCTGAATTCTCGAGTTGCCGCGTGCCGGCCGGGTAAGCCGGTTGTGCGGTAACCGCTGAGTTGTATGCCGCCGACACGTGGCTGGCCTCGCCTTGCGGCGAGCCCGTCAGCCAATGCGGCAACGTATCGCATTCGTGTTCCATGAAACGGTAGCTCCGGCGTTCGAAACGCGTGAAAGACGACAACCTGGATGATTAACTATTTCCAAATATTACGGTAGCCGGTTCCTTGCTATCATTTTTGAGATCTTGCGCTGACCTCTAACCGGCGACGCGGGTGCGGCAGGGTTTGCTCATGTGCATATAGGACCTCCCTGAAAGAGACGTGATGGCAAAAATTCCAAAGCTGACAACGACGCTTGCCTACGACCGCTATATGGCGGGCCAGAAACTGGTGTCGAGCGTGGATCGCCCGTGGCGGCACCTGGTGCTGCGCTCGTATCTCGAACCTGACGAGCAGGAACTGCTGGAGGCGCCCGGCCTGCAGGACGTCACGCTGATGACGCTCGGCAGCGGCGCCGAACACCTCGAGCGCAACCTGGACGGACGCTGGGAGAGCGCCGACCTGCGTATGGGCGACGTCTGGTTCGTGCCGCCCGTGCCGATCTCGTGGCGCTGGCGTTCGATCAGCGATGAGCCGCTGTCGACCGTTCATTTGCACCTGGAGCGCAGCCTGATCGACAGCGTCGCCGACCAGATGGAGCTGGGCGGTTCACGCGAGCTGACGCTAGGCGACGCAATGCAGTTTCACGATCCACTGATCGCCGAGATGCTTCGCGCATTGCATCGCGCCGCGGGCGATCCCGCCGACTCGCGGCTGTATGTCGACGCGCTGACCCACGCGCTCGCCGCCCATTTGTTGCAACATTATTCGCGTGGCCGTCACACTCAGGCCGGCCTGCCGCCGCATCCCGAGCGTTTGGTGCCACGCCGCATCCGCCGTGTAACCGATTACATTCGCGCCAATCTTGCCGCCGATCTGGCCATCAGCGAACTGGCCGCGCAGGCCGGGTTAAGCAGCTTCCACTTTGCGCGTGTGTTCCGCCGCGAGACCGGTGAAACACCCCATCAGTTCGTCACGCGCTTGCGTCTCGAGGAAGCCGCGAGGCTGCTGCGCGCCTCCGATCAGCCGGTGCTGCAAATCGCGCTTGCGGTTGGTTTCGAGAATGCCAGTCATTTCTCCGTGCAGTTCAAGCGTGGCTACGGCGTAACGCCGCTTGCCTACCGGCTGCGCGGCTGAGCGTCAGGTTGCGCGGCTGGATCGCGTGGGCGGCTCGCCAATATGCGATGCCCGAGCTGCATGCCGACGGTTGACGGCACGCGGGATTCGTCGGTCGCGACACGCTATGCTGCTGTGCAGAGCGGGAACGCCTGATCGCCGCGTGGCACCGTATATCGAGGCCGGTCGCGGTGGGTTGTCGAGGGCAAGGTTTGATGAAGCGTCGAAAACAGCAATCACGCACTTTTCGCAGTTTGCTGCGCATTGCGCGGCTTGCAAACTACGAAGTTTCGTGGCGCGATTGAGGATGAAGCTGGCATGGATGCGCCCCGGTGCTGTTCCGGCCAATTTTGAAGCCCTGTGATTTCATGCGCGGTGAACGATAGAACCGCTTGCATCCTTTGCGCTTGTTGGTTTGCGGTAGCACACGGTGGAGCGCTATGAACGCGCGATGGCCTGTGCAGTGCGCGTTCGCCGCGGCCATTGGGCTAACTGGCCTGACCAGTTGCTCGGCAACTGTATCTGTCGAAGCCTTGCACCGGCCGACAGAATGTTGTGCCGTCGGCTTGGCCTCAGCCGGCGTCTGACCGACCCTTCCACTCAACCCTTCACACCGGATACCTTAGCGATGACCCGACTCCGAATCACCTCCTGCGGCCACGTCTTTACCGCCGAAACGCATCCCGACGCGCCGCAAACGGTGGCCGCCTTTCTGAAGCTTCTGCCGTACCGTCAGAAGATCATTCACGTGCGCTGGAGCGGCGAGGGCTGCTGGGTTCCGCTCGGCGACTTCAAGCTCGAAAACGACGGCGTGGCGGTCGGCTTCGAAAATCACACGAGCCATCCGTCGGTGGGCGACATCCTGTTCTATCCGGGCGGCTACAGCGAAACGGAGATCATTCTTGCGTACGGCTCGTGCTGCTTCGCAAGCAAGCTCGGCCAGCTCGCGGGCAATCACTTCCTGACCATCGTCGAAGGCAAGGAAAAGCTGCGCGAACTCGGCACCAAGGTGCTGTGGGAAGGCGCGCAAGAAGTACTGTTCGAGAAGATCTGAAGCGGCGGCAGTGCGGTGTGTCCGCAGTAGCCGGAGGCGGAGGGTAGGAGACCGCGCGCAACTCGTGCGCGCGTTGTGACGCTTTGCTGGCGCCCCGCACGTTCGATCGTGTGGGGCGCGTGCAACACTTAACTCACTTGAACAGCTTCATCGCTTGCGAGAGCGTATTGAACACGCCCCATGCGAGCGGCAGCGTCACATACAGCCAGAAGACGGCGAGCTTGACCTTGTTGGTCGGATGAACGGCTTGAGCGGTCGACATGCGAGTCTCCTTAGGCGCCTTTGGCGAGTTGTGCGTCGGTCATGTGGTGCTTGTCGTCGACACGCTTGACCAGCAGGTTGCAGACGAAACCGATCACCAGCAGCACCACCATGATGTGGATCGTCATCGTGTAGGCGTCCGCCTTGGCCACGCCGTGCGCCACCTGATAGGCGCGGATGTAATTCACCAGCACCGGACCGGCGACACCCGCTGCGGCCCAGGCCGTCAGCAGACGGCCGTGAATGCCGCCGACGAAGGCCGTGCCGAACATGTCCGCGAGATACGCGGGCACCGTCGCGAAGCCACCGCCGTACATCGACAGGATCACGCAGTAGGCGAGCACGAACAGGGCGATCTGGCCGGAAGCCGCGAAGCCGGGCACGAGGTAGTACAGCACGGCGCCGAGCGCGAAGAAGATGAAGTAGGTGTTCTTGCGGCCGATCCAGTCCGAAGCCGAGGCCCACACGAAACGGCCGCCCATGTTGAACAGCGAGAGCAGGCCGACGAAACCAGCCGCCGCGGCAGCCGTCACGGTGTCCTTGAAGCTCTCCTGAATCATCACCGACGCCTGGCCGAGAATGCCGATGCCGGCCGTCACGTTCAGGAACAGCACGAGCCAGATCAGGTAGAACTGCGGCGTCTTCAACGCCTGATCGATGTGCACGTGGTTACGCGAGATCATCTTCTTCTGGGTGGTCTCGGGCGGCGTCCAGCCGGCCGGCTTCCAGTCAGCCGGCGGCACGCGAATCGCGAGTGCGCCGATCGACATCGAGATGAAGTACGCAATGCCGAGCACGACGAAGGTCTCGGCCACGCCGATGCTGGTCGCGCTGCGGAAGTGGTTCATCAACGCTACCGACAAAGGCGCGGCAATCATCGCGCCGCCGCCGAAGCCCATGATCGCCATGCCGGTCGCCATACCGCGACGATCCGGGAACCAGCGGATCAACGTCGACACCGGCGACACATAACCGAGGCCGAGTCCAATCCCGCCGATCACGCCGTAGCCGAGATAAAGCAGCGCGATCTGATGCAGGTGCACGCCGAGCGCCGAGACGAGGAAGCCGCCGCCGAAGCAGCACGCAGCGGTAAACATCGTGCGGCGCGGGCCGACATGTTCGAGCCACTTGCCGGCAAACGCCGCCGACAAACCCAGGAACACGATCGCCAGCGAAAAGATCCAGCCGAGCGAGGTCAGCGACCAGTCGTCAGCGGTGGATTGCGTAATGCCGATGACTTTGGTCAGCGGGCCGTTGAATACGGAGAAGGCGTACGCCTGACCGATACAAAGGTGAACGGCGAGCGCTGCAGGCGGAACCATCCAGCGCGAAAACCCGGGCTTCGCAACGGTGGCCTGTTTGGAAAAGAATGGGGCAGAGCCTGAATTCCCGCTCGGCTCGGTGATACTGCTCATGGTCGGTCTCCGGTGTGACGAATGCTTTGTTATCGGCGCTTCATACGCAAAGCTTTAGGTCGCGGCGTAAAAATTGCAGATTCATGTGGCTTACATATATGTATTTTTATTTCATATGACGGTCGTCAAATTCAGACAAAACTCGTTCCGTCGAACGATAGGGCGCGAACCTGGCGTTTGCAATATGAGATGTAAATGCATAAGGCATTAGCCTGGTGAAATACGACCGTAATCTGCGGAAATGCGGCGATGCGGCACGAAGGCCGGGAACGAGCTACTGAATGCAGGGCAATCAGTGTCCGGAATCGGCAAAAAGCGGAGTGTTGGGGGGAGGTGCGCGAGGGGCATGAAGTAGCGCTACTCGCGAGAAATCCAGTATTCATTCAAAAGCCAACGGGCCGGTCGTAGCACCTCTGCCACGCCGGCCCGCCGCAATCTTCGTCGGGGGGAATCAGGCGACCGTGCGCCCCGTCTTCATCTTCGCCGCCACCAGTACCGAGATCAGGCAGCCGACCGCCAGGTAGGCCGCCACCGGATGCCAGGAGCCGCCGGCAAAGCTGACCAGCGCCACCGCGATAAACGGCGTGAAGCCGCCGCCGACCACGCTCGCCACCTGATAACCGACGCCCGCGCCGCTATAGCGGTACTCGGTGCCGAACAGTTCGGTGAACATCGGCTGCTGCACGCTCACGACCATGTCATGGGCGACGTTGGCGAGCATGACCGCGAAGATCACGATCCACACCGTCGAGCGGGCTTCGAGCGCGAGGAAGAACGGCACCGCGCTGAACATGCCGACCAGCGCGCCGATGATGTACACGCGCCGGCGGCCGAAACGGTCCGCAAGCCACGCGAAGCACGGAATCGTCACGCAGCTCACCGCCCCGACCAGCAGGCCGATCGAGAGGAAGAACTCACGCGGCATGTGCAGATTCGCCGTCGAGTAGTTCAGTGCGAACGCGGTCACGATATACATCGTGAACAACTCGGCAAGGCGCAGCGCGATGATCAGCAGGAAAGCCTTGGGGTGCTTCAGCAAGGCCTCGACGATCGGCAGCCGCACGCTGCGTTCGCCCCGTTCGCCGACCTTCTCGACGAACTCCTTCGATTCTTCCATGCTCGAGCGGATCCACAGCGCGACCAGCACCAGCACCACACTGAACAGGAAGGGCAGGCGCCAGCCCCAGCTCAGGAACGACGCGTTGTCCATCGAGCGGCTGATGATCGCGACCAATCCGGTCGCGAGCACCAGACCCACGCCATAGCCGACCTGCACGCCGCTGCTGTAGAACGCCTTCTTCTTCTCCGGCGCGCTTTCGACCGCCATCAAGGCGGCGCCGCCCCATTCGCCGCCGACCGCGAAGCCCTGGATCGCGCGCAACGTGACGAGCAGCACCGGCGCCCACCAGCCGATGCTGGAGAAAGCCGGCAGCAGACCGATTGCCGCGGTGGAGAGGCCCATCATCATCACTGTGAGGACCAGCATGCGCTTGCGTCCAAGCCGGTCGCCGTAGTGGCCGAACACGAAGCCGCCGAGCGGCCGGAACAGAAAGCCGACGCCGAAAGTTGCGAATGCGGCGAGCGTGCCCATCGCCGGGCTGACCTTCGGGAAGAACTCGGCGTTGAAGACGAGCGCGGCGACGATGCCGTACAGCAGAAAGTCATACCAGTCGACTACTGCGCCGACAAAGCTGCCAAGCGCCGCCTTGCGTGCCTGGCTGCGCGCCGCGCGGTTGTCGGTGATGGACGTTTTCGGCGCGCTCGGGATAGTGGTACTCATATGACGGTGTCTCCTTCGAATTCTCGGATGCTGTCTGGAAGCGCGCGGCAGATGCAGGGCAGGGGACGCTGCGGCCCATCACAGGATTCCCCGAAGATTAATGATGCGTAGCGGTTCCCACAATCCGCATTCGGGTGAATTTGCGCGATCATCGAACGCGACTGCGCGCATAGCGCGCGTTTTGCGCGTTTACACCGAGCGTCGTGTGTTGGGACAAGCAGGAGAACCGCCCGCGGGTTGCCCGTGCTACCTTGAACATCTAATCCTAAAAACAACAGCGACTGATATACTACATACGGAATATTGATTTTTGCGGCGCTGCAGCATATGATTGAGTCATCTATTCACTCAATCATTCGGAGTTACAAATGGAATTTGTTCCTCTCTCGCTGCTCGCCGTTGGTTTCGTAGCTTTGGGCTCTGCCGCCACCGTTCTGCTGACCCGCTGGATCCCGCAGCCGGTTGCGCAACTTGCAGCGCAACATGGCCGGTTCGTCGGCCTGGGCGAGCAGGATGGCAGAATGGCCGCAGTGGCGCCCGCAGTGGTGCCCTACCGTGCGCATGTTCAACAAGAGGCGATGAATGTCGTCAGAACTTCAAACTGAAGCAGTAGCCCCACCCCTGACGTTGTCGTTGCAGCCGATCGGCGCGAGCGTGAGCTTGCGCGATCAGGCGTATGCCATGCTGCGCCAGGCCATTGCCGACGCGGATATCTACCGGACTCACGAAGAAATCCGCCTCGACGAGCGCGTGCTGAGCGAATCGCTGGGCGTGAGCCGCACGCCGGTGCGCGAGGCGATGACGCTGCTCGAACAGGAAGGTTTTTTGCGCATGGTGCCGCGGCGCGGCATCTATATCGTGCGCAAGAGCAAGCGTGAAATCGTCGAAATGATCCAGATGTGGGCCGCGCTGGAAAGCATGGCGGCGCGTCTTGCCACGCTGCACGCCACGGACGAGGAAATTGCCCGCCTGCGCCACATGTTCGACAATTTCCGCGACGCCACGCCGGCCGAGCACATTGCCGAGTATTCCGACGCCAACATCGCGTTTCATCAGGCGATCGTCGAGCTGTCGAAATCGCAGATCATTCTCGACACGATCAAGAACATCTTCATCCATGTGCGGGCGATTCGCCGCATGACCATTTCGCAAAGCGACCGCGCGTCGCGTTCGATCGTCGACCACCTGCGCATTATCGAGGCGTTGGAGCAGCGCGATACCGAACTGGCTGAGCGTCTTACGCGCCAGCACTCGCTCGATCTGGCGGCGTTCGTCGAAGCGAATTGCGATTTTCTGGATTGATGGTGGCTTAAGCGCCTGCTTGGCGCAACGAATGACAATGAAAGGCCCGGGGTGACGACGTCACCCCGGGCTTTTTGCGTTTTCGATCCATTTCTTTCCTCTCTAGTCGTCGCCTCGCACTGGGTGGGGTTAAGCCCGGCTTGACGGTGACTGAAATGTAGTATGTGATATATCAAAGGCGATCGAGACAAGCGACATCTCGGTGTTTTCCCTCGAATCGAGCAGACCGGCGCGGCTTCATCTCGTTGAAACGTAGGCCTGACAAGCATTCAGAGCAGAAATCCCGAAGCAGCCGCATTTTGAGATCGCGCTTGATCGAATGTGATATATCACATACCGTATGTACCGGGGCTAACCGGACATCCGCTGGAGCGGACGTTATCGAAGCAGGCGCGTCGGTCGATAACCGTTGCACACAACTGAGACTGATCAGGACAGGAGACTTGACATGAGCAAAGCACTCGACGGCGTGCGCATTCTCGATTTCACGCATGTGCAATCGGGTCCGACTTGCACGCAGTTGCTCGCGTGGTTCGGCGCGGACGTGATCAAGGTGGAGCGGGCCGGCGCCGGCGACATCACGCGCGAGCAACTACGGGACATTCCCGACGTGGACAGCTTGTACTTCACGATGCTCAATCACAACAAGCGCTCGGTCACGATCGATACCAAGAACCCGGAAGGCAAGCTGGTGCTCGAGGCGCTGATCCAGAAGTGCGACGTGCTGGTGGAGAATTTCGCCCCGGGCGCGCTGGACCGGATGGGCTTCACGTGGGAGCGGATTCAGCAGTTGAACCCGCGCATGATCGTGGCCTCCGTGAAGGGTTTTGGCCCGGGCCCTTACGAGGACTGCAAAGTCTACGAGAACGTCGCGCAATGCGCGGGCGGCGCGGCCTCGACCACCGGTTTCGACGATGGCCCGCCGGTGGTGAGCGGCGCGCAGATCGGCGACAGCGGCACCGGTTTGCATCTGGCACTCGGCATTGTCACGGCGCTGTATCAGCGCACGCTGACCGGGCGCGGCCAGAAGGTGCTCGCCGCGATGCAGGACGGCGTGCTCAACCTGTGCCGCGTGAAGCTGCGCGACCAGCAGCGGCTCGAACGCACCGGCACGATGAAAGAGTATCCGCAATATCCGAACGGAACGTTCGGTGAAGCGGTGCCGCGCGCGGGGAATGCTTCGGGCGGCGGCCAGCCTGGCTGGATTCTGAAGTGCAAGGGCTGGGAGACGGATCCGAATGCGTATATCTACTTCATCACGCAGGCCCCGGTGTGGGCGAAGATCTGCAACGTGATCGGCAAGGAAGAATGGGCCACCGATCCGAACTACGCGACGCCTGCCGCGCGCTTGCCGCATCTGAAGGATATCTTTGCCGAGATCGAGCGCTGGACCATGACCAAGACCAAGTTCGAGGCCATGCAGATCCTCAACAAATACGACATTCCTTGCGGGCCGATTCTCTCGATGAAGGAAATCGCCGAAGAGCCGTCGCTGCGCAAGACCGGCACGATTGTCGAAGTGGATCATCCGACCCGCGGTAAATATCTGACGGTTGGTAATCCTATCAAACTGTCGGACAGTCCGACCGAAGTTACGCGCTCGCCGCTGCTGGGCGAGCATACCGACGAGGTGATGACTGAACTCGGCTACTCGCCCGAGCAGATCAGCGCATTGCGGACCGCCGGCGCGATTTGAGAGTTCAAGGAGCGATGTATGGATACGTGGATGCGTTTCATGTCGAGCGACGGTGGTGTCGTGTTCGGCCGGGTGGAAGGCGGTTATTTACACGAGTACGAAAGTCTCGATCAACCGGTGCCGACCGGTGCGGTGTTGTCGACACGTGCGCTTACGCCGCTCGCGCCTTGTGCGCCCGGCAAGATCGTCGCGTTGTGGAATAACTTTCACGCGCTCGCGGCGAAGCTCGACAAGCCCGTGCCGGCGCACCCGCTATTTTTGTTGAAGCCGGCGGGGTCGGTGATCGGTTCAGGTGAATCGATCCGTCGGCCGCTCAGTTACGCTGGCAAGATCGTCTACGAAGGCGAACTCGGTATCGTGATTGGGCGGCGCTGCCGCGACGCGAGTATCGAAGAGGCTGCGGAATCGATCTTCGGCTACACGCTGGTCAACGATGTGACCGCCGCCGATCTGCTGAACGAGAATCCGCACTTCCCGCAATGGTGCCGTGCGAAGGGCTTCGATACGTTCTGCTGTATTGGACCCTCGATCGTCTCCGGTTTCGACTGGCACGCGGCACGCCTCGTGACGATGCTCGACGGGGTGGAGCGGCAGAACTATCCGCTTGCCGATATGGTGTTTTCACCTGCCGAGCAGGTGAGTCTGATTTCACAGGACCTGACGCTCGAACCGGGTGATGTGATTGCGTGCGGCACGTCGGTCGGCGTCGGCTCGATCAAGGACGGCGCGACCGTGACGATCTCAATCGAAGGGATCGGTACATTGAGCAATACCTTGACCACTGTGTGTGAGCTAGCGCTATGACGCGACGGCCGCGGCTCGTTGCGTTGCTCGGCAGTGGCACGGGGCTCGCCGTTATGGTGGGCGGGTTTGCGTGCTACCTGTCGGCGGCGGCGCAGGCGAATGTCGAGCGTATCGAGCTCTATGCCGCGGTCTTTATCGGTGCGCTGGTTTTCGCCACCTCCGCCATCGCATTCTGCAAACTGCGTGGCGTGCTGGACCTGAGTACAGTCGCGCTTCCGGGGCATGGCATTGTCAACGTCCTGGCGCTTTTACTGTGTGGCTGGCTCGGCTACGGCTTCGTCACGGAACAGGCGCAGCCATTCGGACTCGCCGCGCTGCTTGCGATGAGCGTGCTGGCCGTTGCGCTAGGCACGCATCTGATGACCAGCCGCGAGTACTCGACGAACGTTCGCGATTCACACTGTCATGCGTTTGCCGGACGTTGCGATGGATTTGCACTGGAGCGGCGCGGGTTGTTGGCGCGCATCGAATGGCACGGCGGCGAAGAGCAGGTGTGGGCGCTGCGCGAGATAACGCCCGGCATGGTGCGCGCGGCAGCATACCGGCATCGTCGTGGCTGGCATAACACTGGGACGGTGGGCGTACAAAAGCGCGGGTCTGTCCGCCAACGCGCCACCCACCGTGCAATGTGCCGTCAAAGATGAATACACCGATGCGCCGGACGGCGAGCAGGGCGAACGGCGGAATCGTCCCGCCGAAGCCCTTATTCGCCGGCAGCCGCGAATTCGCTGTAGTACCTGGCTTTCTTGCTCAGAATCATCTGGGCAAGAAAATCGGCGTCGTATGCGCTGTGAAGATGCGCGTGAAACCGCTCGATGTAGGCGGTGACGCGCGCCGCTTCGCTGTTGAATTCCTTCAGCACATCGAGTGTGGCCTGGTCCCAGCGGAACCGCAGGCCAAGGTCGCTGAAGGCCGCGTTGAACGCGCTCAGATGGGCGTCGTCCGGATTGTTCGCGGTGGCGCGTGCAGTACGTGTGCTGGCGTGAGACTCAACCGCAGCGTGGTTCATGATCGGCCTCCTGGGCTGACAAGTAAGGGAACTCACTTGCAGCATAGGGATACTGATCAATCCGCAATAGTTAAAGTTTCATTGGCTTTCCATAGCCTACTGCTTATAGACGCTCAATTCCTTCACGCGCGTAATCTTCTCGATGAGACCCGCGCCTTCCTCCATCAGGAAGCGCTTGAAGGCGACCGCAACCGGCGGCAGGCGCTTGTTCTTGCGATGCACGACGTACCAGTTGAGCATGACCGGAAAGCTTTCCACATCGAGCACGACCAGATGGCCGAGCTGCAACTCGAGACTGATCGTATGCGCGGACAGGAACGCGATGCCCATGCCGGCGATCACCGCCTGCTTGATCGTTTCGGTGCTCTTGATCTCCATCGCGATCTTCAGGTTGGCGAGACGGCCGGCGAAGCCTTCTTCCATCGAATTCCAGGTATCCGAGCCGCGTTCGCGCACGATGAAGGCCTCACTCGCCAACTGGCTCATCTTGATGTTGCGTTTGTGCGCGAGCGGATGCGTGGGCGCCGCCACGATCACGTAAGGGTGCGGCGCGAACGGTTCGTTGGTCGCGTCGGTCTCGTGCGGCGGCCGCACCATCACGGCGAGATCGGTCTGGTTGGTCGCGAGCTGATGCAGCAGTTCTGCGCGATTGTGCACGGCGAGATTGAGCACGACGCCCGCGTAACGCCGCGTGAATTCGGCCAGCAGGCGCGGGAAAAAGTAGTCGCCGGCGCTGATCACCGCGACGTTCAGCTTGCCGCCGGAGACACCCTTCAGCTGACTCATCGCCTCGTCGACTTCGTGGAACTGCTGAATGATCGCGCGGCTGTAGTGAAGCATCTCGGTGCCGGCCGGCGTCAGATAGATTTTTTTGCCGAGCTGTTCGAACAGCGGCAGCCCTGCGTGCTCCTCAAGTTGCCTCACCTGAGTGGAGACGGCGGGCTGCGTCAGATGCAATTCTTCCGCGGCGCGCGAGAAGCTGAGGTGGCGCGCTACCGTTTCAAAGACCTTCAATTGCCGCAGAGTGGCATTGCGCATCGTCATGGCCGATGTATAAGCAAATATGAATCGACATAATAACAAACTTTAATTATTAGTTATTCAGCAATGACCCTAGCATGGGGCTGTATAAGAAGCGGAATTGTCGGCGTTGTGCTTGATGCGGTACTCGGGTTAACGCTTGTATTTGAGGCGTAGCAAGGGAAGCGGCGAAGCGCCGATGCAGTGTCGATACTTAATTGATCGGAATAAAGAAATCGTCTGAAAAACGGTGATTCAGGCAGGATCAGGCCTTAAAGAATTTGAATTAAAGACGCAAATATTAAATATTCCCGAATGGCAAGGCTGTCCGGGTCATAAGCATAAGGTGAGACGCATACAGTGCGGCGTGATGGCCGGCCGCGCTCAATAAATAGCGGAGACAAGGCTCATGGACGATATCACTCGACAGACCACGACTCGCGTATTCTGGGCGAACCGCTGGTGGCAGCTCGTCATCGGCATGATGTGCATGGCATTGGTAGCCAATCTGCAATACGCATGGACGTTGTTCGTCACGCCGATGAATTCGCGGCATCACTGGGGTGAAGCATCCATTCAGCTCGCATTCGCTATTTTCATTCTCACAGAAACGTGGCTCGTGCCGGTGGAGGGCTGGCTGGTTGACAAATTCGGACCGCGCCCGGTGGTCGCAGGCGGCGCGGTATGCGCCGGCATCGCGTGGGTGATGAATTCGTATGCGACGACCTTGCCGATGCTGTATGTGTCAGCAGTTATTGCCGGGATCGGCGCAGGCGGCGTGTACGGTACCTGTGTCGGCAACGCGTTGAAGTGGTTTCCGGATCGCCGGGGTCTTGCGGCCGGTTTGACGGCTGCAGGTTTTGGCGCGGGCGCGGCTGTTACTGTCATTCCGATCGCCAACATGATCACGCGCTCGGGCTACGAGCACACCTTCTTTTTCTTCGGCATCCTGCAGGGCGTCAGCATACTTTTGCTTGCGCTGCTGTTGAAGAAACCAAACTTGCGCCAGCAAGCCGCACCGAAGAAGAAGTTCGCGGTCACCAAGGTCGACTACACGCCGGGCCAGATGATCAAGACGCCGGTGTTCTGGGTGATCTACGTATCGTTTGTCGCGGTGGCGGCGGGCGGCCTGATGGCGACCGCGCAAATCGGTCCGATCGCCAAAGACTGGGGGCTCGCACGCATTCCGATGACGATCTTCGGTATGACCCTGCCGCTGCTCACGGCCACGCTTTCCATCGACAATATCTGCAACGGCTTTACCCGTCCGCTGTGTGGTTTCATCTCCGACAAACTCGGCCGTGAGAACACGATGTTCGTGATCTTCATCGGCGAGGGTCTCGCATTGCTCGGTCTCATGCAGTACGGCACCAACCCGTATGCGTTCATGACGTTCGCCGCGTTGATCTTCCTGTTCTGGGGTGAAATTTTCTCGATCTTCCCCGCGATTTGCGCCGATACCTTCGGCAGCAAATATGCGGCGGCCAATGCGGGCACGCTGTACACCGCGAAGGGCACCGCCTCGCTGCTGGTGCCGATAGCATCGGTACTTTCGGCCACGGGCGGCTGGAGTCTCGTCTTTATCGTTTCCGCCGTCGTCACGATTGCCGCGGGCATCTCGGCGAAGTTCATTCTTGCGCCCATGCGTTCACGCTGGATCGAAGCGCACAATGAGCCCCAGGGCGTGCTGGCCGTTGCCGGCAGTAAGGCCTCGCGGCTTAGCCATTGGCCTGAGCAATCGGGGGAATAGGGTGACCCATCTACACCCGGCAGTAACGTTATGAATGTTTCGTTGCAGCAACTCAAGGTATTTGTCGCCGTCGCGCGTGAACGGAGTTTTACGCGCGCGGCGCGCGAGTTCGATCTGACGCAGTCGGCGGTGAGCCGTTGTGTGCGCGAACTTGAAGACGCCGTTGAATTGAAGCTGTTCGACCGCACCACGCGGCAAGTAGAACTGACTCATGCCGGCGCGAGTCTCGAGCGCAGAATCGGCCGCCTGCTCGATGAAATCGAATTGACGCTGCGCGAGGAGCGGGCCGCTTACGACGGACACACGGGCGTGGTCGTGCTGGCGAGCAATCCCGTGTTGTCGTCGAGTTGGGTGGCGCAGGGGCTGGCGCGTTGCGCGTCAGCGTTTCCCGAACTCGTCGTATCCCTCAGAGATCAATCGCAAAGCAGCGTGCTCGCGAGCGTCGAGCAGGGGGAAGTGGACTTCGGCGTGGTCTCGGTGGCGGAGCCTCTGGCCAACGATCAGTTGCACGCGCAAGTAGTGTTCACAACGCCGCTGCATGTGGTGATGCCGCCCGCGCATCCGCTGGCGCGGCAAGCCAGCGTCGCGTGGCATGCATTGCACGAGTGGGCGCTCGTCACCTTGAATGCCGACGCGGGTGTGCGCGCCGCGCTTGATCTTGCCTTCAACACGCACGGCCTGAAGCGACGGCCTGTGCAGGAGCTCGGCCATGTTGCGGCAGTGTCGCGCATGGTCGAATTGGATCTTGGTGTCGGCGTTTTACCCGTCGATGGACATTGGCCCGCGCCCGGCGCGGCACTGGTGAGCCGGCCGCTACTTCCCGAGATAAATCTCACGACGCTGCTCGTGCATCGCCGCAATCGCTCCCTCAGACCCAACGCCGCAGCAGCCTGGGCGCAGTTTGCTGCGCTCGCCGGTGCGGCTTCGCCTGCCGCCAGGGCGGTGCCGGCCGATCCGCTGCCGGTCAGTCCACGCAATATCCCAAGCAAGGAGCTTCATGATGGAAACCGAAACCGACCTCAGGCGCCATGATTTGCTGATCGACGGCAAGCGTTTGCCGCCTGGCACCGGCGAATATTCCGTCGACATCAACCCGGCGACCGAAGAGCCGATTGCGCTGGTTGCACAAGGCAGCGCGGCCGATGTCGACACCGCGGTGCACGCGGCGCGCGCCGCGTTGAAAGTGTGGAATGCCATACGGGCAGCCGAGCGTGGCCGCATACTGATGCGTCTCGCCGGCTTGATGCGCGCGAATCTGGACGAACTCGCGGCGCTCGAAAGCCTCGACGCAGGCAAACCCATCTCGGCGGTAATGCGCCAGGATATTCCGGCGGCGATCGATACGCTCGAATACTACGCAGGCTGGTGCGACAAGATCAATGGGCAGGTGGTGCCGGTACGTCCCGATGCCTTGACGTACACGCTGCGCGAACCGGTCGGCGTGGTCGCCGCGATCGTGCCGTGGAATTTCCCGCTGATGATCGGCATGTGGAAAATCGCGCCCGCGCTGGCATGCGGTTGCACGCTGATCGTCAAGCCTGCGGAGATTACGCCGCTGACGGCGTTGCGCCTCGGCGAACTCGCGCTCGAGGCGGGTGTGCCGCCGGGAGTACTGAACATCGTCACCGGCAAGGGGCGGGTGGTCGGCGATGCGCTGGTGGCGCATCCCGGCATCGACAAGGTGACCTTCACGGGCTCGCCTTCCGTGGGGCGTGGCATTCTGCAGGGCGCGGCCAGCAACTTCAAGCGCGTCACGCTTGAGCTCGGCGGCAAGTCGGCGAACCTGATTTTCCCGGATGCGAATCTCGACAATGCGGTGCGAGCCGCGGCGTCGGGGATTTTCTTCAACACCGGCCAGGTGTGTTCGGCCGGCTCGCGCATTCTGGCTCACCGCGACGTCTACGACGAAGTGGTCGAGCGTCTCGCGGCGCGTGCGAAGGCGATCAAGGTCGGCGATCCGGCGGCGCGCGAAACATCGATGGGGCCGCTTATCTCCGCGGCGCAGATGAAAACCGTGCTCGGCTATGTCGAGACGGGGCGCTCCGAAGGAGCATCGCTCGTGACCGGCGGCGTGCGGGTGGGCGAGCGCGGCTTCTTCGTCGAGCCGACGGTGTTCGCCAACGTCGAGCATGAAATGCGCATTTCGCAGGAGGAGATCTTCGGGCCGGTGGCGAGCGTGATTCGCTTCAATGACGAAGCTGATGCGATCCGTATCGCCAATGGCACGTTGTATAGCCTTGCGGCTGGCGTATGGAGCGCGGATATCGGTCGCGTGCATCGGGTTGCGCGTGACCTGAAGGCGGGCACCGTGTGGATCAATACCTACGGCTATACCGATGTGCGCTTGCCCTGGGGCGGTTCCGGCGATTCAGGCTTTGGCCGTGAGCACGGCGACGTGGCGATTGAAAACTTCACCGAGCCTAAGGCGGTGTGGCTGGCGATCGATCAATAGCGATGTAAAAAAGGATCGAACGCGTGGCGTTCGATCCTTTTCTGAAGCTTGTGAGACGTTGGTCGAAGCGCCAACCGGCGCTCAATCTCAGTCCCCCTGCAATGCCATCCGTTCGCGCAGCTTGATGAGGGCAAGCACGACGTCGATAGTCGGCGTGGGCTCGGCAACGAGACGGCCCATTTCCTGCACCACCGTCAGTAGCGGATCGATCTCCATCGGACGGCGATTCTCCAGATCGACCAGCGTCGAGGTCTTATGCGCGCCGACCGCACCCGCACCGTCGATGCGCTTCTCCACATCCACGCGAAAATGCACGCCGAACTGATCGGCAATGCGCTTGGCTTCCAGCATCATCGTGCGTGATACCGCACGCGTGTCGGGGTCGCTGGTGAGGATATCGAGCGTGGCGTGGGTCAATGCGCTGATCGGATTGAAGCAGAGGTTGCCCCACAGCTTGAGCCAGATTTCGTCGCGGATATTGTCGCGAATCGGCGCATCGAATCCTGCTGCCTGCATGATCTCGTGCAACTGCTGAATGCGCGGCGTGCGTTCGCCGCTCGGCTCGCCGATCGGGAATTTCTTGCCGTACACATGCTTGATGACGCCCGGCTCGACGATTTCCGCGGCGGGATAGAGCACGCAGCCAATGGCGCGTTCCGGTCCGAGTTTGGTCCATTGGCTGCCGTCCGGGTCGATGCTGGCGAGGCGCGTGCCGGCGAATTTTCCGCCGTGCTGATAGAAGTACCAATAGGGGATGCCGTTGACGCCGGTAACGATGGCCGTGTGCTTGCCGAGGAGCGGCTGCATCGCGTCGACTACGCCGGGCAGCGAGTGCGCCTTCAGCGTGATGATCACGAAATCTTGCACACCGAGTTCGCGCGGGTCGGACGTGCAGCGTACCGGCGTGCTGATCGTCTCGCCGTCCATGATCAGGCGCGCGCCGTGTTCGCGCATGGCGGCAAGATGCGCGCCGCGCGCGACGAAACTCACATCCGCGCCGGCACGCGCCAGTTGCACGCCCATCAAACCGCCAATCGCTCCTGCTCCGAAGATACAGATCTTCATGATGCCGCCCCTATGACTATGAGAAGTCGCTTGTCCGATGCCGCGTATGGTCCAGCTGCGGCGGCGGGTCATTCTTCGAGCATAAAGGCGCAGGACGATTACTGACAGTTAAAGTTTATGCGGTCGTCCATTACCTATTGTTTATGGTTTCACGAGCAGGCCGACTGCCATTCAGCTCTCAACGGTGCGAGAAGGCGTCGTACAGCTGAGGCGCTGCTGAACAGATGATTCGGAAAGCTGAATATCAGGTTTCGAGTTCAGGCGTTTTAAGTCCGCCGAACCAGCAGAAAACTCACACCGATCGCCGCCAGAAACGCCCCGCAGCAGCGATTGAACCACCGGCGAACCTTGGCGCGAACCAGCCACTTGCCAAGGTGCATGCCGGCCCACGAATACAACGCGATCGCCACCCATTCGAGGACCAGGAAGCTCGCGCCGAGCACCGCGAACTGCGGCAGTATCGGTTTGGCGATATCCACGAACTGCGGCAAAAATGCGGTGAAAACCAGAATCGCCTTCGGATTGCCCGCAGCCACAAGACACTCCTGCCGCGCAATCCGCCAGAGCGATGCGTCGTCCTGTTGAATCGTATCGATGGCCGGCGCGTCGCTGCGCCACAACTGGATGGCAAGCCAGATCAGATACGCGGCGCCGGCCAGTTTGATTGCGAGGAAGAACCACTCGGACGCGTGCAGCACGACGGCGAGGCCAGTCGCGGCCAACACCAGCATCAACGCGAACGCGACCAGCCGGCCGGTGCCGCCGACGAAAGCCGTCATGAAGCCGTGACGCGCGGCAACGTTGATGGATAGAAGATTGTTAGGACCGGGCGCTAGGTTGATCGCGAAGCAGGCGGGCAGGAAGAACAGCCAGGTGGTGATAGACATGACGGCTCGCACGGAGAAGGGGACAGGGTTGCAGAATCGGGCACGCGAGACGGCAGGCGCCAGCGGCGCTTCGATGCTGCGCGATTTTGCGCTCCTCTCGATATTTCCCGATTGTAGCGAATCGGCAGACGGCGCCTATTCGGTCCGTCCGCTCAATTCACCGAATTAACGAAGCCTGGGTCGCTGATCAACGCTTCGACACTCAGCTTGACCGTGTCTTCGATGGCGATGGTATTACTTGTGAATTTGGGCGACTTCTGCCGCACCGTCTTGGTGGTTGAGAACACAACCTTCTGGGTCGTGGCATCGGTCACGATGTAGCGCATTTTCAGCGTCCAGAACGCTGGCGACCGCGCGTCATCCACCGTGAACTTCTCAATGCTGCCGCTCAGAACCTTCCTGTCTTCGGTGAGATGAAAGCCCGCGACCTGCAAGCTGCTGGCAATGCTGTTGCGCACGGTCTCGTTGATATCGTTTTTTAGCACGATGCCGGTCATCGCCGTATTCTCGATCCGGTTTGGCGAAACCTGGCCATTGCGAGCCGGCATGTAGGCGAAATCGCCGGCGGGCGCGACGCTCAGCCAGCCAGTTGGATGCGCGGTTGCGCGCGGTGGGCAATTCAGGCCAAACCACGACCAGGAGCATGCGGACAGCATCAACGGCAGTGCGACGACGCCGCAACCCTTGAGCACGGTGGATCTCAGGCCCGGACGCATGGGATCGAGCGATGGCCGCAGAGACTGACTCTGTTGCGGCGACTCGGGCGCTGTGCTGGAAAAAGCGTCGGTCGAGGTCAGAGGAATTGCCTTTTAAGTGGAGTCATTCCGGTACAGAGCAGCATGGTAACAGCGAGCCGATCCTGTGCATCTTCTAAAGTGGATCGGGGTCCGGAATTCTCGAACGATTGAAGCAGCTCCGCGCCGAAGGCAACGCGATCAAAAGAACCCGGCTTTCCCCTGAGTCATGTCCACCAGGGCTAGCCGGGCGTCATCTACCGCATTGACGGGCAGGCGGACCGTGATCTTCACCAGCATCCCGTAGGCACTGTCCACAAGCCCGTAACCTTCAGCCTCGATCCATCTGCGCACCTTCGCTTCATCGGCATAGCTCACTTCGACGATCAGCGGAACCTGGGCAATCCTCTCCACCCGCGGCGCATCCAATAGAGCCGAAGCAATCGCGTCGGTATACGCTCGCACCAACCCGCCGGCACCCAGCTTTACGCCGCCGTAATACCGCACGACCGCGGCCAGCACGCCGTCCAGATCGTGATGCCGCAGCACTTCGAGAATCGGCCGGCCTGCCGTGCCAGATGGCTCGCCGTCGTCGGACATCCCTGATTGGCCACCTGCCAGCAGTGCCCAGCAGACATGCGTCGCGCCAGGATGCTCGTCGCGCAGACGCCGCAACTCGGCCATCGCGGCGTCGCGGTCGGCGACCGGTATCGCGTGCGCGATGAAACGGCTCTTGCGAATCTCGAGTTCCGCAGAGAGCGGCGCGGGCAAGGTGTAGGTGGGCAAGGCAAAGACTTCGGTGGATGAAAAAATGCGGGCCGCATGTGGCGCGTAGGCGGCCCTGTGCCCGCAATGGTAACGGATCGTCGGCGGGGAATCGCCGAACGATCTACAATCGTCCGCTGAACGCGCGCCTGTCCGCTGAAGTCAGCGCGCCACACAGGAGACGACATGCTTGATCTTTCTACGCTAGGAACCTTCGTTGCCGTTGTACTCGGGCTCTTTCTGATTCCCGGTCCGGCCGTGCTACTGGTTTTGACCCGCACGGTGCATGGTGGGCGCAAGGCCGGCATACTCACCGGTCTCGGCGTCGCCGCTGGCGATTTCATCCACACGCTGGGCGCCGCGATTGGCCTGTCGGCGTTGCTGATGACGTCGGCACTCGCCTTCAATGCCGTGAAAATCGTCGGCGCCGCCTATCTCGTCTATCTGGGCATTCGCGCCTTGCGCGAAAAGCAGGCGAGCGCGCATTTGCCGACAGTCGCGCCGGTATCCGCCTCCAAGGCCTTCTTTCAGGCGATCCCTGCCGAAGTGCTGAACCCCAAGACCGCGCTGTTTTTCCTCGCGTTTCTGCCGCAGTTCGTTCGTCCTGAGCACGGTTCTTCGTTCCTGCAGTTCACGACGCTCGGACTGATCTTCGTCGGCATGAGCGCGCTTTATACAACGCTGATCGTGCTGACGATTCGTCCGTTGGGCAAACTCGTCAAGCGCCTGACATGGCTTAGCCGCTGGCAAAACAAGATCATCGGCGTGCTGTTTATTTCGCTCGGCTTGCGCGTCGCGACGCAAACGCGCTGATCCTGCAGCATTGATCCGGCCGCGCACCGTTTTTTCCTTCGGGCGCGCAGAAACACCTTGCGACACTCGAACTAGATATTCCTGCGTTGCCGCCTCAAGCGGCCTTCGCGCGCGTATTCCATCTGGCCCTCGGTGCGCACGGCGAGCTTTTCCTGTGCGGCGCGGCTCATCTGCCGGGTATCGTCGATATCACCTACGCGCAGCACTTCCTGCGCGATCCGTATGCGTAACGTCATGAGTGGTTCGCCGCGTTCGACCAGCGTGCGGTCGGCGGCGCGCGCCTGCTGGACGCCGCTGTCGATCAGGTTGCGCAACTCCAGCAGCGTGAGCCGTTGCCGTTGAATCTCGAGGATGAGGCGCTGGATCGCCTGCTCGTCGCGTGTACGCCACCAGGCGCGCAGCTCGGCGAGCGAGGGAGGTTCGAATGGAGGAAGGCGCATTGTTCAGACGAAAAGTACTGTATATATGTACAGTATATCCCGTCTTTTTACGGAACCGCGGGGTGCGCGTTGACCTGCTAGCACGCCCTATAGCAGGGGGCGTTGCAACGCTCGCTCAGGTGAGCGCGAGCATGATGGTGGTGGAGATCACGATGATGAAAAGACAGGCGGCGGTCAGTACGTCGTACGGATAGTTCATGTCGAAACCATGACGTGTCGGGTGAATCGACCCATCATAGGCATAAACATTTCCCGTGACTGTCAAGCATTGCAAAGGCGCGGCGACCTTCGGCCGCCTGTGATCTGAACGGAAATCGAATAACGCGAGCGAACTCCTTCCGCTTACCGTCCACGTCCTTTTGCTGTGGTTTTGCCCGTTGCCGGCGCAGGTGACGCGCCCGCATTGCCGCATATCAACGCCACCCCTGCAACCGCCGTTGCCCGCAGCGACGCGCGCGAATCTCCGGCGCGAGCGCGCAGCGCGAGGCTGTGCAAAATCGCCGACGCGATCTTCGCGAGGAGAGGCGGTTGCGCATCGGCAGGCAGTTCGCCTGCGGCCTGCGCCAGCTTTAAGCGTTTCTCGAAGGCCTTGTCGTAGGTGCGCAGTCCCTCGGCTAGCGCCGTGCGGACTTCGGCGTCATCCACCGCTTCGACCGTGGCGGTGCCGATCATGAAGCAGCCGAGTTGATCGCCGTCGGCGGGCAAGTACCACGCGAGCGCGCCGTCATAAACGCGCAGCAGAGCCTGCGGCAATGGCAGATCCTCGCTGAGTGCATGAACCATCGCGAGCCGTCCGGCTTCGATATAACGTTCGAGCGTATTCAGATACAACGCGTGTTTGTCGCCGAATGCACCATACAGACTCGGGCGATTCATACCGGTCGCAGTGCTCAATTGATCCAGCGAGGTGCCCGCATAGCCGCTGCGCCAGAACACGTCTCTTGCATCGGCGAGCGCCTGGTCGGAATCATAGGCACGCGGACGGCCACGCGGACGAACTTCTTTTTTTGTACTGGTCGGCATAAAAATATGGCGGAAGTGATTTATATGCAATATAGTACAAAAACACCAACGACAGGGGGCTTCCCCATGGATCTGTACTTCTCGCCGCTCGCTTGTTCACTGGCCACCCGAATCGCGTTGTACGAGGCGGGGGCACAGGCTGGGTTCATTCAGGTCGACACGAAGTCGAAACAGTTGTCGGACGGCTCGGACTTCTATCCGATCAGTCCGCTCGGGCAGGTGCCGGTGCTGCGCACGGATGAAGGCTGGCTGTTGACCGAAAACACGGCGATCCTGCCGTATGTGGCCGATCATTTTCCGGCCGGACGGCTTGCGCCTGCTCCGGGTACGGCACAGCGCGCGCGCTTGCAGCAATGGCTGGGTTTTATCAGTACGGAGTTGCACAAGGCAGTGTTCGTGCCGTGGCTCGATGCGCGCGCGCCCGAAGACGTGAAGCGCTATGCGCGCGACAAGGCCGCATTGCGGCTAGGCGTTCTGCAGGATCATCTGGCGCAAAGCGAGTATCTGCTCGATGCGTTCAGCGTGGGCGACGCGTATCTGGTCACGGTGCTGAACTGGGCGTTGTATGGCGGCATCGATCTGTCGCAATGGCCGGCGGTGGCGGCTTACTACAAGCGCTTGATGCAGCGGCCGAGTGTGGCAAAGGCCGCAAGGGAAGAATTCGCCCTGTTTGAGGAAGAAATGGCGAAGCGCGCGAAAAACTGAGGGCAGGTTGCCGGCAACAGGATCAATCGTCGCCGTGCTGGCAGAACCGGCGCCCCGGAATGTGCGACACGACCGCCTGGGCGATTTCGAGTGGTGTGCTTTCCGCGGGCACCACGCGGCGGCTCGATTCGGGGGTGTGCTTCATGGTCCATTCGACGAGTCTGTACGAGCGTCCCCATGGGGGCTGCAAGGGGTCCGAGACCTTGCACGAGTGGATCTGGCGCACCCATTCGTTGCCGGGCATCGCGCGCAGATGCTCGAATACCGTGTCTTCCACCATCGTTTGACTCCTTCTTCGCAGGCATGCTGTCCATCTATCGGCGCGTCGGCGACGTCCCTTGAGAAAAAAAGCGCCGCCGATGTTCTGGCGGCTCAACAGGGGATGTTGGGTGCCATAGTTACAGGTAAGAATTAAGCCAAACTTAAGATCACGCTCAAAATTCCCGCGCTTGGTCCCTCTGCGTGATCGCCCTGTTAAAGCGCTGTTTTTGCGTGCGCGGTGATCGAACCCTCAAGACCTCGCGGAATTGGCCGTTATTACAGCGGTTGGGGCCGCCGACCCCGCTTCGCCTCCGGGCCCGCATCAATAACGTGACGAATCTCGCTCAAACGCCGCTTTCAGACCGACTGCGCTCGCTCGTCGATACCGTGCAGCACAACGAGCGCACGCTGCGCCGTTTCCAGAACGTCGAGTTGAGGTTGATCGGCGCGCAGGATTTCGCGTCGTTTCTCGACACGCTGTTCAGCCATCTGCCGAAGGAATTCTCGCTAGCGAGCGTGACGTTGTGGCTCGACGACCGCGCGCCGATGCTGCTCGAACTGCTCGATCCAGGCGCTCTGGATGCACTCGACCAGCCCAATCTGAGAACGTCGCGCGAAGGCGGACTCGCGGCCCTTGGCTTGTGCGACGAAGGACGGCCGTGGCTGGGCAAGCCTGGTCAACTGGATGAAACGGCGCGCCGCGCATTCTTCGGTGACGCCGACGCGCCGGCGAGCGCGATCATGCTGCCGCTTGCCGCCGGTGACACCGTGAGCGGCTTTCTATGCCTGTGCAGCGACGACCCGGCGCGTTTCGCCGAAGGCATGGCTACGGATATCCTGGAGCGCTTTGCGAGCATCGTCACGGCGAGTCTTGACAATGTCGCGCACCGCGAGCGGCTCAAGCAACTCGGTATGACCGATTCGCTGACCGGCCTCGCCAATCGCCGCTACTTCGATGAACGGCTGCGCGAGGAAATCATGCGCGCGGTTCGGTATGGCGTGCCGGTTGCGTGTCTTTTCATCGATATCGACAGCTTCAAGCGGATCAACGACACCTACGGCCATCAGACCGGCGATCGCGCGCTGGCGGCCGTGGCCGCCTGCGTGCGGCAACAGGTGCGCCTGGGCGACACCGTGGCGCGCTATGGCGGCGAAGAGTTCACCGCGCTGCTGCAAGGCGATCGGGCCGACGCGCTGACGGTCGCCGAGCGCGTGCGGCTGGCTGTCGAAAGACTTGATTTGCAGGACGACCATGGTGAGCGCATCGCGTTGACCGTGTCGATCGGCGTGGCGGCGCGCACGCTCGCCGGTGCGCCTGCCGACGCGGCCGTGCACGGCCACGCGATGATGGAAGAAGCCGATCGGGCGATGTACCAGGCTAAACGCAATGGCCGCAACCGCATCGAGGCGTTGGCGAAATCAGGCATCGATAACGCGCGACGCTAACCGTTGCTGTTGGTATAACGAATGGCGCGTCGCGATTCACGGCGTAGCGGGCCCTCACGCGTCCGGCGGCACACCCAGCAATTGCAGCGCTCCACCTGTTACCGCGCCGAACACGGGGCCGGCCACCGTCCCACCATAAAACGCCTTGCCGGCCGGGTCGTCGATCATCACGGCGACGATCAGCCGTGGGTCGCTCATCGGCGCCATGCCGACAAACAGCGCACGGTAACGGTTTTTCGCGTAAGTCGCGCCGACCTGCTTGCGCGCCGTGCCGGTTTTGCCGCCGATCCGGTAGCCTTCCACTACTGCTGCGCGCCCTGTACCGCCAACACCGGTGGCCATTTCAAGCATCGACCGGATCGCGCGCGCGGTGGCGGGCGTTGTGACTGCATGGCCCTTATCCGTCGCCTGCGTCGCGCTACTCGTACTCGCCGTGCCGTCCGCGTTTTTGTCTGTCCGCAACAGACTCACATGATGCATAGTGCCGTCGCCGGCATAAGCGGTATAGACCTGCGCGATCTGCAGTAGCGAAGTGGACAGCCCGTAGCCATACGCCATGGTCGCCTGTTCGATCGGACGCCAGCGTTTGTACGGGCGCACCTTGCCCGACGCGACGCCCGGAAAGGTCAGCTCGGGCCTCAACCCAAGCCCGTATTCCTGATACTTGTTCCAGATCGTTTCAGCGGGCAGATTCAATGCGAGCTTGGCGAGCGCGATATTGCTCGACTTCTGCACGGCTTCGGCGACGGTCATCGCGCCGTGATTCGACGTGTCGTGAATCACCGCCGGGCCGATCTTGTACCAACCCGGCGCGGTATCGATGATGCTTTGCGGCCGCACCTTGCCCTCGTCGATCGACAGCGCGACGACGACCGGTTTGATCGTCGAACCCGGCTCGAAGGTGTCGACGACCGCGCGATTGCGCAGTTGCCGCCCGGTGAGCCGCGCGCGGTCGTTCGGATCGAAGCTCGGATAGTTGGCGAGCGCGAGGATCTCGCCGTTGCGCGCATCGAGCACGACCACGCTGCCGGCCTCGGCGTGATGTTTGGCGATGGCGTCCTTCAGTTGCGCGTAAGCGAGTTGCTGGATGCGCCGGTCGATCGTCAGGTGGATGGTGTCGCCGTTCTGCGCCGGCACGAGCGGCCGGGTCTCGGACACCACGCGGCCCAGGCGGTCGCGAATCACTTCGCGCTGGCCCGGCACGCCGAGCAGTTGCTCGTTGGCGGCGAGTTCGACGCCTTCCTGGCCGTTGTCCTCGATATCCGTGAAACCGACCACGTGCGCCGCCGATTCGCCTTCGGGATAAAAGCGCTTCGAATCCGCGATCTGCGTGATGCCGGCGAGACCCAGTTTGTTGAGATGATCGGCGGTGTCGGCATCCACCTGGCGCTTGAGCAGCACGAAGGTTTTGTCGCCATTCAGACGCCGGCGCAATTCCGCCAGCGGCAAATCGAGCAGCTTCGAAAGCGGCGCGAACGAGGCTTCGTCGAGCAGCTTGGGCGAGGCCCAGATCTCGTACGTCGCGAGACTGACGGCAAGCATCGAGCCGTTGCGGTCGACGATTCGCCCGCGCGTCGCGTCGAGTTCGAGCGTGCGCTGATAGCGTTTTTGCCCCTGATCGACGTAGAAATCCTGATTGACCACCTGCACCCAGAACGCGCGCGCCGCCAGCGACGCGAACGCGCCGAACACCAGCAGGACGACAAGTTTCGAGCGCCACATCGGCAGGCGCGCGGCCAGCAACTGGTTCTTCGCGACGGGCGCGTACGGATCGTGCGACTGCGATTTCTTCTTCTGGATCATGAGTGCGGATAACGAACAGCAGTGCGAGGGCGAGAAACCGGCGAGGCCGATGTCCTGTTGCGCGTGACTGTCGAGCGTGCTCCTCGAGCGAAAGCCACACGCGCGTGGCGTGCAGCGGGATTAACCTGCGCCGCCCGAATCGGCGGCGGTGAATACCTTAAGTTGCCAGCGAAACCGCACGGCCAGCATGCGTACCGCGAAACCAACGGCCAGCACCACGATCGAGGCCGGCGCCGGCGCCACGTCGCAGGCTTGTAGTGCGACATACAGCGCCCCGGCGCCGAGTGCGATGCTGGCGTACAACTCCTCACGCAACACGAGCGGCATCTGGTTGCACAGCACATCGCGCAGCATGCCGCCGCACACGCCGGTAATCGCGCCGGCCAGCACGACGATCGCCGGGCTCACGTCCAGTGTCGCGGCGACGTCGCAACCGATAACCGTGAACGCGATCAGGCCGATTGCGTCGACCGTGACGAACAGCCGTTGCCAGTTGCGCAGCCATTTGGCGCTCGCCGCGGCAATCGACGCTGCCCCGATTGTAATCAGAACGTAATCTGGATGCGAGATCCATGCAAGGGGATAGTGGCCGAGCAGCACGTCGCGCACCGTGCCGCCGCCGAGTGCGGTGACGGTGCCGACGAGGCACAGGCCGAAGCGGTCCATGCCGCGGCGCATGCCCATCAATGCGCCGGACATGGCTTCGGCGATGATCGCCACTAGGTAGAGGAGGTGGAGCAGCATGACGGCGAGCCTTGGTGGGACGGCGCTAGCGAGAGGGCGGGCCCCGCATGGGGGCTTGCCGCGAGGCGCGCGTTGGAAAGCGGCCATTATCGGAAGCGGCGGGTCCTGATGAAAATGCCTTAAGCCGAATTCGGCGATGCCAAATTCGGCTTAACCTGGTTGCGCAATCGGGCGCGGTAAGCGTTCGCTGAACACAAAAAAGCCGCGTGGACTTGAAAATCCGCGCGGCTGGCTCGTTCGATTAGTGCGTCGACTCCGACGCGGCGTGTTAAAGAGGCGCTCTCTGCCTGTCGAGCGCCTTCTTTTTTTCTGCCCCTCTTCTGCTTATATCCCGCTGCCTAAAAGAGCCGGCAGCCTCAGGCAGGCAGAGCGAAACTCGAGATTGCCTCGCGCAACACGCCCACCTGATCCTTCAGCGAATGGGCCGCGGCGGCGGCTTCTTCGACGAGCGCGGCATTTTGCTGCGTGACCTGATCCATTTCGCCGACTGCGCGATTGACCTGTTCGATGCCCGCGCTTTGTTCGCGCGAGGCGTTGCTGATTTCCTCGAGGATTTCGTTCACGCGGCGCACCGACTGCACGATCTCGCCCATGGTCGAACCGGCGTTGGCGACCAGCGACGCGCCGGCTTCGACGGTATGGGTGGACGTTTCGATCAACGCTTTGATTTCCTTCGCGGCCGTAGCCGAGCGTTGTGCGAGGCTGCGCACTTCTGCGGCGACCACCGCGAAGCCGCGGCCCTGTTCGCCCGCGCGAGCCGCTTCGACCGCTGCGTTGAGCGCGAGGATGTTGGTCTGGAACGCGATGCCGTCGATCACGCCGATGATGTCGCCGATCTGCCGCGAGCTGGTGGTGATTTCGCCCATGGTGCGGACCACGTCGTCGACGACGCGGCTGCCGCGCGTGGCCACATCCGCTGCCTGACCGGCGAGTTGCGCCGCTTGCAGCGCGCTGTCCGCGTTCTGCTTCACGTTGACCGTCATCTGATCCATGCTCGACGCCGTTTGGACGAGCGCTGCAGCCTGTTCCTCGGTGCGTTGCGACAGATCCGTGTTGCCGGCGGCGATTTCGGTTGCGCCGATATTGATGTTTTCAGTGCCGAGACGCACGCGCGAAACCGTATCGACGAGACCGGCCTGCATGGTGTGAAGCGCGTGCAAGAGACTGCCGCCGGTGTCGTTTGCCTGCAGCGGCACGCGCGTGGCGAGATTGCCGTCCGCCATCCGTTGAGTCGCTTCGACCGCGACTTCGAGATCGCCGCCGAGCGTGCGGCGGATGCTGCGCAACACCAGCAGCATGACGGTCGTGGCGATCGCGCCGAGCGTCAGGGTGATGACGAGCCAGCGCAACAGGTTGGCGTAGAACGCGCGCTGCACGTCGTCCATGTACATGCCGGTGACGAGATACCAGTCCCACGGTTCGAAGTGGCGTGAGAAGCTGGTTTTCGCCACGGGTTTGTCGCTGCCGGGTTTGGACCATAGATAGTCGACATAGCCGCCGCCTTCGTGATTGCCTGCGGTGACGATATCGACGAACAGATGATTGCCGGCCGGATCGGTAAATTGCGCCATGTTCTTGCCGACCAGTTCCTGCTTGATCGGGTGCATCAGCATGACCGATTGCGAGTTGTTGACGGAGATATAGCCGTCTTTGCCGTAGCGCATGGCGGCGAGCGTTGCGAGCGCCTGCTTTTTGGCTTCGTCTTCGGTGATCGCGTGCTGCTGGGCGAGGGAGTAGTAGCGGTTGACGATGTGATTGGCCTGGTCAATCAGCGCGACCAGTTGATCACGGCGGTCTGAGATCATCGAGGCACGGTTTTGCCATGCGCCGAAGCCGCCGATCAGGATCAGGCCGGTCCAGAGGACCGCGATCATTGAGGCTAGTTTTTTGTTCAGAGTCATGGCAATGGGGTTCTTGCTTTCGCTTTTGATTTCGCTTTCGCGAGGTGGTCGGTCAGGGTTTGCTCTTTCGTTTTTTCACTCTTTGCTTTTTCGCTTGCAGCGAGTGGCTTGTTGCTGACTGTGTTTACGGCTTGGTTTTGTTTGCTCCGCAGGGGAGGGGAAACCCGCTGTTTTATTTGTCTGACTATATCCGGGGTTTTTGGTTTTTTTTGCCTGCGCGGCGCTTTTGGCCGTGTTCCTGGGGCTTTGGCCTCTCCTTGAATTGTTAGTGGTCTATTAGCGTTGCCCCTGTGCGGGGCGGCACCTACTTTTCTTTGCCGGCTGCAAAGAAAAGTAGGCAAAAGAAAGCAGCTAGAAGCCCCTGCTAAGCGGGCACCGTGGTTTGCCTGGGGTAGTGGTGCGACTGGAATCCGTGCTCTCGCACATTCGGCGTTAGTGACAAAGGAGTCATCAGCTCCCACTCCGCACTGCGTGCGTCGCGGACGGGTCTGCAGGGGAAACCAGGGGCTTCGGTTGCGCGCGCGACGGGGGCCGTCGGCTTCGCCTCGGCGATGCGTGGACGTTAAAACGTAGAGGGTGGTTTTATGAACGGCTCTTCGGCGCGCGCGGCGCCGCCGGAAGTATGACGCCCTTGTCACAAGTACGTGCAGGGGCACGAACACAGATTCCAGTCGCACCACTACCACTTGCACGCTACGGTGCCCACTTAGCATTAGCGGTTTGAGCCGCTTTCTTTGCTTATCTTTCTTTGCGGCGGCAAAGAAAGTAAGTGCCGCCCCGC
This sequence comes from Paraburkholderia aspalathi, assembly GCF_905220735.1. NCBI lineage: Bacteria > Pseudomonadati > Pseudomonadota > Betaproteobacteria > Burkholderiales > Burkholderiaceae > Paraburkholderia > Paraburkholderia aspalathi. The sequence goes on from NZ_CAJNBA010000004.1 coordinate 597,304, forward strand.
ACAGGGGCAACACTAATAGACCACTAACAATTCAAGGAAAGGCCAAAGCCCTAATAAAACTGACAAAAGCGCCACCAATACCAAAGTTAATACATAGCCAGAATAAACAAATAAAATCCAAAAACACCAAAATCAAATAAGAAAAACGAAACAGCAACCCCAAACCCCTGCTCCGCAGGGGCCCAATCACATTTCCCCACATAACGCCAAAAAAATCCAAACCTAATCACCATTGCATGAAATGCAAAAAACAACACATTTCCCCACTTAACAGCAACATCAAAAAACCCCAATACCACTTCAACACCGGATAAAAACGATTTCAGCTATAGTCGCCATTTTCCAGTACCAGCCGGGCAACAAAAGAGCATCAATAAGCCCGCCACAAGGAGTAAAGAAAATGAACGCCCGCGAACCTGCTTTCGTCTCCGCTTCCCGCAGCGCACGCCTGCGCCAGATGCTCGTCAGCAACGAACTCGAATTCATGATGGAGGCCCACAACGGTCTCTCCGCCCGTATCGTCCGTGAAGCCGGCTTCAAGGCGATCTGGGGTTCGGGTCTCGCGATCTCCGCCCAATTCGGCGTGCGCGACAACAACGAAGCCAGCTGGACGCAAGTCGTCGACAACCTCGAATTCATGGCCGACGCCAGTGATCTGCCCATCCTCCTCGACGGCGACACCGGCTACGGTAACTTCAACAACGTGCGACGTCTCGTGCGCAAGCTCGAACAACGCGGCATCGCCGGCGTCTGCATCGAAGACAAGCAATTCCCGAAAACGAATAGCTTCATCAATGGCGAAGCGCAGCCGCTCGCCGATATGGACGAGTTCTGCGGCAAGATCAAAGCCGGTAAAGACTCGCAGTCGGATGAAAATTTCTCGATCGTCGCGCGCGTCGAAGCACTGATCGCCGGCTGGGGCATGGACGAAGCACTGCGTCGCGCGGAAGCCTATCGGCAAGCCGGCGCCGACGCGATCCTGATTCACAGCAAGCTCTCGCGTCCCGATGAAATCCTCGAGTTCGCGCGTGAGTGGGCCGGACGCGGGCCGCTCGTCATCGTGCCAACCAAGTACTACAGCACGCCCACCGAAGTGTTCCGCGAAGCCGGCATCAGCACGGTTATCTGGGCAAATCATCTGATCCGCGCAGCAACCTCGGCCATGCAGGCCGTCGCCAAGGAAATCCACTCGAGCGAAACGCTCGTCAATGTCGAAGACAGCATCGCCGCCGTCAACGAAATCTTCCGTCTGCAAGACGCCGACGAATACTCGGAAGCCGAAGACCGCTATCTGTCGAGCGGCCGCTCGGCGGGCTCCGCCATTGTGCTCGCGGCCAGCCGCGGCAAGGGCCTCGAAGCCGTCACCGAAGATCGTCCGAAAGTCATGCTGCCGATCGCGGGCAAGCCGCTGTTGCGCTGGCTCATCGATGCGTTCAAGAAGCAGAGCGTCAACGACATCACCGTGGTCGGCGGGTATCGTGCCGATGCGATCGATACGGCCGGCATCAAGCTGGTCGTCAACGAACGTCACGCGCAAACCGGCGAACTGGCGTCGCTCGCCTGCGCAGTCGACAAGCTCGCGGGCGATACGGTCATCTCCTACGGCGACCTGCTGTTCCGCAGCTACATTCTGCGCGACCTGGTCGAGAGCGAAGCCGCGTTCAGCGTGGTGGTCGATTCGTCGCTGACCGATGCGGAAAACGCCAGCGTGCGCGACTTCGCATGGTGCTCGGCAGCCGACGATCGCGGGCTGTTCGGCAACAAGGTCACGCTGCGTCATGTGTCGAGCGGGCAGGAGGCAACGTCCGCCATCGCTTCGCAAACGCCGCATGGCCGCTGGGTCGGTCTGCTGAATGTGCGCGGCGAAGGACGTGAGCGTTTGCAAGTGGTACTCGGCAAACTGCAGGCGCGCCCGGATTTCGATTCGCTCGATATGCCCGCGCTGCTGAACGCGCTGATCGAAGCGGGTGAATCGATCGAAGTGCAATACGTGCACGGCCACTGGCGCGGTGTGAACGATCTGGAAGACTTCCGTCGTGCCGGCGATTTCGCGCATGCACAAGCGCCGTTCGCAGCAGCAGCCGACAACCGGAACGACGCAGCCAGCGGAGCCGCGCAATGATCGAGGCGGCACAGTTCGTCGAGGCGGCGCGTGAGCGCGGCTTCGACTGGTATGCAGGTGTACCGTGCTCGTATCTGACGCCGTTCATCAACTACGTGTTGCAGGACGAATCGCTGCATTACGTCTCGGCCGCCAATGAAGGCGATGCGGTTGCGTTGATCGCCGGTGTCACGCTCGGCGCGCAGAACGGCCGGCGCGGCATCACGATGATGCAGAACTCCGGCCTCGGCAATGCGGTGAGTCCGTTGACTTCGCTCACGTGGACCTTCCGTCTGCCGCAGTTGCTGATCGTGACGTGGCGCGGGCAACCCGGCGTCGCGGACGAACCGCAGCACGCGCTGATGGGCCCGGTCACGCCCGCGATGCTCGATACGATGGAGATTCCGTGGGAGACCTTCCCGACCGAAGCCGACGCGATCGGCCCGGCGCTGGATCGTGCGATTGCTCATATGGATGAAACCGGCCGGCCGTACGCGCTCGTGATGCAGAAGGGCAGCGTGGCGCCGTACGAGTTGAAAGAGGGCGCCGCCGGTGCTCGCCGCGTGCCGGTCGCGCCGCGTTCGCAGTTCAAAAACGTCGCGGCGAATGAACTGGCTTCGCGTCACGATGCGCTGCAGAAAGTCATCGCGCACACGCCGCTCGAATCGACGGTGGTGCTCGCGTCGACCGGCTTCTGCGGCCGCGAACTCTATGCCATCGACGACCGTCCCAACCAGTTGTACATGGTCGGCTCGATGGGTTGCGTAACGCCGTTCGCGCTGGGTCTCGCGCTTGCCCGCCCCGACCTGCACGTGGTCGCGCTCGACGGCGACGGCGCCGCGCTGATGCGCATGGGCGCATTTGCGACGCTCGGCGCGTACGGTCCGTCGAATCTCACGCACGTGCTGCTCGATAACGGCGCGCACGACTCGACCGGCGGCCAGGCGACGGTGTCGTCGCAAGTCTCGTTTGCGGGTGTGGCTGCGGCGTGCGGTTACGCGTCGGCGGTTGAAAGCGACGACGTCAACGTGATCGACGAACTGTTCGAAACAGCGCCGTCGACCCATGGTCCGCGCTTCGCCCGACTGGCGATTCGCCGCGGTACGCCCGATGGCCTGCCGCGTCCCACTATCACCCCGCCCGATGTGAAGACGCGCCTGATGCGCCACATCGGCGCCGCTTAAGGAGTGCGCTCGATGCTGCTGCTCAATCCCGGCCCGGTGACGCTCACCGAACGTGTCCGCAACAGCCTGTTGCAAACGGATCTGTGCCACCGTGAAAGCGAGTTTTTCGACTTGCAGGAAGAGGCGCGCACGCGTCTGGTCGATCTATACGGCCTCGACGCGGGCGAATGGCAAGCGGTGTTGATGACCGGTTCCGGCACGGCTGCTGTCGAAAGCATGACCGCCGCGCTGGTGCCGCAAAACGGCAAGCTGCTGGTCGTGGAAAACGGCGTGTACGGCGAGCGTATTTCGCAGATCGCCACGCAATACGGCATCGCGCATGAGTCGCTGAAACACGACTGGATGCAGGCGCCGGATCTCGTGAAGATCGCCGAACGCCTCGACGCGGACAAGGCGTTCACGCACGTCGCCGTGATTCATCACGAAACAACCACGGGCCGTCTGAACGATCTGCAAGCGCTCGGTGCGCTGTGCCGCGAACGCGGTCTGCGTTTGCTGGTGGATGGCGTCAGCAGTTTCGGCGCGGAAGCGATCGATTTCGCCGACACCAGTCTCGACGCCGTCGCGGCGACCGCGAACAAGTGTCTGCATGGCGTGCCGGGCGCGTCGTTCGTGCTGGTGCGGCGCGCGGCGCTCGCGCAGGCGGCGAGCCGCACGTATTATCTGGACCTCGGGCGCCTCGCGCGTCTGCAGGATCAGCGCAATACGCCGTTCACGCCGTCGGTCCATGCGTATTACGCGCTGGTCGAAGCGCTGCGCGAACTCGCCGACGAAGGCGGCTGGCAGGCGCGCCACGCGCGTTACGCGGCGCTCGCCGAGCAGGCTCGCGCGGGTCTCGCGGAGCGGGGCATCGGCAGCGTGTTACCGCCGGAGCAGTCGTCGGTGGTGCTGCGCGCGTATCGCCTGCCGGACGGCGTGGCGTACCCGCAACTGCACGACGCGCTGAAGGCGTGCGGCTTTGTCATCTATGCCGGTCAAGGCGGCTTGTCGGCCGAGCTGTTCCGCATCTCGACGATGGGCAACATCCATGCCGCCGACATCGACCGTCTGCTGCAAGGTTTTAGCGAGCTGACGCGCTAAAGCACGCGATCAGTCGCGCGTGCTGTCGTGGTCCGGTAGCGATCCGGTAACACGCGCACCGTGCCGTCACACCGGGTCTTTGTCCGGCGGTCCATCCGGCCTTTGCGGCTCCTCGGTGTGATGACCCGGCGACGGCGGCACGAGCGGATCGGCTTCCGGATCCCGGTTCGGATCGGCGTTCGGGTCGGGAATCGGGCTGGTATGCATGTCGTAGCTCATTGCATCACCTTTGAGTTGAGAGGCGAACGGAAAGCGAGTGGTACGGCCGCTGTCGGTCGAGTTCACCCACACGCCAGCCGTTTCCTTCTAGCGTAGGCGATCCAGCACGCCGCGCACCCCTTACTTTTTCCTGCGGCGACCCACGCTCAATTGCCAGTAGCGTTCGGTGTCGAAAACGTCGTCGTAATTGCCCGCGCCGAAGGCGCGCAGCTGGCTTGCGTAAGCGTTCACGGCTTCGCGTTTGAGCTGCGTGCGGCGAGGGAGATCGATGGTGTGGCCGACGCTCGGATAGGCGGGCGTCGCGACGACGCCGCGTTGCGCGAGGTCGGCGAGCCGCGCCTGCACGACGCCGGGCGTGCGGCGGTGAATCGCGTCCTCATAGGCGAACCACGTGAGATGCGACAGGCGCGGCAGGATTTCGCAGCAGGCTTCGAACACCAGCACATGATCGTCATGATGCAGGCCGAGCGGCATGAGCAGCGTGTTCGCGGTCGTGCGGTAGATGGTCTCTTCAAGCCCGGCCGCCAGCTTGCTAATCGACGGCGAGTCCAGGTATTGGCTGCCGCGAAACGGCATGCGTAGCGGAATCGCGTCGAGCACTTCCAGGGCGAGGTTGTCTTCGAGCGTGCGGGCGTGGGTGGCCTGGCGGGCGTTCGCGAATCCCGATTTCTGATCCCATTCGGTATGCATTTCGTGCTCGGGCGGCGCGGCAAACACCGTGCAGACCGCGGCGTCAGGATGGGCGGCGAGTAGTGCGCCGCAACTGAAGACGGCGTCGTCGAAATGGGGTGAGACGATGAAAAGGCGTGGGCTGGTTTCGCTCATGGGACATGGGTAGTTTCGAAACGCGCGGGGCCGCATTCGAAGCTTCGATATTGCGCGCGACAAACTTGCTGGATTGGCGGCGTCACATCAGCTTAGGCGGAATTGTCGCGACTTGTGTAACCGGAGTGGTCGACGCAAGCGGCATGCCTGAGTGGGCCGGTTCTGCTGTGGGTTCCCGCAGAGGCTCACCGTTGTGCAACGGGCATATCCCGAACATGCTCACCTTTAGCGGGCGGGTTGTCTCCCGCCAACGCCGCCAGCGCCGCCGCGCGGCTGAACGCCGCCGCAATGGTCGCCACGACGTCGTCGCGTAACGTGGCGTCGGTCATTCCTAGTGCATACGACGGATGCCAGGTCGGCACGATCAGGCGGCCGTTGTGAGCGATGGTTTGCCCGAGGTATTCGGACAGATTGACGTGCGGGCCGGTCAGCGTTTGCAACGCCGTCGCGCCCAGTGTGACGACCACGCGTGGTGCGACCTGCGCTAGTTCTTTTTCCAGCCAGTACTGGCAAGCCTCGACTTCGCGCCACACGGGCGTGCGATGAACACGCTGCTGGTCGAGCGTTTCCCATTTGTAATGCTTGACGGCATACGTCAGATACAGCGCCTCGCGCTTCAGTCCGGCGTGCGCCAGCACGGTGTCCAGCAGTTGACCGGCCGGCCCGGTGAGGGGCTCGCCGTGCTGGTTCTCGTGCTCGCCCGGCTGTTCACCGATCACCATGATCGCGGCAGGCGCGGGCCCGGCGCCCGCAACCGCCTGCTTCGCGTTGCGCCATAACGCGCAGCGCCGGCAGGTGGCGAGCGGGCCAGTGGGTTCCCGCAAAGGGGGCGTCACGGCTGAATACTCAATCGGTGGCATGGGCGGAACGGTGATGGCCGCGCTTTGCGCGCCGAGACGACTGCGTTCGCGCGCGAGGTGTGCAGGCAACGGTGGACCCGCGGGCGGCCTTCTCCAGTAGCGCAGCGGCACAGGCGATGGCTGGGCATTGAAGGCATTGCAGTAGTACGCGAGCCAGAGCGCTTCCGTGGGGGTGCTGGTGATGGCTTCGCCGGTCATGGCGTTGGCCTCTAATACCGGCGCGGCTTGCTCGCATTCCGCCATGAGCGGCCGGTCGGTGCGCAGCAGCATGCCGTTCCAGAACACCGCGCCGTGCGGCGTGGCGAACATCCACGTGGAATTGCCCGTGCGCTTGGCGAACCGCTCGGCGGCGCGCTCCAGCAAGTCATGATGCGGCTCGTACCAGCCGACGAATTCGGGCGGCTCCATCGACGGATCACGCCGTCTGAACAAGGTGAGTGTCAGCAGATCCTCGGTTTCGCGTTCGATAGTCCGGATGCGTTGATCCAGCAGCGCGCCGTCGGGGTCGTCGAGATCGAGGACGTTGCGCTCGCCGCGCGTCCAGCGCCACAGGACGCGGTACAGCAGCGCCCAGCGGTCCGGCGCACGGAAGCAAGCCGCCGTTTTCAGCCAGGAGAGCAGTTCGCGGGGAATCGCGGGCGTGGCGAAGACGGCGGCAGGGGCGACTACTGTCTCGGAGGCGCTCGCCGTCGCGAAGGCGGACTCAGTAGCCAGCACGCCCGGCGCCCCGGCTTTACCTTCAGACTCAACCCACTCGATCTGCGAGGGCTCGACACCTTGCTGCAGCAGCACCCGCGCGGCGCGCCGCCATATGGCGAAAGACGGTTCGATCGAAATGCGTTTCATGCTGACGCGCCGTGGATACGCGCATCGAGATGCGTGTACCTATGCGGCCAAAATACTGTATGAATATACAGTATGCGCTAAAACGCCGGTCTGGATCAAGTCAGCCGGATCAAGCCGACGCAACAACGGGCGCATGTCATTGCGACTGAGGCAGAGACACGTTCGCAGGCCCATCACCAGGGAACAACCCTCCCGAGGTAATCAAGGTAATGCAGGCCGGCGCGCCCTTCATAAGCCTCGATCGTATTGACCAGGTTCGGAATGCTTTCCCCGATGGTCAAGCGCGCCGTAGGACCACCCATGTCTGTCTGGACCCATCCAGGCGCCATCAGCAGGAGGCAGCGCGGAGACTCGGCGCTGCGCGCCGCGAAGGTCCGCATGAACATATTCAGTGCGGCCTTGCTTCCCCGGTAGACTTCGTAATTCGCGTTGGTGGCATTCGTGAGACTGCCTTGCCCAGACGACATGACACCGATCGTTCCAGTCGGCGGGACAAGATCCTGAAACGCGTCAATGACTCTCATCGGACTCAGCGAGTTCGTTACCATCACCCGCACAAATTCCTCGGTCGAGACGTCCGCGATCGTTTCACCATTTTCGTTGACGACGCCTGCGTTCACAAAGAGCACATCGAAACACCGATCTGCAAGACGGGCGCGCAACGCTGCGATCTGCTCGGGAATTGTGATATCGACAATTTCCACTTCGAGCGCGCCGGCGGCGGCTTCCGCGACCTGCCGAAGCTTGTCGGTCGAACCGGTTCGTCCGGTGGCGATGACCTGATAGCCGCGCTTCAAATACTCCTCGACCATCGCAAATCCAAGGCCGCGCGAGGCGCCGATCAGAAGGACGGTTTTCTGTGAATGTGTGTTTTGCATTGGCATTCCCGGTAAACGAAGCCGCTCCCGAACCTGAACGTAACGAGAGCGATCCTCGTAGGTAAATCGTTCAAACCAATATAGCGATGCACAGGGAATGGCGGAAGCCGCGCTGAATGCAACTAATATCTGCATCAGACGCCTTATCTCCCCTTCGCTGACTACGATAAAAAAATGCCTGAACCGGACCTGAATCTCCTTTTCGCGCTCGATGCATTGCTCGCCGAGAAAAACGTGACGCGCGCGGCCCGGTCGTTGCATTTGAGTGCGTCGGCAATGAGCCGCACGCTGACTCGCCTGCGTGCCGCGACTGGCGATCCATTACTGGTCCGGGCCGGGCGTCAGATGGTGCTGACGCCGTATGCCGAGGAGATCCGTGAGCGAACACAAAATATCGTTCAGGAGGCGCGTTCCTTATTGCGTCCGTCCCCCGCGGCGCTGGATTTTTCAACCTTGCGCAGAACCCTGACGATTCGCGTCAACGAAGCTTTCGTGGAAGCCTTCGGCGCGCCATTGATTGCAGAAGTGACTGCACTGGCGCCGTTTGTGCGTTTGCACTTTTCGTCCAAGCCGGAGAAGAACGCGGAATATCTGCGCAATGGCTCCGCCGATCTCGAGATTGGTGTTCAGGAGGATATGGGGCCTGAAATTCGCGTGCAGGCCCTGTTTCGAGACCGCTACCTCGGTGTTGTCAGAAAGGGGCATCCGCTGGACCTGAAACAGGACGTGTCGATCGAGCAATACGCAGCGTATGGCCACGTCGTCGCGCCGTACGGTCGCCAGACAATCGATACGCTTGACGCTGCGATTGCCCTGGCGGGTTTGGAGCGAACGACCATAGCGGTTGTGCCGAGCTTTCCGGCCGCGTTAGCGGTGGCACGAGCGTCCGATCTGGTCGCGCTTCTGCCGGCCTCTTTTGTGAACACTCAGCCCGGCGCAGCTGCCAGCGTCTGCGCGTTCGAGCTTCCTGTGGCGACTGAGGGTTTTACGGTTTCCCAGATGTGGCATCCGCGTTTGGAGAATGACCCGGTGCATCGTTGGCTTCGGCAACTGATTCTTAGAATGTGCCGTCAGCAGGTGTCATCGGGTTAAACGTTGCGCAGATCTTCCGGCGTATCCACGTCGCGCAGAATCCCGGGATCGTCGACGTCCAGCCGCATGACCCGCTGCGAAGTCAACAGCGCGCGTGCGCCGGTGTCGCCGTCGAGCGCGATCAATGCGTCCCGATGCTCGATGCCGAAGCCGACCGGATGGCCGCGCTGGCCCTGATAAAACGGCGCGACGATCGAAGCGCCACCGTCGAGCGCACGCGCCACTTCTTCGATCGTCGGGGTGGCAATGCGCGGCATATCGGCAAGCGCGACGATCCAGCCCTCGGCGTCTTCGCAGGCCTCGATGCCGGCGGCGAGACTCGCACCCATGCCACGATTGGCGCTCTCGGCGAACACCACGTCGCAGCCGGCGTCGTTCAGGAGGCGCGCGAGGGCGTCCGAACCCGGCCGCACCACGGCCAGCACATGCGAGACGACCCTTAGCAGCCGGTGCGCCGCTTCGTGCGCGACGGGCGTGCCGTCGGGCATCTGGGCGAGGAGCTTGTTGTGCAGGCCGTCCGGGTCGAAGCGGGAGCCGAAGCCGGCGGCGAGCAACACGCCAGTAGCGAGCGAGGCGTAGGCCATGGACGGGCACCGATAGAGGGGACGTGCCCGATTGTGCGATGCAACGCATCGGCAGGCAAGCGGCAATGCATCAGCCGTTATGCGCGCATCGTCCCCATCACCTTGTCGAGCGTCACCGGCAGATCGCGCACGCGCACACCGGTCGCGTGATACACCGCGTTCGCGATGGCCGCCGGCACGCCGGTGATGCCGATCTCGCCGATGCCGCGCACGCCGACCGAGTTGACGTACGGATCAGGTCGATCGATGAACGTGATGTCGAGCGAACCGATGTCGGCATTCACCGGCACGTGGTACTCGGCGAGATTCGCGTTGGTGAAGCGCCCATAGCGCGTGTCGAGCGAGGTGTCTTCCTGGAGCGCCGCCCCCACGCCCCACACGATGCCGCCCAGCATCTGGCTGCGCGCGGTTTTCTGGTTCAGCACGCGCCCCACGTCATACACGCCGACCACACGCGCCACGCGAATCGTGCCGAGGTCGGCATCGACATGGACTTCGGCAAACACGGCGCCAAACGAGTGAAGCGAGTACTTCTGCCGTTCATCGCCGGGTTTGACCGTCGCGGTGGCCTCGATCGGTTTGCCGCCTGAGCGCGCGATGATCGCCGCCGCCGGATCGCGCTTCGACGGTTGCGAACGGCTCATGACCCAGCCGTTTTCCACCGTGATGTCGTCGAGCGCGATGCCGTGCACCGGCGAGGCTTCGTCGGCGAGCGCCAAGGCGATCAGCTGGTTGCGCGCCTGGCTTGCGGCCTCGCGCACAGCGGGCGAAACGCTCGCCGCCGATTGCGAGCCGCCCGACCCCGGCGCTTTCGGCAGCGACGAATCGCCGAGTGCGAAGTGGATGTTTTCCGGCGCGAAGCCGAGGGCGTCGGCGGCCACCTGGGTCATCACCGTGTAGGTGCCGGTGCCGAGGTCCTGGGTGCCGGAGGCAACCATGGCGCTGCCGTCCGGCAGAATCCGAGCGATGGCCGCAGCTTCGCTGCGGTTGGCCGGATAGGTGGCGGTGGCCATGCCCATGCCGATCAGCGTATTGCCGTTGCGCATCGAGCGTGGCGCGGCAGTGCGCCGCGACCAGCCGAATTTCTCCGCGCCGATCTGATAGCACTCGCGCAAGGATTTGCTCGACCACGGCTTGTTTTCCTGCGGATCGGCATCGGCGTAATTCTTTAGACGCAGCGCGAGCGGGTCCATCTTCAACGCGACAGCGAGTTCGTCCATTGCCGATTCGAGCGCGAACGAGCCGGTCGTCTCGCCGGGCGCGCGCATGAAGGTCGGCGTGCCGAGATTCATCGGCACGATCCGGTGCGTCGTGATCTGATTGGGCACAGCGTACAACATGCGCGTGACCATGCAGCAGGTCTCGGTCCAGTCTTCGAACATTGACGTGTTCGACGTACTGTCGTGGCGCATCGCCGTCAGCGTGCCGTCGTGCCGCGCGGCAAGCGTGAAATGCTGCTCGGTACGCGGCCGCGCGCCGACGGAGCCGAACATCTGCGGCCGCTCGAGCACGAGACGCACCGGGCGCCCGGTCTGTTTCGCCGCCATCGCGCACAACGACACGTGCGACCACGACGAACCCTTGCAACCGAAGCCGCCGCCGATAAAAGGCGAAATCACACGCACGTCGCCGGGCGACATGCCGAACGTCTTGGCGACCGCCTGCGCCGCATTGCTCACGCCTTGCGTCGAGTCGTAGAGCGTGAGTTGCGGGCCATCCCAGTGCGCCATCGTGGCGTGCGGCTCCATCGGGTTGTGATGCTCGATCGGCGTGGTGTAGACGGCATCGACGTGGACGGGGCCGCTGCGCAACCCGTCCTCGAAGTCGCCGCGTTGCGTGTCGGTTGTGCGGCCTTGTGGTTTGTCGGGCGCATGTCCGTTCGGCTTCGCTTGCGTGAAATCGAGTACCGCGGCGCTGCTCTGATACGTGATGCGCAACTGGCGCGCGGCATCGGTGGCATGTTCGAGCGTATCGGCAACCACCACCGCGACCGGCTCGTTGTTGTAGTGAACCTGGTTGTCCTGCAGCAGTGACAGCCGCCTGCCTGCCGGCGGCGTCAACGCGGGCTTGCCGCCATTCGGCAGGCGCGGCGCGTTCTGATACGTCATCACCAGCAGCACGCCTGGCAATGCCTGCGCGCGGCTCGCGTCGATCGACGCAATCGTGCCGCTTGCAATCGTGCTGGTGACCAGCACCGCATGCGCAAGCCGCGCCTCGGGGAACTCGGCGGCGTAGCGCGCTTCGCCGGTGACTTTCAGCAGACCGTCGATGCGGTCGAGCGGTTGACCGATCAGATTCATGCGACACCTCCGCTGCGGCCCGCGGCCAGATTTACTGCGCGCACGATCGCGCGTTGCGCGAGCTGCACCTTGAACGCATTCTCGTGCTGGGGCCTCGCATCGCGTAGCGCGGCGGCTGCGGCGTCATGCAACCTCGCCTGCGTGAGCGGCTGGCCGTTGAGCATCTGCTCGGCCGCACTCGCGCGCCACGGTTTGTGCGCGACGCCGCCCAACGCGATGCGTGCGGTTTTCACGTGGTCGCCGTCCATCTGCAACGCGGCGGCTACCGAGACCAGCGCAAATGCGTAACTGGCCCGGTCACGCACCTTCAGATAGTGGGCGTTCGCGATGAACAAAGGTGGCGGCAAATCGACAGCGGTGATCAACTCACCCGCCTGCAAAGTCGTATCGATTTCGGGCCGGTCACCGGGAAGCCGATGAAAGTCAGCAAACGGAATCGTCCGCTCGCCTGATGGGCCGCTTACACGCACGGCGGCGTCGAGCGCGGCGAGAGCCACGCTCATATCCGACGGATTCACGGCGATGCATTGCGGACTCGCGCCGAGAATCGCCTGCGTGCGATTGTGGCCTTCGAGCGCCGCGCAACCGCTGCCTGGTATGCGCTTATTGCACTGCGTGAAGGCGGTGTCGTAAAAGTAGCCGCAGCGCGTGCGCTGCATCAGATTGCCGCCGACGGTCGCCATATTGCGCAACTGCGCTGAAGCACCTGCCAGAAACGCTTGCGACAGCAACGGATATTGTTCGCGCACCAGCGCGTGATTGGCGGCATCGCTGTTGCGCACCAGGGCGCCGATACGGATGCCGCCATTGGGCAGCGTGGTGACCGTATCGAGTCCGCCGATGTGCGTGATATCGATGAGCCGCAGCGGCCGCGCCACGCCGCCCTTCATCAGGTCGAGCAGATTGGTGCCGCCGCCGATGAACACCGCACCCGGTTGCTGCGCCGCGCGCACGGCGCCGGCGACGTCGCCGGCGCGTTCGTAAGAGATCGCATCCATGCTGGTCGCTCCGTCAGGCGTTGTGGCGGTGATCGCTGCTGTCGCTGTCAATGACACTGCTGGCGATGCCACCAATGCCGTTGCCATTGCCGCTTGCAGCGTTCTGCCCACCGCCTTCATGCACGGCGCGCACCGCCGCGACGATATTCACATACGCTCCGCAGCGACAGATATTGCCGCTCATGCGTTCGCGAATCTCGTCGTCGGAAAGTTGTGGAGGCCGGCTGCGGACATCGGCGGTCACGGTGCTGGCCGTGCCGTTACGGAATTCGTTCAGCAGGGCAGTCGCGGAACACAACTGCCCGGGCGTACAGTAGCCGCACTGGAACGCATCGTGTTCGATGAAGGCGCGCTGCAACGGACTCAGCACGCCGTTGCTGGCGAGTCCTTCCACCGTCGTAATGTTTTCCCCTTCATGCATCACGGCGAGCGTCAGGCAGGAATTGATGCGACGGCCGTCGGCGATCACCGTGCATGCGCCGCACTGTCCGCGGTCGCAGCCTTTCTTTGTGCCCATCAGGCCTGCGTATTCACGCAGCGCATCGAGCAAGGTTACGCGCGGTTCGAGTTGCAGCGTGTAAGCGAGGCCGTTGATGGTCAGCGTGACCGGACGGCCCGGCACTGGTGCGCGCACCTCCGCGGGCGGCGCGGCCGGGGTGGGGGTTTGTGTTTGCGCGCGCAGATGCGGCGCCGCGCCGACTGTGGCGGCCGCGGCAGCCGACTGCAGAAAGCGGCGGCGTGATGGTCGGGGTGGCGTGGCGGCGGGCGTGTCGTCCGAATCCGGACGTTCGTTCTTCGTGGACATGACGGTCTGCTGGCTCCATTGAAAGGTCAATGCAGGCTGGCGACATGCGGATAGCCATCGTGCGGATACCCCGCGTTGGCTTCCGAAGCGTCGTGGTGTGACTCATCGCTATCAGCAATTTCGGTGCCGTTGCGAATGCAACTGGTTGCCGACGCGGCGCAACGGGGTCCGCTGCGACCCGGCTATCCGGGCACGGCGAAGCGAATCGAATCCCGGAGAGCGCAACCAGGAAAGTAGCGACGCGCGTCAACCACGCACGTTGCGCTTAACGAACAGGAAAGTAAATACGCGGACGTGCCTTCTTTCTGTGTGCAAAAAGAAAGACTGTTTTGTGTGGGACGAGGAGTCCGCCAGATCAGGCGTCGGCCCAGCGGCGCAGCAGATTGTGATAGATGCCGGTGAGGCTTACCACGGTTGCATCGTTCGAACCTTTCTCGGCCGCGAGGCGTTGTACGTCGTTGTCGAGTTGAAACAGCATGGCGCGTTCGCCGTCGTCGCGCACCATGCTCTGAATCCAGAAGAAGGACGCGACCCGCACGCCACGCGTCACCGGGCTCACGTGATGCAGGCTCGAAGCGGGGTAGAGCACCATGTCGCCTGCCGGCAGCTTCGCGCGATGCACGCCGTAGGTGTCTTCGACGCAGAGTTCGCCGCCGTCGTAGGACTCCGGCTCGGCCAGAAAGAGCGTGGCCGACAGATCGCTGCGGATGCGAAAGTCGGTGCCGCGCAACTGGCGGATCGCATTGTCCACGTGCGTGCCGAAACCATCGCCGCCTGCATAGCGGTTAAAGAGCGGCGGAAAGACTTTCAGCGGCAACGCGGCGGAAAAGAAGCGCGGATTGCGGCCGAGCGCGTCCTGAATCGCATCGCCAATCGCGCGCGCGGCGGGGGAGCCTTCGGGCAATTGCTGGTTGCGCTTGGCCTGCGCCGACTGTTCGCCGGAAGTCGCATTGCCGTCGATCCATGGCGCCGCGTCGAGGATTTCGCGGCATTGCGCGACCTGTTGTTTGCTGAGTACGCCTTGCAGATGCAGCATCATGCGCGCACCTCTTCGTTGATCTCCTGATTGATCTTTTCAGCCAGCATACGAAATGCGGCCACCGGCGAGGCGGCCAGCCACGTTTGCATTTTCTCGACGAACGCGGGCGTTGCCGTCACCGGCACGCGCCGCAGCCACGTCAGCGCGGCATCGATCTCGCCGTGTTCAGCCAGTAGCCGCGCATAGTTGAACTGGCCGCGAAAATCGCCGCCCACCGCTGCACGCCGGTAATAGTCGAGCGCGATGTTTGCGTTGGCATCGACTTCCCAGCCGTCCTCGTAAAAGCTGCCGATAAAGTTGATCGACTTCGTGTGACCCATTTCGGCAGCGCGCCTGAACCACTGCAGCGCCTGTGCACGATCGCACGCCACACCATTGCCGAGCGCCAGCGCCGACGCATAGTTGTACATGCCCCAGTCGAGTCCGGCCTGCGCCGCGAGGCGGTACCAGTAGACCGCCACCGGCGCGCACGCGGTGGTTCCCCAACCGTGCTCATAGCAACGGCCCAACATGTTCATCGCCATCGGATGATCCTGCCGGGCCGCGTGCTTGAACCAGCTCAACGCTTCCTCGGCGTTGCGGTCCACGCCATGACCGTCGAGCAGATATTGCCCATACACTGCCTGCGCTTCGACGATGCCGTTATGCGCGGCCGCCGCCACCCACGCGGCAGCGGTGGCCGGTGGCCCGGAGAGAATCGCGGCGAGCTCGTCATGTGACACGCTCGCCAGCGCCTTCAGCGTTACCTGTTCCGTCATGCCGTGCCTAGTAGTGCGCGTTAAGCGTCAGGAAGGCGGAGCGGCCTGCTGCGATCGACGCGTAGTGCGCCGGATACGCCTGGTCGTAATACGTCCGGTTGAAGATGTTCTGCACGTTCAGTTGCAGGTCGACCTTCTTGTTGATCCGGTACGTCGCCATGCCGTCGAAGCGCCAGTACGACGGCACCGCACGCAGGTTCGCCGTGTCGCCGTACACCTGCGACATGTAGAACGCGCCGCCGCCGATCGTGAACTTCGGCAGCACGTCGTAGTTGGTCCACAGGCTGATGCTGTTCTTCGGCGTATTCGGGAACTGGTGGCCGTTATCCGAGGTGGTCTTGCCGTTGTCGCGCAACTGGCTCTTCATGTACGTGTAGCCGCCGAACACCTGCCACTTGTTCGTCAACTGACCGGCCACGCCGAACTCGAAGCCTTGCACGCGCTTGTTGCCGACCATCGCGTATTCGTTGTTCGGCAGCGTGACGCGGGCGTTGGTCGTGTCGATCTGGAACAGCGCGCCCGTCAGCGAGAGATGGTTGTCGAGCACATTCCACTTGGTGCCGAGTTCGACGCTACGGTTCTTTTCCGGTGCGAGCTGATCCGCGTTCGCACCGACCCCGCCACGTGCTGGCGTCAGCGATTGCGTTTCGCTGCCTTGGCCGAGCAGGGCGCCGGCCGGCGTCGACGAAGTCGCGATCGACGCATACACGCTCCCGTTCGAAGCCGGTTTGAAGACGAGGCCGAACTGGTAGTTGAACAGTGTGTCGTCGCGCGAGGTGCGCTTGCCGCCGTTGGCCACCGTGTTGCGGAAATCGGTCGAGTAATCGTCGACGCGCAAGCCGACGTTGGCCTGCCAGCGTTTGGTGAGTTCGATCGTATCGAACGCATACAGCGATTTGGTGGTGGTGCGCTGCTCGCTCGGATCGTTCGTTTGCTTGACCGAGCCGGCCCACGGGTCGTTCGGATTCGGCGACCACAGGCTCGTGCAGTTATAGCCTGACGCCGCGCCGATGCCCTTGGTCTTGCAGATCGCACCGGTGGCCGTTGCAACGGTGTACGAATCATTCACGCTGGTTTCGCGCGACAGTTCGAGGCCGGTGGTGAAGCTGTGTTTCAGGAAGCCGGTCCTGAACTCGCCGAACAGTTCGGTCTGGTTCGCAAGGCTGTAGACGTCGCTGGCACGCGTATTCGCGCGGCGCCACACCATGCCGTTCACGACGTTGCCCTGACTGTCGTCCGGTTGCGTCCAGATGTAGTCCTGAGTGGACTTCGTATAACGCGTGGTGTTGCGGATCGTCAGATTGCTGTTGATGTCGTGCTCGATGCGCACGGTGCCGACGTCTGACGTCGTCTTGCGGAAATCGCGGTCGATCAGGCCGTAAAAGTTATGCCGGTCCACGTTCGCCGGATAGATCGTGTCGACGTTGGCCGGCTTGTTGGTGGTCGTGTAGAAGTACGGAATGCCACTGTCGGGCAGGTCGTCGGTGGAGAGGTGGTAGTAGCTCGCCGTGACGCGGGTCGGTGTGCCGAGACCATAGGTGAACGAGGGCGCGATGCCCCAACGCTCGTTGTTGACCGCGTCGCGGCCGGCCACGTCGTTGTTGTGGCTCATCACGTTCAGGCGGAACGCCGCGTGATCGGCCATTTGCCAGTTGCCGTCGGCGGTGAAGCGGCGGTAGCGGTCGGTGCCCAAGCCCGCGCTGCCGTCGGCGGAATTGCCCAGATGCGGAGTCTTGCTGATCAGGTTGATGCTGCCGCCCGCGCCGCCGCGGCCACCGTAGGCGCCGTCCGAACCCTTGGTCACTTCCACGCTTTCGATGTTGAACACTTCGCGCGTGGTCGCGCCGATGTCGCGCATGCCGTCGACGAAGGTGCTGCCCTGGGCGTCGTAGCCGCGAATGAACGGCCGGTCGCCGAGCGGATTGCCGCCTTCGCCGGCGCCGAACGTGATGCCCGGCACCGTGCGCAGTGCTTCGGTCAGCGTCGAGGCGCCCGTGCTTTTGATCAACTCCTGCGGAATCACGGTCACCGACTTCGGCGTGTCGACCAGCGGCGCGGTGAATTTGACCGACGCCGAGTGGTCGGTCTTGAAGCCGTCGTCCGCATGGCCTTGCACGGCGATCGGCGCGAGCTGGCTTTCCTTGTCAGGCGGCGCCGTGCCGGCCGTGCCCTGCGCGAGCGCGGGACCTGCCGCCAACATGCTGCACAGCGTCGTGCTGATTTTGCCGAGCTTCGGTTCGTCGGACCGCAACTTCATTTTTATCCCCGTTATGAGTGCTGGTGCCCGGGTGAATAACGCATTCCTTACCCGAACATTCCATGTTTATTACAAATTGTTTGCGGCCTGAATTCTATGCAATCTGCTTGTAATTGAGAAGCGTTCTCATCAGAAAATCTTCGGGTGGGGAGTTGAGTGCGCGTATCAATTCATTAAATTGAAGGCTTGATCGACGAAGATAAGTGGGGAAGGGGTGAGTTTGGCGGCTTCGGCAGGCGTGGGGATGCTTGCACTTTTGTCGCCGAAAGTGTCTTCTGTGGCGCTTGATGCGCTTCTATCTGTTTCTGTTTTTTGATCCAAGGCGGACCCTGTCCGCGCCCGATTTCCTACTGTGCGGCCAACTCGGCCAGCATCTCCCGCAGCCACACGAGCGCCGGATCGGCCTGATTGCGCGGATGCCAGCCCGCATACAACGTGAAGCCGCGCGCCTCGAACGGCAGCGCAAAAATATCGAGCCGGTCGACGTAGCGCGCCGCGAAGCGCGACGGCAGCGTCGAAACGTAGTCGGTTTTGGACAGCAACTCCGGCACCAACGCGAAGTGCTGGACCGACAGCGCGACACGCCGTTGACGGCCGAGTTCGTCGAGATGCTCGTCCATGAAGCCGTGAAAACTGCCGCCGCTGGTCGACACCAGCACGTGATCGAGCGCGCAGTAGGTGTCGAGATCGAGTGGGGCGTCGCCGCGCGGGTGGCCCTTGCGCTGCACGAACACGAAATGCTCGTCGTAGAGCTTGCGGACTTTCATCGACGGCGGAATCATCCGGTCGGAACCGAGCAGCAGGTCGATCTCGCCGCTTTCGAGCCGCGATGCGGCGGTGGGCTGATCGCCGATCACGAATGCCACGCGCACGCCCGGCCCCGCCGACGCCGGCAGGCGTTCCATCAGGCGCATGCCGAGCACGGCGGTGGCGTTGTCGTGCGCGGCGATTACGAAGCGCCGCGTATCCGTGATGGGATCGAAGGCAGACTGATGGCGCACCACCGCTTCGAGATTCTTCAACGCTGCATGAAGCGGCTCCATCAACTCCAGCGCCCGGGCCGTGCGGGTCATTCCGCGGCCGGTTTCGGCCGGCAGCAGCAGCGGATCACCGAAGATCTGCCGCAAGCGCGAAAGCTGCGTGGAGACGGCCGGTTGTGTCAGATGCAGCCGCTCGGCCGCACGCGTGACATTCGACTCGGCGAGCAGCGCGTCGAGCGAAACCAGCAGATTCAGGTCGATGCCGCGGAGATCAATCATGTTGATAGGTCGCATATGAGTAATTGATTTCTAGAATACGTACCGCGCCTCTACAGTTCAAGCACCGAAACGAACTGAAGGAAGCTCAACATGAAAGCCTGGATGCTCGACCAACCCGGCAAGCCGCTGGCCTTGCGCGACGTGACCCAGTCGCAACCGCGCCGTAACGCCGTGCTGGTGCGGATGGAGGCGGTGCCCTTGCTCAGCTACACGCGTGAATATGTCGAAGGGAAGTTGCCCTACGCGTATCCGCCGACACCGTTCTCGCCCGGCACCAATGGTGTTGGCCGGGTCGTCGCGGTCGGCGAGGGCGTGGTCGCATTTCGCGCCGGTCAACGCGTTGCCGTGAATCCGTACTGGATTGCCGACGAAACGGTGCGCGAGCCGGCGCAGGCGCTGTTAGGGCTGACCGCCATTAGCGCTGACAGCGCTGCGGTGCTGGCTGAGTTCCCGCACGGCACCTTGCGCGAAGTAGCCGAATTCCCTGCGTCGACGCTGATTGCACTGGACGGTCTGGACGGGACCGACGCCACACGTCTCGCGGTTCTGGCGAAATTCGCGGTGCCCTTCGGTGGTTTGCGGCGAGGGCGTCTGTCGGCGGGCGAGACTGTGGTGGTCAACGGCGCAAGCGGTTACTTCGGCTCGGCGGCCGTGCTTGCGGCGCTGGCGCTGGGCGCGAGCAAGGTCGTCGCGCTCGGCCGGCGTTTGGAACCGCTCCAAGCGCTGGTCGAGCAAGGCCGCGGCCGTGTGGTCCCCGTCGTGCTGAGCGGCGATGCCGCGCAAGACACAGCGGCGATTCGTGCTGCAAGCGGTGGCGGCGCGGATCTCGCATTCGACATGGTCGGGCAGGCCACCGATGCGAACGCAACCCTCGCCGCACTACGCAGCCTGCGTCGCGGCGGACGGCTCGTGCTGATGGGCAGCATGCAAGTGGACCTGCCGATTCCGTACAGCGAGATGCTGTTGAACAACTGGGAATTGATCGGCCACTTCATGTACACCCGCGCCGACTATCTCGCGCTGGTTTCGCTCGCCACGTCCGGGCAGATTCCGCTCGATGCGGTCGAGTTGAAGTCGTATCCGTTTGCCGAGCTGGAAGCGGCAATCGACGCGGCCGGCCGCATGTCGGGTTTGCAATGCACGGTCGTGAACGGCGCGTCGCCGCAAGCGTGGGGTTGAGCGTGTAGTGGCTTAACTGCGGTCCTCGCCGAGCGATCCGGCTGGCCGAGCTTTGAGAAATGCGCCGACCCGCATCAAGCGGGTCGGCCGCATTGCAGAAGATGCATCCGTTCAGCCCATCACGATATTCGCCAGCTTGAACTGATACGGCACCGCCGTGGTCCCGCCGCCACCGCCCGTCATCACGATGTCGCAGCGTGCAATGCCGAGCAGCGACAACTCGGTGTTGATGTCGGAGATCACGGCCGAATTCATCACCTTGCCTTGCTCGATCTGCGAGGCGGTGCCGATCCAGAGCGTCGGCTTGAACTCGAACACGGCCTTCTGCCCAGGCACGATGCCGGTCTTCTTCGCGAGCAGCCGGTTGTCCTTGAACACGCCCGCGCTGATGGCGCCCGTGCGCAGATCGTTGCGCAACTGGATCTCGCGCGAGCTCGTCGACGCGCCGGCGATAGCGAGCACGTTGCCGGATGCCGCGCGGCTCACGCTGAACATCTGGCCGTTCTGCGCGACTTTTTGCGGCATGTAGTTACCGTCCGAGTCGCTGGCGGTAACGGTGGTGAGCAGCGGAAAGACGAACGGGTGATTGTCGCCGCGCCCGCAGTTGCTGATGACCTTCCACGCGACCGCGAGTTCGTCGAAATCCGTCGAGACGTTTTTCTGAAAGATCACGATCTGACTGTTGTTGACGTCGTTGGAGAGGTTGATGAAGTTGAGTTTGATGTCCATGGCGAACCTTTTCCTGGTGGAGTGAAGCGGCGTCGAACGACGAATCCTCCGACGCCGAACGCGTGTCCGTTACGCCATCACGACGTGTTCGAGCCGGAAGGTGAACGGCAACGAGCGCGGGCCGGGACCGCCGCCTGTCATCACGACGTCGGCGCTGGCAATGCCGAGCAGCGACAGCTCCGTGTTGATGTCGGAGATGACGGCCGAATTCAGCAGCGCGCCCTGTTCGATCTGCGACGCGACACCGATCCACAGAGTCGGCTTGAACTGGAACACGGCTTTTTGCCCCGGCGCGATCGATGTTTTGGTCGCAAGCGGACTGCCGTCCTTATAAATGGTCGCGTTCGTGGCGCCGTTCGGCAGATCGTTGCGGACCTGGACTTCCGAGCTGTTGCCCGGGTCCGTGCCGAGCGTGAGCACGTCGCCCGACGTCGAGCGGACGATCTGGAAGACCTGCCCGTTGGTGGCGGTTTGCTGCGGCATGTAGTTGCCGTAGCTGTCGCTCGCGCTGACGCTCATCGTCATGGGAAACTTGAACGGATGATTGTCGCCCTGGCCGCAGTTGCGGATCACTTTCCACGCGATCGCCAGTTCGTCGAAATCCGTCGCGACGTTTTTCTGGAAGATCACGATGTTCGAATTGTTAGCGTCGTTCGAACGGTTGACGAAGTTCAGTTGAATATCCACTTGCCTGCTCCTTGAGGTTGAAATACGGCAATCGGTTTGCCGCGCACCTTGCCACCGGCCTGCCGGTTGGACGGGCCGTCAAACGAAAGAAGAGGTGAGCGCCTTATGCAGGCGTCGTGCCGGCTCGAGGCGCTAAAGACGCGAGAGATGCACGACGTTTTCGAACGCGAAAGCGAAGGGCTGTGCGTCGACGCCGCTGCCGCCGCCTGTCATCACGATGTCGCCTGCAGCAATGCCGGCGAGGGGCAGCATCGTGTTGTCACTCGACAGCACCGCCGAACTGAGCGCGCGTCCTTCCTCGATCTGCGAGGCCACGCCGATCCACAGCGCCGGTGTGAAGCGGAAAACGGCCTTCTGCGCCGGCGCCACCGCCTGCTTGGCGGCAATCAGCTTGCCGGCGTTGAAGGCGTTGACGTTGACCGCGCCGCGCGGCATCCGGTTGGCGACCTGGATTTCCGGACCGCCGTCGGCGCCGCCCGCCTGCGCCGGTTCCGCGGTGAGCCGGGCGCGGCCGGTCGGATGAACTCCGATGACGAAACGTTCGCCGTGCTGCGCGCTCATGCGCGGCGAGAAGTTGCCGTGCTCGTCGCCAAGCGCGATCTCGATGTCGGTCGAATAGACGAACGGATGGATGCAATCCCGGCCGCAGAAGCGGATCACCTTCCATGCGATCGCGAGCTCGTCGAAATCGGGAATCACGTTGCGCTGGAACAGCACGATTTCGCTGTTGCCGCAGTCATTCGAGCGGTTGACGAAGCGAAGATTGACGTTCATTTCGCCTGCTCCGCGTCGTCATCCGAGAGATGCTTCTCGACCCACTGCGTGAGGGCGGGCGACACGCTGCCGGCGACCGACGACGTATGCAGCGCTTGCGCCCGGCTCTGCGCCTGCATGTCGTTCGCGAACCGGCCGAAGGCCATCGCGGCGTCCGTGGCGTTGCGGCTGCGGGACAGGTCGTCGAGATACTGGGCAGCGGCATCAGTGAGCGCGCCGGTGTGCTGCACGTGACCCTGGGCGATGCGCGTCGCGAGGTCGGCATTGATCGCGGCCAGCTCCTTGATCGCGGCGGCGGCGCCCGGCAGCGCGAAGCGGTCGCGCTGCTCGCGCCAGCCGGCGTCGAAGGCCGATTGCGCAGCGCTCGTGTACTGCTGGCTGCTCTGCAGGGCGGTGCGTACGAAGGCGCGCCACGTGCGGACATCCGTTGTGGCGCCCGGCAGTCCCGCCGGATTGGCCGACTGCGCGACGAGCTTGCTGAATAACTGGAAGGCGGCGAGATTGGCGTTTTCCCACTGCGTGATGAGGGTCGAGAGCATGACGGATCCTTGATCGGTTCGGTTTCGGTTCGATGAGCGATGACAATCACCGCGTTTACTGACGTGCGCCGCCCAGGCGCTCGATCATCTTCATGACGGCGGCCATTTGCGGCGCCTCGCGGGTATTGAAGTTGGGATGGTCCGGGTCGGGACTCGTGTAGCCCCAGAAGTCCCAGCAGCCGAGCGGATTGACGGCGGATTTCGCAGCCTGCGGGTAGAGCACGATCAGGCGGTTGGTGTCGGCGATCTCGTTGTAGCCGGCGCCGCGCACGAATCGTTGGCCGACGGCATCGGCGTTCTGCACACACCCGTGAAACGCGACATGGACGGCGCACGCCGCATGCAGACAATCGGCCGGCACGTACACGTAGGCCACGTCGGCGAGCGACGCACCGCGGTTGGGATCGAACTCGCGCTGATCGAAGCTCCGCAACTCGCCGCTTGCCTGCGTCGCGGGTGCATTCAACGGCGCATTGGGTCTCGCGTAGATCCAGCGCAGCATCTCGTGCGATTGCTCGAAGCCGCAGTTGTTGATGTACGGGCTTTGGTTCGCATCGCAGGGTGAGTCTTCCGGGCGGTTCGTGATCAGTGCATGGCCGGCGTCGGGATGGCGTTGATACTTGATGCTGGCTGCCGGCACGTGAGCCAGTTCATAGAAACGCTCGGCCTGATCGACCACGCGGGTCGCGACGACGCTATCCTTCGCGCCGCTGAAGAGGTAGATGCGTTGCTCGCGAAGATTGGCGGGATCATCGATCTGGCCGGCTTTCGCAAAGCGTTGCGCGGCCTGCCATGCGCCTTCCGCGGTCGGCGCCGCGCCTGCCGGCTGCATGCACAGCGTGACCGCTGCCACGGCCGGCGCGATAAAGGCCGACTCTCCGGCGCAATCGAATGCGCCACCGGCCACGATGCCCGCGCCGATCAGACGGCTCGACCAGGCAACGTCGAACTGGGCCGCCATGAACGCGCCGGACGACAATCCGGAGACGGACGTGTGTTGCAGGTCCGCGCCGAGCGTGGGCAGCGGCGCGAGGTCCGCGGCGTGTGCGCACGAGACGGTCGCGGCGATCAGCACCACTGCGCTGAACCGCGCGCGCAGGACATCGTGCCAGGATCTGCGTGATTGCCAATCAAGTTTGGATAACGAATCATTATGAATAGTTGCCGAATTCATGCCGCTGCTCCTGTTGGGTGTGTACTCGATGAGTGTTCGGGTCTACGTCTCAGGCATGCGTTGCTTGTGTTGCACTACCCTTGCAGAGTAGGTGCGCGGCGTGTTCGCATGAATAGGGCGGAAGGCTGGTACGGCGACATAGGACGGATGGCCTGGGCCGTACCCGCCGTGCATTGCCAGGTTGTCAGGGCGCGCTGCCGGGTGTGCACGGCACCAGCGGTATCGAGACGCTGCGGTCGGCCGTAGTGATGGCTAGAGGCCGGTTCGACGGTGTGTAGCGCAGCCTGTGGATGCCGCGCGGCCCAAAGCCACTGTCGATGTCGGCCAGCAGCTCGGCGCCGTCCGGGATGCCGGCGAGACTGCGGCCGCTCATCATCGTGGGCCGGCGCTGCGGGTCGTCCCAATTGGCGCTGTCGGCGGATGCATAGAAGGTGGGTAACACGCCGAGCCGGTAAAGGCTGTCGAGCGTGCGCGCAAGCCGCTTGCCGCAGAGCTCGCACAGCGCCGGCTGGTGCGCGATCTGCAAGGCCTGGCTGATGCGCACGACTTCAGCCTCGCAGGTAAGCGTCGGCGTTGGCTGTTGGGCGTGCGAATCAGCGATGGAATAGAGGACGATGGCGGCGGCTGCGATTGCACAGACAACACGCGTGTTAAGCCCGCGACCCGTCCGGTTGTGATGGTTTGAAATCATCGGGAAGCCTCCTGTCAGGACACTAGGAAAGAAAGAGCTTGCGTTCGGCCTGGCGGCGGCGCGTCAGACCCGCGAGCGGTTTGCCGCCCGCTTTGTTCCAGACGAGGAACTGGTCGGCGGCATGACTGCTTGCGCCCGCGTTCAGATAGCGCAGCAGCGTTGAGGAACGCAGCCGTCCCGCGCCGAGGTTGAAGACGAACGACATCAAGGCGTCGAATTGCTGCTGCGTGATCGCGACGCGTACCAGCTTGCGCAGCGCGAGTTCGGCGCTGCGCAAGTCGCGCCTCAGAAGCGCCAACGCCTCGGACTCCGAGAGCGGGCGGTTGAAGCTTTCGTGCGGCAGAATCAGATGTCCATAGCCGATCGTCGGTTTGCCGACGGCGTCGAGATAGCGGTTCAGGCGTAATCCCTCGAACTGTTTGATCAGGTCGATACCTTGCGTGCCGGTGCACGTGGGTTGCTCAGGCATGGCGTTTCTCCTCATCGTCGTGCCGTGCGCGCGGCACGAGGCGGTGGGTGTATTCGTCGATCACGCGCATGATCGCTTCGGGCGGGTCGAGCGCCGCAAACTGCATTTCGATGTCGATGTGCTGGCTATCGCGCTGCGCTTGCTCACCTTGGGCGTTCGGGCGTGCGGACGGCGGCGCGAGCGTCACGAAGAAACGGCCGCGTTGATCGCCGCCCGCCAATCCGCCGGCCGGTAGCGTTTCGGTGAAGTCCGCGCGCACCGTCAGATGCACGACCATCCTGTCGAGCGCCAGTCCGCGCGGCGTCGCCAGCGCGACGAGCGGCACCGGCATCGTGTGCTCCGCGTCGAGCGCGACCTCGACCGCGCGCGGCGTGAGCAGGCCGTTCTCGTCCTGGTCGAAGAACTGGTCGAGCACGGTGGTGTACTGAAGCGAGAGCAACTGATTCGCGGCGGCTGCCGCGTGTTGCATGCCGCGCGTGATGTCGTCAAGCGCGAGACCGCGTGGTGGTGGCGGTGGATCGCTCGCGCTCGACGGCGGCGCACCGCCGGACGGTGGAGTGCCGGGCGGCACGTTCGCTCCGCTGCCGTTCGCCATGTCGGCGCCGCCGGCCGCCGCCGAAGCGGACGGCGCAGCTTGCGTGACTGCCGGCGGCTCGCGCGTGCCGGGCGCAGCAGCCGGTTTGCTATCGCTAGCGTTCTGCGAGGCCGTGCGCTGTGAGGCGTTGTCGTGCGGTACGCCTTCGGCCGGCGTACCGTGTGAAGCCGGCACGCCGCGGCGCCGTTTGAAGAAGTTGAACATGGTGTCCGCCCGCCGTCAGTGGCCGCTGTGCTTACTGATGGACAGGCTGCTGGCCGCTCGCCTGCGTGCTTGCCTGCGTGCTCGCTTGCGTGGTCTCGCCGACCAGCTTGCCGTCTGTCGGTGTGGCCGGCAGCGGCTTGACGTCTTTCGCCTTGTCTTCGGTCACAACCGGTTTGGTGGCGGCGTCCGTCAGGAAGTCAATGACACGCATCAGCGCTTCCGGCGGAGGCTGCCGCTTGATCTGCGTGTGGATCGAATATTTGGCTCGCGTATCGGTGCTGCGGGTTTGCTCCGACTTGTGCGAGACACGTCCCGAGATGCTCACGCTGACCGGACCCCAGCCAAACTTCGCCTGGAATTCGCCGCTCGCATCCGTGGACTCCGACGACTTCTCCGACTGCGTGATTTCCATCTCGAAGTCGATCGTGCCTTCTTCGATCGCGATGATGGGATGAACGATCGCGGCCAGCAGCGGAATGCGCATGGTCTTCTGCACCACGCCTTTCGATACGCCGCTCTCGTCGACGAGCGTTTCGTCGTAGTCGAACTGCACAGCGACTGCCTTGCCGTTCTGAATGCACACCTGCATCAGAAAATCGGCATAACTTTTCGCCGCCTGGGTTTGCGCTGAAATCATTGCTTTCAATGGACCGGCGATCATTTGGTCCATTGGTAAAGCATTAATGACAGAGCCGATGAAATTGGCATCCATACAGACCTCCATGGTGAATTTGTGACAGTGCGAATACACTGTCTCTATTCAAATTACATAAATTGGAGAAATCTGTGGAGAGGCCATCCGTCCTGCATGACGGCAGGGCAGGGCGGCATATTAATTCTGAAAGAAATGGAGTGCCTTTTGCATTAGAACGTTTTTCACGGATCGTCGGAACTAGTGCGTCATTTTCAAAAGAGCGGTAAAAGCGAGCCGAAGAGACGCAAATAACGTGAACCCGAGCGTCTCGCTACCGAGGGGATACGCTTAAATGAACGTTCTGATGATCGATAGTCCGCCGCTATTCGTGGCAGGGGTAGCCGATGTCTTATGGAGACGGGACAGTAGTTGCCAGGTGTGGTCGGCCCAGCGTCCTGAAGACATCTACCGCATCCGGGAAGGCCTGCCGCCGGGAACGGTCGGCGCGGTCACCCTCGAATGGGACGAGCGTGCTGCGCGGATGGGCTGGCCGAAGGTGCTGCAAGATGCCTTGGGGACGGTGCCATGGCTATTCGTGGTGCGCACGGTGTGTCGCCAGGCGATCGCCGATGCGCTGATGGCGGGCGCCTCGGGCATCGTCGAGCGTCATGCGAGCGCGGACGAATTCGCCGATGCACTCTGCCGCGTCGCCTCGGGTGCGATCTACGTTCCGCCCACTTATGGCCTGGGCGCCGAGCTGGGGCCGGCTCAGGCGCAGTCCAGCGATCGCGCATTCGAGCGTCTGACGCCGCGGCAGCGCGAGGTATTGCGTCTGCTGGCCGAAGGGAAATCGAATAAGCAGATTTGCCGGGTGCTCAACGTCGCGGAGGGGACCATCAAGAACCACCTGTACGCACTTTTTCGGCAGATCGGCGTCAGCAATCGCACGGAGGCGGCGCTCTGGCTTGCGCGTCACGTGACACCTGAAAACGTGCGCGGCCAGACGCTCCTATGCGTCACGCATGAGTAAATGCCACGCTTGCATCCGGCCCGGCGCACGGGCCGGATGCAAGACCGGCTAGGCCGGTGCAATCTGATGTCCGGCGTCTTCAGCGGCAAGGGTGTCGATGGCGTGCTGCATGGGCGCCGGACTCACGCTGACTTCGCCGGCGAACGGCCGGTCGACAGCTAGCACGAAAAAGAACGCGAGTCCGAGCGTCGTTGCCCAGATGGTCACGAGCCCAAGATGAAAGCGCGTCACGGGCAACACGTACAGCAGCACCAGCGAGAGCGCGCTTGCGATCAGCATGACACCCCACAACGTCACCGGCATGGCGACATCGAGCGCCTGCAGCCGATGCTCCCGAAGCTTGGTCATTTCATTCACGCGGGCGAGCACTTCGGTCAGCAGTGCCCGCTCGCGATCGTCCGACGGCACGATCCGGTTGGTCGTCGCGAACATCTTGTCGAACGCGGCCTGGGTTCCGGCATCCGCGCGGGCGTACTGCTGCATTTGCGGCCACTCGTCGCGAACAACGTGCTCGATATAGATGATCAGCTCGCTCCTCGCGGTGAGTGCATCCGGCTTGCCGAACGACGCGAGATCGTGAGCGAGTTCAGTGGCGCACGCGGCCTCGGACGAGACCGTGCCAGCCGCGGCGTCGTAGGTACCCCAGACCGTAATGGCGGCGAACGCGACCAGCAGCGAATTGATGGTGGTCACCGCGGACATCATCGCCACAGTCATGCCGCGCTGTTCGGCATCGAGTTGAACCGGAAAGCAACGGCGAAACAGCAGATAGCCGCCCAAGGCCGCGGCGAGCGTCGCGCCGACGATCAGCGCACCCATCAAGGCGGCGGGCATGTTGTAGAGGAAGAGCATCGTGTCACTCCGGGTCGTTTGGAATGGGGGTAACGGACAGCCGGGTCGGCTCGCCTGCGAGCATCGCGCGGGTGAGATCCGCGAGACGTTGGCGTACGGTGTCGCCGGCATCCGGATGATCGAGCGACTGCTGAAGCTCGAGCAGGCTCGCGGCGATCTCGCTCTGCCATTGCGTGCGTTCGCTCACAGCCTGGGCACGGCGCGTCTGCTGTGCGGCATCCGCGTCGGACGAGCGATCGCCGCGCACGAGTGTGTCGAGCGTGTCGACGAGCCTTTGCAACAAGCGGTGTACGGCAGTTGCCGAGAAGCCGCCGAGCATCGAGAGGGCGGGTTTGCCGAAGCTGTGCATGCTGCCCTGATCGAAGAGGCGCGACGGTAGCATCTCTACGAGGATCAACCCGGCAATCAGCCCGAGAATCAGGCGCGCGCCGTAGGATGCGTCGTACTTCGGGTCGTACGTCGACGCGGCGATGTAACGATGCGCCTGAAACAGCGTCGCGAACGATGCGCCGAGTCCCGCGCAAAACAGCAGGAACAGCGCATTCCATAACAACTGCGTGCCGTGTGAGTCGAGGAAGCCGCGCTCGACGTTGTCCGCAGAGACATCGGGAGAAAGCCCGGTCGCGACCACGGCGATCAGAAACGCAATCGCCGCGACCGTCAGCAGTCTTATCAGCGGCACCGGACCGAGCCATGCGAACGGGCGGCCGAGACGATGCTGCGCATCGAGCAGCGTGACGGCTTGCGGTGTGGCCGGCGCGATGAGCGCGGCCAGTTTCCGGTGGATCGATGCAAGCGAGTGCTGCGAGGTGGCGGCGTAACGAGGCGCGTCGCCGGCAGTGCCGGGAGGCGGGTTGTCAGGCGCGGTGCCGTCGATCAGCGCGCTCAGCAGCGCGATGGTTTCAGGCGCGACGGGCAGACCGTGATGCAACGCGTAGCGCGCCATCGCCTCGCATTCGTCGCGCAATTGGGCCAGCAGTGCGCCGGGTGATGCGCCGTCAGGAGGGGCACTGACACGTGCGGCGCGCAGCCGGAACCGATTGGAAAAATGGTCGATGCCCATTTCAGCCCTCCGGTTCGTTGCGGTGGCCGATTGCGGAGCGTGCGGCGCGGCAGGCTCGAGTTAGATAGCGTTGCAAAGTCATGATGAATGTCCTGCTGTGGAAGAGTGCCGGCGTGCGTGGACGCGATAGACGGCGATGCCACTTTGCGTGTCTCGCGCGCTGCGGACAATCCAGCAGAAGTCATGGATGACGGGGTGACGAAGCGCCCGTGACGGGCGTTCGAGCGACAGCAGAAAAAAAGCGGCCTTGCTGGTTTTCAGCAAGGCCGCTTTATTAGTCGTTCAATCGATGCGGTGAAATACCGCATCGTCTGTGATATCAGTCGGGTGCCCGTTCCGGATAGCGAAGCCGCGAATGACTGCGGCCGTAGATCCCGTAGACGATGAGCCCGATCACGAGCCAGACGAAGAGCCGCAGCCACGTGACGATCGGCAGCCCCGCCATCAGCAGCAGGCAAAACAGAATCCCGAGGATCGCGATCACCGGCACGCCCGGCGCGCGGAACGGTCTCGCGGCTCCTGCGTCGCTGCGGCGCAGATAGATCACGGCGCCGCAGACGAGAATGAACGCGAACAGGGTGCCGATGCTGACCATCTCGCCTAACACGTTGATCGGTGTGAACGCCGCCACAATCGCGACGATCGCGCCGATCATTATCTGGCTCAAATGGGGTGTTTGCAGACGCGGATGGACGCGCGCGAACAGGTGCGGCAGCAGGCCATCTTGTGACATCGTGAAGAAGATACGGCTCTGGCCATATAGCAGCACGAGTATCACAGTCGTCAAGCCGGTCAGCGCGCCGATCTTGATGAGCACGGAAAACCAGGTGACGCCGATCGCATCGACACCTTTCGCGATCGGATCCGGGACGTTGAGCTGGGCATACGGAACGAGTCCTGTCAGCACGCCGGCGACCGCAATGTAGAGCAGCGTGCAGATTATCAGCGAGCCCAGAATGCCGATCGGCATATCGATCTGCGGCTTGCGTGCTTCTTGGGCCGCGGTGGACACCGCATCGAAGCCGATGAAAGCGAAGAACACGACGGCCGATCCGCGCAGAATGCCGCTCATGCCGAAATTGCCGAATTCACCGGTATTCTGCGGAATGAACGGATGCCAGTTAGCCGGATGCACAAAGAAGGCGCCGATAGCGATGAACGCCACCACCACGGTCAGCTTGATCGCCACCATGATGTTATTGAGCCGCGCGGATTCCTTGGTGCCGAGCACGAGCAGGAGAGTCAGCACGGCGATAATGAAGACCGCCGGCAAATTGACGACACCGGCTACCGTGCTGCCATCGGCCAGCGTCACCGTGGTGCCGGGTGCCGCCGCCATGGTGGGCGGAATGTTGATCCCGACGTTGTGCAACAGGCTCACGATATAGCCCGACCAGCCAACCGCAACAGTCGCCGCGCCCATCGCATATTCGAGGATCAGATCCCAGCCGATGATCCACGCGAATATTTCGCCGAGCGTGGCATACGTGTAGGTATAGCTGCTGCCGCAGACCGGCAGCATGGCTGCCAGTTCGGAGTAGCAGAGTCCGACAAAGGCGCACGCAATCCCGCCGAGGACAAACGAAAGAATGATGCTCGGGCCCGCGTAATGGGCCGCGGCCGTGCCGGTCAGAACAAAGATGCCGGCGCCGATGATCGCGCCGATACCCATCGCCGTAATGCTGGGCGCACCCAGCGACTTGGACAGTTGGTTTTCTCCACCCTCCGCGCTTGCGACAATATCCGCGACGGATTTGCGCGCCATATAACTCGTGTCAGCCATGATGAGTCGTCCTGTTCGTATGTGGGTGAATCCGAGATCGAATCGATCTGTGACGCACTGCAATAAGCGACTTCTTTAAAGGCGACTGACACTGTTGATGTTGCGGTTGAGGGGAGGACTAACGAGTTCAGTCTAGTCCGGATTTAATCGAGTGGGTACTGAAGATATAAATTGCGGATGCAGAAACGGCCTTGCGGGCGATCCGCAAGGCCGTCTTTTCAATCTCGAATCCTGATCAATCGATGCCGTGAAACACCGCGTCGTCCGGACCGAGATAAACCGGCGGGCGCCATGCGGCGTCGCGCATCGAATGCTGAACCAGCTTTTCGACGCCCAGCAGCACCGCGAAAATCGCCATCCGCACCGGGATGCCGTTATCGGTCTGGCGGAAAATCGCTAGACGCGAATCGTGATTCAGATCGACGCTCAGATCGTTCGCGCCAGGCCGGCTGTCGCGCGGCAGCGGGTGCATGATCAGCGTGTCGGGACCGCACACGCTGTCCATCAGCGCCTGATTGATCTGGAAGTCCGGCGTATAGCCTTCGAAAGATTCGTCGGTGAAGCGCTCTTTCTGGATGCGCGTGGCGTACACCACGTCGGCGCCGCGCAGCCCGGCGGGCAGATCGTGGGTTTGCTCGATCACATGATCGTTGCGCGAAATCTGCTCGATGATGTAGCTCGGCATTTCGAGCATGGGCGGCGAGATCAGCGTGAACTTGATGCCGCGATACAGTGCCAGCAGCTTGACCAGCGAATGCACCGTGCGCCCATATTTCAGGTCGCCGACGAGCGCAATATGTGCGCCGTCGACGATCTTGCCCAACCGCGAGAACTCGCGCTGGATCGTGTACAGGTCAAGCAGCGCCTGGCTCGGATGCTCGCCCGGGCCGTCGCCGCCGTTGATTACCGGCACATTGGTTGCGCGCGCGAATTCGGCCACCGAGCCTTGCTCCGGATGGCGGATCACCAGCGCATCCACATAGCCGCTCATCACGCGGCTGGTGTCGTAGATCGACTCGCCCTTGGCCATCGACGAAAACGTGAAGCCGGTGGTGTCGCACACCGAGCCGCCGAGCCGGCAGAAGGCCGCGCCGAAGCTCACGCGGGTCCGTGTACTGGCTTCGAAAAACAGATTGCCGAGCACCGCGCCTTCGAGCACGCGGGAGATTTTCCGGCGCCGCGCGATCGGCTGCATGATGTCGGCGACGCGAAACAGCGCTTCGACCGAGTCGCGCGAGAACTGGTCGACCGATAGCAGTTGCGGCTTGCCCTCGAACAGCATCTGGCTCGCCAGCGACTGCGAGTCTACGCTTTGCGTATAGTTTTCACCCGGCTCGCCATGCACCACGATTTCCGACACGAAACGCTCCACGATCTCCGGCATGGCCCGCGATTCCTGCGAATCGTCCGGCAAGAGCCATGTGTCCAGCGCACGGCGTGACACGCCGATACGGCTCGCGAACGTCTCGCGGGTCATGTTCATGCGACGCATCGCGTCGCGCAGGAAAGCTTGTTGTGGGACGCTCATGCGGGCACCTGTCGGGAAAGGGCTGCGAACCGGATATGTACGCGGTGCGTATATTAGTTTCCCTGTCGCAGAAGTCAAGCAATTTTGCGAGTTTGGCCAATCCGTTTGGCCGCCCCCTTTGCAAACTCGCTCCGGACGCGGTTACACTGCGTGTCATGCATTCCGGCCAAACGCTCCGACTCCGTCCGTCAACCATCGCCCGTCTCGCTTTTGCGAGCGTCGTGGTCGCACGCGCGGGTTTCCCGAGCGTTAGCGCCAAAGCCAAAAAACAGCCGCTCATCTGACCGGAGTTGCTGTTCCGTCAGATGTTGCGACGGAACAGCCGGTCAACGCCCCCTGCGGCATTCCCTGTTTTTCCTCCCTCGCACCGCTGATCGGAATCGATACGGTCGTCATCGAGGTAAAGACATGTCTATTTTTTCGGGTATCTGGGTTCCGCTCATCACGCCGTTCGCCGATGGCGAGGTGGATCACGCCGCGTTGCGCGCGCTGGTGCGCCGCTATGCCGACGCGGGCATCGCCGGGCTGGTCGCGCTCGGCACCACCGGCGAACCGGCCGCGCTCGACGACGCCGAACAGGACGCTGTGCTGGCGACGATTCTCGACGAAGCGCGAGCCGCCGCTCACAGCACTCACGGCGCGGACGTACGAGCGCTGCCGGTGCTGGTCGGCGTGTCGGGCAATCACACGGCGAGCATGAAGGAGCGTATCGAGCAACTGAACGCGCTGCCGATCGCCGGTGTGCTGATGGCCGCGCCGTATTACATCCGACCTTCGCAAGCGGGCATCGTCGGGCATTTCACGGCGCTTGCCGATGCGAGCGACAAGCCCGTCGTGCTGTACGACATTCCTTATCGAACCGGCGTGCGGCTCGAACTCGACACGCTGCTGACGCTCGCCGCGCATCCGCGGATTGAGGCGGTGAAGGATTGCGCCGGTTCGCTCGACACCACGCTCGCGCTGATTCGCGACGGGCGCTTGCAGGTGCTGACCGGCGAGGACATCAATATTTTCAACACGTTGTGTCTGGGTGGGAGTGGGGCGATCGCGGCCTCGGCGCATCTGCGGCCGGAACGGTTTGTCGCGCTGTATCGTGCGCTGTCAGCAGGACGGCTCGACGAAGGACGGCGTATTTTTCATGAGCTCGCGCCGCTGATCCAGGCGCTGTTCGCCGAACCGAATCCGGCGCCGGTGAAGGCCCTGCTCGCCGCGCAAGGTCTGATACGCGACGAGCTGCGCATGCCGATGACGCGTGCCGGTGATGCGCTGGTCGCGCGGCTCAGGGAGCTGGAAGGGCTTGATCGGATAGAGGCGCACGCAGCGGTATAGCCGGTTTGAGTGCGGATTTTCTCCGGGCCATCTGTATTTGAAATGATGGCTCGTGATGCCAGGCTAAGCAGCCCGCGCAGCGTCAAACAGTCCCCGGCAGCGTCTGGCGTTGCGTGGACGTGTCGTGGCCGAGCACGTCGCGCTGCGTGCGCGATTCGTGTAGTCCGCGCATTTCCCGTGACTCGGCGAGACGCTCCAGCGCGCCGCGGTCGAGCGTGGCGAGCATGTCGCGTTCGACGATCAGATGATGCAAGGCCAGCACGATCAGGCCGATGGTCAGCAGCAGATCGCCAGCAAATACGACCGCATAAAGTGCCGAGGTGGTGCGAGGATTGCCGTACAGCAGCGTCATGTTGGAGCGGTCGAGCAACACGAGCACGAGTGGCACGATGGCATTGAGCGTCGCGATACCGCTGCCTATCGCCACCAGCATACGAGCTGCCCCAAGTTGCGGACGGCGGCGCCGGTAGACCTCATATAGTGTCGCCGCGCGGCACGGCGCAAAAAACAGCGCCAGCAGGCTGGCGCGGACCGCCAGCGGTGCATTCAATGTCAGCACGCTCCCATACAGCACGCAGAACACGGCAGTGACGGCGAGGCCGGCGCGCCACGGCGCCGATGCACCGAACAGGTCACGCGTGCCCGTCCAGATCAGAATGCGGCTTTGCAACGCCAGCGTGGCGGTGGCCAGCAGCAGCAGATCGCTGGGCCAGATCTTGTGCAACGTGAAGCATGCCGTGGCGGTGGCAAGCAGATAAAAGCCGACGGCCCAGAAGCGGAAGGCGCCCACCTGCGCGAACATACGCGAAAGCGCTGTCGTGATGAGGGCGCTGCACAGGAACGTGATCAGCCACACCGTTTGGAACGTCGCTACGTCAATTTTCATGAAGTCTCCAGCAACCAATCTGTTTGTTCCTGCTTATAGGTAGAACGGGGCGACGCAGCGGGCGCGCCACGATAGGCGAACCGGGTCGCAAAGGTACACGTCTTTCAAACAGATCAGGATGTTCATGCGGCCACCATTCTTGCCCGCAGCAGATCGCCGAAGTCCTCGGCGGTGAGCGGCTTGCCTAACAGGAAGCCTTGCATTTCGTCGCACATCATCGACTTGAGCATGTCGAGCTGCGATTCGGTTTCGACGCCTTCGGCCACCACGTCCATTTCCAGCGAGTGAGCGAGCGCGATGATCGCGGAAACGATCGCGCTGCCTTCCGGTCCGTGCTCGTCGAGCCCGTTGGTGAAGAAGCGGTCGATCTTCAACTGCTTGACGCGAAAGCGTTGCAGATAGGCAAGGCTCGAATAGCCGGTGCCGAAATCGTCGATGGCGATTTCAAAGCCGCTTGCCTGGAACGCGCGGATCATCTCGATGGTTTTCTGCGCGTCCTGCATGGCGACGGTTTCGGTGATCTCGAACATGATCTGCCCGCATTGCACGCCTTCGGCTTGCACGATCTCGAGCATCGTCGCGACGAGGTCCGGTTGCGACAACTGGCGCGGCGACAGATTGATCGCCACTTTCATCGAGGGCAGGCCCTGGTCGACCCAGCGGCGAATCTGCCGGCACGTCTCGCGCAGCACCCAATAGCCGATCTGCACGATCTGACCCGAGCGCTCGGCAATCGGAATGAACTCGAGCGGCGCCAGCGCGCCGAGTTGCGGATGATTCAGGCGAATGAGCGCTTCGGCACCGGCCAGCGAGTCGCCGCTGCCGTGGAACTTCGGCTGGAAGTGCAGTGAGAAATGGCCGGCGGTGAGCGCCTCGTGCAGCGCGCTTTGAATTTGCAGCGTGCGCGTCGCGGCTTCGTTCATGCTTTGTTCAAAGAAGCGATAGGTGCTGCGGCCCGCGCGCTTGGCTTCGTACATGGCGGCGTCGGCATGCTTGAGCAGCGTGTCGACGCTATCGCCGTCGTAGGGAAAGAGCGCGATGCCGATGCTCGGCATCACCTGCAGCGGCTGCGAATCGGTCCATACGCCCTGGCGCATCCGTTCGAGCACGCCTTCGGCCATCGAGCCGGCGTCTTCCCGTGACGCCAGGTTCTCGGACAGCACGACGAACTCGTCGCCGCCGAGACGCGCGACGGTGTCGCTCTCTCGCACACACAGCAGCAGGCGCTGGGCGAATGCGGACAGCACTTCGTCGCCGGCCGAGTGACCAAGTGAATCGTTGATGGTCTTGAAGCCGTCCAGATCCATGAACAGGATGGCGAACAGCGAACGCTGCCGGCGCGCGCTATGAATGGCGCGGTCGATGCGTTCGGTGAGCGTGCTGCGGTTGGGCAGGCCCGTCAGCGTGTCGAGCGTGGCGAGCCGCACGATCTGTCCGTTCAGCTTTGAGACTGCGCCGACCAGAAAGCTGGTGCGCGCATCGAAACGCGACAGTATGAGCGTGACGATCAGAATCGCAAACGTGAACAGGATCACCGAAGTCGCGAGCCATGCGGCGTTCACGCCCTTGGCCGCGCCGCAGATGGCGCCGGGCGGAAACTCGGCGGCCGCCATGCCGGCGTAGTGCATGCCGCTGATCGCGACGCCCATCACCAGCGCCGCAATGAAACGTTTGCGCAAAACGTGGAGTTCGTCATCGTTACTGAGTGCGCGAGCTATCCACAGGGCGGCGGTCGAGGCGCCGATCGCGATCGCCAGCGAGCCGGCGAACCAGGCCGGCTGATAGTGGATGCCCGGCTCCATTTGCATCGCCGCCATGCCGGTGTAGTGCATGCCGGCAATGCCGAAGCCCATCAGCACGCCGCCGGCCACGAGCCGAAGCAGTGTGAGCCGCGCGTGGGTCGTCACGACCAGCGCCAGATACGACGCGCCGATCGCGAGTCCGAGCGAATAAGCCGTGGTCGCGAAATCGTAGCCGAGCGGAATCGGCAGCGAGAAGGCGAGCATGGCGACGAAGTGCATCGACCAGATGCCGACACCGAGCGCGGCGGCGCCGCCGAGACGCCACGCGTGCCGCAAACTGGCCGACGCCAACAGGAAGATACGGCCCGTCAGATCGAGCGCCGTGTACGACGCCAGCGTCGCGACGACGAACGAGAATCCGACCAGCCAAAAATTGTATGAGCTCTGCATGTTAAGTCCAACCGCGAGAGGGAAGCGGCTGAACTTGTTATCGACAGTTGGTGGCGTTTATTTAATTGATTTTCAATATGTTAGTCATGGGGTTTGAGCATCACACGGCTGGCGTGATGTGTACCAGGGTTAATCCTTCGTCGAGCCAGCCCGTAATGCCGCCGATCATCAGTTTGACGGGGCGTCCCAGCTGCGCGAGACGCAGTGCGCCGCGTGCGGCGCCGTTGCAGTGTGGGCCTGCGCAGTAGGTGACGAACAGTGTGTCTTGCGGGTACTCGGCGAGCTTCGACGCCACGATTTTTCCGTGCGGCAGGTTCAGCGCACCCGGCACGTGGCCCTGTTCGAACAGCGCCGGGCTGCGCACGTCGAGCAGCACGAAGCCGGGCGTGCCGCTCGCGAGTGCCGCGGATACGTCCGAGCAGTCGGTTTCGAATTGCAGCGACGCCTGAAAGTGGGCAACGGCGGCGGCGCTATCGGCGGCAGGGATGGCGGTGACGGAGTTGTGAGCGGTGAGGGTGTTGAGCATCGGCATGGCGAGGTTCCGGTTGGGCAGTGAGCGTGATTGTCTGGCGAAGCGATTCTCGAGCCTTCATTGTCGCGATACCCCACGCGCCGGGTAAGTGGCGCAATCGTCAATCTCCGGTAACATCACGCCATGCACAATCATCTTGTCGTCGCGCTGGCCTATGACCGGCTCTGTACCTTCGAATTCGGCTGTGTGACCGAACTGTTCGCGCTCGAGCGTCCTGAGCTCGGTGTGGACTGGTATCGCTTCGCGGTATGCGCGAGCGAACCCGGTCCGATTCGCGCGGCTGGCGGCATCACCGTCGCCGCGCCGTACACGCTCAGGCTGCTGGATCGCGCTGACACGATCGTGATTCCCGGCTGGCGCGATGCCGACGAATTGCCGCCGGAACCACTGCTGAAAAAAATTCGCGCCGCCTACGAACGCGGCGCGCGCCTTTGCTCGATCTGCTCCGGTGTGTTCGTGCTGGCCGCTGCGGGTGTGCTCGACGGCAAGACCGTCACGACACACTGGCGCTACGCCGACAAATTGCAGCAGCGCTATCCGCAATTGCGCGTGCAGCCGGATGCGTTGTATGTCGACGAAGGGCAGATCATCACCTCGGCGGGATCGGCGGCCGGGCTCGACATGCTGCTGCATCTGGTGCGGCGAGATCATGGCAGCGCGATCGCCAATCGGGTCGCGCAGCGTCTCGTGGTGCCGCCGCATCGAGAGGGCGGCCAGGCGCAGTTCGTGCCGCGGCCGATGCCGCAAGATGAAGGCGGCCGCCTCGCGAAGCTGATGGACTGGGTGCGCCGCCATCCTGCGTTGCCGCACACCTTGCGCTCGCTGGCCGAACGGGCGGCGATGAGCCCGCGTACGCTGCAGCGGCAGTTCCACGACGCGACGGGCATGGCGCCCTACGAATGGCTGGTGCGTGAACGCGTGTCGATCGCGCGGGAACTGCTTGAGGCGCCGACCCCGTTGCCGATGGCGCGTGTGGCCGAGCTGGCAGGCTTCGGTTCCGAAGAATCGCTGCGGCGGCATTTCCGGCGTATCGCGTTGACGAGCCCAGGCGCGTATCGTAAGAAGTTCGGGGTGCAGGCCGGGGTGCAGTGATTCGGCTAGCGGCGCGTCGTTTTTCGTTCTGCTGTTCCCCCACGGGAACAGTTTCAAACGAACGCATTGCCAATGCGCAAAATCATGTATGACTCGGGTATGACAAGCAGCTTGATGCGTGCCGCATGACCGGTCGAATACGTTTCGTGCAAGCCGCCGTGTATGCTCAAAAGTCACAGAGTGCCGCGTGCCGGGCGTTGCGAGCGAATCGTGCGATAGGCCGCCCGTTTCGCCGCCTTGCAAGGGTTCGCGCAATCGCCGGTTTTCTGTCAGCATCACGGCCAGCATCCGTGGCAACCCACGTCAAACGTGCAGCGCATACGGCTACTTGAAGCGCGTGTTCGAAACACGTCGTCGTCATCGTCCTCTCCTGCTCATGAACGTCAAAACCGCCGCTGCTGCCGTTGTCGTCTCCGCTGCCATGGCAGCGCTCATGCCTGCGCTCGTCACGGCGCAAACGGAAGCAGCCGATTCGCGCGCCGAACTCTATCGCCGCAACCTGCTGGCGGGCAAGGAGGTGCCGTGCCGCACCAACGCGTCATGCGCGGCGTTGGGCGTGGCCGCGCTCGAAGCAGGGCGCCTCAAGGACGCGCAAACGCTGGTCGCGATGGAAGCCGCGCTCGCCGAGGCCACCGCCATGCAGGCGAACGAAGAGAACTCGCCGAAAGCGACCAGTTCGGCGCGGGCTCGCGTGGCGATGGCGCTGGTTCATCAGGGCGACGTACAAGTGAGGCTGGGCGCGCTGCCGGATGCGCGCGCGTACTACCGCACCGCGGTGAGCCGCGGCAACGACTATCCCAACGACGCGCTACTCGGTCGCGCGGTAGCGGCGGCGCGTCAGCGTCTCGAAGCGATTGCGGACAAGGCGGTAGTGGCCGGTCTGCCGCCGAACGGCGCACGCTTTGCCAGCTACATGTTTTTCGGCGCATGGAACAGTATCGAGGTGAAGCCGGTGAAAGGGCGGCACGGCGTCTATCGGATCGATGGCGACTTCGTGTATCCGACTGTCGCCGCCGACGGTCAACCGAGCGCGAACATGGGCAGCCTGTCGGCGTACGTGCGGTTCTACGACGGCGTGGCGCGCGTGCCGATGAGCGATGGTGTCGGCGATGCGCCGCTCGACGCAACCGCCAGGATCACCAATCTCGCGCCTTATGACAAACGTGCGGACAAGCCAACGGACAAGCGTGCGGACAAATGCCTGATCGAGTTCAAACTCTCCGCACCGGAAACGCTCG
The DNA here is from genome assembly GCF_905220735.1 of Paraburkholderia aspalathi. Lineage (NCBI taxonomy): Bacteria > Pseudomonadati > Pseudomonadota > Betaproteobacteria > Burkholderiales > Burkholderiaceae > Paraburkholderia > Paraburkholderia aspalathi. The sequence goes on from NZ_CAJNBA010000004.1 coordinate 637,589, forward strand.
ATGTAGCGACGCACGGCTCACCGACGGAATGCGGATTTGGCTTCAACGTTAGTGCGGACGGACGTTACTATCTGATGACAGGTTCCTGACGGCCGGCATGCGGCAGATCGCGAGCCTGTTCAGCTTCCGCCTGCATGCTTCCCCATCCGCGCTGCGTCTCTTATGATGCAGTGGCCGTGCACGATTTACCGCTGTCCAAAGCGTTTCCGCCAACAAAACTCTGATAAGAAAAACGCTCGCCATGCAAAACCATTGCTGATCGTTCCGTTGATCGTCTCGCTGTCGTTCATGCTGGTCGCCGATATCGATAGCCCGCGCGGCGGTGTGATTCGCGTGAAGCCACTCAATCTCCATGCGCTCGCGGATTTGTTCCGCTCGCATTGAACCCGTACTGAATCCGCATCGAGTCGCACGAAGGAGAAACACATGTCCGATATCGCACAGACCATCGCCAGCTTTAATGCCGGCCGCGATCCTGAACGGCTCGCGATGAAATACAAGCTCATGCGTAGCTCGCCGTTCGTGTTTCTGCGCGGCACCTGTCATCTGTTTTACGCGCGTCTGCCGCGCGACACGGTGCTCGACGAAGCGCCGCCGGTGTGGATTTGCGGCGATATGCATCTGGAAAATTTCGGCAGCTATAAAGGCGACAACCGCCTCGTCTATTTCGACAACAACGATTTCGACGAAGCCTGTCTCGCGCCGAGTCTTTACGAACTGGTACGGCTCCTCACGAGCGTGCTGGTCGGCGCGAACGACCTCAAGCTGAGCCGCGCGCAGGCGCTCGCGCTCTGCCACACCGCGGTCGACTCCTATAGCGCCGCGCTCGCTTTCGGCAAAGCACGCTGGATCGAAGCGGAGACGTCGACCGGCATGGTGCGCGATCTGTTCGACGCACTGGCGAGCCGCACGCGCGCCGCGCATCTGGATCGGCGCACCACGCTCAAGGGTAAGACCCGCGTGCTCAAAGTGGATGGCAAGAAAGCGCTACCGGTGAGCGACAAGGCGCGCGCCACAGTCACCGCGTTCATGCATCAGTTCGCCGCTGGTCAACCCAATCCGGACTTCTATCGCATCATCGACGTGGCGCGGCGGATTGCCGGCACCGGCAGCCTGGGCGTGGACCGCTACGTGATTCTCGTCGAAGGCAAGGGCTCGCCGGACGGCAACTATCTGCTCGATCTGAAAGAGGCGCTGCCTTCTTCGGTCACGCCGCATGTGCGCACACCGCAGCCGAAGTGGCAGAGCGAGGCGCAGCGTGTGGTTGAAATTCAGCGGCGCAATCAGGCGGTTTCGCAGGCGTTCCTGCATGCAGTCGATTTCAATCAATGCTCGTATGTGCTGCGCAGCTTGCAGCCGTCGGAAGACCGTGTGGCATTGAGCGACTGGGACGGCAAGCTGCCGCGGCTCGAAGAAGTGGTCAACAGCATGGCCCAATTGAGCGCGTGGGCGCAACTGCGCAGCGGCGGCCGGCAGAAGTCGTCGATTGCGGACGAGTTGATTGCATTCGGCAATCGCAAGGATTGGCAATTGCCGTTGATTGAACTCGCGACGCAGTGTGAGGCGCAGGTGGGGGCTGACTGGAAGGCGTATTGCGAGGCTTATGATGGGGGTGCGTTTGATTTGCCGGCGCCAACCAAGTCTTGAGAGGTTAGCCGCACTGGAGGTTCAGCGCGTAGCGCGCAAACTTGCAGAATAGCTCGCGTGTTGGCGTACGCAGTCGTACTACGCTTGCGCATTCTCACGCCGTTCCCGACCTCTTCCGATGCGCGGCGCATCCCAGCGCCGCGCATGCCAGCAAGTCCTCCAGACAAACCCTGATTGCTGCGTTCAATCCGCCACTGCTATCGTTCGCTGGTCTTTGTGGAAGCGCTTCCACTGTAGCTGCCCGGCAGCATCCACATCGAGTTTTGCCGTACCCGGTTCAATGACCTCAGCGCAGGAGAGAATCCGTGGCAAACGACGCATCCGCTGTATTCGACACCCTATCCCCAGCAGTTTCCAAGGGTTCGCTCGCCGATCCCTTCACCCCGCCCGCGGACTCTTCGCTGTGGCGCAAGAACTTCCTGCTTGGCGCCGCCACCGCTTCGTATCAGATCGAAGGCGCGGTGAATGAAGACGGCCGCCTGCCGTCGATCTGGGACACCTTCTCAGCGATACCCGGCAAGGTGCTGGCCGGCGACACCGGCGCCGTTGCCTGCGATCACTATCATCGCTGGGAAGCGGACGTCGAGATGCTGGCCTCTCTCGGTCTCGAAGGCTATCGGCTCTCGATTGCGTGGCCACGCGTGATGGATGCGGCAGGCGCGCCCAATCGCAAAGGGATCGACTTCTACAAGCGCCTCCTGAATCGTCTGAAAGAGAAGGGCATCACGACCTTCGTGACGCTCTATCACTGGGACTTGCCGCAGCATCTGGAAGATCGCGGCGGCTGGCTCAATCGCGACACCGCTTACCGTTTCGCCGACTACGCTGACTTGATGAGCTGCGAACTGGCCGGAACGGTCGACGCATGGGCGACGCTCAACGAGCCCTGGTGCTCGGCGTATCTCGGCTACGGCAACGGCCACCACGCGCCGGGCCTCGCCAACGACCGCTTTGCGACGCAGGCGATGCATCACCTATTGCTCGCGCACGGCCTCGCCGTGCCGGTGTTGCGCGCCAACGATCCGGCTTCGCAGAAAGGTATCGTCGCCAACATCGGCCGCGGCACGGCCAATAGCGATAGCGCTGCGGATCAGCGCGCGGCGCATCTGTTCGAAGTCCAGCACAATGCGTGGATTCTCGATCCGTTGCTCAAGGGTTCGTATCCACAAGACCTGTTCGAGTTGTGGCCGGGCACTGAGCCGCTGGTGCTCGACGGCGATATGGAAACCATTTCCGCGCCGCTCGATTTCCTCGGCATCAACTATTACTTCCGCACCAACGTCGCGAGCGACGGCGCGCATGGATTCCGGGACGTGCCGCTTGAAGGCGTCGAGCGCACGCAGATGGGCTGGGAGGTGTATCCCGATGGCTTGCGCGATCTGCTGACCGGTTTCAAGGAGACGTATCACAACCTGCCGCCGATCTACATCACCGAAAACGGCATGGCCTCGGACGATGAGGTGACCGACGGTCGTGTGGAGGATACGCAGCGCATCTCGTTCCTCAAGCGGCATCTCGCGGCGGTCGATCAGGCGATCAAGGCCGGCGTGGATATTCGCGGCTATTTTCTGTGGTCGTTGATGGATAACTTCGAATGGGCGTTTGGGTATGAGCGTCGCTTCGGTGTCGTACATGTCGACTACAGTACGCAGAAGCGCACAATCAAACGGAGTGCTGAGCTAGTGGAGAAATTTTTGCAGGAGCGTAAGGCAAAGGCTTAACGGCAGGTGAAGCTGGTTTGTATGTCGACCTGAAACGCGGGCGCAAAGCCCGAAGGAGACGGAATGCACAGCAAAAAAATGGTCTTGCGAGGCGTAGTTGCGGCACTGGCGCTGTACGGAGTCATCGCGCATGCGGCTGAACCGCTGAAAGCCAACGTGATTCACTGGTGGACCTCCGGCGGCGAATCTGCCGCGATCCGCCAGTTTGCCGATGCGTACAACAAGGCCGGTGGCCAGTGGGTTGACAACGCAGTGGCCGGCGCCGATCAGGCGCGTTCCACCGCGATCAACCGGATCGTCGGCGGCGATCCACCCACCGCCGCACAGTTCAATACCTCCAAGCAGTTTCACGACCTGATCGATCAGGGCCTGCTGAACAACGTCGACGACGTCGCCGCGAAAGAAAACTGGAACGGCGTGTTCCCGCAATCGATCATCGACAGCATCCGGGTGAAGGGTCACTACTACGCCGCGCCAGTCGATATTCACATGCCGGCCTGGTTCTTCTACTCGAAGCCGGTGTTCCAGAAGGCAGGCATTGCCGCCGAGCCGAAGAGCTATGACGAATTCCTCGCCGATCTCGGCAAGCTGAAGGCAGCGGGCGTGATCCCGCTCGCGCTCGGTGGTCAGCCGTGGCAGGAAAAGATCACCTTCGACGCGGTGTTCGCCGACGTCGGCGGTCCCGATCTCTATCTGAAGGTGTACCGCGATCGTGACATGAGCGCGGTCAAGTCGGATGCATTCAAGAAGGTGCTCGCGCAGTTCAAGCGCTTGCATGATTTCGTCGATGCCGGCTCGCCTGGCCGCAACTGGAACGATGCCACCGCGCTGGTGATTTCCGGCAAGGCCGGTGTGCAGATCATGGGCGACTGGGCCAAGGGTGAATTCTCGGCGGCCAACCAGGTTGCCGGCAAGGACTTCGGCTGCTTCCCGGGCTTCGGTCCGCATTCGCCGTATCTGGTTGCGGGCGACGTATTCGTGTTCCCGAAGACCGACAATGCCAACGCAATCAAGGCGCAGAATCTGCTTGCCACGGTGATGACCTCGCCGGCCGCGCAAGTCGCATTCAGCGCGAAGAAAGGTTCGATTCCGATTCGCCCCGATGTGGATGTGAGCAGTCTCGACATCTGCGCGAAGGAGGGCATGGCGATCATGAAGGACAAGTCGCGTCAGTTGCCGAATCCGGAGATGCTGCTCTCGCCTGACACGCAGGGCGCGTTGATCGACGTCATCACGAACTTCTGGAACAAGAACCAGTCGGTCGATGATGCGCAGAAGGCGTTTGCCAGTGCGTTGAAGAGCTAGGCGCTCATCATGCACGCGCTCAAGCTGCCGGCTGCCGACTCAAGGCATCGCAAAGGGCCGCTGAAAAAGCCGCTAAAAAAGCGTTTACCGATAGCGGCATGGCTGGCCTTGCTGCCGATGGTCCTGACTGTCGTGTTCGCGTATCTCGGCACGATGGTCTGGACCGCGCGCGTATCTCTCAGCAATTCGCGCACGTTTCCTTCCGGCGACTTCGCGGGCCTCACGCAGTACACGCGGCTCTTCAATAACGACCGCTGGTTGCTGTCGCTGCAAAACATCGTGATCTACGGCGCGTGCTTCATTGTCGCGTGCATGGTGATCGGTTTGCTGCTGGCGATTTTCATCGACCAACGCGTGGTGGCCGAAGGCGCGTTGCGCACGGTGTTTCTCTATCCATATGCGATGTCGTTTGTCGCAACGGGTCTGGTCTGGCAGTGGATTCTGAATCCTGAGCTGGGTGCGCAGGCCGTGCTGCACAAGATCGGTTTCGTGCATGCGCGCTTCGACTGGATCGTGGATCAGGATTGGGTGATTTACACCATCGTCATCGCGACGGTGTGGCAGGCGTCTGGTCTCGTGATGGCGCTGCTGCTGGCCGGCTTGCGCGGTATCGACGACGAGCTGTGGAAAGCCGCACGTATCGACGGCATTCCGCGTTGGCGCGTGTATGCGAGCATCGTCGTGCCGATGCTCGGGCCTTCCCTGTCCACCGCCTTCGTGCTGCTCTTCGTGATGGTCGTGAAGCTTTACGACGCCGTGGTCGCCATGACGCAAGGCGGGCCCGGCACGGCAAGCGAAGTGCCGGCGAAGTTCATCATGGACTACCTGTTCGGCCGGGCCAACATCGGCCTCGCGTCGGCCGCGTCGATCGTGCTGCTGGCTACGGTGCTGGCGATTCTCGCGCCGTTCTTTTATGCCCGCAGCCGCGCTGCGTTGCGCAAGGAGGTGTGATGAACACGCTCAGTCCGCCACTCAAAGGCGGCACGCCGAGCCGTGCACGTCGACGCCGCCGTTCGTTTACACCCGCACGGCTCGGCGTCTACGCGTTTCTGCTCACCGCCGCGTTGTTCTTCCTATTGCCGTTGTATGTGATGCTCGTCACATCGGTGAAACCGATGAGCGAGATTCGCCTCGGCAATCTGCTCGCTTTCCCCGCGCATTTCACACTCGATGCATGGAGTGCCGCATGGCAATCCGCCTGCACCGGGCTCGATTGCAACGGTATCCAGGTCGGCTTCTGGAATTCGGTGCGTATCGTCGTGCCCAGCACGGTGTTGTCGATCGTGATCGGCGCGGTGAACGGCTATGCGCTGTCGTTCTGGCGGCCGCGTGGGGCAGGGCTGCTGTTCGGCGTATTGCTGATGGGCGCTTTCATTCCCGTGCAGGTGATGGTCTATCCGCTCGTGCGCGTGCTCGCGAGCGTGCATCTGTTCAGTTCGCTGCCGGGTATCGTGGTGATCCACACCATCTTCGGCATGCCAGTGATGACGCTGCTGTTTCGCAACTATTACGCGTCGATTCCGCAGGAGCTGTTCAAGGCGGCGCGCATCGACGGCGGTGGTTTCTGGCGCATCTTTTTGCAACTGATGCTGCCGATGTCCACGCCAATCATCGTCGTCGCGGTCATCATGCAGGTGACAGGCATCTGGAACGACTTCATTCTCGGCCTTGTGTTCGCCGGCACGAAAAACCTGCCGATGACGGTGCAACTGAACAACATCATCAATACGACGACTGGCGAGAGGCTCTATAACGTCAATATGGCGGCGACCATTCTGACCTCCATGGTGCCGCTTGCGGTTTACTTTATTTCGGGCCGCTGGTTTGTGCGCGGCATTGCGTCCGGCGCCGTCAAGGGATAGGGCGATAAAGCATGGCAAACCTGGCTAACCTGGCAAATGCGGCCGATCTGGCTAACCCGGCTGATGCGGCGAATGTCGGGCACGCGGTGGACACCGCGGGCCTGTCGAATCCGGCCAACGTATCGATACGCAATCTGAAGATCCAGCTCGGCGCGAATACGGTGATCGAGAATCTCGATCTCGATGTGCGAGCGGGTGAGTTCGTCGTGTTGCTCGGCCCATCGGGTTGCGGTAAGTCCACCTTACTGCACAGCATCGCGGGCCTGATCGACGTGACCGACGGCAGCATCGAAATTGCGGGCGAAGACATGACCTGGGCCGACCCGAAAGATCGCCGTATCGCGCTGGTGTTCCAGTCGTATGCGTTGTATCCGACCATGAGTGTCGAGCGCAATCTGTCGTTTGCTTTGCGTATCAACGGCACACCGAAGGCGGAGATTGAACGGCGTGTCAAACGGGCGTCCGAAATGCTGCAACTCGGCCCGCTGCTCAAGCGCAAGCCCGCGCAACTCTCCGGCGGCCAGCGGCAGCGCGTGGCGATCGGCCGCGCGATCGTGCGCGAGGCCGATGTGTTCCTGTTCGACGAGCCGCTTTCGAATCTCGACGCCAAATTGCGCACCGAACTGCGTCGCGAACTCAAGCAACTGCACCAGCGTCTGGGCGCGACGATGATCTACGTGACCCACGATCAGGTCGAAGCGATGACGCTCGCCACGCGCATGGCGGTGATGCGCGGCGGCGTGATCCAGCAGTTCGGCACGCCCGCCGAAGTCTATGCGCGGCCGAACAATCTGTTTGTCGCGACGTTTCTGGGCTCGCCCGCCATGAATGTGCTCAAGGGCACGCTCGAGACGCGCGATGGCGCGCTACACTTTTGTACAGCGGATTTGCAACTCGATGTGTCGCATTATCCTTTCAAAAACCTGCCAACGGATCGTCTGTCATGCGTACTCGGCGTACGGGCCGAAGACGTCCACGTGGGGGAAGGCTCAAGCGGTTCAAGCGGTTCAAACTCAAAAATGAGCGAGCGCGCGAACATTTCCCTGATCGAGCCGATGGGCAACCACCGTGTCATCTGGCTCGACTATCATGGAGTGCAAATCGCGTCGATCGACCAGACGAAGACGCCGGTGGCAATAGGGGATGCCGCGACGTTCTCGTTCGATGGCGCACATATTTCGCTGTTCGAGGAAGATGGCGGCGCGCGTCTGTAGTGATGGGATGCAGCGTCGTTGAATACAACAGGCTTGACGGAGAACCGCGTGGCAACACTCAAGGATGTCGCGGCACTGGCCGGCGTCGGCATGTCGACTGCCTCACGGGCCATTTCCGGTAAGGGACCCATTTCAGCCGATGCCGCCGCGCGCGTGAAGGCCGCGATCGAAGCGCTGAATTTCCGGCCGTCGTCCATCGGTCGCGCCATGGCGACGCAATCGCTCGGCATGATCGGCATTTTCGTGCCGACTTTCTTCGGCTCCTACTACGGCACGATTCTCAAGCAGACCGACACCGAACTGCGCGCGGTGCGCCGTCACGTGGTGGTGGCGACGGGTTGCGGGGAAGTGTCGCCGCGCGAGCAGGCCATCGAGGCAGTGCGTTTTCTGATCGGCCGCGATTGCGATGGCGTGGTGGTGATCAGCCACGATCTGCACGACGAAGATCTGGACATGCTGCATCGCATGCATCCGAAGATGGTGTTTCTGAATCGCGCGTTCGATCAGTTGCCGGAGGCGTCGTTTTGCGCGGATCATCGGCGCGGCGGTGAACTGGCGGCACGCACGCTGCTCGACTATGGGCATCGGGACATTGCGGTGATTTCCGGGCCGTTCAGCGCCTCGGACAATCACACCCGGCTCGAAGGCTTCTTTGCCGAATTGTCGCGCGAGGGCATTGCGCGCGAGGACGTCACGCTGATCGAATCGGACTTCTCGCCGGAAGGCGGTTACGTCGCCGCGCAGAAGCTGCTCGATTCGGAGCGGCGCTTCACCGGCCTCTTTTGCGCGAACGACACGATGGCGGTGAGCGCGCTGGCGCGTTTCCACCAGGCGGGCATTTCCGTACCGGACGAAGTCTCGGTGATCGGCTACGACGATGACTATTCGGCCGCGTATGCCGCGCCCGGGCTCACCTCGGTGCATATCCCGACGGCGGAGTTGACGCAGAACGCCGTGCGCTGGCTGGTCAATCAGTGCTACCGGACCTCGTGGGAGATCATCCGCGAGTTTCCGGTGAGCGTGACGATGCGGGAATCGGTGGGGCCTGCACCGGGGGCTTCATCGACCAGGATCAAGGCACCCAGTTGCCGCATCGCGTCGTAGCGTCTTCGCGAAGCGGCGTATAAAGGCGCGTAGGGGCTGCTTTGGCCCCGCTTATGTTCCGCTGCGCAGCGACTGCTCGTAGCGCAGGCGCGCTTCTTCGTCGAGGCGCGTGTCTTCGAGTTCCTGCAGCACGGCTTCGAGATCGATCGGCGTGGTGTCCAGTTCGACACGGCCGGTCAATTTGGCATCCACGTGCAAGGCGCCTGCTTCGTACAGCGACCAGATTTCCTTGCCGTAGCTCGTATCGAGCAACGCGGGCGCGAAACGGCCGAAATAGGTAGCGAGGTTGTTCACGTCGCGCTCCAGCATGGCCGGCGCTTCCAGATTGCCGGCGGCATTCACGGCTTGCGGCAGGTCGATGATCACCGGGCCGTCCGCCGCGAGCAGGATGTTGTATTCGGACAGGTCGCCGTGAATCATCCCGGCGCACAGCATGCGCACCACCTGGTTGATCAGCAGCGCGTGCAATTCGAGTGCGCGTGCTTCGGTCATCTCGACATCGTTCAAACGCGGCGCGACGTCGCCATCCGCATCGGTCACCAATTCCATCAGCAACACGCCGTCGGTGCAGATGAAGGGCTGCGGCACGCGCACGCCGGCGTTGGCGAGCTGGAACAGCGCATCGACTTCCGCGTTCTGCCACGCCTGTTCCTGCACTTCGCGCCCATAGCGGCTGCCTTTTTCCATGGCGCGCTGCTGGCGGCTGTTCTTGACCTTGCGACCCTGCTGATAGGACGCGGCCTGGCGGAAACTGCGCTGTTTGGCGTCCTTATAGACCTTCGCGCAGCGCGTGGACTCGCCGCTGCGGACCACGTAGACGGTGGCTTCCTTGCCGCTCATCAGCTGCGAGATGACTTCGTCGATCAGGCCCTCTTCGACGAGCGGGAGCAGACGTTTAGGTGTTTTCATGCGGCCACCGGAGCGCGGTGGGGGGCGGATCGGTCGGGTGCGGCCGATTGCGAGAGGAGGTGGTGCGGGATTCGGATCATGCCGGATTATAAGGGGTATGGAGACATGTGCCGGAACACGAGCGTCAAGGTGCCGGACGCGACCGGCACACCGCGGACGTATGGCCGCCAGACGAAGACATCACGCCTGAAATACAGACTCCATTCGCTGTATTTCGGGCCGGGACAGATTCAGCGCGGCGGCTTCTTCCCGCCATGTGTCGACGGCGTCTTGAACTTCCGCGACGATGCGGCGCGCGTCTGTGTCGTCGAGTCGATAAAACTCAGCGGTGTCGAAGGCGGTTTCAAGATCCGGCAGGGCGCTCATACCGTCCAGCGTGAGCGCGTGTTCCCGCTTGCTCGGATTTGGATTCATATCGAACGCCGGCGAGAGCCGCCAACCCGAAGGCTCGCGAATGAAGCCGTGATTGCGCAGGTGATCGTCCCGGTTTCCCATGAGTACGTTGAAGACGACTCTTCTGAAGAGTTGAGCGAGATCTTCGTCGATATGACCTTGTGCGCCGTTGTCGGCGAGGTACTCGGCAATGTCCAGGTAGCCTGCTCCCGATTCGCCATCCTGACGTTCGAGCAAGGTCATGGCCGAGGTGTACATGCGCCGGCTGCCTTCACGGCGATCGAATCGTTCGACGCAGAACGTGCCATAACGTGTGCCGACATACTTGAGTTCGGATTGCGGCACCCAGATGCCGGCTTTCCTGGCCAACCGGTGAGCGATGTATTCCCACGCACCGATGTCGTAACGGTCGTCTTTGGCGGGGAATTTGGCGATCCAGAGATCATTGCCCAGGCTCGTGAAGTTCGCTTTTGGGCGAGCGCCGCCGAGCGAGGTGCCAGGGGCGATCAGCATCGCGAGCCACTGCTCGTACTCGGGCAGTTTTTCTATATCGGCTTCTTCAATGCGCAGGCTGATATACGCGAGGGTCGCGAGGTCGGTGACCGGCGGCGCGGCATCGGCGCTGTTGTCGAGAAAATGTCCGTCCACGTCCTGAAACCGCAGCGCGCCGACTCGTGTCAGGTCGTGCACGCCCAGCAGGAAATCGATCTCCTGCAAATTGCGCATAGGCCGGTCTTCGCGATCTGCCGCCGCGGCCTCGCGGCGTTCCATCAGCACGCGGCCCCAGCGATCCGGCGCCGAGTCCATGAAAACGCCGAATGCAGCGGATTTCGCAGGCGGATATTGCTCGTCGGTCCATAACTCGAGGCGCGGGTCGAGCATGAATGCGTTACGCCCATCTATCCAGCTCTTTGCATAGGCGAACGATGCCGGCAAGTCTGTGCGCGCAGTCTGGCGATACAAGGTGCCGACCTGCTGCTGGCTGCTCAGTTCGGTTGCGTCGAGAAATACCTTGAATGCATCTCGAGGTTTATTGCTGACCATCAGATTTCTTCGGGTGTTTTTTTGCCGGCTGCCCGGTTTTGACAGGGGCGGCGCCGGGCGTGTTCGTGCGCGGTTTGCGCTGACCCGGCAACTTGAGGTCCTGCAGCTTGCGGCCGAGTTCGTCGTCATGGGCGACGGCGTCCATGTCCTTGTCGAGACCCAACACGCGAAGCGCCCGCATATAGGTGCCGAGCGCAATATTCGGATCGCCTTTCTCGAGGCGGCTCAGCGTGTCGCGCGAAATGCCCAACCTTTCGGCGAACAGAACGGTTGGGAGTTCACGCCGCAGGCGGGCGAGTTTCAGGCGTTCGCCGAGCGCACGCATCTGCTTCTCGACCGACGGAAAGGGACGTTGAAAGGTGCGGGGCATGTCCGATAGATTAGGCAAATATCGATAGTATGTCAAAAGTATCGGACATATTTTCTGAGCCAGAGGTTATGATTGCCTTGATCTGACCCAGAATTTATAAGATTTGTACGATATTTAAGGCAATTTTGGTGATTTTGCCTAAAGTATCGTACAAAATAAGAGGCTCAATGATCACCCAACCACTCCAAACCCGCGCAGACGAGACCTTGCGGACCGCATGCCGTGCCGGTGGCGTATCTAATAGTGCCGCTGCTGGCCCGGGCGTTTTACGCGATCAGAACCTGGCCGTCGATCTACACGGTGGAGCTAGTCGAGTTCGTGCTGATCGGCTTGATGATGCTTTGGAGTCCAGCGGGTTTCGTGCCGATTCTCGCAACGTTCAAACCGGACGTACGGGCGGCGCGGCTCGGGCAGTCGGTCCATCCTGTACCCGATGGGCCGCTGCAGGATGCGTAAACCCTGAATCGCCGTAAGTGCGCAGCACCTCAGAGATGATCACCTGATACCCATCGAGCCAGTTTGCCTGCGCCGCTTTCGCTTCCAGATGCGCGGGGTGTTGCATCAACGCTTGCAATGCCTCGAGCGACGCCCAGTAGTACACATTCGACGTCAGTCCTGTCGACGCGTTTTCCCACGACTCTTCGCCGATATAGCCGGGAATGGCCTTGGCGGCGGTGGCGATGGTCTCGTCGAGCCGGTAGAACCGTTCGTCTAATTGTCGTGTCGCGAAGATGAAAGTTGACGTGTACATGGCGTAACCGGTTTGTAGGTAGGCGAACGTTTGCGCATCATAGCGCACGGTATCGAGCGCTCATTTTTTTGCGTTATTTGCCGCATTTTCAGGGGTATTCTCACGCGCCATCTGCTGCACGGTAGTAACGGTGTTGTAATAGTCCGCAACAGTGTATTGCGTTTTCCCTCATTCATTTCGCACGGCAATCGCTTAAACTTGCCAGTAACAATTTGTTACGGGGTGCGAGATGTTGGCCGTGTTCATCATCGCCTGTCCGATCTGCATCGCCGCGCTGTTCGGTTTCGCGCGGCACGTGGATCCGCTGACAGGGCAGTTCAGGCGTTAGACCCAAAATGGGGCAGTGTCGGCGGGGGTGTTCAAGCCATTACTGGTTTTAACCACTTTCCATAGGCGATCAAAGCCTCAACCCTTGCCTTGACGTGCCGAGTCACGGCACGATGCGCGATAACCTAAGTTCGGGGCACTATCGCGTATGCGGGATTTTCTGGCAAACATCACTACGCGCCTTGGCGTTTTGAAGGGCGTGCTTCCTTTGAGCCGTGCCGCGGCGGCGCGCGATGCGCTGGCCGGCGTGCAGCTTGCGTCGATGGATATTCCGCAAGTGCTCGGCTATGCGCGCATTGCCGGCATGCCGGCCGTTACCGGTCTTTACACTGTCTTTCTGCCGCTTATTGCGTTTGCGTTTTTCGGCGCCTCGCGGCACCTCGTCGTGGCTGCCGACTCCGCCACCGCCACCATTTTCGCGAGCCGCCTCTCGACCATGGCGCCGGCTTCTAGCGCAGAGTATGCGGCGCTCGCCGGAATGGTCGCCTTGCTCACTGCCGCGCTTCTGCTCATCGCGCGGATCTTCAAGCTCGGTTTTCTTGCTGATTTTCTCTCGCGCACGGTGCTGGTCGGCTTCTTGGCCGGCGTTGGCGTGCAGGTCGGCATCGCCATGCTGGGCGACATGTTCGGCGTCCCTGGACATGCCGCGAACAGCGTCGGCCAACTCGCGCTCGTGGTGCGCGAGGCGGCGCAGATCAATCTGCCGACGCTTGCTATTTCCGCGCTGGTCGTGGTTTCCATTCTGGTTTTCAAGCGCTTTTTGCCACGCCTGCCGGTGCCATTGATCGCGGTGGTGGCGGGTATCGCCGCAAGCGATATTTACGGTTTCGCGGCGCACGGCATTTCAGTGCTGGGGCCGGTGGCAGGGGGATTGCCGCCGCTGCGCATGCCCTCGGTCACCTGGCAGCAATTACTCGATCTGCTGCCGGTCGCAGCCTCCTGCTTCGTGATGATCGTCGCGCAAAGCGCCGCCGCAAGCCGCGTATTTGCCGAGCGCTATCACGAGACGGTCGATACCAATGCCGACCTGTTGGGTATTGCCGCCGCCAACGCTGCCGCGGCGTTTTCCGGCGCCTTCGTGGTGAACGGCAGTCCGACGCAAACCGCGATGGCCGATCGCGCCGGCACGCGCAGCCAGTTCGCGCAGGTCGTATTCGCGGTGGTGGTGGTCGTGGTGCTGCTGTTTTTCAGCCGTTATTTGCAGTACCTGCCGCACTGCATTCTGGCCAGCATCGTGTTTACGATCGCCATTGGCCTCATCAATCTGCAGACGCTGTTTTCGATTCGCCGCGAAAGCCCCGGTGAATTCACGCTGGCCGTGTTTACCGCCGCGGCGGTGGTGCTGATCGGTGTCGAGCACGGCATTCTGGTGGCGGTGGCCTTATCGCTGCTGCGGCATGTGCGGCATAGCTACCGGCCGCACACCATGGTCCTCGTGCCCGGCGAAGGCGGCATCTGGGTGCCGGTGCCGGCCGCGCCCGGGCTCGAGACCGCGCCGGGGCTGATCGTCTATCGCTTTGGCTCCGACCTGTTCTACGCGAACGACCACTTTTTCATCGACGATGCCCGTCGCCTGATCGACCACGCGCCGAGCCCGGTGCGCTGGTTCGTGATCGATTCCGGCGCGATCACCGATCTGGACTATTCGGCGGCGCGTTCGGTCGGCGAGTTGTGCGAAGCGCTAAAACGTAGCGGCGTCGAAGTGATTTTTGCGCGCGTGAATCAGTATCTGCGCTCGGATATGGACCGGCATGGCATCACGCCGACCGTCGGCGCAAACTGCATTTTCAGCACCTTGCATGACGCGCTGCGCATGGCAGGCGTGGAGCAGCCGGGTACGCAGGTCAAAGCCGCGTCGTAAACGTCGTTCTGGTTTGTTTGGCAAGACGTGGTGGATTGCTTCAGGTTTGCGGCTCTTCATCGGCAAAGAAGTAGCCGATAAAAAAGCACGCGCCCGCGAGCAGGGCGCCAAGCACGGCCACCGTATAGGCGAGCGCCGTACCGTGCCAAAGACTGTCGAACCATTGATGAATCTGCGCCATCACCACGGCCGCGTTGCCGCCGATGCGCTGCAATTCGATCTGATAGCGCGGGTCTGCGATGCTGTACATGGAAACGGCGCTGTCTGGCGCCGGCGCCATGACATAGATGATCACCGCGGCGATCAGACCGGCGAGCAGCACGACGACGCCCGCCAGATAAAGCCGCTTTTGCAATGGCGAATGCTTCGCCGCCGGATTCAGGTCATTGCCACCGCTCATCGTGTTCGCTTGCCCGCTCAAGTCATCAAGGCGACAGTATCGCAGAGCGGGCACACCCCGAAGACGCGGCTAGCTTTTCGAAGTCAGCAGCTTGATCCCCGCAATGCCGAACATGATCGCGAGCGACCCGTCCAGCCAGCGACGGATCGCGACGTAGATGCGCCGTGCGGACGCAGTTGAAAACAGCACCGCGTAGCTGCTGAACACGGATACGCCGATCACCATGCAGCCGAGCACCACCGGCGCAGTGTGCGAAGTGCCGCCCGCCGGCGACATAGCCAGCGAAACGATCGAGAGCCACACCAGAATCGCTTTCGGATTGGTGAGATGCAGCAGCAGGCCGCGCAGATAGAGCCGTTTGAGCGGTTCGCCTTCGCGTGCGGTATTCGTAGGCAGCTTTTCCGCGCTGAATGCCGAGCGCGCGGATTTGAAGCCAAGCCACAGCAGATAAAGTCCGCCGGCAATCTTGATCGCCACCAGGCATTCCGAGTAAGTGGCGAGTACCGCCGACAAACCCAGCGACGCCAGCAACGCCCAGAAGAATGAACCGGACACCACGCCGAGCGCGAAGGTCAGCGCGGATTTTCTGCCGGCGCTCATCGCCAGCGACATGATCGCGAGATTGCTTGGCCCCGGACTCGCCGTGCCGACGAAGTAGGCGCTGTAGGCGATCAGGACATCGGCGGTGAGGAAGGAACTGGCGGTCATGGGCGTGTGAACCTCGGCGGGGGCGAACTGCGCCGCTCGTTGCGGCACGGGGGAATCGCATGGATCGATGCGCGAACAACCATTTTGCTCGCCCGTGTGCGAATCTCACAGATACAGTTGATCTCACGTGCGGCTGCACAATCGGGCGTTTGTGGGGCAACGCGGGGCCACTCTGGCGGGCCACGTGCCGAGTCCGGCTGTATTCGGAATCAACGCCGTTCGCTGAGCATGGTCGATTTATCGATTTTGGTGTTGGTCAGATCAAATATATATCGTTTTTCACCATTTTTAATCATGGTTAAAATCTGGCCCATGCGTGCGCTTTTCCGGGCCGCTTCATTGACCGATGCACGAACCCCCTTTACCTTCAGCGAGTTCCCCCACCATGAGCGTTGCCGACACCGTTTTGCCGCCGTTCCATCTGGCGTTTCCCGTGCATAACCTCGCCGCGGCCCGCGAGTTCTATGGCGAGCTGCTCGGCTGTCCGGAGGGGCGCAGCTCCCCAGAATGGATCGATTTCAACTTCTATGGACATCAGATCGTCGCGCACCTCGCACCAGAGGAAATCGGCCACCGTCAGACCAGCAAGGTCGACGGCGACGCGGTACCGGTGCGCCACTTCGGCGCGGTGCTCTCGATGGCGCAATGGCAGGCCGCAGCGGACAAACTGCAAAAGGCCGGCATCGACTTCATCATCGAACCGCACGTGCGCTTCAAGGGCGAGGTCGGCGAACAGGCCACGATGTTCTTCCTCGATCCGTCGGGCAACGCGCTGGAATTCAAGGCGTTTGCCGATATGTCGTCGTTGTTTGCGAAGTGAAGTGATGCGAGTGTGCGGGCGCCGGCGGCACGCGCCGGCGCTTCGAAACGAAAAGGCCGGTCAGCAATCATGTTGACCGGCCTTTTTTGCCTGACGCTAAAGCTCGGCGATTCACCGGCCGCGCCGGAATGAATCCCAGAATCGGCGCTAGAGCGTAAGGTATTTGCTTTCCATAACTTATTCTGAAGGCATGTCTCACGGCAGTTCGACGAGACATGCCTTTAGCAATACCCTTAAAAGAGCCTATCTACCCCTCATCAAACGTTTGCGCGGCATGAGCCCGCGTGCGTTTGAAGCGCTGCCTCTCCTTACATTAGCCTTCCTGACAATCTGGCCATTTTGGCGCCATGCAGGCGTTGGTACTATGGATCTAGCATAGGTACGGATTCACCCATCCCCTCCCATTCCTTACCTGCATTCTCTCGGGCGCGTTTCATGTGGATCGTCAACGTTGCGCTTAAGCGGCCATACACGTTCATCGTGATGGCCATTCTGATCTTGCTGGCGACGCCATTTGTGCTGTTGACCACGCCGGTCGACGTGCTGCCGGAGATCAATATTCCGGTGGTCAGCATCATCTGGAATTACACGGGGTTGTCGGCCGAAGACATGGCCAACCGCATCACGTCCGTCAACGAGCGCAGTCTGACCACCACGGTCAACGACATCGAGCACATTGAATCGCAGTCGCTCGCGGGCATCACGATTCTCAAGGTGTTCCTGCAGCCGAACGCGAACATCCAGACCGCGATCGCGCAAACCGTGGCCGTCGAACAGGCGCAGCTCAAGCAGATGCCGCCAGGCGCGACGCCGCCGCTGGTGATCAGTTATTCGGCTTCCAGCATTCCGGTGATCCAGCTCGGTTTGTCGAGCCCGAAGCTCTCCGAGCAGGCGCTCAACGACACGGCACTGAACTTCCTGCGCCCGCAACTGGTGACGATTCCGGGCGCGGCCGTACCGTACCCGTACGGCGGCAAATCACGTCTGATCTCGGTCGACCTCGACACGCGCGCCTTGCTCGCAAAGGGCCTGACGCCCTCGGATGTGGTCAGCGCATTCAACGCGCAAAACCTGATTCTGCCGACCGGTACGGCCAAGATCGGGCCGAAGGAATACACGATCAATATGAACGGCTCGCCCGCCACGGTGGAAGGGCTCAACGACATTCCGGTGCGCACGCTCAATGGCGCGACGACGTACCTGCGGGAAGTCGCTCACGTGCGTGACGGTTTCTCGCCGCAGACCAATATCGTGCGGCAGGATGGACACCGTGGCGTACTGATGTCGGTGCTGAAGAACGGTAGCGCCTCGACGCTTTCGATCGTCAATACGCTGCAAGGCATTCTGCCGGCGGCGCGCGCCGCGTTGCCGCCGGACCTGAACATCACGGCCCTGTTCGATCAGTCCGTGTTCGTGAAAGCGGCGGTGCAGGGCGTGGTGCGTGAGGCGCTGGTTGCCGCGGCGTTGACGGCCGCGATGATCCTGCTGTTCCTCGGCAATTGGCGCAGCACCTGCATCATCGCGATTTCGATTCCGCTGTCGATTCTGTCCTCGCTGATCGCCCTGCACGCGCTCGGGCAAACCATCAATATCATGACGCTGGGCGGCCTTGCGCTCGCGGTCGGGATTCTGGTCGACGATGCGACGGTGACGATCGAGAATATCGAACGGCACCTGCATATGGGCACGAATCTGCACGATGCGATTCTCGACGGCGCCGGCGAAATCGCGATACCGGCGCTCGTCTCCACGCTGTGTATCTGTATCGTGTTCGTGCCGATGTTCTTCCTGACCGGCGTCGCGCGTTATCTGTTCGTGCCCCTTGCCGAAGCAGTGGTGTTCGCAATGCTCGCCTCGTACGTTTTGTCGCGTACGCTGGTGCCGACGCTGGCCATGCTGCTGATGGGCCATGCGCACAAGCCCAAGGCCGATGCCCGGCCGAGCGTGTTCCGGCGCATCTACCTGCGTTTCGATCACGGCTTCGAGCGCATGCGGTCCACCTACATCGTGATTCTCAGCAGCGTGCTGGTGCGGCGCGGCATGTTCGGCAGCCTGTTCCTCGGCTTCTGCGTGGTGTCGATGGGTCTGGTTTTCGTGCTCGGTGAAGACTTCTTTCCGAGCGTCGACGCCGGCGACATTCGTCTCCACATGCGTGCGCCGACCGGTACGCGCATCGAGGAAACCGCGCGTCTCGCGGACGAAGTCGAGAAGGTGATCCGCGAGGTCGTGCCGGCCGACGAACTCGGCACGATCCTCGACAACCTCGGTTTGCCGTATAGCGGTATCAATCTTTCGTATAGCAACGCGGGCACGATCGGCACGCTCGACGGCGAAATTCAGGTCGCCCTGAAAGAAGACCACCACCCGACGCAAATCTACATGGACAAACTGCGCGCGATCCTGCCGCAGCGTTTTCCGGGCGTCGAGTTCTTCTTTCAACCGGCCGACATCGTCACGCAGATTCTCAACTTCGGCTTGCCCGCCGCCGTGGACGTGCAGATTTCCGGCGCGGATCAGCAGGGCAACTTCGACGTTGCGCGCAAGCTGCTGAAACAGGTGCGGATGATTCCCGGTACCGTCGACACCCACATTCAGCAGAAACTGGACGAACCGGCGATCAATCTTCAGATGGATCGCACGCGCCTGCAACAACTCAATCTGAGTGCAAGCAATGTGGCGCAAAATGTACTGATTTCCTTGTCGGGCAGTTCGCAGACTTCGCCGGGTTTCTGGTTCAACAACAAGAACGGTGTCGAATACAGCGTCGCGGTGCAAACGCCGCAGTATCAGATCTCGTCGATCGATGAGTTGTTGCGCACGCCCGTCTCGGCCTCGGCCAACGGTCCGACGCAACTGCTCGGCAACCTCGTGCGCGTCTCGCCGCAGAATCAGTTCGCGGAAGTCACGCACTACAACATCAGGCCGGTGATCGACCTGTACGTGAGCGTCGAAAAGCGCGACCTGGGCAGCGTGGCCACGCAGGTCGACAAACTGGTGAACAACGTGCGGGCCTCGTTGCCGCGCGGTAGCCAGATCACCTTGCGCGGGCAGGTGCAGACCATGCGCAGTTCGTTCTTCGGTCTCGGGATCGGCGTGGCGATGGCCATCGTGCTGGTGTACCTGCTGATCGTGGTGAATTTCCAGTCGTGGGTCGATCCGCTGATCATCATCAGCGCATTGCCCGCGGCACTGGCGGGCATCGTCTGGATGCTGTTCCTGACCGGCACGCACTTGAGCGTGCCCGCCTTGACGGGGGCGATCATGACGATGGGCGTCGCTACCGCCAACAGTATTTTGATGGTGTCGTTCGCGCGCCAGCGGCTCTCCTCCGGTGCGCCGCCGCTCACCGCCGCGCTCGAAGCCGGTGCTAGCCGGATCAGGCCGGTGCTGATGACGGCGTTCGCGATGATCATCGGCATGATTCCGATGGCGCTGGGGCTCGGCGAGGGCGCTGAGCAGAACGCGCCGCTCGGCCGCGCGGTGATCGGTGGCTTGCTATTCGCCACCGTGTCCACGCTGTTTTTTGTGCCACTGGTGTTCGCAGGTATTCATACCCGCCTCGCGCGGCGCCATCGCGACGATGACGACACGGATACCACGGGCGGCCACGGTAACGACGGCCCCGCGCCTGACCACGGCGGCGCAGGCAAGCCCGCGTAACGTTCAATGTAAATGACGGCTGACTGAGATGGCTGACTGAGATGACCGAAAAAACCCATGCATCGCTGGCGATTCCCGCGCGAGAGACCGAAGGCGGCCACGCCTTGCCCCCGCGCAATCGCGAATGGAAGCGCGCCAAAATCGCCATCTGGATCGTGCTGGCGCTGCTCGCCGTGGGCGCGTTGCGCACCGTGATCGCGAATGTTCTGCAAAGCCGCTCGGTCGCCGAGACGACGAAGCAGAACGCCACGCAGTATGTGAACGTGGTCAGTCCGACGCAAACCGAGGGCGGTGGCAACACCTTGTTGCCGGGCACGTTGCGCGGCTTTGTGGAATCGCCGATCTATGCGCGTTCCACCGGTTATCTGCTGCACTGGTACGCCGATATCGGCACGCGCGTGAAGCAGGGGCAACTGCTCGCCGATCTGGATACGCCCGAGATCGATCAGGAACTCGCCCAGGCGCTGGCGCAGCGCGCGCAAACCAGTTCGAGTCTCGGCCTCGCCAAAAGCTCGATGGAACGCTGGCAGCAACTGCGTCAACGCGATGCGGTTTCGCAGCAGGAACTCGACGAACGGACCAGCACCTACTCGCAGGACCTGGCCAATCTCGCTGCCGCCGATGCCAACGTGAAACGCCTGCAGCAACTCGAATCGTTCAAGCGCATCGTCGCGCCATTTGCGGGCGTGGTCACGCAGCGCAATGTGGATGTCGGCGATCTGATCGACGCGGGCAGCGGCACGAGTCGTGCATTGTTCGCGCTGGCGCAATCGGACCCGTTGCGGGTCTATGTGCAACTGCCGCAGGCGTACGCGCAAAACGTGTCGGTCGGGCAGAAGGTGGTGGTGACGCAGGCTGAATTGCCGGGGCAGCAGTTTCACGGCACGATCACGCACATCTCCGGCGCGATCGACGTGCCGACCCGTTCGTTGCAAGTCGAAGTGACCTTGCCGAATCCTGACGACAAGCTGCGGCCGGGCGCGTATGTGCAGGTAGCCGTGCCGGCGGCGGCGCATGCGCAACTGATGGTGCCGGGCAATGCCTTGCTGTTCCGCGCCGAAGGTCCGCGGGTCGCGGTGGTCGATGCGAACGGCACTGTGGCCTTACACAAGGTCGTGATCGCGCAGGACCTGGGGCAGTCGCTCGAAATCGAAAGCGGGATCGAGGCGAACGACAAGATCATCATCAACCCGAGCGATTCGATCGCGGACGGCGATCATGTGCTGATCACGCAGCCGAAGAAAAACGGCAAGGGGGCGTCGTGATCGCGAAGCAGGCGAGTGCTTATCGGGCACTGACATCGCGAGCGACACGAACGGCGCTGGCGGTCACCGCGAGTGCGGCCTTGCTGGCTGCATGCACAGTCGGCCCGGATTATCAGCGGCCGCAAGCCGAGGTGCCGCCAACCTGGCAAACCGATTCGTACTGGCGCGTCGCGGCGCCTTCGCATGCGCCGATCTCGTTGGACTGGTGGAGTGCCTTCGGCGATCAGACGCTCGGGACGCTGGAAACGCAGGCGCTTGCACAGAATCAGACATTGGCCGCGGCGAGCGCACACTACGCGCAGGCCAAAGCGACGCTGGCGAACACCCGTGCGCAGCAGATTCCTGAAGTCGATCTCGGAGCGTCCGGGTCGCGCTTCAGAATTTCGCAGGATCGCCCGCTGACCAATTACAACACGCCGACCACGTCGACAGTACAGAACAATCTGCAACTTGGCCCGACGATCAACTACGACACCGATCTATTCGGCCGGATACGTCGTGAAGTGGAGGGCGCCGCGGCCTCCGCGCAGCAATCGGCCGACGACCTCGCCAACGCACGGCTCGTCCTCACCACTGATCTCGCCACCGACTATTTCTCGCTGCGTGAACTCGACGCCGAGATCGACGTGCTGAATCAATCGGTGAAACTGCAGCAAAAGGCACTCGATTACGTCACGACCGAGCACGATCTCGGTTCGGTGTCCGGGCTCGACGTGTTGCAGCAGAAGTCGCTGCTCGATTCGACACGGGTGCAGGCGCAACTCCTGCTGAATCAGCGCGCACAGTTCGAACATGCGATTGCCGCGCTGGTCGGCGTGCCCGCGCCGCAATTCGCGATCGAGCCCAAAGTGCTCGCGACGCAGGTGCCGGCGATTCCGCTCGGTTTGCCGAGCGACGTTTTGCAACGCCGTCCGGATATCGCCTCGGCAGAGCGCGCGATGGCCGCGGCGAATGCGCAGATCGGCGTCGCCAAGGCGGCGTTCTTTCCGAGCCTGACGCTGACGCCGAGCATCGGCTGGGAAAGCACGCAGTTCGCGAGCCTGTTTAGCGCACCGACGCTGATGTGGACGCTCGGCGCGGCCGTCGGCCAGGTGCTGTTCGACGGCGGTCGCCGTGCGGCGAACGTGCAATTTGCGAGCGAAGGCTACAAGGCCACCGAGGCGAACTACCGCCAAACCGTGCTCAACGCATTCCAGCAGGTGCAGGACGGCATCACCGGCCTCTCCGTTCTGGATGGCGCGTCGAAGCAGTCGAGTGAGGCGGTGACCGATGCACAGCATCTTCTGGCGCTCGCCAACGATCGTTATTCGGGCGGCCTGGTCGCTTACCTCGACGTCATCACCGCGCAGCAGTCGCTGCTGACCAGCGAGCGTCAGGACGTGCAGATCCACGGCCAGCAGATGACCCTCTCGGTTTCGCTGGTAAAGGCGCTAGGCGGCGGCTGGGATGCCGCGGACATAGCGGGCGCGCAGCCGCCCGGCAATCCAACGAAGGAGGCGATGGCTCCCGCGAAGTGAGCCGCCCGACAATGACACGGCCAGACAGGAAAGAGGAAAAACGAGGCGTTTCGTATAATGCACATACAAGGGGACGCGCATGAAATTGCTGATCGTTGAAGACGAGCATAAGGTGGTGGACTACCTGCGCTCCGGTTTGACAGAGCAGGGCTGGGTTGTCGACGTGGCGCTCGACGGCGAGGAAGGCATGCATCTCGCCACCGAATTCGATTACGACGTGATCGTCCTCGATGTCATGCTGCCCAAACGCGACGGCTTCAGCGTGCTGAAGGCGCTGCGCATGCGCAAGTCGACGCCGGTCATCATGCTGACCGCCCGCGATCACGTGAACGATCGCGTGCGTGGTCTGCGCGAAGGCGCCGACGACTACCTCACCAAACCCTTTTCCTTTCTCGAACTGGTCGAGAGGCTGCATGCGCTGGCGCGCCGCACGCGTTCGCAGGAATCTACGCTGATTTCCGTCGGCGATCTGTTCGTTGATCTGATCGGCCGGCGCGCCACCCGCGACGGCATACGCCTCGATCTGACCGCGAAGGAATTCCAGTTGCTGAGCGTACTGGCGCGCCGGCAAGGCGACATCCTCTCGAAGACCGCCATCACCGAACTCGTGTGGGACGTCAACTTCGATAGCCATACGAACGTGGTCGAGACCGCGATCAAACGATTGCGCGCCAAGCTCGACGGCCCGTTTTCCTCGAAGCTGCTGCACACCGTGCGGGGCATGGGCTACGTGCTCGAGGTGCGTGAAGAGGCAGAGCAATCATGAACCGTTCAATCGCGCGCCGCCTTGCGTTGATGTTCGCACTCGTGGCGCTACTGGTGTTCACGCTAATCGGCACCGGGCTGTTTCTGGTGCTGCGCACGCAACTCGAACACCATTTGCGCGAATCGCTCGACGATCGTACCGAGATTGCGCGCATCATCGTCTATCACGCGGTGACGCCGGAGAAGTGGCGCATGGCGCGCGAAAAACTCACGGACATGATGCCGCACGACGGCAGCACCGTGTACGCGGTGTCGAGTACCGATCCGTATTTTCACTATGGCAAGCCCATCGAGGGGCCCGTGGTGTCGAGCTGGCCGGGTGGCTATGCGAGGGTATCGCCCGTCGGCGGCGGCGCGGACATGTTGACCATCACCGTGACGATACCGGCTTACGGGGCCCGCCCACCTGTGCAATTGCAGGTCGCCGCCAGTTGTTCGCCGAATACCCGCACAATGCGCGTGTTCGGGGCGGCGCTCGCCGCGCTGTCGGCGTTGGGTAGTCTCGCCGTGCTGCTGCTGAGTTACTCGGTCGCGCGGCTCGGTCTTGCGCCGTTGACGCGCCTGACGAGAGAAGCGTCCGCGGTGAGTCCGAATAACCGCTCACAGCGTCTGAATACGGCTTCGCTGCCGCTCGAATTGAGCGATCTGGCCAACTCGTTCAACGGCGCGCTCGAACGTCTGGACGGCGCATACGGCCGCCTCGAATCGTTCAACGCGGACGTCGCTCATGAATTGCGCACACCGGTGACGATTCTGATCGGCCAGACCGAAGTAGCGTTGACACGCAACCGCTCCGTCGACGATTTGCGCCATACGCTGCAATCGAATCTCGAAGAGTTCGAACGTATGCGCGCGATTATCAACGACATGCTGTTCCTCGCTCGAGCCGACCAGGGCGAACGCGCGACGGGCCTCGTCGAGGTGTCGCTGGCCGCGGAAGTTGCGCATACGCTGGAGTTTCTCGAGATTCCGCTGGAAGAAGCACGCGTGCATGCGCAGTTGCGCGGCGATGCGGTGGCGCGTGTGAACCGCTCGCTGTTCGGCCGCGCCTGCACGAATCTGCTGATGAACGCGATCCAGCACTGCGCGCCGGGCGCGGCGATTACGGTGACGATCCTGGAAGTAGCGGATCAGTTGCGCGTGGCGGTGGCCAACCCGGGTGAGCCGATCGAGCCGGCCGTGCTTGAACACCTGTTCGACCGGTTCTATCGCGCGGAAGTGTCTCGTACCAACAGCCGCGAAAACCACGGCCTGGGTCTTGCAATCGTGAAGGCAATTGCCGAGATGCATCGCGGCACGGTGTCGGTGGAGAGTGCGAACGGCGTTAACACGTTTGCGTTTTCGATTGCGGCGTCGAGTATGGAAGCCAGTTTGCCGGCGGCGCGTGTGAATGCCGGTGTCCCGGCGGAAGCAGCAGGTTAATCTTCGCTGGTAAAAGGCAAGTCGGCCTGAACCGGTACGCGCCGCTTTGCCGGTTGCGCGTTGGCCGGCGTCAATGCGCTCACACGCACGCCCAGCAGCCGCAGCTTGCGGTTCAATTCCACCCGTCTCAGACATTCCGTTGCGGCGCGCCGGATCTCGGTGGCGTCGGCGGTCGGTTCGTCGAGCGTCAGATCGCGCGTGACTGTGCGGAAGTCGTCGTAGCGCAGTTTGATGCCCACGGTGCGCCCCACATAGCCCTTCCTCACCAGGTCTTCCGCGACCCGCACACACAAGCTGGTAAACGAACTGGAAAGGGCCGGACGATCGTGACGTGGATGCAAATCGCGTTCGAAGGTCGTCTCGCGGCTCATCGACTTGGGTTCCGACTCGACCACGACCGGCCGCTCGTCGTAGCCTTGCGCGACCTGCATGAGCCAGGCCGAGTAGCTGCGTCCGAAGTTGTCCTGCAACAAACCCGCGTCCGCCGCCGCCAGATCGCCGACCGTGGCGAGGCCGAGCGAGGTGAGTTTTTCCGCGGCCTTCGGCCCGATTCCATTGACCTTGCGCACCGGTAACGGCCAGACGCGCAACGGCACATCCGCAGGCGTGAGGATCGTGAGGCCGTCGGGTTTGTCGAGTTCGGAGCCGATCTTCGCCAGTAGCTTGTTCGGCGCCACGCAAATGGAGCAGGTGAGACCGGTCGCCTGATTGACGGCCCGCTTGATGCGCGCGGCGATCTCGCGCGGCTCGCCCGGCAACTCGGTGAGGTCGATATAGATTTCGTCAATGCCGCGGTCTTCGATCCGATCGGTGAAGGTGGCGACCGCCTGTTTGAAGAGACGCGAGTAGTGGCGATACGACTCGAAATCGGTGGGCAGCAGGATCGCATCGGGAGCGAGCACGGCGGCTTTCATCATGCCCATCGCGGAGAACACGCCGAGCGCGCGGGCTTCGTAAGTGGAAGTGGTCACCACGCCGCGGCCCGCGTAATCGCGCAGTTTCGCAAAGCGAAGGCTGCCGTCTTCAAGCTTTTGCGGCACGGCATTGCGGCCGCCGCCGATCACCACCGCCTTGCCGCGCAGTTGCGGATAGCGCAGGAGTTCAACGGACGCGTAGAACGCGTCCATGTCCAGGTGCGCGATGTGGCGGCTTGCAGAACTCATGGCTGGCGGAAACGGGTGACGGTGCGGGCAGCGAGCATAGCAGTCGATGCATGTGCCGTGCTGCCCGATCGTACGACTTGCTGCGTCGGGCGTCAGGACGTGCGAGCCATGATGCGCTGCACGCCGGACGCCAAACCGTAATAGTACCTTGCTCCGCCGGGGCAAGGTGCCGCGCTTGAGGCGTTAGCCGCAAGCCGGCTTGGCTTTTTTGCATGCGTCCGCAAGCTGGGGCGGCGGGTCTTTCTTGAACACCGTCTTATACGACTCGAGCACGTTCGACTGAACCACCGGCAGGGACTGCACGCCGATCCATGCCGGCGGCGTCTGGCCGATCAGCGCCTTCATCATCGCCATGGCTTCGGCCACGCCTTGATCGTACGGACGTTGCGAGCCGGTTGCCTTGAGCGGTCCGCCCTTGGCGATCTCGATGGCGGACTGAAGGCCCAGATCGACCGTCGTGACGGGAATGTTCACGCCTTGCGCGCGCATCGACGTCAGTGTGTCGAGCGCCGGTTGATCCCAAACGGCGAACAGCCCCTTCACGTCCGGATTGCCGGTGAGGAAATCGCCCGCGATCTGGCCCACTTTCGACGGGTCCGTAAACGCGACCTGTTTGATCTTGATGTCCGGACGATTCTTCTTGATCCAGTCGTTGACGGCCTTGGTGCGTTCCGTCGTGCTGAAGTAATCCACGCCGAAATTCACCAGCCCGATCGTCGCGCCCTGCGGGACGCACGAAGCGAGTACTTTCGCGGCGATCTGACCGTTGCCTTCGCTGTCGGCGGAAATCATCGCTGCGTATTGTTCAGGATGCTTGAGGCCAGTTGGCACGTTGTCCATGAACACGAGTTTGATCCCGGCCTCGGACACTTTCTTGTAGGTGGCGGCCGTGGCCGTGCCGTCGACCGGAATGGAGATGATGCCGTCCGGGTGACGCTGAATGGTGTTCTCGATGTCCGCGATCTGCTTGTCGACCTGGTATTCCGCCGAAGCCGTGCCGATTACTTCCACGCCGTATTTTTTGAGCGTGTCCGTGATGCCTTGCACCTGCAGTTGCGACCAGTCGAGATTCATGGTCTGCATCGAAATGCCGACCTTGAATTTGCCAGCCTTGATTTTGGCGATGTCGGCGTCGCTCAGCTTCACGGCATCCACTGAGGCCGCTTTTTCGCCGTTCGGCCCTTGCCCGACGATCGTCTTCGGTCCGATCGAACCGGCCGGCAAGCTGGTCACGCATTGCGCGTAGGCTCCCGATGAAGCCAGCGCCAGGACGGCCGCCGCCGCCATGAGAGTGGGTAGAACACTTCCTGAGCCACGACGATGTTTCATGATTCTTCTCCGTTGGTCTTCATGTTTGTGTTACGTCTCCTGCCATTCACGAACAACGCGGGCACGTGACATCTCGCGTGATCGACGTGCTTTCCTCATTTCCCTGGTTACTTCCTGAATCACTTCCTGGTAAACGCCACAGCCGCGACGATGATGGCGCCCTTGATCACCAGTTGCAGCGACGAACTGACGCCCAGCAGTACCAACCCGTTATTGAGCGTGCCGATGATGAGGCTGCCGAGCAGCGTGCCGAGCACGAAGCCGCGGCCGCCGAACAGACTGCAACCGCCGAGCGTCACAGAAGCGATCACATCGAGCTCGAGCCCTTGCACGACATCGGGCCGCGCCGCGTGCGAGCGCGCGGCGAGCACGAGCGCCGCAAGCCCGGCCAGCGCGCCGGTGAGAATGAAGGCGAGGGTGGTCACGCGCCGCGTGTTGATGCCGGAGTAGAGCGCCGCAGTCGGATTGCCGCCGGCCGCATAGATCTGCCGGCCGAACACGCTGTAATGCAGCAGCAGGATGCCGGCGATCACGGTCAGAACCGTCCAGATGATCGGCACCGGCACACCGGCAATATCGCCCTCGCCGAAGATCGAGATGAACGAGTCGTTGGTGATGATCTCGGGCCGTGTTGTCGTCACCATCAGCGCGAGTCCGCGCGCCGCGCTCAAGGTGCCGAGCGTCACGAGAAACGATGGAATGTTCAGCCGCGTGGTGACGACGCCATTGATCGCGCCGACGATTGCGCCGGTGCCGATGCCGGCAATCGCGCCGATGATCCAGCTGTCGCCGACATGCGACATGGCGAGCGCCGCGGACATGCCCGAGAGCGCCAAGGTCGAGCCCACCGACAGATCGATCTGCCGCGCAATGATCACGAAGGTCATGCCGATCGCGACGATCGAGACCAGTGCGGTCTGCCGGCCGATATTCAGGAAGTTGTCGATGGAGAGAAACCACGGCGAGGCGAAGCTGAACACCACCAGCAGGATCGCGAACGCGCCATAGAGCGCATAGGGCCGGTCGCCTTGCAGGAGGAGTTGCGCGAGGCGCCGCATACGGCTCTTCTGCGGTGGCGATGCCTGCCGTTTGGCCGTCAGCGGCGAGACAGAGTCGTTCATATTGCGTGCTCGAAGGAAGTCCCCTCGGGGGACTCGATGGAAGAACGGGACAGTTGAATCAGGTGATGAAGCGCTTCGGCATTGGCGAGTTCGGCGCGCTCGACGGTCTTGACGATGGAGCCGTCCGCGACGATCGAAATCCGGCCGCACAGGCGCAACAGTTCATCGAGGTCCGAAGACACGACGAGCACGGCCGTGCCCGCTCGCGCGGCGTCATGGACCACGCCGTAGATCTCCTCGCGCGCGCCGACGTCGACGCCGACAGTCGGTTCGTCGAGCAATAGCAGCGTGGGGCGCGGATGATTCCACTTCGCGAAGACCACTTTCTGCTGATTGCCGCCGGATAAAAACTTGACCGCGGTCGAGGAGCCGGGCGCCTTGACTGCCAGCTCTTTCATCGAGCGCTTCGCCTGGTTGACGGCCGCCTGGCTGCGCAACCATCCCCAGCGAGAAAATTGCGGCAGCCGCGGCAAGGTCAGGTTGCGTTCGATCGAATGATCGAGAACAAGCCCTTCAAGATGACGATCCTCAGGCACCAGCGCTATGCCGAGCTGGATGGCTTCGGCGGGCGTGATACGCGAGCGCGATTGACCGCCGATCTCGATGGCGCCCGCTTCGATTCTGCGAATGCCAAAGATGGTTTGCAGAATTTCCGTGCGCCCACTGCCGATCAATCCCGCAAGGCCATGGATCTCGCCAGGACGAATCGTGAGGTCGACGTCGTGAAGCCTGTCATTGCTCACGTTCGACAATTTGAGAACGGGTACAGCGGCGGCATTGGAGGTGTCCGATGTTTGCGGTCCAACGGCTGATTCATCCTCGGCAGCGCCGACAGCCGTCCTCTCCCGCGCCTGCAACGCGGCATGGCCGGGACCGACGATCGCCGCGACCAGCTGCTTCATATCGGTCTCCGCCGTCGAGAACGTGCCGGCATTGGCGCCATCGCGGAACACGGTGACGCGCTGCGAAATCCGAAACACCTCATTCAACCGATGCGTTACGTAGATCACGCCCACGCCACGATTCGTGACCGCGCGAATCGCGTCGAACAGAATCTGCTCTTCGCCGCCCGTGAGCGCAGATGTGGGTTCGTCGAGGATCAGGACCCGCACGTCGCCCATCAGCGCCTTGCAGATCTCAGTCATTTGCCGGTAGGCGAACGGCAATGCGCCAACGGCGGTGCGCGGGTCGAGCGGGATGCCGTGCGAGCGAAGAAACTCGCTAACCGTCGCCATGAGCTGGCGGTTTTTCACAAAGCCGAGGCGTGTGCGAGGCTCGCGCCCCAGCATCAGATTAGCGCCGACCGATAGCGATTCGACGAGGCTCAGATCCTGGTAGACCACGGCAACACCCGCCTCACGCGATCGCGCCGGCGACTCGAACGCCACTGTCTGGCCATCGATCTCGATGACGCCGTCGTCGTAGGTGTGAACGCCGCTGAGGATCTTGATCAGCGTGGATTTGCCCGCGCCGTTTTCGCCGAGCAAGGCATGCACTTCGCCGGGCAACACATCAAGGCTGACGCCGCGCAGCGCCTGCACGCCACCAAATCGCTTGGTGACGCCCGCAACACGGATCAATGGAACCTGAGGCGATGACGCGGCCGCGACCGCAACCGGCTCACTCATCTGGCATGTCTCCTTCGTCAAGACGACGGCATTCTTTTCTTTGTATGTGGTGCTATCGGGCAAAGCCGTGTTGTGATCTTCGCATCATGAATATGGTGCGTCAATAACATTGGCGGCGCTCGCAGGGCTTGGGTGCCTGCTTATGTGATGATTGAAGCGTAATACTTGTTATGATTCTATCAATCGTTGTAGCATAAGTGGGAACAAATTGTCGGCGGCTGTTGTGCGCCGCATCAAATTTTCGGATGTCTTATGCCTGAAGCCCCTGTGCTTTCTTCTTCGGTCGTCGCGCTGCGCGGTGGCCCGCTCATTCACCCGGTGCGCAACCCGGGCATGCCGTTCGACGCATCCTGGCTGGACGGCTTGCGCGTCAACCAGTCGGCGGTCGAACGGCGCACGGCGACCCTTGCCACGCGTCGTACCGTCAAGAAAGATGCGCAGGCAGCGTGGCTGCTGAAGGCCGTCACCTGCATCGACCTCACCACGCTCAATGGCGACGACACCGAAGGCCGCGTGCGCCGCCTGTGCGCGAAGGCGCGCCAACCGGTGCGGGCCGATCTGCTCGAAGCGCTCGGCATCGCGCCGCAAGGCATCACGACGGGCGCGGTCTGCGTCTATCACCGTTTCGTCGCGGCGGCGGTGGATGCGCTGCAGGGCAGCGGCATTCCGGTCGCGGCGGTATCGACAGGATTTCCCGCCGGGCTGATTCCGCATCCGCTGAAGCTGAAAGAGATCGAGGCTTCGGTTGCGGACGGGGCGCAGGAAATCGACATCGTTGTCACGCGTGAATATGTGCTGACCGGCAACTGGCAGGCGCTCTACGACGAAGTGCGCGACTTCCGTGCAGCCTGCGGCCCCGCGCACCTCAAGACGATTCTGGCGACCGGCGACATCCGCACGCTCTCCAACGTGGCGCGCGCCTCGATGGTCTGCATGATGGCCGGCGCCGACTTCATCAAGACGTCGACCGGCAAGGAAGGCGTCAACGCCACGCTGGATGTCTCGCTGGTGATGGTGCGCATGATTCGCGAGTACCAGGAGCGCACCGGCGTGCCGATTGGCTTCAAACCGGCCGGCGGCGTGTCGAGCGCGAAGTCTGTGCTGTCCTATCAGATCCTCATGAAGGAAGAGCTCGGCCGCCCGTGGCTCGAACCGGACCTGTTCCGTATCGGCGCCTCGAGCCTGCTGGCCGATATCGAACGCCAGCTCGAACATCACGTGAGCGGTCGTTACTCCGCTTTCAACCGTCACCCCGTAGCCTGAACAGAAGACCGATCCCATGAGCGTAGCCGAGTATTTTTCTTCGATGGAGTACGGTCCCGCGCCCGAGGACGATCAGCCAGCGCGCGCCTGGCTCGCGCAGCATGAAGCGAGCTTCGGGCATTTCATCGGCGGGGCGTGGCATGCGCCGGCCGCCGGTGAGCACTTCGTTTCGCACGCGCCTGCCACGGGCGGGCGGCTTGCCGAGATCGCCCAGGGCGATGCGGCCGACGTCGACGCGGCGGTAGCGGCCGCGCGTGCCGCGCAGCCGGGCTGGCTCGCGCTCGGCGGCGCCGGACGGGCGCGGCATCTGTATGCGCTTGCGCGCATGGTCCAGCGTCATAGCCGCCTCTTTGCCGTGCTCGAAGCGCTCGACAACGGCAAGCCGATTCGTGAGACGCGCGATATCGACGTGCCGCTGGTCGCGCGGCACTTCCTGCATCACGCGGGTTGGGCGCAGTTGCAGGAGAGCGAATTCGCCGACTATGCGCCGCTCGGGGTCGTCGGGCAGATCGTGCCGTGGAATTTTCCGCTGCTGATGCTCGCGTGGAAGATCGCACCGGCGATCGCAACGGGCAACTGCGTCGTGTTGAAGCCGGCTGAATACACGCCGCTCACCGCGTTGCTGTTCGCCGAACTCGCTCATCGAACGGGGTTGCCGGCGGGCGTGCTGAACGTTGTCACGGGTGATGGCCGCACGGGCGCCGCGCTCGTCGAACATCCGCGGGTGGACAAGATCGCTTTCACGGGTTCGACGGAAGTCGGGCGCCTGATCCGTGCGGCTACGGCCGGCACGGGCAAATCGCTGACGCTCGAACTCGGCGGCAAGTCGCCGTTCATCGTGTTCGACGATGCGGATCTCGATGGCGCCGTCGAAGGTGTGGTTGACGCGATCTGGTTTAACCAGGGGCAGGTCTGCTGCGCTGGCTCGCGACTGCTCGTGCAGGAGGGGATCGAAGCGCGCTTCATTGCGAAGCTGAAGCGCCGTATGGAAACGCTGCGCGTCGGCACATCGCTCGATAAGAGTATCGATATCGGCGCGATCGTCGATCCGGTGCAGCTCGAACGTATCGAGTCGCTGGTGGAAACTGGGCGGCGCGAAGGCTGTGCGGTGTGGCAGTCGCCCGATACGACGATGCCCGCCGGCGGTTGCTTCTATCCGCCCACGCTCGTCACCGGCGTGGCGCCGGCATCTACTCTCGCGCAGGAAGAGATCTTCGGACCGGTGCTGGTCACGATGAGCTTTCGCACGCCGGATGAGGCGATTGCGCTCGCCAACAATTCGCGCTACGGACTCGCCGCGAGCGTGTGGAGCGAAACCATCGGCCGCGCGCTCGACATCGCGCCGCGCCTCGCGTGCGGTGTCGTATGGATCAACGCGACCAATCTGTTCGATGCGGCGGTGGGCTTCGGCGGTTATCGCGAGTCCGGCTATGGTCGCGAAGGCGGCCGTGAGGGCATCTACGAATATCTGAAACCGCGGGCGTGGCTCGATCTTGCTGTCCGTCAGCCTGTGCGCGCTGAACAGACGGCAGGCGCAGGCGAGCGCGATCCGTTGTCGAACGTCACGCTGATCGATCGCACCGCGAAACTCTTTATCGGCGGCAAGCAGGTGCGTCCGGATAGCGGCTATTCGCTGCCGGTACACGCGCCGGATGGGACGCTGGTAGGTGAGGTGGGCGAGGGCAACCGCAAGGACATTCGCAACGCAGTCGAAGCGGCGCGCGCGGCGCAGAAGTGGTCGCAGGCAAGTACGCATAACCGTGCTCAGGTGCTGTTCTATCTCGCGGAGAACCTGGCCACTCGTGCGGACGAGTTCGCGCGGCAACTCGTGACGAGAAACGGCGCGACGGAAGCGGCCGCGCATGCGGAAGTCGAGGCGGCGGTGGCGCGTCTCTTCACGTACGCGGCGTGGGCCGACAAGTTCGACGGCGCCGTGCATACGCCGCCGCTGCGCGGCGTCGCGCTGGCGATGCATGAGCCGCTCGGTGTGATCGGCATTGCCTGTCCGGACGAAGCGCCGTTGCTCGGCTTCGTCTCGCTGGCGGCGCCCGCATTGGCCATGGGTAATCGCGTGGTGGTGTTGCCGAGCGTCTCATGTCCGCTTACGGTGACCGACTTTTATCAGGTAGCCGAAACGTCGGATGTGCCGGCCGGTGTGTTGAACATTGTCACCGGTGAACGTGGCGCGCTGTTGCCGGCGCTCGCCAAACACGACGACGTCGATGCCGTCTGGTGTTTCGGCAACGCGGCGGATTCGACACTGGTCGAGCGCGAGTCGATCGGTAATCTGAAGCGTACGTTCGTCGATCACGGCCGCCAGTTCGACTGGTTCGACCGTTCGAGCGAAGGCCGGCCGTTCCTGCGCCAGGCCGTCCAGGTGAAGAACATCTGGATACCGTATGGAGACTGATTGAACGTCGGCCCTTACGCCTGAACACCCTGCACGCCAACCAGAAAATGGAGGAGACAACGTGCTGAAGCATCTGGATCTGCAATGGAACACCGCGGTGCTGCGCGCAATACATGCCCCGCACGCATGCCTCACGATCAACGCGCCTCAAGGGGAACGCGAATGAACACGTCTTTGCAAGGAAATGGGCGTGTCGTCATTCTCGGCATCTACGTCACCGACCTGACGTTTCGCGCCGGACGTATGCCGCTGATCGGCGAGACGATTGCCGGCACGGCCTTCGCGATGGGGCCGGGCGGCAAGGGCTCAAATCAGGCGGTGGCGGCGGCGCGCGCCGGTGCCCAGGTGGTGTTCTGCACACGCATCGGCAACGACGCGTTCGGTGAGATTGCGCGCGCCACATGGGCCGCTGAAGGCATCACGGCACGCGCCTCGGTAGTGGAGGGCGTGTCCACGGGCGCCGCGCATATCTTTGTCGACGACAACACCGGCATGAACGCGATCATCGTCGCCTCCGGCGCGGCCGGCACGATGGAGGCAGCCGACGTCGACGCGATCGAAGCCGATATCGCCGCCGCGCGCGTATTCGTCACGCAACTCGAACAGCCGCTGGCTGCCGCGCGCCGCGGGCTCGAAGTGGCGCGCCGGCACGGCGTCATCACCGTGTTCAATCCGGCGCCCGCCTTGCCGCTCGACGACGACATCTTTCCGTTGTGCGACTACATCACCCCGAATGAAACCGAGGCCACCGCGCTCACCGGCGTGCCGATCGCGAATGCCGACGACGCGCGCCGTGCCGCCGACGTGCTGCTCGCCAAAGGTGTCGGCGCGGTGATCGTCACGCTGGGGGAAGGCGGCGCGCTGCTGCACTCGGCAAGCCAATCGATACTCGTGCCGGCCTATCACTGCGGCCGCGTGGTGGAGACCGCCGGCGCCGGCGACGGCTTCACGGGCGGTTTCGCGGCGGCGCTTGCACGCGGCGACGACGCCGTCTCAGCGCTGCGCTTCGGCTGCGCGCTCGCGGGCATTTCCGTCACACGTCCGGGCACGGCGCCTTCCATGCCGACGCTTGACGAAGTGAACCGCGTGTTGAGCCAGCCGGCCGAGGCCGCCTCGCCGCTGTCCTGACCGTTCGCGAAGACTGAAGGAGATCGTGCTCACCATGAAGTCCTCGTTCACCGCTGGAAAAATGTTCGGCGACCGGCAACTGAATTTTCTGCTGATCGTCAATGTACTCGTCGTGCTGGTCGCGACATGGCTTTCGCACGGGCAATTCGTCGACATCGACAACCTGCAGTCGATGGGCGGGCAGTTGCCCGAACTCGGCTTGTTGGCGCTTGGCATCATGTTGTCGATGGTGTCGGGCAATGGCGGGATCGATCTGTCAGGTGTCGGGCTCGCGAATCTGTCCGGGATGGTTGCGGCGCTCGTCGTGCCGCACTTCGTCAACGGCGACGATTCGCCCGCCCTCTACACGTCGCTCTTCTGCGTCATCGTGGTGGCGATGGGGCTGCTCGGTGGCCTCCTGAACGGCGTGGTGATCGCACGCCTTAAGCTCACGCCGATTCTTTGCACGCTCGGCACGCAGTTGCTGTTCACGGGCTTTGCGGTGGTGCTCAGCAACGGCGCCTCGGTGCATGTCGACTATGTCGACCCCTTGTCGAATATCGGCAACGGTACCGTGTTTCAGGTGCCGATCGCGTTCTGCATCTTTATCGCGGCGGTGATCGTGCTCGGCTGGTTGCTCAGACGCAGCCCGTTCGGCCTGCGTCTCTATCTGATGGGCACCAACCCCAAAGCGGCGTTCTATGCGGGCATTCCGCGCGCGCGGATGTTGATTACGACGTATGCGATGTGCGGCGTGCTGGCGTCGCTCGCTGGTCTGATCAGCGCGACCCATACGTCCAGTGCGAAATGGGACTATGGCAATTCCTATCTGCTGATCGCCATCCTGATCGCGGTGATGGGCGGCGTGAATCCCGCCGGCGGTCACGGCCGCATCATCTGCGTGTTCTTTGCCGCAACCGTGCTGCAATTCCTCTCGAGTCTGTTCAACCTGCTGGGCGTATCGCAGTTTTTTGGCGATTGCGCGTGGGGATTTTTGTTGCTGCTGTCACTCGCGTTTGCAGGCGGCGAGCGGGTGCGGGCGATCTTCGGTTTTGGCGGCGGTGGTGGCGGTGGCGTGAGTGCTAGTGCAGCAAGTTCCGGCACAGTCCCGAAACGTTAGCGCGCCGAACAGACGTAAAAGGCGCAACCCAGGTTTCAAATCCAGGTTTCAGTACGCGGCGGACAACAAGCCCTGACTGTCCGTGATGGTGAAGTAGGGCGACATCGAACTACATCGAAGGATAAAGGAGACATCGCATGAAATTGACTCGACTGGGTGCCGCGCTCGCGGCAGGCGCTCTTACCGTAGGCGTGATCGCCGCTGCGCAGGCTGCAACCAACGAGACGATCGTCACGGTCGTCAAGGTGACCGGTATCAACTGGTTCAACCGGATGGACGACGGCGTCAAGCAATTCGCAAAGGACAACCCGGGCGTGAACGCGTATCAGACCGGCCCGGGCCGCGCGGATGCGGCACAGCAACTGAAGATCATCGAAGACCTGATCGCGAAGAAAGTCACGGCGATTGCGGTGGTGCCCTACGATCCGCCGACGCTCGAACCGGCGCTGAAGAAAGCGATGGATCGCGGCATCAAGGTGGTGACCCATGAGGCCGACAATGCGAAGAACACGATGGTCGACATCGAGGCATTTGACAACACGGCCTACGGCGCCGGACTGAACGAGCGCCTCGCCTCGTGCATGCACGACGACGGCAAGTGGGTGGCGCTGGTCGGTTCACTGGGTAGCCGCTCGCAGGTGCAATGGGCCGACGGCGGGATCGGCAACGCCAAGGCCAAATATCCGAAGATGGATCTGGTCGAACCGAAACTCGAAACTAACAACGACGGCGAGCGCGCCTATGAAGTCGCGAAGGAAGTGCTGCGCAAGCATCCGGACCTGAAGGGCTTCCAGGGCTCGTCCTCGCTCGACGTGATCGGCATCGGCCGCGCGGTGGAAGAAGCCGGCATGCAGGGCAAGATCTGCGTCTACGGTACGGGCCTGCCGACGGAAGCCGGCAAGTTCCTCGAGAGCGGCGCGATCAACGGCATTGCGTTCTGGGATCCGAAGCTCGCAGGCATTGCGATGAACAAGGTCGCGCAGATGCTGATCGACGGCAAGACAGTTGAGAACGGCGCCGATCTCGGCATTCCGGGCTACACGAAGGTCACCGTTGCTAAGGGTCCGGGCAAAGGGATTATCGTGCGCGGCCAGGGCTGGGTGAATGTCGACAAGTCGAACTACAAGCAGTATCCGTTCTGATTGGTTTTTTGCTTCATGTGTCACGGCGTCCCCCTCGGGGGACTTCCTTCAAGGCGTGCCCGTGTGGACATGCCTTAACTTGCGACTCACCATCATGAATCAGGACGTATCGTCTTCGCAGCCGCAGTCCGATACCTCGCAGCCGTTTCTGCAGGTGGTCGGCGTGCACAAGCGTTTCACCGGCGTACATGCATTGCGCGGGGTGAGCCTGTCGTTCGAGCGTGGTCAGATCTATCACCTGCTCGGCGAGAACGGCTGCGGCAAGAGCACGCTAATCAAGATCATCTCCGGTGCGCAGCCGCCCGACGAAGGCGAACTCGTGATCGAAGGCGTTCGGCATGCACGGCTGTCCGCACTGGAATCGCTGGCGGCAGGAATCGAAACCGTCTATCAGGATCTCTCGCTGCTGCCCAACATGAACGTGGCGGAAAATGTCGCGCTTACCGCCGAGCTGGCCACGCACGAAGGCCGGCTTGCGCGGACGTTCGACCGGCGCGCACTCGCGCGCACGGCGGCGCGTGCGCTGGAATCGGTCGGCCTGCCCGGCGACGCCGAGTTTCAGGCGACCTTGATCGAGCAATTGCCGCTCGCCACGCGACAGCTCGTCGCGATTGCTCGCGCAATTGCCAGCGAGGCCAAGTTCGTCATCATGGACGAGCCCACCACGTCGCTCACGCAGAAGGAAGTCGACAATCTGATCGCTGTGCTCGCTAACTTGCGCTCGCAGGGCGTGACGGTGCTGTTCGTGAGCCACAAGCTCGATGAGTGTTATGCGATCGGCGGCGAAGTCATCGTGCTGCGCGACGGCCAGAAGATGGCGCAAGGACCGATTGCACAATTCACCAAAGCGCAGATTAGCGAACTGATGACAGGACGCCATCTGACGAATGAGCGCTATCGTGAAGGCACGTTGGGGCAAGATGTCGTACTCGACGTGCGCGGCTTCACGCGTACGGGGCAGTTCAACGACGTGTCGTTCCAGCTGCATCGAGGCGAGATACTCGGCGTCACCGGTTTGCTCGATTCGGGGCGCAACGAACTCGCGCGCGCACTCGCGGGCGTTGCGGCGGCGCAATCGGGGCAGGTGTTGCTCGACGGCAAGGCGATTGCATTGCGCACGCCCTCGGACGCGAAACATCATCGTATTGGCTATGTGCCCGAAGACCGCCTGAACGAAGGGCTGTTTCTCGACAAGTCGATTCGCGACAATGTGATTACCGCGATGATCTCCAGCCTGCGGGACCGCTTCGGCCAGATCGATCGCACACGCGCGCAGGCGCTCGCGGAACAGACGGTGAACGATTTGCAGATCGCGACGCCCGGCGTGGACAAACCCGTGCAGTCGCTTTCGGGCGGCAATCAGCAGCGCGTGCTGATCGGCCGCTGGCTCGCCATCGATCCGCGCGTGCTGATTCTGCATGGACCGACGGTCGGCGTCGACGTCGGCTCGAAAGACATCATCTATCGCATCATGCAGCGTCTGTCGAAACGTGGCATCGGCATTATTCTGATCAGCGACGACCTGCCCGAGTTGCTGCAGAACTGCGATCGCATCCTGATGATGAAGAAGGGGCGTGTGGCCAGCGAATATCAGGCCGATACGCTGAGCGAAGCTGACCTGTATCACGCGCTGCTTTCGGAAGCCGCATAAAGGACGCCGATACCCATGAACTCGCGGATCCCTTCGCGCATGAACGAAACCATGACCACCCCGACCGTTGTCGAAGTCGCACCCGAGGTCAAGCCGCCCACCTTGCGGGCCAGGCTTTCGCGCAACCCCGAATGGTTCACGGTCGCGTTGATCGCGGCGACGTGCCTGATTGTCGGCGCGATCAATCCACGCTTCTTTCAACTGGCGACGCTATTCGATCTGCTGCATTCGGCCACCACGATGTCGCTTTTCGCGCTGGGCACGCTTGTCGTGCTGGCGTCCGGCGGCATCGACGTCTCGTTCACGGCAATCGCCGCGCTGACAATGTACGGCATCACCAAGGCTGTGTTTGCCTGGTGGCCGGACGCGCCGTTCGCGCTGATCCTGATCACCGGCGCGCTGGGCGGCGTGCTGCTCGGTCTGATCAACGGCCTGCTGGTGCATCGTTTGAAAGCGCCTTCGCTGATCGTCACGATCGGCACGCAGTATCTGTATCGCGGCCTGCTGCTGACGTTTATCGGCACGACGTTCTTCATGAACATTCCGCACAGCATGGATCACTTCGGCCGGATTCCGCTGTTTTTCTATCACACCAACGAAGGCCTGCGCGCGGTGTTGCCTGTTTCGGTGCTGGCGCTGGTGGCGGCCGCCGGCGTCACGTGGTGGCTGTTGAACCGGACGATGATGGGGCGCGGCGTCTATGCAATGGGCGGCAGCCTCGCGATTGCCGAGCGGCTCGGCTATAACCTGCGCGCGATCCATCTCTTCGTGTTCGGCTATACCGGCATGCTCGCCGGCATAGCGGGCATTCTGCATGTATCGAACAACCGGCTCGCGAATCCGTTCGATCTGGTGGGTTCGGAACTCGATGTGATCGCCGCAGTGATTCTAGGCGGCGCGCGCATTACAGGGGGGACGGGTACGGTGGCCGGCACGTTGCTCGGTGTGGTGCTGGTCACGTTGATCAACAGTGTGCTGATTCTGGTTGGCGTGCCGAGCACCTGGCAGAAGGTGATCATCGGCGCGTTCATTCTGATCGCCGGGACGCTGTTCGCATTGCAGCGTAAAAACGGATAACTGAAGGCCGGTCACGCCGGCTGCCTGACAGCGCAACCGCGTGACAAGTGCGCGGCTAGCGCATTCATTTGCGCTTGCGGTGCTCCTGACCTTTTTCAGTGATGATGGAATCGAAGTCGTCGATTTGCGAGAAGCGCACCGCCTTGACGACGCCGAACTTGCTCTGGTCCACGACCAGATGCCGTTCGACGGCGCTTGCCATGGCCGCCTGCTTGAGCGCGACTTCGTGAAAGTTCCAGCACGTCACGCCGCGCGCGTTGTCCACACCGCCCGCGGAAATGAACGCCTTGTTGATGCCCATGCGCCGCAGCATCTCCAGACTCTCTTCGCCCGCAAACGAATCTGACGAGGGCACGTAGACGCCGCCCAGCAGAATCATCCGCACATTCGGCTTGCGCCGCAAAATCTCCGCCACATTCAGCGAATAACAGACCACGGTAACGTGACGTTCGAGCGGAATCAGGCGCGCAAGCGTGGTGAGCGTCGTGCCGCAATCGATGAAGATCGTTTCGTGGTCGACGACAAGTTTCGCCGCAAGCGCGGAGGCTTCCGCCTTGGCCTGCGCGAAATGATCCTTCTCTTCTTCGAGTGAATAGCCGGCGTTGTTGGGTACGTCGGTCGCGCTGACGATGTAGCCGCCGAGATACGTGAATCGTTCCGGACTGCCTGCGATATCGCGCCGGACAGTCATCTCCGATACGTCCAGCAGGCTGGCGGCGTCGCGCAGGCGCATCACGTTCTGCTTGGCCAGCGCATCGGCGAGGGCGCGGAGGCGGTCGGGTTTCAGCATGGAAGTCCTGTCGCGCAGTGTGGGGCGCAGTGTAGAGGCGCGTTATGTTTTGTTCGCGTTGATGAGAGGATTATAACAAGAGGTCGCCTGCGCGGCGAGTCTGTTTGAGCGTCGAATATGAGGATCGTGTCGCACCAGCAACGAGAAAAAGCCTTTAACCCAAAGGGCTAAAGGCTCCTCGAAGATGAATCAGAAAAGGTGTTTGCTCAGAACCGGTAGCTCACACCGATCTGTACCACCGGATACACCTTGTAGCGCTCGACCTTGTTGCTGATGTTCTGTTCTTCCTGGTCGATGTTCGCCTGGCTTGTGAGTTGCGAGTAGATCGCCGGCACGTTGTACGTCGTGCGCGGGCGGCCGTAGGCCACGCCGAGATCGAACGTCAGGCCGAAACCCTTCGAAACCGGCTTGTGGCCGTAGCCGATGCCGAGATAGGGCATCACGCGCGGCCGTGTGATGGTGGTCGATGGCGCGGGGCCCACGGCCGGCACGAATTCATCGCCGATCTTGTAGTTGCCTTGCGCGTTCGGCACCGCCTGACCCGTCAGTTCGTCGTCGTTGATCAGGGCGCCGGCCGTCAGGCGAAAACCGCTGGACGAAAACGGAAACAGGTCGAGATACAAGCCGCCTTGCAGCAGTTTGAGATGGCCGTCGTAATCGTTACCGCTGACGTTGAACGAATGCGAGAAGCCGAGTCCTTCGAATTCCGCATGCACGCCGGCCCACGAGGTCAACGGCAGTGCTGCGCCGACACCTGCGCCGAGTGTGCCGCCGTGCACATAGACTTCCTGTGCTTGTACCGATCCTGCGACCGCCATCGCCACTGCCGCGACCAGAGCTGCATTTTTCACCTGATTCACCGCGCCGTCTCCAGTAAAGAGTCATTCCCGTGCTGGCGACTTTACGGTTTAACCTTGCGGTTCAAATCGAAGAAAAGCGGGCAGTTATGGCGACTCTTCGCGCTCAAGTTTTTGCGCGCGGAGAAACCGGAAGATATGACGTGTAACGCTTGCCAAACAGGTGATTAAACTCGGCCTATTGATCAGACGAGTCCTGTTTTTAAGGGCTTTTTGGTGGGGTGAGGGAATTGTTCAGATGAATCGACAGTCAGCATGACGGTGATGTCGTGACGTCGTGATTTTCGAATCGGCAGGCGGGGAGTTGCTCCACCGCCTGCTGCAAGCTACAGGGGAGTAGCGATTACTGCTTGATGCCTTCAGCTTGAATATGCAGCGTGGTCTGCATCTTGAAGCCATAGGTCTTGCCGAAGTCGACGCCGAAGTCGTCGCGGTTGAACGTCGCGGTCGATTCGGTGCCGCACACTTCGCGCTTGAGCATCGGGTTGATGAAGCACTTGAACGATTCGATCTTCAGGTTGACCGGCTTGGTGATGCCGTGCATGGTCAGCGTGCCGATCACTTCCACGGGCTTGTCGCCGTCGAAGCGGATCTGCGTGCCCTTGTACGTCGCCGTCGGGTACTTGGCCGCGTCGAAGAACTTGTCCGTGACCAGTTCCGCGTCGAGCTTGTCGTTACCGATATCCACCGAGCTCATGTCGATCGTTACGTCGACCGTGCCGGTTTTCGCCGCGCGATCCAGCACCACGGTGCCGCTGCTCTTCTTGAACTTGCCGCGCCAGATCGACAGGCCGCCGAAGTGGTCGGTCTCGAAGCTCGGGTACGTGTGCGTCGGGTCGAGTTGATACGTGTCGGCGGCCATGACATTGAACGACATGGCTGCGGCCAGCGCGCCTGCGGCGAGCAAAAGTTGTTTCTTCAAGTGATTCTCCAGGTTTCAGAAAGTGCTG
Source organism: Paraburkholderia aspalathi (assembly GCF_905220735.1). Taxonomy (NCBI): domain Bacteria; kingdom Pseudomonadati; phylum Pseudomonadota; class Betaproteobacteria; order Burkholderiales; family Burkholderiaceae; genus Paraburkholderia; species Paraburkholderia aspalathi. The sequence continues at coordinate 680,262 of NZ_CAJNBA010000004.1, forward strand.
TGACGCTTAGGTGTGTTCCGTTACTTCTTCGAAGCAACGATGTGAAATTTGATGACGACTTCGTCGGCGACCACCGACGTGTCTTTCCATTCGCCCGTCCCGACATCGAACTGCGAACGCTTGATCGGCAGTGAGCCGTCGAAGGTTTGCGTGTTGCCCTGGCTCGCGATGGTGACCGGCACCACGACAGTCTGCGATTTGCCCTTGATGGTGAGCTTGCCGGTGATCTTGTACTGATTGCCGCCGGCCGGCGCGATCGCGCTCGAGACGAACGTCGCGGCTGGATAGGTCGCGCTATCGAACCATTCCTTGCCCTGGGCCTGCTTGTTGTAGTCATCCGCGCCGAGGTCGTAGCTGCCGGTGTCGATCGACACGTTGGCGTTGCCGGCGGTCGGCTTGGCCGGATCGAAATTCAGCTGCGCCGAGAATTTTTTGAATTTGCCGTCCACCGGCACGTTCATCTGCTTCGTCGTGGCGACGACCGTGCTTTTGCTGACGTCGACATCGGCGTGCGCGAGGCTTGCGCCGAAGAGTGAGAGGGCGGCAACGCCGGCCAGAATGGAGTGATAAAAGTTTGATTTCATAGTGGTACGCATCCTATCGAACCCACGCGCGCTGATTGCGCACCGTTGGGAATTAGATTGCCAACTGGCTGTAGCCAATCGTCTGTTACGCGTGAGTCGCGTGAGTCATCTGAGGAACGGAATCATCCGCGCGAGTAATCCGTCGCGGTCGACAAATTGATGCTTGAGCGCCGCGAGTACGTGCATCGCAACGAGCGCCAGCAACGTGTAATTGAGCAGCACATGAACCGTGCGCAGGATTGCCTTGAGCGCCTGGTCCGGACCGATGAGGGTGGGCAGCGGAACGATGCCGAGGTACACCACCTGAATGCCCGCCGCCGAGCTATAGAAGTAGCCGGACACCGGAATGGCCAGCATCAGCACGTAGAGCAGGCCGTGCACGAGATGGGCCGCAGCCTTCTGCCATACGGGCGTAGCGCTATCCAGCGCCGGCGCGCGGTGAGTGGCGCGCCACAGCACACGCGCCACGGCCAGCACGAAGACCGTTACGCCAATCCACTTGTGCCATGAGAAATACTTCAGCTTGGTGGGCGTAAAGCCGGGGATATCGGTCATGACCCAGCCGATGCAGAACCCGCAGACAATCAGTAATGCGATTAGCCAGTGCAGGGCGACGGCGGTGCCGCTGTAATGCTTGACGTCTGAAGGACGGGGATTCATGGGTTCATGCTCACAATTCGTGGTGCGTATCGCGTGCGGTATGCCGCGTGTGAATGCGGATAGTAGGGATGCCAATGAAAGTTGAATAGACCAGGAGAAGAGAACAGATTGTTCTAGCCGTGACGCTAATGGGGGTGGAATAAAGCCGGGCGGCGGCCTGATTTGGCGGAATGGAAGCGGCATTGTGTTAATTTGCCGGCTCAACCGCTATAAAAGGTTCGACCCATGAAGAGCACTGAAAAGAACAGCGCCGCACTTGGCGCGGATTTCCTGCGGCACGACACGGCGGTGGCCGAAGGCGGTGTCGAAGGTTACCTGGAGCATGACGCAGCGGTCTACCGGACCTTGCTTGAATCGACGAGAGCGATTCCCTGGAAGATCGACTGGGCGACCATGGAGTTCGCGTATATCGGCCCGCAGATCGAAACCTTGCTGGGCTGGGCGCCGTCGAGCTGGAAGACCGTGCAGGACTGGGCTGCCCGCATGCATCCGGACGACCGCGACAAGGTGGTGGAGTTCTGCGTCGCGCAGTCGAAGGCGGGCACCGATCACGAAGCGGACTATCGGGCGTTGACGAGCGGTGGCGAATACGTGTGGCTGCGCGACGTCGTGCATGTGGTGCGCGATGGCCGCGGCGAGGTGGAGTCGCTGGTCGGTTTCATGTTCGACATCAGCGAGCGCAAAAAGACCGAGGAGAAAGTGGCGGCGTTGCAGCGGGAACTCGAAGCGCTGTCGTTCAAGGACGGTTTGACGGGCGTGGGCAATCGCCGCGAGTTCGACGCTGTCCTGCAGCGCGAATGGAGCGCGGCACAGCGGCATGGCGCGCCGCTGTCGCTGATCATGGCCGATATCGATTTCTTCAAGTCGTACAACGATTACTACGGACACGTGCAAGGGGATGCGTGCCTGAAGCAGATCGCCACGGTGTTGAGCGAGGCGGTGCGGCCGGGGGACTTCGTCGGCCGGTTCGGCGGGGAAGAGTTCGTGCTGATCTTGCCGAATACCGGGGCCGAGGCCGCACGGCAGGTGGTCGAACGTTGCCGTGACCGCATCTCCGCCGCGGAGATCGCGCATGAGAGGTCGCCATTCCGGCAGACCGTCACCGCCAGTTTCGGTGCGGGAACGGTGATTCCTTCAGCGTCGGATGATCCCGTCGCCTTTGTGAACCTGGTGGATACGCAGTTGTACCTCGCCAAGGATAACGGGCGGGATTGCATTGCCGCGGTGAACCGGGTGGGGTAGCGAGGCAGGCATGGCGGTATTGCGTGGTACACAACTTGCGCTCCGACCGCCTGCAGCGTCCCGCTCATCGGTTATGCTGCGCTCCCATTCAGCGCTCGCGCACAATCAGAATCCAGGATCTACTTGGTGAATTCCGTCTTCCTGTCTTGGGGTATCGCCATAGCCGCCACGGCTGGCGTCATCACCCGTCCGTTTAAATGGCCTGAGGCCGTGTGGGCCGTCGCCGGCGCTCTATTACTCGTATCGCTGGGCCTGCTTCCCGTCGATCTGGCCGTCGAGGCCGTCGGTAAAGGCACGGATGTCTATCTCTTCCTGTTCGGCATGATGGTGCTATCGGAAGTCGGGCGCCGCGAAGGTCTGTTCGACTGGGTCGCCGTTTTCGCGGTCAACCACGCCAAAGGTTCGCCCAGAAAGCTCTTTCTGCTGGTCTATCTGGTCGGCGTGGTCATCACCGCCTTCCTCTCCAATGACGCTACCGCAGTCGTTCTCACGCCTGCGGTTTTTGCCGCCGCCAAGAAAGCGAAGACGCCTCCGCTGCCCTTGCTCTTCATCTGCGCGTTCATTGCGAACGCCGCGAGCTTCGTACTGCCGATCTCGAATCCGGCCAACATTGTGCTGTACGGCAATCACACGCCCGCGCTCGGGGCCTGGCTGATGCGCTTCACGCTGCCTTCGCTGCTGTCGATCGTCGCGACCTATGTGCTGTTGCGCTGGACGCAGCGCGAGGCGCTCGCCGGCACCTGCGCAGCCGGTCTCGAGCCGCTCGAGTTGTCGTCGAGCGGACGCGTGGCGCTGGCGGGTATCGCCGTGACGGCCGTCGTGCTGCTGACGGTTTCGGCCTTCGATGTCCCGCTTGGCCTGCCCACCGCGATACTCGGCGCGCTGACCGCCGCGGTCGTGCTGATCCAGGAGCGCAAATCGCCGCTACCGATGATCCGGGAAATATCGTGGAGCGTGCTGCCGCTGGTCGCCGCGTTGTTCGTGCTGGTCGAAATGCTCGATCACACCGGGGTCATCAGAACATTCGTCCAACTGTTGCAAGATGCGACGCAACACAATGAAGCGACGACGGCCGGCTGGGCGGGCAGCGTCATCGCGATCGGCAGCAATCTGATGAACAACCTGCCGGCGGGCCTGATCGCCAGTTCGACCGTGATGCAGGCGCATAGTCCCGAGCGTGTGATCGACGCGCTCCTGATCGGCGTCGATCTGGGTCCGAACCTGTCGATCACCGGTTCGCTCGCGACGATCCTCTGGCTCAACGCAATTCGCCGTGAAGGCGAAGACGTGAGCTTCATGAAGTTTTTTAAAGTGGGCGTGGTGGTGATGCTGCCCGCTCTCGCGCTGGCGCTCGCCGCGCGGATCCTGATCGGTTAAGGGCAAATAAAGGGTAATGCATCATCGCTGGGTGCCCGTCGCTCGCATGGGCGGCTCCGTCTCCAGCGCTCGCGCGGACTGCTCGAGCGAGCGCAGGGCGGCTTCGAGCCGTGCGAGGCGGGCGCGCTGGCTGGGCATCAGCAATGTCTTGGGAAACATGGCTAGCCGATTGCGCCAGTACGTCAGGGGAATGCGATCGTTGGTGGAAATCTTCCCGAAGACAAGTTCGAGATGGGCGATTTCTTTGTCTATGTCGTGATAGCTCATCTAACTAACGTTCCAGAAGAAGAGGTGGACGGGCGATACAGCGCGTGTGAGCCGAGCGCCGCTAGCTGAACAGATCGGTCCAGCTAGCAGGCGCGCCTGCCGGTGGTGGAGAATGCAGCAAGCGCCGTACCGCGCGTCCACGATACCAAGCTAACATCGAGCTTTCAAACACCGAACATTCATCTGATGATTCGGCGCCGCCCAATCAGGGAGGCCTCTTGAGGAGACTGGTCTTTCTCCTGTTTTAATCCACACATTTCGTCGCTCGACCGCCAAAAAAGCGAGTTCATCTCGCCTTTCTGCCCGTAAGAATCGTTTCTTGGGACACAAGCTACCGATTGCCGGTAATCCAGTGCGCCGCGCAAGCGGGACAACCCGTTCTCACGCGGCGCGCCGGCCATTCTTCAGGACAACGGGAATTCACCAGGCATTCTTGCGGACAGCATGTCCTATGCTGGTTCAACGGCTATTTTTGTAATCCAAATGTTGGATCCGTTCGTGCTGACAGCACGGCGATCGTCTGTCGGGACTCGCATTCGGCACATTTAGCGCGGCACCACCATCACGGGCTGCGAGTAGCTGACGGCAGGGGCGGGCACGATCGCATAGTTGGTCGGCGCGGGCACCACGACCGTCGTGTACAGGGTGACGGGTTTCGGAGGCAGCGGCACGGGCGTGCCGACCGCTACGGCAACGGGGATTGGGGCCGGCGGCGGCGCGACCACGTAGACCGGCTTGACCGGCGCGTAGTAATAGACAGGGCGCGGCGGCGGCGCGTAGACCACGGCAGCCGGCATATAGACGACCACCCGGGCGAACGCCGTCGACGAACAGGCGAGACCGATGGCGGTGAAGGTAGAGGCGCAGACGAGACGAATACTCACTTGATACTCCTGAGACGTTGAGCGGTGCGGAGCGTCTTCCGGTGAAGAAGCCGTGCGACTGGTTCGGATTGCTTGAGAACCCTTCCGAATCGTTGAGGCGCCGCTGAGGCACTTGATGCACTTAAGGCACTTGCGGCACTGGTAGCGCCGGCAGACGAAAGATACGCAAACCGCCCTGAAAACGGCAGCGCGAACTTATTTCATTCAATGTCGCGCGGAAGTGGGCCTGAGATAAGCACGCAGGTGTATGAAGCGCGTGCTGTGTTGCGACGACAGCGATAGCGTGTGCCGCGCCGACGCCGCAAAAAGCCATGACATAAGTCGACATGATTCTCAAATTGCCTTCCGGCGGCGCTTCCTCAAGAATTCGGCCTGTCATCGAACGGATCGCGGCGGTTTGCAGGCGACGCACGATGGCTCAATCCAAGGAGTCAGTCATGAAAAAATTTCTCGCCGTTGTGCTGCTGTGCTGCGCATCCACCGTCACGTTCGCCCAAACAGCCGCACCGCAGGGCGCCAACCCGCAGCGCATGGAGCGCATGGCGCAGCAGTTGCAAACGCGCTTTGCGAATGCCAACACCACGCACGACGGCAAGCTCACCCGGGAACAGGCCGCCGCGGGCATGCCGATGGTCGCCAAGCATTTCGATGAAATCGACACGCAGAAGGCGGGCTACATCACGTTGCCGCAGATCGCGGCATTCATGCAGGAACGCGGGGCAGCGCACTGAGCCGCGCGGGCATCGGCGGGATCGTAGGATATTTGACGCCTCAATGCGTGATGAAACCAGCCACGTCCTGCCGCCTGTCTATCGCCTGTGCGCTGATCGTATCGATGAGCGTGGCGCTGACGGGTTGCGTGACGGTCGGCCCCGACTTCAAACAGCCGGACGTGACGCTCGAAAACCAGTGGCTCGAAAGCCTGGCCGGCGAGGCGCAGACCGCGCCTGGTGCTCAGGCGGCCTGGTGGACGGCTTTCAATGATCCGGTGCTGAGCGCACTGGAACAGCGTGCGTACGAACGCAATCTGTCGCTGCAAGTGGCAGGTTTGCATATCTTCAAGGCGCGCGCGCAACTCGCGATCAGCGCCGAGAATCTGCTGCCGCAATCGGGCAGCGTGTCTGCTGGCGCGGACCATATCAACACAAGCGGCGTCGGTCCGATTCCGCCCACGCATCTGTGGGCCGAGCATCTGCGTGTGAACGTGGGCTGGGAAATCGATTTCTGGGGCAAGTATCGCCGGCAGATCGAATCGGATCGCGCGCAACTGCGCGTGTCCGAAGCGGCGTATGACAACGCGCTCGTGTCGCTGTTCGCCGATGTCGCCAATGCGTACATCGACCTGCGCGCGCTCGAGCAGCGTATCGCGGTGGCGCAGCAAAACCTGAAGGCGGTGCAGCAGAGTCTTACGCTGACCCAGGCGCGCTACAAACGCGGCGCGTCGAGCCAGCTCGACGTCGAGCAGGCTGCCACGCTGGTGGCCGAAACCGAGGCGCAGATTCCGCCGCTCATCAAGGCACGCGCGCAAGACCGCGACACACTTGCCGTGCTGCTCGCCGATCCTCCCGACGCAGTCGATGCGCAACTCAAAGGCAGCAGCGCGATTCCGGTGCCGCCGACGCAGATCGATGTCGGTATTCCCGCCGATCTGCTGCGCCGGCGCCCTGACGTGCGCCAGGCCGCGCTCAACGCGGCGGCGCAATCGGCGCTGATCGGCGCGGCCAAGGCGAAGCTGTATCCGTCGCTATCGTTGACGGGACTGTTCGGGCTTTCGTCGGGCGAACAGCATGGCATCGGACTATCGCAGTGGGGCAGCAAGACGATCGGCCTCTTCTCCGCAGGCATCACGCTGCCGATCCTCGATCGCGGCCAGTTGAAGAACGCCGTGCGGATTCAGGACGCGGCCTTCCAGGAGGCCGTGCTCGACTATCAGAACACGGTGCTGCAAGCGCAGAAAGAAGTGGAGGACGCGATTGCCGCACTACGTACCTCGCTCGATGCGCTGGCGGCGTCGTCGCGTGCGTCCGATGCGTCGCAGCGCGCCTTGAAGCTCGCGAATGTGCAGTATCGCGCGGGATCGGTCATGTACGACACGGTGCTCGACGCATCGCGTTCGATGCTGCGTGACGGCGATTCGCTCGCGCAGAACCAGGGAATCGCCGCGCTTGCGGCGGTGTCCTTGTATCGCGCGTTGGGCGGCGGCTGGGAAGTGGCAGAGGGGCAGCAGGTGGTGAGCGAACAGATCGCCGAACAGATGGCGCAGCGCACGGACTGGGGGCGCTTACTGAACCCGCCGGCGAATTCCGCGCTGGCGCGCGCCAGTGGAGGCCAGCTCGAGAATGGGAAATAAGAACATGAAAAACGGGAGCGGGGCACAGCGTAGCGTGGCGAACACGCACCTGGGAGCGAGGTTTTGCATCGTGCTGGCAGCGGCAATGGCGCTGGCCGCGTGCCGCGACGGCAGCGCGCCCGCCGCACAATCGTCGCAAGCCGCGTCCCTGCCGCAAGTCAGCGTGATGCGGCCGGTGCCGCGCGAGGTGCGCGAACAACTCGATCTGAGCGGCACCGTCGCGCCCTCGGCGACCGTCACGCTAATCGCGCGCGTGCAGGGTGTGCTGAAGGAAATCGGCTTTGCCGATGGTGCTTACGTCAAGCAAGGGCAGGTGCTGTTTCGCATCGAGCCGGATACGTATCGCGCGCAACTGACTTACGATCAGGCCGCGCTCGACAATGCCGACCAGGAACTGGTCCGGCAAAAGCAACTCACGTCCGATAACGCGACCTCCGAATCGACGTTGCAAAAGGCTCAGACCACCCGCGACCAGGCGCTCGCCAAACGCGACATGTCGCGTATCAATCTCGCCTACACTGAAATACGTGCGCCGTTTGCGGGCCGCATCGGCGCACGTGCATTCGACGTCGGCAATCTGGTGGGTGCGTCCGACTCCACCAAGCTCGCCACGTTGGATCACATCCAGCCGGTGTATGTGAATTTCACGCTCAACGAGCGCGACGCCAACCGCATCGGGCTCTTCACGCAGCCACCCCGCACGGTGCGCGTCAATGTGCCCGGCGCGGCCGCGGGCCAGGGGCAAGGTGAGGACGCCGCGCTCGAATTTGTCGACACACGCGTCGATCCGAGCAGCGGGGCGGTCAAGCTGCGCGCCGATATCGTCAATCGGGATGCGCATCTGATTCCCGGCATGTCGGTTGAAGTGCACATTCCTGCGGGCGCGCCGCACAACGTGCTGCTGGTGCCGGACACGGCATTGCTGCGCGATCAGGCAGGCGCATCGGTGCTGATCGTGAACGGCGCGGGCGTGATCGAAAAACGCGCGGTTGTCACGGGTGGTTTGTACGGTTCGCAGCGGGCGGTCACCTCGGGGCTCACCGCGAACGATCAGGTCGTGACCGGCGGTGCGCTGGCTGTCGCGCCCGGCGCCAAGGTGCAGGTGGTCGCCGCTGCGGCGCAGGGTCAGTCATGATCCGTTTCTTCGTTGAGCGGCCGGTTCTTGCCAATGTGATCGCGTTGATCGTGATGCTGCTCGGCGCGGTCGCGCTGATTAACCTGCCGATCGCGCAATATCCGCCGATCACGCCGCCGACCGTGCAGGTCGTCGCACGCTTTCCGGGTGCGAGCGCCGCGACTGTGATCGACCGTGTGGCCTTACCGATCGAAACGCAGGTCAATGGCGTGGAAAACGCGCTGTACATGCAATCGACCAGCACGAACGATGGCACCTACACGCTCACGGTCACTTTCGCCGTCGGCACGGATGTCGATAAAGCGCAGGTGCTGGTGCAAAACCGCGTGTCGGCCGCCACCGCGCAATTGCCGCAAGCGGTGCAGCAGCAGGGCGTGACCGTGCGCAAACGCTCCACGGCGATCCTGCAGTTGTACACGCTGCAGTCGCCTGATCCGAAATACGATTCGCTGTTTCTGAGCAACTACGCGGTGATCTATCTGCGCGACACGCTCGCGCGTTTGCCGGGTGTCGGCGACGTCACCGTGTTCGGCACGGGGCAGTACAGCATGCGCGTGTGGCTCGATCCGCAGAAGCTGAGCGAGCGCGGTCTGACGGCCGCCGACGTGATGCAGGCGATCCAGAGCCAAAGCAAGGACGTGAGCGCCGGCCAGCTCGGTTCGGAGCCGAACGCGGGCGGCCAGGCGTTCCAGCTCACAGTGACGATGCAGGGCGCGCTGTCCGATCCGCACGAGTTCGACGACATCATCGTTAAAGCCGATCCGAACGACGGTGGCCACTTCGTGCGCATTCGCGATGTGGGTCACACTGAACTCGGTTCGTCGAGCTATGGGCAGTTCTTCAATCTCGACGGCAAACCGGCTGCGGGCATTGCCATCTATCAACTGCCGGAAGCCAACGCACTGGAAGTCGGCAATGCGGTGAAAGCAACCATGGCGCGCCTGGCCAAGGACATGCCGAAGGGCGTCAGCTATCAATTGCCGTTCGATACGACGACCTTCGTGCGGCAATCCGTGATCGACGTGTACAAGACGCTATTCGAGGCCGCGTTGTTGGTGCTCGCGGTGATCCTGCTGTTCCTGCAGAACTGGCGCGCGATGCTCGTGCCCGCCACGACAATTCCGGTGACGATCATCGGCACGTTCGGCGCGATCTACATGCTCGGCTTCTCGATCAACCTGCTGACGCTGTTCGCGATCGTGCTGGCAATCGGCATTGTGGTGGACGACGCGATCGTAGTGGTCGAAGGGATTACGCAGCATATCGAGCAGGGCAAGACGCCAAAGCAGGCCGCCATCGACGCAATGCACGAGTTGCTCGGACCCATCATCGGCATCACGCTGGTGCTGATCTCAGTGTTTCTGCCATCGGCGTTTCTCGGTGGCGTCACGGGCCAGATGTACCGGCAATTCGCGCTGGTTGTCGTCGCAACGACCATCATCAGCGCGATCAACGCGGTGACGCTCAAGCCGGTGCAAAGCGTGCGCTGGCTGCGGCACGCGCGGCCCGGCAAGCCGAACATCGTGTATCGCGTGTTCGACAAGGGGTACGCCCGTGTCGAAAAGGGCTATGTGCGCATCGTGTCGTGGTTCGTGCAGCGCTGTGGCCTCGCGCTCGGCATCGCGTTGGTGCTCGGCGCGGCGTCTGCGTTTCTGCTGACGCGCGTGCCCACCAGCTTCATTCCGCTCGAAGATCAGGGCTATATCCTGATCGCCGCGCAACTGGCCGATGCCGCTTCGCTCGGCCGCACCCGCGAGGCGAGTACGCAGATAGAGAAGCGCATCGGTGCGATTCCTGGCGTGAGCCATGTGGTGTCGATCGGTGGCATCTCTCCGCTTGATAACAACGCGTCGCTGCCGAATTCCGCGCTGATCTACGTCACGCTCGACGACTGGAGCAAGCGCGGCAAAGGCGAGGACCTGCGCTCGCTGTATTTGCGCATGAATAGCGAACTCGCGAAACTGCCCGACGTGCGCTCCGTTGTGATCGTGCCGCCGCCGATCCAGGGCCTCGGCAATAGCGGCGGCGTGCAGATGCAGGTAATGCTCACGGACGGCTCGCAGAACTATCAGCGCTTGCAGGATGCCACCGACGCGCTGATCGCCAGCGTCTCGAAGCGGCCTGAACTGCAGCGCGTGTTCAGCCCGTTTCGCGCGTCGGTGCCGACCGTCGAACTCACGCTCGATCGCGCCAGGGCCGAGTCGCTGCAGGTGCCGGTCGGCAATGTGTTCGACCTGCTGCAGGATTACGTCGGCTCGAGCTATGTGAACCAGTTCACGACGTTCAACCACACGTTCCCCGTGTTCGTGCAGGCCGACGGCGCGTTTCGCCGCGAAACCGACGACATTCGCCGCTTGCAGATTCGCAGCAATAGCGGCCATATGGTGGAGCTGGGCACCTTCATCGATGCCCATACGAGCGTCGGCCCGGCCGTGGCGACGCTGTATAACCTCGCGCCGGCCGCGGCCATCAATGGCAATCCGGCGAACGGCTATAGCACCGGTCAGGCGATCGCCGCGTTCGAACAGGAAGCCACACGTGTGCTGCCTGCGGGTATCGGTTACGAATGGACCGCGATGTCGTATCAGGAGAAACTAGTTGGTAATTCGGCCTATTGGGTGTTTGCCGTGGGCGTATTGCTGGTGTTCTGCGTGCTGGCCGCGCAATACGAAAGCTGGTTGCTGCCGGTGGCGGTCGTGCTCGCCGTGCCGCTGGCGTTGCTCGGCACAGCCGGTACGCTTGCCGCACTCGGCGCCGCTAATAACCTCTACACTCAGATCGGCCTCGTTTTGCTGATTGCGCTGTCGGCGAAGAACGCGATTCTGATCGTCGAGTTCGCGCGGCATCTGCGCGCGCAGGGCGTGGGCGTTGCCGAGGCCGCGGTGGAAGCGGCACGCTTGCGGTTCCGGCCGATCATGATGACCTCGTTCGCGTTTATTCTCGGCGTGGTGCCGCTCGTGATCGCCACCGGCGCGAGTGCGAGCGCACGCCGTTCGCTCGGGATTGCTGTATTTTCGGGGATGCTCGCTTCAACGTGCATTGCCGTGCTGTTCATTCCGTCGTTCTACGTGCTGTTGCAGCGCCAGGCCGAACGGCACGCGGCGCGGCATGCACCGCCCGACGCTTAAACCGAGGAGCTTTCGTATGGAACGCCCCGCCAAAATCATCGTGCTCGACGACGAAGCCGAACTGCGCAACATGCTGCAGCGTTTTCTGCGCGGGCATGGCTTCGATGTCCGGATCGCGGAGGACGGCAAGCGGCTCGACCGCTATCTCGAGCGTGAGCCGTTCGATCTGCTGGTGCTTGATCTGATGATCGGCGAAGAGGACGGGCTTGCCATCTGCGCCCGGTTGCGCGAGCAAGGGCAGACGCTGCCGATCCTGATGCTGACCGCGAAGGGCGATCCGCTCGACAGGGTGCTCGGCCTCGAAACCGGCGCCGACGACTACCTCGCCAAACCCTTCCTGCCGCGTGAACTGGTGGCGCGGATCAATGCGCTGTTGCGCCGCCAGAAGATCGCCTCGGGCGATGTCACCGTGACTTCGCAGAGCGTACGTTTCGGCGATTTCAGTCTCGATGTCGGCAAGCAGCAGTTGTCGCGTACCGGTGAGTTGCTGGAGATCCATTCGGCGCAGATGTTGTTGCTGGTCGCGTTGGCCTCGTCGCCGAACCGCCCCGTGAGCCGTGACAATCTGCTGGCGCGCGCCCGTGGGCGTGATCACGATGCGCTCGATCGCAGCATCGACGTGCAGGTGCTGCGGCTCAGGCAAATTATCGAGGACGACCCGTCGAAGCCGCGCTTCATCAAGACCGTGTGGGGTGTCGGCTACATGCTGGTCGCGGACGTCGACTCATGACGCGCGCGTGGCTGCAGAGGGTGCTGCCTAAAACGCTGCTGGCGCGCAATATCCTCTTGCTGATCGTGCTGGTGATGCTAAGCCAGCTCTGCGCGCTTGCGGTGTTGCTGCACTATGTACAGCGGCCCCGCGTCGAACGGGCGGCCACGGTGTTCGCCACATACGTGACAACGCTCGATAGCCTGCTTCAAGCCACGCCGCCGGGCGCGCGCGCCCAGTTGACGGCACGCCTCGACGCTCGCACGGAACTACCCGCCGATGCCGCCCTTGAACCACCGCCTAGTCTGACGCGCGCTTATCGCACGTATCAGCGCAACGTATTTCTCGACAGCTTGCGCGAGCATCTGCCCGCCGATATGCCCGCGCTCTGGCAGTCCGAAGGTGGTCAACGCTTGTGGATTCGCATGCATGCGCCGGCCGATGCGCCGCGCACGCCGTACTGGATCGCGCTGCCGATTCCCGAGGACGCGCAAGGCAACGGACTCGACGCCGCGATTCTGTTGTCGCTCGGTTTGGGCGCGCTGGCGGCGCTGACCGGCTACGTGATCCAGCGCCACCTCAACCAGCCGCTCCAGGCGTTGACGCAGGCGGCGCGCCGCGTGAGTGCCGGCGAAACGCCCGCGCCGTTGTCGACCGACGGTCCCATCGAGATCGCCACGGTGAGCAGCGCGTTCAATCAGATGACGCATGCGCTGCAGCAGGCCGAGGCGACGCGCGCGCTGATGCTGGCGGGCATCTCGCACGACATCCGCACGCCGCTCACCAAGTTGCGGCTTTCGATGGCCATGGCGATGCCCGACGGCAGCGACAGCAGCTTCGTGGTCGCCGCCGAGGGATATCTGGACCAGATCGAGACGATCTTGCAGCAGTTCATGGATTACGCCGGCAGTGGCGAGCGTGAAGCGGCGGAGCCCGGCGATCTCAATGCATTGGTCGAGCGACTTGCCGGCGATTTCGCCGGGCTGGGCCATGAGTTTGAGCTGTCGCTCGCGGTTCTGCCTGCGATTCCCTACCGGCCGATCAGCATGATGCGGCTTCTGATGAACCTGATGCAGAACGCGATCGTCTATGGCGGCACCGGGTTCTCCGTGCGCAGTTGGGCCACAGGTGAAGCCGTGTATGTCGCGGTGGGCGATCGCGGCAAAGGTCTTTCAGCGGAGGAGTTGGAGCAACTGAAAGCGCCGTTTCAGCGTGGCCGCAATGCTCGCGCGCATAGCGGCGGCACCGGGCTGGGGCTGGCGATTGTCGAACGGATCGCGCGGCTGCACGGCGGCAGCCTGCAGTTTCATGCGCGCGAGGGCGGCGGGTTAGAAGTGTGGGTGGTGTTGCCACTCATTCCCGGTCCAGCCACGCATCCAGTCCCACCCGGAAGGCCACGCCCGCAATGACCGGCACGGTCAGCATGAGGATGATGCCGAAGTTGGGAATCTCGTCGCCGTAAGTAATCGGACCGTAGAGCACGACAGTCGCAACGATCGCGAAGACGATGACGCCGATCGCAACCATCATAAGATTGCGCGCCACCATGGACAGATCCTTGCGCTTAGCCTTGCCCGGCGTGGTGCTGGTAGTGGGGACTTCGTCGTGTTGGGCGGGCATGATGGTTCTCGTGGCTGGAAATGCAATGACAAACGCTGCGGCGAAACGTGGTGCCGAATCGAACGCCGGCCGGCGCTCGATTGGCATCATACCAGGGGTCGTTCGTGCCGCGCACCTACACGAACATCCCTAACACTAACGTATCACACGCCAGACGAAGCGCAAGTCGCCGGAATTTATCGGGAAAGCCTTACGTCGGCAAGTCGTCATCGTTCTGAAGGCTCAGTGACCCAGACCGCTGCTGGCGATCTGCTGTTCGACGAACTGGGCGAATAGCGCATGCAGATGCGTCGTCGGATGAAGATCGTCGGCGAACATGTACGTCTGATCGGCATTGGCCGTCACATAGGTCGCCGGTGAGCACAGCAATGCCGTGTCATCCGGCGTTTTCTTGGGGTCGCAGGCCTGACCGGTATTTGCCACGACGAAGCCATTAGCCTGAAAGTTCGCAATGATCTGGTCTACCCATGTATAGGAATCGATCTGGATGACCTTGCCTTGCAGGCCATCGGCCTGCAAGGCAGCGTTCAGGTCCTGGTTGAAGAGTTGCGATAGTTGGGTCAGATTGGCCCCGCCGTCGGCCGCGGCGAGGCCTTTGGGCGACAGACCGACATTCGGAACATTGATCACCACCACATGCGTGGCGCCGTTCTGAACGATCTGCCCGACAAGCTGAGCGAGGGTGGTTGCCGCCGTTTGTACCGTCGGCGCCGCCGCCGGCAGCGAACCGGCGCGAAGCACGTCGTTCGCGCCGGCCCAAACCAGAACCAGTTGACCGGAATTGAAACTCCCGTGCGTGGCCAGATAGCTCGAAACCTGCTGATTGACCGGCATTTCGACATTGCCGATCACGTTCGTAAGAAAGTCGTTCTGGTTTGCCGGCGTCGCCACGGTGGAGCCGCCCTCGGCATAGCCGAGACCGTTTTGCGCACTCAGCTTATGCGTGATGTCGATCGTAAATGCGGCGCTTAGCGTGCCGCCGTAATATTGCGCGACGTTCTGGGTCCAGACCTGGCCCGGATTGGTGGTGAAACGCCCGCCACCCACCGCGCTCGCGAGCGGCGCATAGGTCCCGACGTCCGACAGGCTGTCGCCGAATGAGACTACTTGCAATTTGACGCCGCCCGGCGGCGTGGCTGTGCCACTGCCATTACTCGAGCTGCCTCCGCCTCCACCGCCGCCGCATGCTGTCAATAGCGACATCATCGTGGCAAGAATTACAGCACGTACCGTGTCTTTGCTTCCCTGCATAGCGCCTCCCCACAGATTGAACGGGCGGTTGCCCTATGTGGCGGACGTAGCGCCAGCCTGCATATCGTTCTCTTAACAGCACTTCTGGGGTAGCAATAAAGATGCCGCTCGCGGCGAGCCACGCAGCGGGATGACGCGTTCTCGCAATGTCGATTTAGCCCTATCTCAAACGTCGAGTAGGTGAGCGCCGGAATTGCATATCCGGCACTCAACGAGATATCCAGCAAAGGAGAAATCACCGTGCCCCTTCCACTGACCCCCGTTATCACCGCTTTTGAGCGCTCGCCCGATCGTGGCAGCGGACTGGCGCGTGACACGCGTATTCGCTGGGCGCTTGAAGAAGTCGGCCAGGCTTACGAGGTTCGTCTTGTTTCATTCGATGCGATGAAGGAACCCGCGCATCGCGCGCTTCATCCTTTTGGGCAGATCCCGACCTATGAAGAAGGCGCGCTGGTCCTGTTCGAGTCGGGGGCGATCGTGTTTCATATCGCAGAGCGCCACGCAGGCCTGCTACCTGACGATGCGGATGCCCGCGCACGCGCGATCGCATGGATGTTTGCCGCGCTCAACACGGTTGAGCCGCCGATCCTCGATCTCCAAACCGCTAAATTCCTGGAGGGAGACAAGAGCTGGTACGACGAGCGCCTGCCGCTCGTCAAGGATCGCATCCGTGACCGGCTGGGCGAGCTTTCCAATCGCCTTGGCAACGCCGACTGGCTCGATGGTGCGTTCAGCGCGGGCGACCTGCTTATGGTGTCCGTACTACTCAGGTTGAAAGCATCGGGGCTGCTGGACGAATATCCGAACCTCTCCGCCTATGTTGCCCACGGTGAAGCGCGGCCCACCTACAAACGTGCTTTCGCCGCGCAATTGGCGGTTTTCACTGGCCAGCAACCGGCCGGCTGATGAAGGTCGGCCGTGTCATCGCGAGGGCCAACTAAACGCCCCGCAATTCTCAATCGGGCAAAGATGCTATCTTTGAACCGTCTGCCCAATATCAGCCAGGAGCGCGCTATGGCGGAGGACAAAGATGATGTCGATGATCATTGGCACGTAAGTGCAGCGTGCTTCAACTGCGGCGCGGTTCGAACGGCCGCTCCCAATCTGTTCATCGAGCGAAACGGTGCTTCGGCGTTTGCTCACCAGCCTGCCAGCGAACAGGAAACAGAAGATGCGTGGCGAGGCGTGCTTCTCTGTCCGGCGGCAGCCGTTCGGGCGCCAAAAGGTTTGAAGATGCCGGCAGGCCTCTTCCCGCAAGTCATGGCGCCCGGCGTGTGGCGGCTCGGATATAACGCCCGCTCTTCGTACGGCGCTCACAGCTACTTCACGCTTGCAGGCGGCCTGCGTCTGATGATCGACGGGCCGCGCTGGTCCGGCCACCTCGAGCGCTGGATCGCGGAAGCCGGAGGATTGGATCACATCCTGCTGACCCACCGCGACGATGTCGCGGACGCGGGCCTCTATGCGAAGCGCTTTGGCGCCCGCGTCTGGATCCATGCAAACGACGCCGATGGGGCTCCGTTGGTCACTGACTTCGTCACAGGTGATCAGGCGCATGAGATGTTGCCGGGCGTTCGGGTCATTCCGGTGGCGGGGCATACACGGGGAAGTGTTATGTTCCTCGTCAACCAAGCGCTTTTCTCCGGAGACTCACTGAGTTGGGATTTCGAAAAGCGCGCTTTGCATGCGTTTCGCGACTTTTGCTGGTACGACTGGCCCACCCAGCTTCGCTCCCTCGAGCGGCTCGTTCACGAAAGCTTTAGTGGCGTATTCGCCGGACATGGCGGAAGTGTCGTTCTGGATGCACCGGCTATGCAGCGCGAACTGCGGACGTTTCTCGATGCGGTAAAGGCGGACTGAGACTTTCCCGACAAGTTGCGAAGCGTGGCGCTGCCCGATGCCTGGTCGAACCGACGACTGGCTCAAAGCGGCTTCGCGTCCGCCCTCAGGATGCTCATTAGCGTCCGCGCGTTGCGCTGCCCCTGGTCCTCGAAACAGTTATTGAAGATGACGTGGGTACGGCCGGCCCGCGTCGCGATTGCGCGGATCGAGGGGGCCAGTCCGGTCAGCTCGTCGTCGCTGTAGTCGTAGTCGAAGCGATCGGCCGCGCTTGCCGCGCCCGTTGCGCTCCATGCCTGCGTATTGCGGCCGTGCAGACGCACCATCGCGAGTTGAGGATGGGTTGCTTCCCATACGGTGTGCACGCGGTTCGTCACATCAGGCGGTGCGTCGACGATCACGTGGACGAGGCTGCGCTCGCGCAGAAAGTCGAGCGTCCATGGCGCGTGCTGATCGTCGAACCAGGACTGATTGCGAAACTCGGCGGCCATCATGTAGCCCGCCATGCGCGCCCGGCATTCTTCCACGAGCGCGAGACCATCCGGCGCGCGGGTGATCCACGGCGCGAACTGGAACAGCACCGCGCCGAGCCGGCCGCTTGCGCGCAACGGTTCCAGTGCTTCCAGATAGCGCCGCCACAGTTCATCGAGGATCTCGGCAGGCATGTCGCGGTAGTAGACGTTTTTCTTGCGCGGACCCGTGATGCCTTCCGGCAGCGCCATTGCAATGTCTTTCGGCAAAACGTCGGGCGAAGTCTGATGCCCGGTAAACAGCCGGAACGCCTTGAAGTTGAACGTGAAGTCTTCCGGCGTGCGTTCGGTCCACAACTGCGCGTTGCTTGCCGACGGCATCGCATAGTAGGCCGAATCGACTTCGACCAACGGAAACTGCGATGCGTAAAAGCGCAGCCGGGCTTCAGCGCTGCTGCTGCCGGGTGGGTAAAACCGCTTGCAGGCGATCAGCGTTTTGTCGGTCCAGCCTGCGGTGCCGCAGAGGATGTCCATCGGAGTCAACGTGGTGGTTGCCGCGCACGGGCGAGCCTAGGAAGCCGCCTCCGTGTGATCGAGCCACTCCGCGAGTTCGCGCCGCAGCTGCGAGATATCGAGCGGCTTGCCGAGCATCCGTGCGCCTGGAATGGTGTCGCCGATATCGGCGTTCTCCCCATAACCCGATACCAGCAACACGCGGATGTCCGGCTGCTGACCCAGCACCGCGCGCGCGAGGTTGTCGCCGGACATGCCGGGCAAGGTCAGGTCCGTGAACAGGACGTCGAAACGTTGCAGGGGCACGAGCGGCAGCGCTTCTTCGGCGCTTCCGACCGCGGTGCAGTCTAGCCCCAGCGCGCCGAGCAGATCGCAGAGTGCGTCGCGCGAATCGGCGTCGTCTTCGACCAGCAGCACGCGAGCCGGCGTGCCAGGTTGGTGCAACGACGGATTTGCCAGGCGATCCGCTAGCGAATTCGCCGGGGTGTGGGCGAGCGGTTTTTCACCCGAAGGGGCAGGCGCGTGCAGGCTTTCGCGCGGGTTGGACGCTTCAGTTGCACCGGCAGGATCGTAGACCGTACGCGGCACGCAGGGTGAAATCTGCCCCTCGCTCACGCTGGCGACGCCGGCGCCGCGCAACACGCTGCGCACCTTGCGCGCGAGATCGTCACGTCTATAAGGCTTGGACAGCAACGTGATGCCGGCGTCGAGCTTGCCGTGATGGACGATCTCGTCGCGCGTATAGCCCGAGGTGAAGAGCGTCGGCACCATGGGCGAGCGCGCCGCAGCACGCTGCGCCAGTTCCACGCTTTTCACCTGGCCGGGCATCACGACATCGGTAAACAGCAGATCGATCGGCACGTCGCTGTCGATGAATTCGAGCGCCGCGTCGCCACTCGATGCAGTCAGCACTTTATAGCCGAGTTGCGCGAGCATTTCGACGGCGGTCAGGCGCACATCCGCATCGTCTTCGACCACCAGAATCGTTTCGCCGCCGCCCACCGGCGCCGAAGTCTGATCGACGGCTTCGACTGTTTCCGGCTCGCAGCAGCGCGGGAAAAACAGCGAGACGGTGGTGCCGCGGCCCACTTCGCTGTCGATCACCGTATGGCCGCCGCTTTGCCTGACGAAGCCGAACACCATGCTTAAGCCGAGGCCCGTGCCGTGGCCGTCGGGCTTGGTCGTGAAGAACGGTTCGAACACGCGCTCCAGGATCTCGGGTTTCATGCCGGTGCCCGTGTCGTTTACCGAGAACACCACGTACTCGCCCGGCGAGAGTTCCGGTTTGCCGCGGCAAAACGCAGGGTCCAGCACGCGGTTCGTCGCGCGCACGGTGAGCGTGCCGTCGGCTTGCATCGCGTCGCGCGCATTGATTGCAAGATTGAGCAGGGCGTTTTCGAGTTGATTGCGATCGGCCTGCACATTCCACAGGTCGTCGCTCAACACCGTTTCGATCTTGACGGTCTCGCCGAGCGCGCGATGCAGCATCTCGCTCATGCCGGCAAGCAGGCGGCGCGGATTCAGCACGGTAGGCGAGAGCGGCTGGCGGCGCGCGAAGGCGAGCAGATGCGCGGCCAGTTTCGCGCCGCGTTTGACGGCATCCGTCGCAGCGGACAAACGCCGCAGCGTGGTCGGACTCTCACCGGCATCGGCGACGAGCATCTGCAGGTTGCCGTTGATCACTTGCAGGACATTGTTGAAGTCGTGCGCGACGCCGCCTGTGAGGCTGCCGATCGCTTCCATCTTCTGGGCCTGGCGCAACTGTTCTTCGGCGATTGCCCGTGCCGCGACTTCATCGGCAACGCGTTGTTCGAGCGTTTCGGTCAACTGGCGCAGCGATTGTTCTGCGATCTTGCGTTCATGGATGTCGATCAGCACGCCGGGAAAGCGCGTCGGCTCCCCCTGTTCGTCGAACTCGCACTGGCCGTTTGCCTGCACCCACATGTACTCGCCATCGGGGCGGCGAATCCGGTATTCGGCGCGAAACGGCTTGCCGGTGCGGATCGCTTCGGCCGTCAGGCGGTCGTTGAGCGGTTGGTCGTCAGGATGGATCACTTGTGTCGCGGCGTTGCGTTCAAGGCCTTTCGCGGCCTGTTCCAACGGAAATGCAAAGGTACGCGCGAAACGTTCGTCGCCGGTGACGGTGCCGGTGCGTGCATCGAGCACCCATGTGCCGAGCACCGCGCCGGTATTGAGCGCGAGTTGCAGCCGTTCGTTGGTTTCGCGCAGCTCAGCCTCGGCATGTTGCCGCCAGCGTTCGGTGAGTACGCGCGTGGTGGTTTCGACGACCATCGCGAGGACGCCCGCGGGTGCGCCGCTGTCGTCGGCAACGGGGCTGTAGTAAAGGTCCATCCAGACCTCTTCGGGCTTACCGTCGCGCAGCAGAACGAGCTCCTTGTCGCGATACGACAGGGTGCCGCCAGCGAGACACGTCGTCATCACGTGACGGTTGAAATCGGCGACTTCCGGCCAGCCGTGTTCGACCGGACAGCCGAGCAGATACGGATGCCGTCCGCCCGCGAATATCGCGTAGGCGTCGTTGTAGATCATGTAACCGGGTTTGCCCCACAGAAGCACGAGGGGCACGGGCGAGGCGAGCAGCATCTGAACGGTGGCGGTCAGACTGCGCTGCCAGTTTTCTATCGCACCGAGGTCGGTGGCGGCCCAGTCGAATTCGCTGATGCGTCGCGCCATTTCCCCGTTCCAGCCGGGGCAACCATGGTCTTGTGCCGGGAATGGCATTGCTGCGCTCCACAGAGGTCACGTCAATGAATGTGTCCCCACTCTGCCGGCGCTCATGGCGCGCGTGAATGTTCAGCAGGAGGCGGGATGAATCTTCTGCCGTGCACAGCGGGCGCGAAGCGGCCACGCGGCAGCAATAATTGTAGGCTACAACGCTCGCCTGATGACATAACAGAAGGGGCTCTGCGGGTTTAGCCGAACAATCGGCGCGAACCGCCTCGCAACTTTTACCTGCGTTGATCGAGTCAGTGCGCGTGATCCGGAAAGAAGCGCACGTGTCGCCGGTTTTTGACTGGATGTCTAGGCTTTAGTGCGGCGTGAATGGTGCGCTTAGGGCATCAGGCGTGTTTCGTGCTGCCCGCTCTTCTTCGCTTATGCCAACGGGCGCATGGTGGGGGTTGAGCGCCATGCCGGATTCGAACTTCTATAAACGCGGACCACACGATGGCAAGGAAAAACATCACACGAAACAAGCTGCCCAAGCCGGACGTACGGCAGGCGATATTGACCACGCGCCGTAACGCCAGAATGGCGCGTTCGGCGCACGCCTATGTGCGCGGCAACACGAGCAAGTTCTACGAATGGCTCGACGGGATGGAGAGCCACACCTTGCCTGAAGGTCCGGCGATCTGGATCTGCGGCGATTGCCACACCGGCAATCTCGGACCGGTCGCCGATGCAGAAGGGCGTGTCGAGATCCTGATTCGCGACCTTGACCAGACGGTGATTGGCAATCCTGCGCACGACCTGATCCGCCTTGGGCTGTCGCTGGCGACGGCCGCGCGCGGTTCGAACCTGCCTGGACTGACTACGGTGCACATGATGGAAGCGTTGGCGGACGGTTACGAGCGCGCCTTCGACGAGGCGGCCGGCGATGCCGATATTCATGCCGAGAAGCCGGAGGCGGTGAGGGTGGTGATGAAGGAGGCGGTGCGCCGGTCGTGGCGTCATCTGGCGGAAGAGCGGATTGAGGATCTCGAGCCGACCATTCCACTTGGCCCGCGCTTCTGGCCGCTGGCGAAGAGCGAGCGGCGCGAGATCGAGGCGCTGTTCGAGAAGGGTTCGCTGGCGCGGCTCGCGACGGTGTTGCGTGGCGGCGGTGACGACGCCGATGTCGAGGTGCTCGACGCGGCGTACTGGGTGAAGGGGTGCAGTTCGCTGGGGCGGTTGCGGTATGCGGTGTTGCTGGACATCGACGGCGCCGCGGTGGATGGCGACGACCTGTGCCTGATCGACATCAAGGAAGCCGCGCAGGCAGCCGCGCCGCGTTATCCCCGAGTGCGCATGCCGCGGGATAACGCCGAGCGGGTGGTGGAGGGGGCACGGCATTTGTCGCCCTCGCTGGGCGAGCGGATGCGGGCGGCGCGGTTATCGGATCGCGCTGTTGTTATACGGGAGCTGCTGCCGCAGGATATGAAGTTGACGATTGAGCAGTTGACTCAGGACGAGGCGATGAAAGCTGCGCGCTTTCTTGCGTTGGTGGTGGGGAAGGCGCATGCGAGGCAAATGGATGCGCTTGAGCGCGCGGCCTGGCTTGCGGAGTTGCGGAGGAATCGGTCGAAAACCCTCGATGCGCCGGGGTGGCTTTGGAAAAGTATTTTAGAGTTGGTTAGTAGTCATGCTGTGGGGTATTTGGAGCATTGTCGACGGTATGCCACTGAGGGGGGCATTAAGTGACTGGTTTTTGCCTTTTGCGGCGGCATTGGCCGTGGTCCTGGGGCTTTGGGCTTTCCTTGTTCTGGCTTTGGTGCCTTTCCTTGATTTGTTAGTGGTCTATTAGTGTTGCCCCTGTGCGGGGCGGCACTTACTTTCTTTGCCGCCGCAAAGAAAGATAAGCAAAGAAAGCGGCTAGAAGCCCCTGCTAAGCGGGCACCGCGGTCTGCTACGGGTAGTGGTGCATCTGGAATCCGTGTTCTCTCACATTCGGCGTTAGTGACAAAGGAGTCATCAGCTCCCACTCCGCACTGCGTGCGTCGCGGACGGGTCTGCATGGGAAACCACCGGCTTCGGTTGCGCGCAGTGGGGGCCGTCGGCTTCGCCTCGGCGACGCGCCCTGCACTCACTCCGGAAACCCCCACTTCAAATGTTTGTCGGTGCCCCGCAATCACGGTCACGGCTACGGTGGCAATGCAAGGACGAGCCACGACCTGTTGGCGAGGCGTAGGCGTCAAAACGTAGTGAGTGGTTTTATGAGCGGCTCTTCGGCGCGCGCAGCGCCGCCGGAAGTATGACGCCCTTGTCACAAGCCTATGCATGGGCACGAACACAGATTCCAGATGCACCACTACCGTGAGCGAGCTGCGGGACCCGCTTAGCAGGGGTTTCTAGCCGCTTTCTTTTGCCTACTTTTCTTTGCGGCGGCAAAGAAAAGTAGGTGCCCCCCCGCACAGGGGGAACGCTAATAGACCACCAACAAAACAAGGAAAGGCCAAAGCCCCAGGAACACGGCCAAAAAGCGCCGCGCAGGCAAAAACCCCCAGCTAGTTAGACAAAGACAAATAAGGCGAACTGACCGGCGTAGGCGGAAACGGCTGCAACCCAGTCTGCTTACTAAAGCTATACCTCAAATAAACAGCCGCGAGCCACTCGCGATACTCATAAGCATTGCCGAGCGAAGCGGTAGCCCCAAACGCCAACTGCGGCGCCAGTTGATACTCCCCCACAGCGCTAAGCGAATAAGAAACCCCAGTCTTACTCTGCCCCGGATACTGCGCACCACTATCCAACCCCGAACCGAGGGTCTTGGCTTCCGCCGCCGCATTGGTCTGGAGCGTGCCGTCGAGCGGGAAGTAATCCGATGCATCCTGCCGGTAATGCTGCACGCCGATCGACCCCTTCACGTCATAAGTAAACTGACCATTGCGCCCAGTCCACTCCACCGGCAAATTCAGAATCATGTACTGCTGCGGACTGAAGTACCCGCCCTGACCATAAGTGAAGTACGAGAGGTTCCTGTTATAGGTCATCAGCGTCGTGTTCACACCGACAGTGAGCGTCTGATCGGCATCCTTGTAAACGCGCGTGTAGACACCGCCGCCACCTTTGTATGCGTTATTGC
Source organism: Paraburkholderia aspalathi (assembly GCF_905220735.1). Taxonomy (NCBI): domain Bacteria; kingdom Pseudomonadati; phylum Pseudomonadota; class Betaproteobacteria; order Burkholderiales; family Burkholderiaceae; genus Paraburkholderia; species Paraburkholderia aspalathi. The sequence continues at coordinate 704,091 of NZ_CAJNBA010000004.1, forward strand.
TCGCGACGTGATAGCCCATGTAGTGCTGGTACGCGGCGTTCACATACAGGCCGTTGGTGCCGTCATCCCATGCAAGGCTGGCGAGGCCGCCGTTGGAGGTGACGCCGCCCCACTCGAGGCCGGAGCCCGAATCGCGCGCGCCAGCATAGGACAGCAAGCTGTCCGTCACCGCGCGGCGAGCGATGGCCAGCGAATACGACACCTTGTCGGTAATGGCGCCGTTGTATTGCAAGCCGCCCACGATGTTCTTCTCGGGGAAACCCAGCGGTGTCACACCAACGTCGCCGTTGAAGCTGCGGCCTTCGTAGCCGATTGACAAGCCCACGCCGCTGGCGGTCTGGCTGCCATAGGTGTTGGTGCCCGCCACCGCCGCCGCAGCAGACGTGCTATTGGAGAGTCCCGCGCCGAATCGCGCGAGCGTCGATTCACTGCCCGCGGCCGTGCCGGCATCCAGCGTTACCGGCGTCGCCGTCACGACGATGTGGCCGTTGCCGGCCTTGATGCGCCCCTGAACCGGCGCTTCGATATCGGTCAACGTCGACAGGCCGTCCTCGCCCGTGCGATTGCGGAACACGACCCCGCCCGACACGGTGCTCGACTGCTCGCGATTGACCTGCGCCAGTTCTTCGGCCACGCCGAGCGTCTGCGTGTTGGCGACGTTCGGTTGCGGGTAAGTGCCGCCGTTACCGTTCGCGCCAGGTTGTTGCGGGTAGTACGCCTGCGCGTAACCAGTCGGCGGCTGCGGAATATACGGCTGCTGTTGCTGCGCGTAATACCCCGAGCCCTGATTCGGATACGGCTGATAAGACTGCTGACCGTAGGCCTGTTGCGGCGGCACCGGTTGGTAAGGCTGCTGTGCGTAACCCTGCTGCGCGTATCCCTGTTGTTGCTGCGGGTAAGGCTGCTGGCCGTAGTAGGGCTGTTGCTGCTGCGGATAAGCTTGTTGCTGCCCATACGGCGCCTGCGCATAGGCTTGCGCGTTGCGGTTGCTCTTCGACGCGCTTTGCTTCTTGCTGGTCGAGCGTTTCGTGCTCGTGGCCGAATTCGTATAACGCGGTTGCTGCATCGAACCGGCATTGGCCTGCGCATCGCGTGCCGCAGGCGACATCGGCCACGGCGTGGTCGCATAACCGTCCGGCTGCTGCGGATAGGGCGCCTGCTGCTGATATTGCGCCTGTTGTGGATATCCACCTTGTTGCGGGTAACCGGATTGCTGCGGATACGCCGGGTTGTACTGCTGCTGCTGCTGCGCCTGCTGCATCTGCGCCTGCCCTTGCCCCGGATATGGCTGCAACGGCGCGCCGGACTGGCTCGACCCGTTGGTCTCCTGGCCGTAGCCATCCGCGTTGGTGCCGGGACGTGGCGCGTTATAGGGAACGGCGGTAGGCGCGGCGTTCGGCGCATACGGCTGAGCAGGCGCCGTATAGGGCACCACGTACGGCGCGGGCTGCGAGGGCGGCGGATAGTTCGGCACGGTCTGGGACGGCAAGGAGGACTGCGAGTACGGGAGCGATGCACGCGCGGCATTGGAGCCGCCACCTGCGAGCGCGGCGTTGTCGGCGTCGGTCGGCGAGATCGTTGCGGTTTTACCTTCGAAAGGATTGGTGCCCGGCAGCGGCGTCGCGCCGATCCGGCGCATCGCGACCTCCCAGCCACGCGGCACGTTGCTCGCCGCATTGGCGCGCGGCCCGTTGGCCATCAGCGGCGTATTGGCCGCGATCAACGAGCGTTGCAGATAAGTCGACGCGAGCGACAGCTTGCCTTCGGCGCGATACATGCGGCCGACCGTCGCCAGCACGCCGGGGTCGTTCGGCGCCGCTGCAAGCGCCTGATTGGCGAGCGATTCGGCATAGCTAAACTGTTTCGCGCCAGATGCCGCGGAGATCGTCGCTTGCAGCAGGTTCAGGTCGTCGGGTTTGCGCTGCAACGCGACGCGGTAACTGGCGAGCGCGTTGCGGTCGTCGCCGGCGCTCGAATAGAGGCGGCCGAGGGCGGCTTGCAGATCGGGATTGTCGGGCATCGCCGCGAGCCACGGCGCGATCACGTCGTAGGCGCTGGCGAGATCGCCGCGCTGACGCACCGCGTCGCATTGCTTGATGACGATGCCCAGATTCAGATTGCCGAAATCCGTGCGCTGCTGCGGCGTCAACTGCATCGCTGCGAGGCGTCGCATCACCATGCCGAGTTCGGCTTCCTGCTGCGTGGCGGAGAGAATACCCGCGTATTGCAGCAGCAAATCGGTGTTGCCAGGCGCCGCGTTCATCGCGCTGCGCACGAGGCCCAACGCGCGATTCGGGTCGCCCGCCTGCTGATACGCGGCAGCGATCACGCCGATCAGTTCGGGATTGTTGCCGGCAACCGGTTCGGCGGCGTGCAAGGTTGCCAGCGCTTGTTGCGACTGACCGTTGCGCGCCATCCGCGTCGCGAGATCGGCCTGCTGATGCACCCACAGGCGATGCTGCAAGGTGGTCATCGCGTCAGTGCGCTGCGCGGCTGGAATCCGTTCGAGTTGCGCGAGACCGGCCGTCCAGTCCTGCGTTTCCGCCGACAACAACGCACTCGCATACAGCGCGTCAGTCATGTCGGGATGCGCGGCGAGCAATCCGTCCATCATGCTGCGGGCATTCGCAACCGCGCCCTGGCGCACGTAAATACGCGCGAGGTCGAGGCGCAGCCAGGGATCGTCAGGATCGTTCAGCAACGCGTCTTCGAACAGGCTGCGCGCGCTGCCGAGATCGCCGCGCGCTTCGGCCGCGCGTGCCTGCGCGGCCTGTGCTTCGCCACGCAGACGGTTGATGCCGCCGGCCTTCGATTGTTGTTCGCTGTTCAATTGATTGGCGAATTGCAGCGCTTCGTCGCCACGGCCTTGCGCGGCGAGCGAACCGACGAGGCCGCGAATCGCATCGGGATTGTCGGCCTGGCGGCGCAGCGCCATCCGGTAGGCCTGTTCGGCGCCGACCGGGTCGCCGTTCGTGAGCAGCATCTCGCCGAGCAGCACCTGCGCGGTGACGTCGGACGGATTCAGCGCGATCGCGCGTTCGAACAGCGACTTCGCCTTCGCGAACTCGCCATTGCTGCGCGCGCCGATGGCGTCGCTGGTATAGGTCCAGTAGGTCGCGCTATCGAGCGCGGTTTTCCAGCGCGCCGGATTGCCGTTGCGCGACGCGCGTTCCAGATAGTTGCGAGCTTCGGCGAATTTTTCCTGCTTCAACGCGGCGATACCCATGCCGCCGAGCGCGTCGGTGTCGTTCGGACTATTCGCCAGTACTGACGAAAACTTCGCGCGTGCCGTGCCGAGGTCGCCGCGATCGAGCGCGGCGAAACCGTCGGCGATCGTGCGGCCGCGGGCGTCGACGGCGGCATTTTCCTGGGCGCGATCGCGGGCCACCTTGTCCTGCTGAACCATCGACTCGAAGCGCGCCTTGACCGCGGCGTCGTCGGTTGCGCCTTGCAGATACGCTTCGTACATTGCGGCGTCCGACGGCCGTGCGTCGAGCCACAGCAAGGCCTGGCGCCAGCTCTTTTTCGCCGACGCGCCGACCGTGCTGTCGCCGGCAAGCTTCTGCAGCCGCGCGATACCGTCGCGGCGCGTCGTATCGCGATACGTCAGATGCTGTGCGTAGGCGAGGGCGTAGCGCGGGTCGTCGGGGTTATCGCGTGCGAGCTGTTCGAGGCCGCGGCGCGCCTGGTCCCAGCCTTGCGGCGTGGCGGAGAGTGCCTGGTAATACTCGAGTTGCAGTGCGGGTGTGGCCGGCTTGCCGTTCAACGCGCGCTGATACTCCTCTACCGCGCTCGCGCTTTGACCGCTTTGCGCGAGCCGCCGCGCATCGTTGACCGTTTGGTCACGCAGACTCGATTCGCCGAGGCGCCGGCCCAGTTCGTCCAGGTTCGGATAGTTCGGCGCGACCGCTTTCAGACGCGCCAGATATTGCTGCGCGCCGGCGCCGTCCTTGCGGTCGGCGAGCACCATGCCCATGCCGTAGAGCGCATCGGGTTGCTTCGGATCGATGCGCAACACTTTCTGCCACGCCTGCTCGGCGAGGTCGCCGCGATGATGCGATTGCCAGTACTTGCCCTGATCGATCAGCACGTTCAAGGGGTCTTTCGACGCCTGCGCCAATGCGTCAGGCGAAGCCGTCGCCACGCAGCAGACGGCCGTGAGGCTCAGCGCGAACCGCAATGAAAACGCGAGGGCGCTCAATCGCATGCATTTCTCCAACTCGGCACGAGACGGCCGGCTTCGTCGAAACGATAGTGGCCGTCGATGAATCCGGTGCCGAACAAGCCCAGCACACGATCGTAATAAACAGGTTCACGGCCCGGCACATTGGTGTCGAGCACGGCGAGATGGGTGCGCGCGAGACCGAGGCCGCGCTCGTCATTGAGCGCCTTGAAGTACGGCGCGAGCGCGCCCCAGTAGCTCAACGGTCCTTCGCCGCTCGCCGTACCGGTGGTCGACGAAACCTTCTCGGGCGGAATGCCGCTTTGCGCAACCTTCGCGCGCATGCCGCCGAGCGCCGCGAGCCAGGGTTTGGCGAGCGGGTCGGCGGGCGAGGTGAGTCCGGCCCACAGATAGACGCGGATCGCGTCGTAGCTGCCGGTGTCGCCTTCTTTCGGATCGACTACGAACTGGCCGTTCTGCCACGCCGCCCAGTCGGGCGCGAAACCTTGCGGCGCCGTCGTCTTGATCAGCTTGTAGGCGCTGTCGGCGAGCTTGGCCCATGGGCCGTTCGGCATGTCTTTGGCGAGCGCGCGCAGCACCGGCAAGGGCAGATAGCTCGGATTCAGGCGCGTCACGCCACCATTCTTGAAGCCTTGCGGGCCGGGCAGCAGCATCGGGCCGACACCCGGCAGCGTGGTCATTTCCTGGCGTGCGATCTGCGCGGCGAGCGCCTCGCCGAGTTGCGTATAACTCGCCTCATGCCACAGGCGGCCGGCTTGCAGCAGATCGTAGGCGATCCACAGGTCGGAGTCGGATGCGGAATTCGGATCGAGCACGCCGAACGAGCCATCCGGCTTCTTGCCCCAGAGCCACGACGGCAGCTGCACGTTTTGCGCATCGAACTGATTGCCCGCGAGATTGGTGCGGGTCCAGTTCAGGAGCCGGTCGAAGGTCGCGCGGTCGTTCGCGACCAGCGCGAAGAACAGGCCGTATGACTGACCTTCGGAGGTGGTCTTCAACTGCGGCGAGGAGTAGTCGATCACGCGGCCGTCGGCCTGCACGAAGTGCTCGACGAAAATGCGGTACGCCGGCCAGTCGGTATTGCACGGACCCGTTTGGCCGGGTGCCGAAGTGGTCTGCGCCACCTTGGTGATATTGGCAAAGCACGTGGCCGCCGCAAGGGCAAGGCCAAAGCCAAGCCCGAGCGTCAGCGCCACGTGTGTCTTGATGTTTCGAACCCGCATATCAGTCCTATCAGTCCTTTAGGCGGCGCGCGGCGATCGAGCGCAGCGTCCGGTAGAACAGGCCGGCGATGATCAGCGCGGCGAGCACGCCGCCCAGCATCAGCAACAGCGGATGCGACGACAGCGCCCAGCGCAGATACTCCTGCGGCGACAAATGGCCGACATAGTACGCTTCGCCGTTCGACGTGATGGTGACGGTGCGGCCGTGGACCACGGCCATCGCGCCTTGAATTTCCTGCAGCACGTCGGCGTCGAGCAGGGCGGCGGACAGATCGGCGTCCGACTGGCCGGCCGCGCTCACCAGCGCGACGGCGCTGCGGTTCTTCTGCAGCGGCGATTCGAAACCGGTCAGGAGCGCATCGCCGCTCGAGCTCACGAGCGTCAGGTCGGCGCGTGCCGGCGAGCGTTCGACGCCGCGTTCGCCATGCCACCAATCCTCGAGCTTGAAGACCACGTCCGAGAGCGCGAAGGTGCGCGAATCGCCGTCGCTGGAGAACGGCATCGACTTGGCCCAGCGTTGCAGCAGCGGTTGCTTGCCCGGCGCGCCGAAAATCAGCAGGTCCTTGTTGGCGTACTTGTCGACGTCGTCGGCCGTGCCGACGGTGACGCCATTCACCGGATAACCCGTCGATGCGCCCATGCGGCCCATGGTCAGCAGAAACAGGCTGTAGTCGCTCGAATCGGCCTCGTTCGGCAAGACCACCGCGGTCTCGGAGAGATCGGCCATCCGCGTGAACGGGAAGCCGCTATTGGCGAATGCCGCGAGATCGGGCAGCGCCATGTAATGCGGGAACGACGAGAGGTCGATAGTCGAGTTCGGATCGATGGCGCCGACCACGTTTTCCAGCAGACGGCCGTGGCATTCGCCGGTGTTCGGAATGTCGTAGAAGAAATGCAGGCGCACCTGCGCGCGCGGCGTCAGCAGCAGCGGCGGAATATGCACGGTGCGACGCGCTTCGGCAGTCTTGTCCGGCAACACGCGCTCGAAGTAATGGCCCAACTCGAACACCGAGGCCGACTCGGCCGGAATCGGCAGCGCCTGCACGAAGCCGTCGTTGACGCTGACGTTCAGCGACGAACGGTCCCGCAGCGGACGCACCGTATAGCGGTAGCGCAAATCGATCGGCGCGCCCTTGGTGTGCCACATGAACAGATCCGGCGGCACGCGAAGATTCACGCGCACGGCGTCGGCGTCATAGCCGGACACCGTCAGGTCGCGCGGATCGGTGAGTTCGCCGAAACGCACCGGACGGTTAGTCGGCAGCCAGTTCGGCGCATCGTACGGCGCACGCTGCATGAGTTCATTCAACTGCGTGATCGTCGCGCTCGGGCCGGTGAGCGTGTTCTGGCCGATGCCGAGCGCTTTGGCGGCAGTTTTCAGTTCGGCCTCGGTGCGGCCGAGCACGAGTAGCAGCTTGCCGCGCGCCGGCGCTTCGCGATCCACCACCGCGATCGTCGGGCCGGAAATCGCAGGAATTGTTACGCCGGCCGGGCGCTGGTCGTCGGTCGCGAACACGACGGCGTTGCCCGACAGCGGCGCGTTATCCAGTTGCGCCGGAAACACCGCGCCGCGATAGCCGGCGAGCGCGCCGAACCAGGATGCGACGATGCCGCCCGCTTCGAGCGTCGCGGCGCCGGGTTTTTGCGGGAACACGAAGGGCAGCTCGAGACGGCGCACGTCGCGGCGGTCGAAGAACGGCTGCGGCAGGGCGGCGAGATCCGGCTTGCTGGCGAGCGACGCGTAGGTCAGATCGAGCGAACTCGCATTGCTGACGGTGGCCCACAGCGACGAATTCGCCGGGTCCTCGCAACTGGTCGTGTAATGACCGATCAACTGCACGTTCAGATGGTTGAATTCGGTGATGAAGCGCGGATCGATCGAGACGTCGCGCGCCACCAGCATGCCGGCCTGTTCGTGCGGCACCGGCAGCGTCGCGGCGACTTCGCCGTTCACCAGCACTTTCAGCTGGGAAATATTCGCGAGCAGCGCCGGCGAGTAGCTGTAGACCAGATGCAGGATCGCGCCGGTCACCACTTCGTCGCCGCGCACGGAGAACGCGACGCCGTTCTGGCCGTCGGTGCCGCGCAGTTGCAGCGGATCGCGCGCGCCGAGGTCGGCGAACGTGAGCGTTTGACGGCGGCCGCCCGGCACCAGCGTGCCCGGTTCGGCGGTGGTCGGCGTTTTGATCCCCAAGGCTTTCACCGACGAAGCAGCGAGTGCCGGCGTTGGCGTGGCCAGTTGCGCTTGCGCGAGCGCGTTCGGATCGTAGAGGACGGCCGCGCTCGGCGCGGGCACACTGCCCACGCCGGTGGCGACGCGCGCAGCCGCCGCGCCTGGGGCGCCTGCCGCCGGCGACGCTTGCGACGCACTCGCGCCGCTCATGGCCGCTGCGGCCACTTCAGCTGCCGAAGCCAGTGGCGCCGTCAACGCGGTTTGCAACGCGAGCCAGCAGGCAAGCCCGCGCATCAGCCGTTTTGAGCGAGGGCGCCCAAAAAGGCGTGCCTCCGTTTCCATCCCATTGCGCCCGTGATTCGAGCGTTCGACGTGTCCCTTCGCCATCCTGTTGCCCATTGATCAGTCTTTGGTTTTTAGCTTCTTGACGTCCACCGGACGGCTTTTCATCGAGCTTCGAAGGTCGGCATAGAGATGCTCGAAGAGCCCCACGATGCCGCGTGCGCCGACCGTCAGCACATGCGTCAGACCGCGCAACGGTGTGTCCTGCTGACGCCCTTCGGCCCAGCCGGTCCATGCGTCGGCGCGCGCGAACGTGGTCTTGACGAACTCGTATTCCTGTTCGCGCGTCATTGCCGAGAAGCGCAGGCCCACGCGGCCCGGCTCCGTGAAACCGACGGTGGCGGGGAAGGCGTATTCCTCGTCGCCGCGAAACAGCGATACGGTCACGCTTTCGTGCATCGGCACTTCGATCTTGGCCGGCAGCGCCACGCCGACGCCGCCTTCCGAGTAGTCGATGGTCTCGCAGGCGAGCGTGCGGCCGGTCGAGAACTTCAGCATCACCGGCATGGTCATCGCCACGCGGTGCACCGCGCGAATCTGCCGGCGCTCGCTGGCCGCGGCCACGCTCGCGCCGAGAATCAGCATGTTGTAGGTGGTCCAGCCCAAGTTCAGGATGGTCGTCTGCACCACGCTGCGAGTGTGCCAGTTCAGATAGATATGCACGATGCCGACCACGAAGCCGATCAGGTTCAGCAACAGCAGAAACAGATACGGCCGCGAGATCGCCCAGTCGAAGTAGTTCTTTTCGATCTGACCGCCCTTGGCCGTCACGTTGAACTTGCCGAGCTTCGGGTTGATCAGCGCGAGCAGCGTCGGGGCGGTAATGTACGACGCCAGCACCGATTCGTAAACTTCGGCCCAGAACGAATGGCGGAACGAGCGCTGCATCCGCGAGTTGGTGATGCTCGCATGCATCATGTGCGGCAGTGCGTAGATCGCGATCGTGCTGGCGGCGGCCTCGATCACGTGTGCGCCGAAGAACAGATACGACAGCGGCGCCGTGAGAAACACCAGACGCGGGATGCCGTAGAAGAAGTGCATCATCGCGTTCAGATAACAGAGCCGCTGGCCGATTTTCAGGCCCTTGCCGGTCAGCGGATTGTCGATCCGGAAAATCTGCGTCATGCCGCGCGCCCAGCGAATCCGCTGGCCGATGTGGCCGGACAGACTTTCGGTGGCGAGACCTGCTGCCTGCGGGATCGCCAGATAGGCCGTGGTGTAGCCGAGGCGGTGCAGCTTCAACGCGGTGTGTGCGTCTTCGGTCACGGTTTCTACCGCGATGCCGCCGATCTCTTCGACCATGGTCCGGCGCAGCAACGCGCACGAGCCGCAGAAGAAGGTCGCGTTCCACAGATCGTTGCCGTCCTGCACGAGGCCGTAAAACAGTTCGCCTTCGTTCGGCACCTTGCGGAAGGTGCCGAGATTGCGTTCGAACGGATCAGCGGAGAAGAAGTGGTGCGGCGTTTGCAGCATCGACAGCAGCTTGTCGCGCAGGAACCAGCCGAGGCCGATCTGCAGGAACGAGCGGGTCGGAATGTGATCGCAGTCGAAGATCGCGAGGTACTCGCCCTGAGTGATCTTCAGGGCTTCATTGATGTTGCCGGCCTTCGCGTGGCGGTTGTGCGTGCGGATCGTCCAGTTGACGCCGACTTCCTCGCAGAACGCCTTGAACTCGGGACGGCGGCCGTCGTCGAGCACATGGATCGCGATCTTGTCGGCCGGATAGTCGAGCGCGAGCGCGGCGTAGATGGTCGGCTTCACCACCGCGAGCGGCTCGTTGTAGGTCGGGATGAAGACGTCGACGGTCGGCCACAGGTCGCGCGAGGCGGGCAGCGGCATCGGCGTGCGCTTGAGCGGCCAGGCGGTCTGGAAGTAGCCGAGCATCAGCACGACGGTCGAATAGACTTCGGCCGACACCAGCAGCAGACCCCATGCGGCGTCGAGCGGATGCTCCCAGTAAGTCGTCGAAGTGAGCCGCCAGTACATATAGCGGCCCGACGTGACCACCGAAAGCATGATCATCACCATCGTCGCGTAACGGCCTTGCAGGCGTCGGAACAACAGCGCGGTGACGAAGCAGCAGGTCGCGAACGTCAGTTGCTCGTAGAAAGCGAGTGGCACCGTGAAGACGAAGTACAGCATCATCAACGCGAACAGCGTGACCAGACCGGTCACGATCCGGCTGTTCCAGAAGCGCGCGTCGACGATGCGTTCGAGCCGCGACGGTTCGCCGGCCTCGATGTCCTGCGACTGGGGCGTACTCATGCGACGTTCCTCGGCGAGACGGCGATCGCATCGACCGCCGCCATCAGCCAGTTGCCGCACGAACGAAAATCGGCGGCCGCCTGGCTGAGTGGATCGTAGTGAATCAGCGTGGTGTCGCAGGCGAGCGCTTCGCTCACCCCTTCATCAAGATGGATGACGCCCGGGAAGAGCTTGTCGCCGAGCATCTGGCGCAAGACCTTGAGGACGTCTTTGGTCAACTGGCGCGACTGGTCGATCTGGTTGACCACGTAACCTTCGCCCCCGAACTCGGGGCGCGGCGCCGCGTACGCTTCAATCAGCCGTTCCATCAACGGAATGGCCGCGTAGGAAGCCGCGTCGGCGAGCACTACGTTCAGCGTGAAAGTGGCCGCGCACAACGCAGCGCGTACATACACGGACGAACCCGGCGGCGTATCGATGATGACGATGTCGGACGCATCGAGCCGCAGCGTTTGCAGCGAGTGCGCGAGCCACCTCGGGTCCTGGTCGATATACGCTTCGAAGCGGCGGCGATCGTCTTCGAGCACGGCGCCGTAGGGCAGCACGGTCACACCGTCTACGCCGTCGAACATGACCGATTGCCACGGATCGCCCGTCAATGTCGCGCGCGACAAACCGTCGATGCTGTCGAGCGGCACGCCGAAATGCAGACGCAGCGCGTTTTGCGGATCGAGGTCGAGCGCGATCACGCGGCGGCCGCTGGCGGCCAGCACGGAAGCGAGATTGGCGGCGAGGGTGGTTTTACCGACCCCGCCTTTGGCGGACACGACCGCAATGACTTTCATGAGCGACGAGGGCCGTTGACCAGCCACGAGTTGGAGGGGGCGGGCGCGGCGACGCTGGGAGCGCGGACCGGCGCGGCGGCCGTTTGTGCGGGTGTGCCGCGCAGACGGTCGAAGACCGATTGCAGCGGTGCGGATTCGCCGGTGGGCGCGGCGGGTTGCGGCGGCGTCGGTTCGGATGCTGGGGCGAACAGTTTGCCGAGGATCGACGCGGGCGGCTTCGGCGCTGCGGGCGCAGTCGTGTAGCTGGGTGCGGGCGCCGGTGCCCATGCCGGCGTGTGCGCCTGGGCGAGAGCTTGCGTCCATGCCGGGACCGGAGCCGGTGCTTGCGCCCACGTCGGCGCGGATGCGGAGACCGGCGCCGGCGCAGTGCTGCGCGGCGTGAGGGCAGGGATCTCGGCGCGCGGCATCACCGCTGCTGACGGCATGCTCGCCGTAGGTTGCGCTACAGGCATGGCCGACGTGCGGAACTGAGCCACCGGCGGAATACTTACAGCTGGCATGACAGGGGGAATAGGTGCAGTGGCAACCGGCGTCACCTGTGCCTGGGCGACGGCAGCCGCAGGCTGTGCGGCCACTGGCGTCACCGCATCGATCGGTACGGCAGCGTCACTCTTCGTTTCGAACGCGCCGAAACGTGAAGCGCCGCGCGGTGCGCCAGGCTGAGCGGCGACGGCGACCGGCGGAATGTCCCGTCGATGCGAGCGGGTAAACAGCGGCGCCTTCGCGCGCGTGACCGAGGCAGCGTCTTTGGGCGTCATGTCCTGACGATCGACTTCCGGCGCCGCTTCTTGCGCCAATGCCTCGCCAGCAACCTCGCGGCGTTGCCCGATCGCGGGAATCGCCGGCTGTGTCAGATCCAGCGTCACCAGCAGCGGCCAACGCGTGCGCGCCGAACGCGCTTCGTTTTCGCGGCCGATTTCCTGGTACGCGCTGGCGTCGCCGCCAAAATGGTCGAATAGTTTTTCGATGTCGCTAGATGAACTCATAGTGCCGCCGACTTTTTAATGACTTGCGTTGCCCCGATCGGTCCGCTCGCCTGGCTCGCTTACCTGGTCTGCTACCCGGACCGCTCAAACAGAATGCCGCCCCAGCCGGAACTCGATCGAGGTGTCCGTGCCGTACGCGCTCGTTTGCGCTACCGAAAGGCCTTGCGCGCCCAACGCGCTCAACCACGTCTGATAGACGCCTTCGAGAAACGCCGGCGTCCACGCGAGCGCCGCGTTGCCGAACGCCTGCAGCGGCGCACAGTAATGAACGATGCGCAGCGCGTCTGCTTCGTCGGACAGTTCGACGTAGCCCCAATCCATGTCATGCCAGTACAGATTCAACGCCTGAGCGAGCTCGGCGGTGGACCCGCACGCCGGCAATTGATGCGCCGCCGCAAACCGGCAACCGACCCGGTACATCAATTGACGCAGCTCGTCGCGACCGATCTGCGCTTCGAACTCTGTCGCGAGTGCGGTCAGCATGCCGCGCCATTGTGGCGAGATTTGGCGTTCCAGCAGGTAATCGAGAATTTGGACCATGTTTTCCGGGAAATAGCCGCTGCTCAAACCGCGTACAAAACGGGTGCCGACGGCCGAATAACTGAAAGTGTTACGGGAAGGCGCGCGTTGCACGCGTCTTAGGTTACTTTTACCGAGTTCGTCTGCTCTATCCGCCACACTTCGGAGGAGTCTACTTAAGACATTAACTTTTAGCCACTTTACATTCGTCTGCTTTATACGCGCAAACGATTGCTGCAGATGCTTGTCCGCCACGTAATTTTTGCTGCCGGAATTGCCTTGTTCGCTTCTCCACTGAGGATGTCCGTCGCTAAGCTGTTTTCAATAATTTTATTAACGGTCGATTGCGCCGATCTTTTAGCTTTTTGGTTTCGTGCTAAATGCAACGGTTTGAGTTGGGTTGCGCGGAATGAGCCAGGTATTGGCCGTCGAGAGGGCGGCGAGTCCCTCGTGCTAAGGGCGGTGCTGTTATGCGCGGGGCATCTCTCGTGTCGCGTGATGGCGGCGTAGCCCTGCCTGAGCGGGGGGGGAATTCTATTTACGGGCGGGGCATAAATATTTGTCAGACGGTTGCCGTTATACATCGGTAGAGTAACCGGAGCCAGCCTGATATCTATCAATATGCTTTCCACCTCAACGAAGCCACTGTCCGATTCCGGTTTGCGCGATCGCTTCCATCGACGATCGTTGGAACACCAGCGTCCCCTTTCGACGGTGACGATGGCATTTACGGTTGTCGCGTTCCTGTGTCTCGTGGGGGCGCGCAACATGGTCAACGGGCCGGCAACGCCGCTTGGCTACCGGCTTGCCTGTGCGCTGGTGCTCGCCTTGCTGGTGATGGCGATTCCACGCACCGGCTCGACCTGGACCTTCGGTGCAATCGGTGTCGCTTACTCGCTCGTGCTGGTGGTGGGTCTCGCGCTGAACGTCTCGGGCGTCGAGCAGCCGTTGTTGTGGATCCTGCCGGCCATGGTGGTGATTCCGGTCTGCGCTGCGCCGTTGTGGCTCACGCCGCTGCATTTCTTCGTCGGCAGCGCGCTCTTCTATGGGGCGGCGTTTGCCTTGCTGTTCGGTGGGCCGCGCACGCATGACGTCGACATCGTCGTGTGGATGTGGATCCTGGCGATCGGTGTGCCGACTTCCGTTGTGTTTCACTTCGGTTTCTACCGGTTCCGGCGTAACCACTTTCTGCTCGAGAGCCAACTGGCGCAGCTCGCCGCGACCGATCCGCTGACCGGCCTGCAAAACCGCCGAGCGTTCGTGAAGCAGGCCGAGCGCCGCCTCGAAACCATGACGCCCGAGGCGCGGGTCAGCGCGATTTTTCTCGACATCGACAGTTTCAAATCGCTGAACGACCGCTTTGGCCACGCCGTTGGCGACCATGCGTTGTACCAGGTCGCCCAGGTGCTGATGGAAGAGACCTCCGCGGACGACAGCGTGAGCCGGATCGGCGGCGAGGAGTTTGCCGTGCTGCTGCGTGACGGCCTGACTGGCGCACTGGCGCTGGCCGAGCGCCTGCGCGCCGCGATTGCCGCGCTCGAGCGCCCGGACGGCCATCTGACCGCGAGTTTCGGCGTGGCTCAACACCGGAGCGGCGAAAACATCATGGTGTTGCTCGATCGCGCCGACGAAGCCTTGCTGCGCGCCAAGCATTCGGGCAGAAACCGCGTGTGCGCCGAACGCGCGTTGCCGATCGAACCGCTGCAGATGCTTGCCGGCGATGTGTTCGCGGAGGACGGGGCGCTGGTGCCGCGGCATCGCTGGGACGAGTATTCCCTGACCTCGCACTTCCAGCCGCTCTACAGTTTGTCGCATCAGAAGCAGGTGGGGTTCGAGGCCTTGCTGCGAGGAGAGCAGGACGACGGCACGCTGGTGCCGCCCGTGGTGCTGTTCGCGCCGAAGCCCTCCAGCGACGAAGGCGCGCTCGATCGCGCGAGCCATGCCGTGCATCTGGCCAACGCGCGCAAGTCGCTGCCGAGCGATGCCTGGCTATTCTTGAATATTCTGCCTGCGACGTTTATCGCCGAGGGCTATGCGGACCAGCTCGCCAGGATCGTGCGGGCGGTGGGGCTCGAACCTGAGCGGGTGGTTCTCGAGATTCTCGAATCGCATGGTGGCAGCGTCGACGACATGTCGCGGGTGGCGGCTTTGTACCGTGAGCATGGCTTTCTGATCGCCGTCGACGATTTCGGTGCGGGGCAGTCGAACCTCGACCGGTTGCTGCGGATTCGCCCGGATCTTGTGAAGCTCGATGGCGAGTTGATTCGCGCGACGGGTCATGGCACCGAGCAGCCGATCTTGCCGAAGCTCGTTTCTTTGTTACACCTGGCGGGGATGCTGGTTGTTGTTGAGGGCGTGGAAACCACGGAGGAATTGATTCTTGCTGTGGAGTCGAATGTGGATTTTGCGCAAGGATTTTTGCTTGGGCGGCCGGCGGCTGAGATTGTGCCGCCTGATTCGGTGCATAGGCGAATTGATGATGCGTTCGATGTGATCGCCCAGGGGAGGGCCCATCAGTATGCGATGTTTGAGTCGGAGGTTGAGCCTTATCGGGCTGCTTTGAGGCGGGCTGCCGATGCTTTGATTGCCGGTGTTTCCGTTGGTGAGGCGTTTGCTTTTCTGGCTACGTTTGAGCGGTGTATCAGTTGCTTTGTTCTTGATGATTCGGGGCGGCAGGTTGGGCATGAAGTGCGCGGGCCCGCGTGGAGTGGTGATGGGGCTTCGTTGCAGCCTGTGGCTAATCCGCAGGATGCCAGGTGGGATCATCGGCCTTATTTTCGTAACGCTGTTTTGTTGCCTGGGGTGGCTGTGGCTAGTAATCCTTATCTTTCTTTGGCTAGTGGGCGGCCTTGTGTTGCGGTTACTTTGGCTGTGCAGTTTTCCGCTGAGCGGTCGGTTATTGGGGTGGAGTTGGATTGGTCGGTGGTGGGGTTGCCTTGGCCTGCCGGTGAGTAGTTTTTTTTGCCTTTGGCGGCGGCATTTGGCCGTGTTCTTGGGGCTTTGGCCTTTCCTTGATTTGTTAGTGGTCTATTAGCGTTGCCCCTGTGCGGGGCGGCACCTACTTTTCTTTGCCGCCGCAAAGAAAAGTAGGCAAAAGAAAGCGGCTAGATGCCCCTGCTAAGCGGGTCCCGCAGCTCGCTCAGGGTAGTGGTGCGACTGGAATCTGTGTTCGTGCCACTACATGCTCTTGTAACAAGGGCGTCATTCTTCCGGCGGCGCTGCGCGCGCCGAAGAGTAGCTCATAAAACCGATCCGTGGGTTTTGTTAGTAGCCGCCTTTTGTCGGTGTTGCCATTGGCGCTGTCTTTTTGTATGCGGCCGCGAGGTCCGCTGCTGCTTTGCTTAGTAGGCCCGTGTCTGTTCCTACCGCCACGAATGTTGCGCCCGCCGCCAAGTATTCGGCTGCTATGCCCGGGTCCGGTGCTAGTACGCCCGCTGCTTTGCCGGCTTCTCGTACCTTCCTGATCCCGCTGCAGATCGCTTCGCGTACGCTTGCGTCGCCTGGTTTGCCTAGCAAACCCATTGATGCGCTTAGGTCGGCTGGGCCGAAGAAGACGCCGTCAATGCCTTGCACCTTTGCAATCGCCGGTAGGTTTTCCATCCCCTGCACGGTTTCTACCTGGACCAGTACGCACAATTCCTGCGCCGCCGTGGTCAGGTAGTCGGGGATTCGGTTCCAGCGCGAGGCCCGTGCCAACGCACTCCCCACGCCGCGGATGCCTTGCGGTGGGTAGCGCGTTGCCGCTACGGCTTCCGCAGCTTGCTCCGCCGTGTCGATCATCGGGAGCAGCAGGGTTTGGGCGCCTATGTCGAGTAATTGCTTGATCAGTGCGCTGTCGCTTCGTACGGGACGGACCACCGGATGCGATGTGTAGGCGGCCACCGCCTGTAATTGCGCCAGTGTGCTGCGCACGTCGTTCGGTGCGTGCTCGTTGTCGATCAACAACCAATCGAAGCCGGCCGTGGCCAGCAGTTCGGTCACGTAGGCGTCGGCGAGCGCCGCCCATAAGCCAAATTGTGGCTTGCCCTCTGCTAGCGCGCGCTTGAATGTGTTTTGCGGTAGAGACATGTCGATTGACTCAAATGAGCTCAAATGAAATTTAAACCAATGCCGCCCAGCGGACCGTAGTCGACGTGGAAGGTGTCGCCCGCTCGCGCCGGGATCGGGCTCGTGAAGGAGCCGCTCAAAATGACGTCGTTCGCGTTCAGGACTTCGTCGTATGGAGCGATCTTGTTCGCGAGCCATGCAACGCCTGTCGCGGGGTGGTTCAGCACGGCGGCGGCCAGGCCGCTTTCTTCTACGGTGCCGTTCTTGTAAAGCAATGCGCCAACCCAGCGGAGGTCGACGTCCATAGGACGTACCGGGCGGCCGCCCAGTACGATGCCGGCATTCGCCGCAAAGTCGGAGATGGTGTCGTAGACCTTGCGCGGCACCTTCGTCTCGCGGTCGAATTGTTCGATGCGGGCGTCGATAATTTCCACGGCCGGGGTCACGTAGGCTGTGGCGTCCAGAACGTCGAAGAGCGTGACGCCGGGGCCCTTCAATGGCTTGCTCAATATGAAGGCCAGTTCGACTTCCACGCGCGGCGCTATGAAGCGATCAGCGCGGATGTCCTGGCCGTTTTCGATGAACATGCTGTCGAGCAACGGCGCATAGTCGGGTTCGTCGATCTGTGAAGAGCGCTGCATCGCGCGTGACGTCAGGCCGATCTTGCGGCCCTTGATCACGTGGCCCTCGGCCAGTTTCAGCTTCACCCACTCGCGTTGGATCGCGTAACCGTCCTGTACCGTCATCTCGGGATATTTCGCGGAGAAGTGGCGCAGTTGGGTGCGCGTCTTCTCGGCGTTGTCGAGTTGCGCCGCAAGGTCGCGGATTGTCTGTTCGTCTAGCATGATGGTTCTCTTTGAGCGGCTGCCAGACCCATTTGCCGGGTCGCAATGTTAGGCCGGAGCCTCGAGCCTCGGTGTCAGGCCTTAAGCCGCGCGTGCAGATTGTTGTGTTTCCACGTGCCGGCTTCGCTGAATTCATTGATCTCCAGCGACAACGCCAGGCCGTGCTTTTCAAACTCCGCGGCGAAGTGCTGTTTGATCGCTTCAAACAACGCGTCGCCGGTCGCCTTCTTTACGGCGTCCGAGCGGCCCGCGGCGATCTTCAGGTTTGCATGCAGGAAGGCGGCGTCGGGCCGGCCGTCGGCTATGGAGTACTGGTCGCAACGCAAGGCGCGCACGCGGATGCCGCCGAGCGGAAAGACGTGTTGGTCGTTGTCGCGCTGCGCGTCAAGGCAAGCCGCCAGCGAGGTGCAAAGCTGTCCGATGCCTGCTTCATCAGCAAGATTGGCGCTGTATTCGATTGTCAGATGTGGCACGGTAAGCTCCTCTCTCAGGACTCAAGCGGGCAGGGGTGTCACGGGGAAGATCGCGTTGATCTGGCCGGTTCCCGAACTGCCGAAATACGGTGTGACGACTTCGACCTTGCCGTCGTATCGATCCCAACCGAGCGCGCCGAGCAGCATCGCGGTGTCGTGCATGCCGCCTTCCCCCCAGCACTTCTCGTTATAGAGCGGCAGCATCTCGCAGAAGGTCTTCCAGTCGCCGGCTTCCCACAACTCGACCACGCGGCGGTCCATCTGTTCGAGAAACGGGCTCCATACCTTGTGCATGAACTGCTCGGCCGTGCCGTTGTTGGCAAAGTGGTGGCTCAACGACCCGCTCGCCAGAATCGCCACGGTGCCGTCGTAACGTTCCTCGATGGCCTTGCGTACCGCGAGGCCGAAGCGCGCGCTCGTTTCGAGGTCGTGCCACATGCACCAGCCGGCTACCGATACGGTCTTGAAGTGCTGGTCGCTGTTCATATAGCGCATCGGCACCAGCGTGCCGTACTCGAGTTCGAGCGTGGTCTCGCTGTGCGCGCGGCTCTTGACGCCCATCTCGTTGGCGACTTCCGCGATCAGATCGCCGAGTCCGACATTGCCGGGATACGCGTACGGCATGTTCTTGATGAAATGCGGCAGTTCGTTGCTCGTATAGACGCCCTCGAACCTCGGCGCGCAATTGATGTGGTATTCGCTGTTTACCAGCCAATGCACGTCGAAGACGACGATCGTATCCACACCCAATTCGCGGCAGCGGCGGCCGATTTCATGGTGACCGTCGATTGCCAGTTGACGGCAGCCCTTATGCGGACCGTCCAGTTCGGATAGATATAACGACGGGACGTGAGTGACTTTTGCTGCCAACGCGAGTTTGCCCATCGCGGTCTCCTGTTCTGTGTGGCGCGAGGCCTGGTGCCCTCGCGCGCAAATGACCCGCGTTTCAGACGCCCCAGCGCGGAATGTGATGGGAGCCGAGCGATACGCATACGTTTTTCGGTTCGAGGAACACTTCATAGCTCCACGTGCCGCCTTCGCGGCCCACGCCCGATGCCTTGGTGCCGCCGAACGGCTGGCGCAGATCGCGCACGTTCTGGCTGTTGACGAAGCACATGCCGGCTTCCACGGCTGCAGCGACGCGAAGTGCGCGGCCGGTGCTCTCGGTCCAGATGTAGCTCGACAGGCCGTAGGAAATGTCGTTGGCAAGTTTGATCGCATCGGCTTCGTCGTCGAACGGAATCAGGCAGGCAACCGGACCGAAGATTTCTTCCTGCGCGATCCGCATGCGATTGTCGACGTCGACGAATACCGTCGGCTGCACGAAATTGCCTTTGCGCATGGCTTCCGGCAAGTCGGGCGCGTCGAGTCCGCCGCATGCGAGCGTGGCGCCTTCCTTCGGACCCAGTTCGATGTAGCTGCGCACCTTGGCCAAATGCCCCTGGCTGATCATCGGGCCGACGATCGTGCTGTCGGCCAGCGGATCGCCAACCGTCAAACGTTTTGCGCGTTCGATGAAACGCTCGGCAAAGCGCGCGTAAATCGAGCGTTGCACCAGAATGCGCGAACCCGCCGTGCAGCGTTCGCCGTTGTTCGAGAAGATCATGAACACGGCGGCATCGAGCGCGCGTTCGAAATCGGCGTCGTCGAAGATCACGAACGGCGACTTGCCGCCCAGTTCCATCGAAAACTTCTTCAGGCCCGCGGTTTGCACGATGCGGTTGCCGGTTGCAGTCGATCCGGTGAACGACACCGCGTGTACATCCGGGTGCGCCACCAGCGGTTCGCCGGTGTCCTTGCCGAAGCCGTGCACGACGTTCAGCACGCCAGCAGGAATGCCGGCTTCGAGCGCGAGATTGCCGAGCATCGAGGCGGTTAGCGGCGATAGTTCGCTCATCTTCAACACGGCGGTGTTGCCGAACGCGAGGCAGGGTGCGACTTTCCACGTTGCTGTCATGAACGGGACGTTCCACGGCGAGATTAGCGCGCAAACGCCGACCGGATGGAACAGCGTGTAGTTCAGATGCGTATCGGTGGGATACGTATGGCCGTCGACGCGCGTGCACATCTCTGCGAAATAGCTGAAGTTGTCGGCGGCGCGCGGCACGAGTTGCTTGCGCGTCTGCGAGATCGTTTGCCCGGTGTCTTTCGTCTCGGTCTCCGAGATGTCCGGCACGTTCTTCGCGATCAACTCGCCGAGCTTGCGGATGATTTTTGCGCGTTCCGCCGCGGGCTTGCCGGCCCATGCCGGAAACGCTTCTTTGGCGGCGCGTACGGCGGCGTCGACTTCTTCCGCACCGCCACGCGCCACTTCGGCGAGCACGTCTTGCGTCGCCGGATTGACGGTCTCGAAGTAGTCTTTCGCGGCGCTCGATTTGCCGTTGATCAGATGGTCGATTCGCATTGTGTTGTCCTTTCTCTTTAGCTGTCGATCAGAGTGCGCGCTTTAGCGCGTTACTCTGATCCCATGCAAAGCCTGTCGATCAGGCGCGGCCGAAGTCCGCGTCGGATGCAATCGTATTGACGAGACGGCCAAGGCCGTCGATTTCGCAGACCACTTCGTCGCCCGCATTGACGTTGACGATGCCTTCCGGCGTACCGGTCAGGATCACGTCGCCGGGTGCGAGGGTCATGAAGCCGCTGAGGTATTCGATCAACGCCGGGATATCGGTGACGAGATCGCGCGTGTTGCCGTGTTGCTGCCGCGTGCCGTTCACAAACGTGCGCAATTCGAGTTGCGTGACGTCTTCGACATCGGCGGCATCGACGAACCAGGGGCCGAGCACCGTGCCGCCGTCGCGATTCTTCACGCGCAGGTTGGGGCGGTAGTAGTTTTCCAGGTAGTCGCGGATCGCGTAGTCGTTGGCGATCATGTAGCCGGCCACATGCTGCATGGCGTTGTCGCGCTTGACGTTCTGCGCGGTTTGGCCGATCACCACCGCCAGCTCGCACTCGTAGTGCATGAAGGTGACGTCGGCGGGGCGGCGCGTGAAGCCGCGGTGACCGATGACCGCGCCCGGGCCTTTGAGAAAGACCAACGGCTCTTCCTGCTTGTTGAATTGCAGTTCCTTCGCGTGCTCCGCGTAGTTCAAGCCAAGCGCGAAGATCGTGCCGACCTCGATCGGTGCGAGCCACACCACTTCATCCTCACGACGTACGCGGCCGTCGGCAAGGCGCACGCCGTTGGCGTCCGGATAGGCTTCATGAATCGCTCCTGCATACGCAACACGGCCGCGCATCATTGCTGTTCTCCATCCTGTTCTGCTGCACCGAAAAACGACACCTCGAGCGGCGGCAAACCGCCAATCGACAGCGTAGCCGTGTCGCCGATATGGGCAACTGGCGAACCATGAGGCACGCCGAGCGTAATGACGTCGCCGGCACTCAATGTCATGAAATCGGTTACGTCCGCAAGCAATTGCGCCACGCTGCGTACCGACGACGCAGTACTCGCAGTGAATACTTCGCGCCCAGGAAGCGAAACCTTGATCGCCAGGTTGTCCGGCGCAACAAGATGATGCGCTGCAACCACCGCCGGCCCGATCACGCAAAAACCGTCACGCGCCCGGAACCGTACTGAAGGGCGGTACACGCTCGCATGCGGCACGCTCAGATCGGCGACCAGCGTATAGCCGGCGATGTAGTCGAACGCCTGCTCCGCGCTAGCGCGTGTTGCAGTGCGGCCGATCACGATACCCAGCGAAGCGCCGACTTCCACGCCCAATGCATCGTCAGGCACGGCAACACGTGCGCGATGACCGGCGAACGTATTGCGCGGCTTCAGATAGAGAATCGGTGCTTTGGGCGGCGCTTTATAGGGAGCAGCATGCACTGCGTCGCCCAGCGCGGCCAAAGCGGCGCGGTCGTTCAGCAAGGTTCCATACACAGCACCGGAAACCGGCGCGCGGCAGGCAATGCCGCGTGCAAGCAGCGCGGCAACGGTGCGCGCATCCACATCGCGAGGCAGCGCGTCGCCTTCCGGATGCAACAGGTGATCGGCAAGTGCAAACATAAATTAGCTGTCTCTCGGCAAAAACACTAACATGTTAGTAGTATTGCGCTTGATATCATCCACGGTCAATAGCCTGTCGGCCGATCGCGGGTTTTCCCTTAAGCTTCGACAGCTGCTTTTAATTTATCTGCCATGTCCGCATCTGCTTCTACCCGAGTTTTGCACCGCAACCTGCCCATGCTGTTGCTGCGCGCCAGAGAAAAAATGATGGAGCGTTTCCGGCCATTGATTACCGCGCACGGACTGACCGAGCAGCAATGGCGCGTGATTCGCGCGCTCAACGAGCACGGGCCGATGGAGCCGCGTCACATCTCCGATATCTGCACGATTTCGAGCCCGAGCATGGCGGGTGTGCTCGCGCGCATGGAGAGTATGGAGTTGGTGACCAAGGAGCGTTTCGCGGAAGACCAGCGCCGCGTGCTGGTGTCGCTCACTGATACGAGCGTGGACCTGGTGCGCGTGATCTCGAAGGATCTCGAGGCGCACTATCGCGAACTGGAGCGCAAGGTGGGGCCGGAAATCGTCGAGCGCGTGTATCGCGCGGTCGACGATCTGCTTGCCGGGCTTGAAGAAGAAGGTGAGTGAAGTAACGCGTTGTTGGTTAATTTCTGGCGATGAACTGCGCTCGCGCAGGCCATGGCCATTCTCTTACCACCCCTGAAATCGCCTCCACTCGACGCTGCCGCCATCCGCCGACACCGCGTGATATTCGGGGAACTGTGCACCGGTCGCGCACGCGTGATTGGGCAGGATACGCAGCTTCATGCCGATGGGAAAGCGCTGCGCGATGTCGTCCACAGGCTCACCGTCTTCCGACGACGACAGAATCCCGTGCTCCTGATTGGCGCCGCTCACGACAAAACCGCCAAGCGGTGTCCCGTTCAATAAACATGGCTGGCCGTAGCCGAAATCGTGCGGCTGCTTCGAGGTGCCGCGGTCACGGCTCATCGCCATCCAGCCTGCGTCGAGAATCGCCCAGCCTTTGTCCGCCTGATGCCCGATCACGGTCGCGAGCACACTCAGCGCGATATCTTCAAGCGCGCACACGCCGACGTTGTGCATGACCAGATCGAAGAAAACGTAGACACCCGCCCGCACTTCGGTCACGCCATCCAGTTGCTCGGCGGCCAGCGCCGTGGGCGTCGACCCGACGCTCACCGCTGGGCACGGAATGCCTGCGTCGCGCAACCGTTGCGCCGCGCGCACGCAGCCGGCGCGTTCCTGCTCCGCCAGCGCGGCGAGCGCCTCCGGCGTATGAAGCTCATAGCTGGAACCGGCGTGAGTCATCACGCCGCCCACCTTGACGCCGTTCTCGTGCAGAATCCGGCCGACTTCGAGCAGTGTGTCCTGTTCCGGCGTAATCCCTGAGCGGTGGCCATCCGTGTCCACCTCGATCCACACCTCAAAGGATTCGCCGTGCTGGTCCGCGAAGGCGGCGATGGCTGCAGCGGCGGTCGGATTGTCGGCCACCAGTTTCAGATCGCAACCCTGGCGGCGCAGCGCCAGTGCTCGCGGCAGCTTTGAAGGCGCGATGCTGACCGCGTAGAGAATATCGCTGACGCCGGCCGCGAAGAATGCTTCCGCCTCTTTGAGGGTCGAGACCGTGATGCCGCGCGCGCCGGCGGCGATCTGCGCACGGACAACGTCGATGCATTTGGTGGTCTTGACGTGCGGCCGGAATGCGACGCCCAGTGCGTTCATATGTCCCTGCATTCTCGCGATGTTCTTCTGCATCCGGGGGATGTCGATCAGCGCGGCAGGGGTGTCGATATGCTCGAGTTTCATGGTTTCACCGGGGAATGGAGTGGCTTTCGGTCTGGCCGAACTGGCCGAGCCATGGGACCAGCGAGTCGAGCGTGGGCGCCTCGATTTCGGGCGGCTGTGCTCCCGCCACCAGCGGCAGACCCACGCGGTTGTGCCAGTATGTCCTCAACCCGACCACGGCTGTGCCGAACATGTCGTAGCTGGAACCGGCCACGAACGCGGCTTCATGGGCGTCTACGCCAAGTTTGCCGAGCGCGAGCCGGTAAGGCAACGGGTCCGGCTTGTACATGCCGGCTTCTTCGGCGGTGACGATAGCGTTCCAGTGGATTGGGAAAATCCCGGCAGCCTGCGTACCGAGGCGGATGGAGCAGTTGGTGACAATTGCCAGTTTGCAATGCGGGCGGAGTGCGTGCAAGGCGTCGAGAGCGCCGCTCCATGGGGTAAGTTTCAGCCAGTCGACTTCGAGCGCAAGCGCGGCGGATTCAGGCAGTCCAACTTCGGCGGCCGCCTCACGCACCAATTGTTCGTACGCAATGTAGCGGCCGCAGCCGTAGGTCAGACGCAAATAGGCGGCGCGCCACGCACGGCCCAGCTGTTCGGACCCTGCGGCGTGATTCCATGACGTCCACGAATCGAGCAGGGCGGTCAGGAGGTCGAAGAGGACGGCCTTGGGGTAGGCGGTCGGAGTCGATATGGAGGTCATGATTTAACCGGCGAGGAACGGTGAGCCGATTATAAAGTTTCACTGCTCGCACGGAGTTCAGCCAAGGTAACTCTAAGATTCAGTTTGAGTGAATGTGCCATCCGCGACGTGACTCGTCACGTTTCGCGCGTTATCTTCTCCACGGCGGCAGCGGCCTGAATCTACCCTGTAGGTACTGCATGAAATGCCGCGTGCGAGCGGGCATTCCCGTTCGCTGATGCGTGAGCGCGATTACGTCGGCGTCTGGTGCTTTCCAGCCTTGCAGCAACCGCACGAGCCTTCCCTTCGCGATGTCTTCGGCTACGTCCCATTCGGAGCGCAGGATCACGCCACGGCCTTCGCAAGCCCACTGGCGGATCACATCGCCGTCGTTGCAGCTCAGATGCGGAGAAACGCGCACGCTGCGGCGTGTGCGGCCCTTGCTGAACTGCCACAGCGAGACGTCCTCGTTGTTCTCGCGCAGCACGATGCACGGCAGCTTGCTCAAGTCTTCCGGCGACTCCGGTTGACCAGTACGTTTGAGCAGCGCGGGCGCGGCGCAGACGAAGCGCGCATTCGGCGCAATCGCATAGCCGACCAGATTCGATACCGGCAAGTCGCCGATATGCACGACGATGTCGAAGCGGTCTATCGTGTCGGTCAAGGGCTGGTCGGACAGTGTGAGCGCCACGTCGATGTCCGGGTGTTGCTGCTGGAAGTCGGCGATGGCTGGCGCGAGGTGACGCCGGCCGAAGCCCAGCGGCGCATTGATTTTCAGCGTGCCGACCAGGCCGCCCCGGCGTGTCTGCAGGTCTTCGAACAGCGAGTCGAACTGCTCGACCAGTTCGGCGCCGCGTTCGCATAGGAGCGCGCCTTCTTCCGTGAACTGCAAACGGCGCGCCGTGCGGGTCACCAGCTGCGTGTCCAGTTTCTTTTCGAGCTGCTGCAGGCGCTGGGTCACCGCCGAGGGCGACAGGCCCAGTTTTCGCGCCGCGGCGATCAGGCTGCCACTTTCGCGGATGGCCAGCAGAAACCGGATATCGGCCGAGTCGTTCATGGCAGAAGCTTTTGAGTTCGGGAGTCTGGCAGCTTAAAGCGTTTGGATGCGCTGTTCCAGTGCGTCACAAGACGTTCTTGCAAGGTAAACTGATACGTCCGTAACGAAGCCGACAGCTTGAACGGCTAAAGTGTGCACTTGAACCAGGTGGGGCGGGCAGCACCCGCCTTCCGTCGAATCGTTGTTGCTTCCATTTGAAGAGAAGTCCCATGTCGTTGTCACGAGGAACGAGTCCGGGCGCCGCCGCGCAACAAAATGCCCTGAAACAGGGGGTATTCCTGCACACGGGCTGGCGCAGCGCAGGAACGTGGGTCTGGTCGCGTCTGCGTGCACTCGATTCCGTCACCGGATTCTATGAACCGTTCAGCAACGTGCTCGCCGATCTGAGCCTCGCCGACGTTTCTGCGTCCCGCCCTACATTAACTTCTGGACACCCGCCGCTCGCCGCGCCGTATTTCGAAGAGTATCGGCCGTTTCTCCAGGAGAGCGCACGCGGCGTAGCCGGATACAGGAAGCGCTTCGGCACCGACCGCTTTGCGCCTGCACCCGACGCGGAATTCCCCGCCTTGCAGGCCTATCTGGCCAACCTGTGGGAACGCACCGCTGAGCACGGCAGCGTACCCGTCTTCAAGTTTTGCCGTTCGTCGGGCCGGCTGCCGTGGCTCAAGCAAGCGTTCCCGCAGATCATGCACGCAGCCGTGTTGCGCAATCCCGCTTCGCAGTTCGCCTCGGGGTGGCTGCTCAATCAGCAATGGAGCAATTCGTTTTTCGTGGCCGCGCCGTTTCGCGTGCTGGGTCTGAACCAGACGGAGCCGCTGGTCCGGCAGGCCATCGAAATCTGCGGCGTGAGTTTGCCGCCTGGCGTGCCTACGTCGGATGACGCTTACGCCATGGTGTGCGAGCAATACGCGCGCACGGCGGAAGGCAATAACGCATATCGGGCGTTCGTCGCGCTATGGATTCTCTGTGCGTTGCGCATGGCCGACGGCGTCGATCTGATGATCGACATCGACCGGCTGGGGCCGTCGCGTGAGTATGCGGCCGGATTGCGCGCCGGGTTCGAAGCGCAGACCGGTCTGTCACCCGACTTCAGCAGCGCGCGCGATCTGGTCGAGGAAACGCGTCGCAGCGCGGCGCGCATGGCTGGGATCGACGGCCGGTCGATGCGAGCCGTTCATTCCGCGGCGCTGAAATTCCTCAAAGCCCAGAACGGCGCGGACGCCGGCTTTATCGAGCTCGTCCGCGAAAAGATGGTGTTGGCCAATGAATTGACCGAGCAATGGCGCTGAGTTGAGCGGTTTTTCCTGAAGTTGCGCCAACCTCGTCGGCCAGTACAGTTGCCTCGTGAAAAACAATACAGTGAGGCGCGGTTTTATTGTGCTGTATCGGGAATATGACCGGCGCCGTCGATACAGTTGGCGGATCAACCCTTGCGGCCTATCCCGAACACGAGGAACGAAATGAATGCAGTGAACGAACAAGCGAAGTTGTCGGTGCAACAGTTGGGGCATTACATCAGCGGCGCACCGGCTGCGTCGACCAGCGGCCGCTTCAAGGACGTGTTCAATCCCGCCACGGGCCAGGTGACCGGCTCGGTCGCTTTGGCATCGGTCGAGGAAGTGGACGCGGCGGTCAAGGCCGCCAAGGCCGCCTTTCCCGCCTGGAGCGAAACCGCGCCGATCAAGCGCGCCCGCATTCTGTTCAAGTTCAAGGAACTGCTGAACAAGCATCACGACGAACTGGCGATGCTGATCACCCGCGAACACGGCAAGGTGTTCACGGACGCGCAAGGTGAGGTGGTGCGCGGCATCGAAGTGGTCGAGTTCGCTTGCGGCATTCCGAATCTGCTGAAGACCGATTTCACCGACCAGATCGGCGGCGGCATCGACAACTGGAATCTGCGTCAGGCGCTGGGCGTAGTGGCAGGGATCACGCCGTTCAATTTCCCGGTGATGGTGCCGATGTGGATGTTCCCGGTCGCACTCGCTTGCGGCAACACGTTCGTGCTGAAGCCGTCGGAGCGTGACCCGTCGGCTTCGTTGCGCATTGCCGAGCTGCTGAAGGAAGCCGGTTTGCCTGATGGCGTGTTCAACGTCGTGAACGGCGACAAGGTAGCCGTGGATGCGCTGATTGAACACCCGGACGTCGCGGCGCTGTCGTTTGTCGGGTCCACGCCGATCGCCGAATATATCTATACGGAAGCATCGAAGCGCGGCAAGCGCGTGCAGGCGCTCGGCGGCGCGAAGAATCATCTGGTGGTGATGCCGGACGCCGATCTGGACCAGGCGGTGGACGCCCTGATCGGCGCTGCCTACGGTTCGGCAGGCGAGCGCTGCATGGCGATCTCGGTCGCGGTGGCGGTGGGCAATGTCGCCGATGAACTGATCGAGCGTCTCGTGCCGCGCGTGAAGTCTCTGGTGATCAAGAACGGCGAGAACCTCGACGCCGAAATGGGTCCGCTGGTTACCGCTGAACATAAGGCCAAGGTGGCCGGCTATATCGACTCGGGCGTGGCGGAAGGCGCGAAGCTTATCGTCGATGGCCGCGCGCATCCGGTCACGAATGCGGACGGTTTCTTTATCGGCGGGACGCTGTTCGACCAGGTCGGTACCGAGATGAAGATCTACAAGGAAGAAATCTTCGGCCCGGTGCTGGCGGTGGTGCGTGTGCCCGATTTCGCGAGCGCGGTCGAGCTGATCAATGCGCACGAGTTCGGCAATGGCGTGTCGCTCTTTACGTCGGATGGCGGTGTGGCGCGCGCGTTCGGGCGGCAGATTCAGGTGGGCATGGTCGGCATCAACGTGCCGATTCCGGTGCCGATGGCATGGCACTCGTTCGGCGGCTGGAAGCGTTCGCTGTTCGGCGATCACCACGCGTATGGCGAAGAAGGCGTGCGTTTCTACACGCGCTACAAGAGCATCATGCAGCGCTGGCCGGATAGCATCGCGAAGGGTGCTGAGTTCACGATGCCGGTGGCGAAGTAAGCAATAGAGCAGTATTGCCGTAGTTAAAAAGCCGCGCCTGATTTTTCAGGCGCGGCTTTTTTAATGAATCAGCTGCGTGCAGGCGACACGCAGTGGCAAGCAATCAAGCCTGGTTCAGATACCAGCGCCAGTCCTGTTCACCGACTTCGCCCATGAACTGCCGGTACTCGGCGCGCTTGATCGCGAGGAACACCTTAAGGAATTTTGCGCCGAATACGTCCTTCGCCCAGTCTGACTGTTCGAGTGCGTTCAAGGCGCTTAACCAGTCGGTCGGCAGCAGTGTGGTGGCTTGCGCATAACCATTGCCTTCGATCGGTGCGCCCGGGTCGAGGCATTCGCGAATGCCGTGGTGCGAGGCCGCAAGAATGGCCGCGGCAGCGAGATACGGATTCGCATCGGCGCCGCACACGCGATGCTCGACGTGCCGGCTCGGCGCCGGTCCGCCCGGCACGCGCAGGCTGACTGTGCGGTTATCGACGCCCCATGTCGGCGTGCACGGCGCATAGCTGTTTGCCTGGAAGCGGCGATACGAGTTCGCGTTCGGGCAGAACATCAGCATCGAATCGAGCAGGCCGTGCAACATGCCTCCCACCGCCTGGCGCAGCAGTGGCGTGCCGGCTTTGTCTTCGGAGGCGAAGAGGTTGTCGCCGGCTTCATTGGCGAGGCTCACGTGCATGTGCATGCCCGAACCGGCGATGTCGGCGAACGGCTTGGCCATGAAACATGCGCTCATGCCGTGCGCGTTCGCGACTCCCTTGACGATGCGCTTGTAGCGCACGGCATGATCCATCGCTTCGAGCGCGGGGCCGTGTTCGAGTGTGATCTCGACCTGGCCCGGCGCGTATTCGGAAATCGCGGTGCGTACCGGAATGTTCTGTTCACGGCAGGCATCGTAGAGATCCTTCAGGAACGGCTCGATCTGTTCGAGTTCGCGCAGGCCATACACCTGGGTTGTTCGCGGACGGCGGCCGTCGGTATCGAGCGCGGGCTGCGGACGGCCCTGTGCATCGAGTTTTGCATCCAGCAGATAGAACTCGAGTTCGCACGCCATCACCGGAAAGAAACCCTCCGCTTGTAGATCATCGACGATGCGCGCAAGCAGTTGCCGCGGATCGGCGACGCCGGCGGGCAGGCCTTCTTCGGGATGCATCTGAACCTGCACGGCGGCGGTCGGCATCTTGCGCCACGGCAGGCGCACGAGGCTGCCCGGCAGCGGATAGGCGCGGCAGTCGATATCGCCCACGTCCCAGACGAGGCCGCTGTCCTCGGTGTCGTCGCCGTTGATGGTCAGATTCATGATCGCGCTCGGCAGCGGTCGTCCGCTGCGATACACGGCGAGTAGTTCTTCACGATGAAGCAGCTTGCCGCGCGGCACGCCGGCGGCGTCGACGATAAAGAGTTCGATCAGATCGATATCGGGATTCTGTTCGAGGAAACTCAGCGCTTCCTGTTCGTGGGCGAATTGCATGTCGGTTCTCTCTGCGCATTGGCGCGTGCCTCGTCCTCCGCATCAGGTGCGCGGAGCGACGAAAAAAATCGGAAGAGCCGCGCGGATGGCGGCGCTGGATTCAGTTCAGGCGAGCGGATGCAGAGAGAACAACGGGGGCCGTGCGTGACGGCAATGCCAGATTGCCCAGAAAGCGAGAATCACGTTCAGCAGGGGATTGAGGCGCGCCGTGGCGAGGCGCGCGTGCGCGCACGCCGGATCGGCGTGGCAACGGCGGTTGAATAACCATACGGCGGGCTTCATGATGCACACGAGTATAGCTGTGGGCAGGGCGCGTTGCTCGACGAAATAACGGGCGGCTTCGTTGCACTTCGCGCAGCGGCCTTTAAACCCCAGCCGACGTATCCTCTTCCGCTTCATGCAACACGGCGTTCTGCACTGCCGTGACGGGACTGACATAAGGCGGCGCCTGGCGCGGATCATCGATGCTGTAGCGCAAACGCCCGGCCTCGACATACACGCGCAACTGACGATACTTGACCAGATACATCAAGCCGACGACCGCCGCCGCGAAACCCGATGCAGCGCCGACGCCGAGCGCCCAACGCGGACCGAAGCGATCCGCGACCCAACCCACCACCGGCGCGCCGAGCGGCGTGCCGCCCAGAGCGATGGCCAGCAGGATCGCGATGACCCGGCCACGCATGGCCGGCTCGGTGGAGATTTGCACGAGGCTGTTCGTCGACGTGTTGAACGTCTGTGTCGCCACGCCAACTACGACGAGCGCCAGGCCGAACAAGACGTAGTTCGGCATGAGCGAGGCGATCGTGCAGCCCACGCCGAAAACGGCCGCTGCGCCGAGCAGAAGAGCCATGCGAGGCTTCGCTCTGCGTGCGGAGAGCAGCGCACCGGTTACCGAACCGATCGCCATGGTCGAGCTCAGCACGCCGTATTGACTCGCGCCCGCATGAAAGGCGGTGACCGACATGGTCGAGATGAAGATCGGGAAGTTCAGCCCGAACGTCCCGATCAGAAACATCATCAACAGCGCGGCTTTCAGATCGGGACGGCTCCACACATACTTGAAACCTTCCACGAAGCTGCCGCGCGTGCGTGTTGCACGTGGTTTCACATTCAGTTCGCTGATGCGCAGCATGCGCAGCGAACCGAGTACGGCGACGAAGGAGAGCCCGTTGATCAGAAACACCCAGCCCGTGCCCACTGAGGCGATCAATAGCCCTGCGACGGCAGGCCCGATCATTCGCGCTGCGTTGAACGAGGTGGAGTTCAGCGCGACCGCGTTCGACAGATCGGCTTCTCCCACCAGATCGGAGACAAAGGTTTGACGCGCCGGCGAATCGAACGCGGTGACACAGCCGAGCAAGCCTGCAAACACATAGACCTGCCATAACTGCACGAGGCCGGTCACGGTGAGAATCCCGAGGCATAACGCCAACGTGCCCATCGCCCCCTGGGTGGCGAACAGCAGCTTGCGCCGATCGAAATGATCGGCCGCATAGCCGGTTAGGGGCAGTAGGAGCATTTGCGGCCCGAACTGCAGCGACATCACAATGCCCACGGAGGTGGCATTGTGATGCGTGAGTTCAGTGAGCACGAGCCAGTCCTGTGCCGTGCGCTGCATCCATGTCCCGACGTTGGAGACGATCGCACCGCTGGCCCAGACCCGGTAGTTGAACGTACGCAGCGAACGAAATGTGCCGCTCACCGGGACATCCCCGAGTGGACGATTCGCCGCGCCGCACAGCGGTTCAGACGCATGATCATGCGCGCGATGTCTCGAGCAGATCGAGGACGTCCTGCGTCGTGCCTGTTTCGCCGAGGCGCGGGAAGATTCGCGTGATGCTGTTGGTGTGCGCGTCCGGGTTCATGTCCGTCATCGCGTCCACCGCGAACGTGACGTTGAAGCCGAGTTCCTGTGCGAAACGCGCGGTAGACTCGACACCGATGCTAGTGGCCACGCCGACCAGTACCACCTGCGTGACGCCTTGTTTGCGCAGATACGCTTCGAGGTCGGTGTTCGTGAACGCGCCCCAGGTGCGCTTGGTCACCAGATGATCCGACGGCTGCTGATTCAGTTCGGGAACGAGGTCCGCAAAGCCGGCGGGGAAGTCACCGGCGGGACGCGACTGTTCCGCGCGGCCGGGCGCGCCACCCGCCACATTGACGAGCACCACCGGCAGACCATGGCGGCGAAATGCATCGATCAGGCCAACGGAGCGTTTGACGACCTCCGCGGTGGGATGGGCAGTAGGCAGCGCGACGATACCTTGCTGCAAATCGATGACGACCAATGCGGTCTTTGCGTCGAGCGTAGTGAGGGCCATGATGTTTTCCTGAGAGTTACGAATCGATGAGGCGTTTGAGCAAGTCGACGCCAATCGCGAGCTGTTTCTGTTCGGCGGCGGAGAAGCGGGTCTGGATCGTACGGAATAGCCAGTCTTCGCGCGCCGCGCGGCTTGCCTTGATCTTCTTGCGGAAGGCGGGTGTGAGGGAGAGAACGGTTTGCCGCCCGTCGTTCGGGTCGGGGGCGCCGCTCACGAGTCCGGCCGCTTTCAGAACTGAAAGCGTCTCGCCCATGGATTGCGGCCGCATCCCCTGGATGCGCGCGAGCGTGGTGACCGTTGCCGGACCTTCGCGTTCCAGCAGACTGAGAACCTGCACCTGCGACGGCGTGAAATCGCCCACATGTGCTTCTTCGCGCAACCGGCGGCGCAATTTGCCGACCAGTACGCGCAGATCTTCCGCCGTTGCATGCAACGCGTCGGGATCGGAGAGGGGCCGTGTGGGCTGAGTGTCGTTGCTGGACATACCGGCAGATGTGAAGGTTACCTACGAAGGTTACCTTCGTATCTGCCGGGAGTCAAGTTGACTGGATTGACAGCGGAATGCAAGGTGAGCCACGCATTCCGTGTTGGGCTTGAGTAATCGGGTTGGCGCGCGGCGACGCGCCGTTTAGAACTTATGGCGAAGCGCCACGCGGGCCACGACCTGATTCTGCGTCGACGAGGGAGACTGCGTGCCAGGGACGAATGCGTCATCGAGAATCGAGTTGGTCGAACTGCCGGCGACCTTCTGATATTCGCCTTGAACGTAGACGTCCGTGCGTTTGGACAGGTTGTAGTCCGCCATCAGTCCAACGGAGTGGATTTTGGGCTTCACGCTGCCAGTGGATGCGTCGTATGTCTCCATTGTGTAGACATACTGTGCACCGACAAAGAACGCCGGTGTGATTTGGTATTTGCCGTTCACTTCGAAGTTCTGGTATTTGAGCGTATTCAGCAGGACGCCGTTCGCGGCGAGCGGGATGCCTATATAGCCATTACCGGTGGGGTCCTTGTAGTTCGAGTTGGTATACGCGAAGCCGACGGTCGCAGAGCCGAACGTGTAATTGATCCCGCCGCCGAACACGCGCATGCGCCCGGCGATGAAGCTTGCATCGTTGGCGGTAATTGCCCCGTTCGAACCCACGCCGGGATTATTCGCCTGCAAATAGGCCGCGGCGACGAGCAGACCGCCGTTTGCGTATTGAGCGCCGAAGCTGTACTGACGATTGTTGGCGAAATTCGTATCGTTGCTGAAGCTATACGTGCCACCGAACTGGAACCCTGAGAAATCCGGGCTGGCGTACTTGATGGTGTTATCGACACGAAACGAGTTATCGGTATTGTCGTTGTCGTACGGGTGCGCAAACAGATAGCCGGCCCAATTGCCGTTGGCGGTAGTTTGCGCGAGGTAATCGACGACCGAATCGTATTGACGGCCAAGCGTAACGGAGCCGAAGCGATCGCTGCTCAGCCCCACATAGGCTTGCCGCCCGAACATCCGACCGCCCTGATTGAGCCGCCCGGAATTCAGATCGAAGCCATTTTCGAGTTGAAAGATTGCTTTGAGACCACCACCGAGATCTTCCGAGCCTTTCAGGCCCCAGCGACTGCCTTGAGCGTAACCGCTGGCGAGTTCCACGACGCTACCGTGCCCGACGTTATTCGTATAGTCGATCCCTTCATCGATGACCCCATACAGCGTCACGCTGCTCTGCGCGAAGGCGGGGGAGGCGACGACGCCGACCAGGGCGACGGCGAGGACATTCTTTTTCATAAGATCTCCGGAATGGTTTGGCAAGTGGCCGACGCATCATTTTCCGGACAATACTTTTTGCAAAGCGAGGAATTCTGATGGCACCAATCGGAAACCCCGATGGAGCAATCACAGGAGAGATGACAACCCAACCGCAAACCCTTTGCGATCCGAATTAATCGGTTGAAGAGCGCGCGAACAACACGCGAGGGAAGCCAGAGCAAGACGAGGTAGGCACAACCGAACGAGACGCAGGACCAAGGACCAAGGACCAAGGACCAAGGACCAAGGACCAAGGACCAAGGACCAAGGACCAAGGACCAAGGACGAAGCGAGAAGGGTGACAAACCAGACGGTGTTAAGAACAACGCTTCGGCGCGCGCAGCGCCGCCGGAAGAATGACGCCCTTGTCACAAGAGCATGTAGTGGCACGAACACAGATTCCAGTCGCACCACTACCGTGAGCGAGCTGCGGGACCCGCTTAGCAGGGGCATCTAGCCGCTTTCTTTGCTTACTTTCTTTGCGGCGGCAAAGAAAGTAAGTGCCGCCCCGCACAGGGGCAACGCTAATAGACCACTAACAATGCAAGGAAAGGCACCAAAGCCAGAACAAGGAAAGGCCAAAACCCCAAGACACTGACAGCAAGCGCCGCGCAGGCAACAAACCAGCAAAAGCTAGGCAGCAACCCCCACAACAACATTGCGCCTCTCCTCCACCATCTCCTCAATCAACCCGGCGAGCACATCCACCGCCGGATCCCGATTAACAGAAGCCCGATGCAACTCAAGGTCAGCCGGAGGCAAAGCAGGCAACCCATCCTGAACCCCCAAAACCCGCCAATTATCCGGCAAAGTACACCGATCAATAATCGTAACAGCAGCCCCATGATTAACAGCAACCTTAATCCCAGTAGGACTCTGACTGGTATAAACGACCTGATACTGCCGCTCAAGCGCGGCAAGCGCTTCAAGCCCCCGCTGCCGATAACAACAAGTCTCAGGAAACAAAGCCAACGGCACAGGAACCTCAGGCTCCAGAACAAAATCCCGATGCGCCGCCCACACCACCTCTTCACGCCCGAGATGCCGCCCACTGGTCTGCGACCCATGCCGCACCACTAGCGCCAGATCCAGCTCCCCGGCCTGCAACCGTTCCAGCAACTCCAACGACATCCGGCAATGAATATGCGGCCGCGCACCCGGCCTAAGCGCATAAAACTTCTTCAGCAACTCAGGCAGCCATAACTCCGCATAGTCCTCAGGCAGCCCAAACCGGATCACACCATCACTATTGCTCCGGTTCAGCGCAGCAATCGCCTCGTTCTGCACCTGAATAATCCGCCGGGCGTGAATCAAAAAATTCTCGCCATCGCGCGACAAAGCCAACCGCCGGCTGTTACGCAGAAACATGTGCGTTTCCAACCGGTCCTCCAGCGTGCGTATCCGCAGACTGATGGTCGACTGTGTGCGGTGCAGCAATTTGGCCGCCGCGGTAAACCCACCGCTATCGACCACGGCAACGAACGCCCGCACCAGTTCGGGGTCCAGAGAACTCAGTTTCGACCAATCGGGTCCGCTGATGGAAGCCATCGGAATTACTCGCTTTCCAAAGAAATTTGGCGATCAAAACATGGGGGCGTCAGTGAGGTGATTGTTGTCGAAAACAATTCGCGTCACAAATCAGTCTGAACCCCTAATCTGGAGTCCCGCCGTGTCAGTCCTTCCTCTTGCCGATGCCGAATGCAACGATTTGAGCGACATCGTCGATACCGGGCGCTATCCGTTGCACGATCCGGACCATCCCCGTATGCGCGAGCTGATCGCAAGCTGCCGCGCACACCTGGCGGGCAACGGCAGCGCGGTGCTGCACGGTTTTCTGCGGCCCGAGGCGCTCGTCCAGGCGCGGGCCGAAGGTGTCGCGCTGGCGGCCAAGACCTACTTTTCGACTCGTAAGGTCAACGCCTACTTCACGGCGGACGATCCGTCGCTGCCCGCCGACGATCCGCGCCGCGTCTTCATGGACCGCACCAGCGGCTTCGTCACCCGCGATGTGATTCCCGCCGACGCGATCGTGCATCGCATCTATGTTGCCCAGGCGATGAAGCGTTTCGTTGCGGCCTGCCTCGGAGAAGCGCGTGTCTGGGAATACGCGGACCCTTATGCCGGGCTGGTTCAGAACGTCATGCCGCCGGGCACCGAACAGCCGTGGCACTACGATACCAACGAATTCATCGTCTCGATGATGACGCAACAGCCGGAAGCGGGTGGCGATTTCGAGTATTGCCCGAATATCCGTTCTCCCCAAGGCGAGAACTATGGCGACGTCGGCAGCGTGGTGCGCGGCGAGACTCGTGCGCCGATCAATGTGATCACGTTGCAGCCCGGCGATCTGCAACTGTTCAAAGGACGTTTTTCATTGCACCGCGTCACCAAGGTGCAGGGCGGCATCGACCGGCATACCGCGATCTTCGCGTACTCGCAGAAGCCCGGTGTGATCGGCAGGCTCGAACGCACGCGTCAACTGTATGGACGGGTGTCCGAAATGCATCTGGAAGCCGAGCAGCGGCTCGTGCGCGCCGACAACCTCGTCGATTGAAGCTGTTTTTCTAAAACCATCCCACGTCCCCTTCGAAAACATGACGATTATTCGCCCGACTCACCGCCCGGAAGATTGCGAACCCACTGCGGAGGAAATCGCGCAGATCCAGCGTGACCGGCTTGCCGCCGTACGTCGCGAGCTAAAGAAGCGCGATCTGACCGCCGCGATCCTGTTCGACCCCACGCATATGCGCTACGCGACCGGCTCGCGCAACATGCAGGTCTATTCGATGCGCAACCCGGCGCGCTATCTGTTCGTACCGGCCGAAGGCAAGGTCGTGCTGTTCGAATACGCCGGCTGTGATTTTCTCGCCGACGGGCTCGACACCGTCGACGAAGTGCGGCCCGCTACCGCGATTTCCTATTACTTCTGCGACGACATGCTGGGCCGCGTCACCGAACGCTGGGCCGACGAAATCGACGAGCTGGTCAAGCAGAGCGGCGGCGGCAAACGCATCGCCATCGAGAGCGCGACGTCGGCGGCGGCTTTTGCGTTGCAAGCGCGCGGCTATCAGATCAGCGACGCACAGGAACCGCTCGAACGGGCCCGCTCGATCAAAGTGCCGAACGAGATCAAGATGATCCGTTCATCGCTGCGTGCCGCGGAAGAGGGCGTGCGTAAGCTGGAGGCCGCACTCGTGCCCGGCATCAGCGAAAACGAACTCTGGTCGCATCTGCATAAGCACATCATTGAAACGGACGGCGACTACGTGGAAACACGTTTGATCAGCTCGGGTCCGCGCACCAATCCGTGGTTCCAGGAAAGCAGCCCGCGCAAGATCCAGACAGGCGAGCTCGTTGGCCTCGATACGGACGTCGTGGGGCGCTTCGGCTATTACGCGGACTTCTCGCGCACCTTCCTGTGCGGCGACGCTCCCGCTACGACAGCACAGAAAACGCTCTACAGACTCGCCTACGAACAGGTGCATTCGAATATGGAGAACGTGCGCGCCGGCACGACGTTTCAGGAGTTCATTGCGAAGGCCTGGAAGATTCCCGGCCCTTATCAGGCGCGCCGCTATTTCGCGCTTGCGCATGGCGTCGGCATGACCGGCGAGTATCCGTACATCGTCCATCGCGAGGACAACGACGCCAAGGGCTATGACGGCGTGATCGAGCCCGGCATGACGCTGTGCATCGAAAGCTATATCGGCCATGAAGATGGCGGCGAAGGCGTCAAGCTGGAAGAGCAGGTGTATGTGCGCGATGACGGCCGCGTGGAACTGCTGTCCGACTATCCGTTCGAGAAGCGCCTGCTCGCCTGAGCGCATGGCGTGTCCTCATCGGCATGTGAGGCAAGGGTCAAGGCCCTCGCACATGCCGGCTCATTGCAATTCAACGTTCCAAGGGTGATCGACGATGCAATTCAGACAACTTCGGACGGTGCTGTGCGCCGCCGCCATGGCTTTGACCGGCGTCACCGCGCACGCTGCGGATAGCTGGTGCGCGCAGGGCAAGACGGTGCATTTCGCCGGCATTACGTGGGAAAGCGGCTCCTTTGCGACCGAAGTGCTGCGGCAGATTCTGGAGAAGGGTTACGGCTGCAAGACCGATGTCGTGCCCGGCAGCACGGCAGCCACCGAAACTGCGCTCGCGCACAACGACGTGCAGGTATGGGCCGAACAATGGACCGGGCGCAGCGAGATCACCGCGAAGGCTGTGGCCTCGGGCAGCGTCAAGCTGGTGGGCGACACCTTGCCGGGCGGCACGAAGGAAGGCTGGTTCGTGCCGGAATACGTGGTGAAGGGCGATCCCAAACGCGGCATCAAGCCGCTCGCAGCAGGTCTTGTTTCAGTGACTGACCTGCCGAAGTACAAAAGCGTATTCGCCGACGACGAGGAACCGGACAAGGGCCGCTTTCTAAACTGCCCGACGGGCTGGGATTGCGAACGGGTCAACACGCGCTTGCTGAAGGTGCTGAATCTCGATGCGAGCTACACCAACTTCCACCCAGGCACCGGCGCCGCGCTCGATGCCGCTATCGCTTCCGCTTACCAGCGTGGCGCGCCGATCGTGTTCTATTACTGGGGCCCGGCCGCGTTAATGGCGAAGTACAGGTTCGTCGAATTGAAGATGCCTGCCTATAACGACGCGTGCTGGAAGACCTTGCGCGACGAAAGCAGCACCTCGCAATGCGCTTCCTCGTATATGGTCTCGCATGTCACGGTAGGCGTATCCACGCCGTTCTACGACGCTGACCCGCAGCTCGTGTCGATGCTCGG
Source organism: Paraburkholderia aspalathi (assembly GCF_905220735.1). Taxonomy (NCBI): domain Bacteria; kingdom Pseudomonadati; phylum Pseudomonadota; class Betaproteobacteria; order Burkholderiales; family Burkholderiaceae; genus Paraburkholderia; species Paraburkholderia aspalathi. Next base: position 742,796 of record NZ_CAJNBA010000004.1, read on the forward strand.
CAAGGTCAAGTTTCCGATGGACTTCCTGAACAGCACGATCCTCGAGATGAGCACGAAGAAACTCGACGGCTCGGTCATGGCCACGCAATTCCTGCGCGAGCATCCGGAGATGTGGAAGCAATGGGTGCCTGCCGACGTCGCGTCGAAAGTGCAGGCCGGACTCGCTGGCGCCTGACAGGCGGTAACGTCAGGCGGATTTCGACGGCACGAGGTCTTGCGGCTTCGTGCCGGACTGCAGGTGTTGTACGGCCTGTGGTGTACGTGTAGTGGAGGAGGGGTCATGCATTCGTTTTTTCTGCATCTTTCGATTGCCGACTGGGTGAACGACGCCGTGCAATCGTTCGTTACCCGCTACGGCGACAGCTTTCACCAATTCAGCATTGCGCTCTTACGCTATGTGCTCGTGCCGCTTGAAGGCGCTTTGCGCGCGCTACCGCCGTGGCTGATCCTGCTGGCGGTCGGCGCGGTGACGTGGAATGCAACGCGGCGCCTGAGCGTTGCCGGCTTCTTCATGCTGCTGCTCTATGCGATCGGTTGTTTCGGCCTCTGGGAAAAGCTGATGCAGACCCTCGCGTTGATGCTGGTGGCGACGGTGCTGTCGGTCTCGCTCGGCGTACCGCTCGGCATTCTCACCTCGCGCAGCGCATGGCTGCGGCGCGTGCTGTTGCCCACGCTCGACGTCATGCAAACGCTGCCCAGCTTCGTCTATCTGATTCCGGTGCTGATGCTGTTCGGCCTCGGCAAGGTGCCGGCGATCCTCGCCACCATCATCTATGCGCTGCCACCGCTGATTCGCCTGACCGATCTCGGCATCCGCCATGTGGACAGCGAGGTGGTGGAGGCGGCGCGCGCCTTCGGCACGACGCGCTGGCAATTGCTGGTGAACGTGCAGATGCCGCTGGCGCGGCCCAGCATCATGGCCGGCATCAACCAGACGACGATGATGGCGCTCTCCATGGTGGTGATCGCCTCGATGATCGGTTCGCGCGGCCTCGGCGAAGATGTGCTCGCCGGCATTCAGACCCTCGACGTGGGCAAGGGGACGCAGGCGGGTGTTGCCATCGTGATCCTCGCAATCGTGATCGACCGCATCAGCCAGGGCTATGGACAGGACCGCCGTGCGCGACGGGTATTAGCGCAGCGCAGAAAGGCCCGGGCGGCTTCGCGCATTCCTTATCGTGTGGGCAGCGCGAATACGGACGAAACATCGGCGGCTGATGGCGGGCTCGAAACCCGCACGGCCAAATGATTGGAAAAAGCGAGGAGAGCGACATGGCAGCGATTGAAGTCAACCACGTGTACAAGCTTTTCGGTCCGCCGGCCAGTCATGCGCGCGTGCTCGACCTGTTGCGAAGCGGCAAGGGCAAAGCCGATGTGCTGGCACAGACCGGATGCAATGTCGGCTTGAACGACGTCAGCCTGAATATCGGCGCGGGCGAAATCTTCGTGATCATGGGACTGTCCGGTTCCGGGAAGTCGACCCTGGTGCGCCATTTCAACCGGCTGATCGAGCCGACTGCGGGCGAGATCGTGATCGACGGTTCGGACGTCATCAAGCTCGGCGCGCAAGGCCTGCGTGACCTGCGCCGCTATAAGGTCAGCATGGTGTTCCAGAATTTCGGACTGTTGCCGCATCAGACCGTGCTCGACAATACAGCGTATGCATTGCGTGTGCGCGGCGAACGCAAGACTGAAGCCAATGAGAAAGCCCGTGTCTGGCTCGGCAAGGTGGGCCTGAACGGTTATGACGACCACTACCCGGACGAGTTATCCGGTGGCATGCGTCAGCGGGTCGGCTTGGCCCGCGCGCTAGCTGCCGATACAGACGTCCTGCTGATGGACGAAGCATTCTCCGCGCTCGACCCGCTGATTCGCACGGAAATGCAGGACCAGTTGCTGCAACTGCAGGCGACGCTAAAGAAGACCATCGTATTTATCACGCACGATCTCGACGAAGCGCTGCGGATCGGCAACCGCATTGCGATTCTGCGCGACGGCAAACTCGTACAGGAAGGGACGCCTAACGAGATCCTGACGCGCCCCGCGGATGACTACGTGAGGCGTTTTGTCGAGCGCCGCTCGGATCGCGGCACAGTCAGCCATTGATACAGTGCTTGTATGCGCGGGGTGCTGCGCCCGATTTTACGGTGCAATCTCCGGAATGTCGGGCAAGCCATCTTTGGGCCCGAGTATGTCATCGACCGCGAGGCTTTGGCAGTCGGGTGCCGAAGCCGCCGTCGCTGCAACGGTCTCGATTCCAGCATAACTTCCTGTGTCAGCGAAGTGAGTTGATTCCGCGCGCATGGCGACGCTGCAACCTTGCGACTCGAGCAGTGAGGTCGAGTTACTCGCGCGGCATTCCTTGTGCAAGCTGTCGGCCCAGCTTGCAAGGCCGAGGAGCTCACTCCGCTCTTTCGGATTCCGGACCAGTTCGGCGTACCTGGCATAGGCGAGCCCCGCGCGTGTCGGATCCATCTTGATGGCGCTCAAGTATTCGCGGCGCGCGCCGCTGTCATCGTCGAGCAGCTTGAGCGACTCCGCCAGATTGACGTGCGCTTCCTGATAGTCCGGTTTCAGATAAACGGCGATATGGAAATCGTCGCGCGCATTTTGCAGGTCGGACTCCGCTTCGGCCGAATGGCGGTCAGGTGCTTGCCTCGCCAGTGCCAGCCAGGCGCGGCCAATTGCATTGAACGCCGCCTCCCGTGACGAATGCAAGGCAATGGATCGTTCGAACGCGCCGATCGCCTGTTTGTGGCAACCGAGCTCGCTGAGTGCGACGCCCCAGTTATAGAAGCTCCAGGACGACGGGTATTCCGTGGATAGGCGGCTGACCGCGTTGATTTCGCCTTTGTAGTCGTGGTTCGCCTCGTTGATCTTCGAGAGTCCGAGGAGGGCCCATTTGTAGTTCGGCTGTTCGTCTCCGGCGTTGACGATGCTCGAAAATATCCGCTCAGGCTCGGAAAAATCGCAGGCTTTCTTGTCATCGTAGCAGCGCGTCTGGGCTTCGGCCGACTGGTACGAGGCGTAGATATAAGGACTGTGCTTCTTCAGCACATCAATGGCGACTTTGGGGAGTTTTTTCTTCAGATCGGCGATTGCGCCTTCGTCCGTGTCGAAATTATAAACGTGGCCGCGTTCCACCAGGACCAGGTGCAGAGTGCAGAGGTCTTTGGCGCAGGTTACGCTGCCTGAGATGGTCGAAACCGGAAGCGGCAGCGCCTCGCGCACGTATTGCAGGATCGTCTTTGCGGAAATGGAGGTGCCGGGCACCGAGAAATCCGGCATGTCGGAATCGAGCCTGATTTCTTCTTTGGCAGAGGCGGGTATCACGTTTGCCGCACTCTCTTCGAGGGAGATCAGTTGGCCCGCGACGAGTGACTGGACCACGTCGCTGGAGTAGCCGATTTTGGCGATTTCCTCGGGAACCGAGATATTTTCGATGACGGTCTCGCGTGCGGAGAGCAGTTTCCACAGCACGGCGCCGGCAAGACATGCGCCGATCAGAAGCAGCAGGTTCAGCGAAACCATGCGCAGGTTGGACGTGAAGGTTGCGAGCTTCGCAAGACGGTCTTCGTGCGGGGTGCCCGTTTCCTTGGGCGTCGGCCCTGGCTTCTGCCTAGGTTTCTGTTCCGGCTCGGGTCCGGATCCCGGGTGCGACTGATGGGTTGGCTTGACCGCTCTCAGATGCGGCGGGCGATCAGCTCCGCGATGATGTCTCGGTGCGTGCATGTTGCCTCCCCTCGGTGAGCCGGCTTCAACAAAACGAAGCTGCGAGGCGAGGATTTAACAATTGAGCGGTCTACGTGACCTGACGCTTTTAATCAGGTTCGACTGTCTCACGCACGATGCCGAAGTGCGTCTTGAGTCCATCCCAGCCGAGCGCCGTGACGGCCACCGATCGCGTGGCGGAAGATTTGCGCACCCAGCCCCATGCAAGAAAGGCATCCATCAGCCGGGCGCCTAACGGCCCCGCGACGTGAAACTGCCGCTCGGTCCAATCGAGACATTGACGTGCCAGTTCCGTTTCGCCGATCGGCGACTCGCCGATATCGATTCCGAGCTGCTGCAGCCACACATGGCCGGATGTGGTGAGCGCGTAGCGGCGCTCGCTCGCCTCGACGATGAAACCCCGCGTGAGCATGCTTTGCGTCACCGCGATGCTGATCTGGCCCGCCAGATGGTCATAGCAGCAGCGTGCGAAACGCAGCGCCTGCGCCGAGCGATTCGGCGTATTGCGCCACGCCGGGGTGACCGGGCCAACCGACGCGAGGCTTTCAAGCACATGAGAAACGTGCGCGCCGGCGAGGCGGTAATAGCGATGCCGGCCTTTGCTTTCCACGCTCAGCAAGCCGCCGTCGAGCAGCTTGGCGAGGTGCGAGCTGGCGGTCTGGGCAGTCACGCCCGCCGCTGCTGCAAGCGCGCCGGCCGACATGGTGCCGCCGTCGGCGAGCGTGATCAGCATCACCGAACGAACCGGTTCGGCGATCAGGTGTGCAACGCTCGAAATATTGTGCTGACCCATTTATGTGCAATGTCCGTCATTGATGCGTGAGCGACGCCTGCCGGCAGGCGAAAAGTTGTCCGCACGCACACTTCGATACAGCCCGAAGCATTCTCTGTGCGGGCCGCCGTATAGTCAACGGCGAAGCAGAAAATAGGGGCTGAAACTCTTGAACGATGAACGTGAATATCAGAAGCGGGTATTGATCGCGACGAGCCTCAGCTACGTCATTGTCATCCTGGATACGTCGATCGTAAACGTCGCGCTTGAGCCGGTTGCGGCCAGTCTGGGCTCGGATATTGCCGGGCTGCAGTGGGTGGTCAACGCTTACACGCTGACGTTTGCCAGCCTGCTGTTGAGCGGCGGCGCGCTAGGCGACCGGATCGGCGCGAAAACGGTCTATCTCGCCGGACTGCTGGTCTTCGCTTGCGCATCGGCGTTATGTGGATTGGCGCCGGATTTGCAGATTCTGGTGGTTGCGCGGGTATTGCAAGGTGTCGGCGCGGCATTATTGGTGCCGTGTTCGCTGACCCTGATCAATCATGCCTTTCCGGTTGCCCGGCAGCGCGCGAGCGCGATCGGCGTATTGGCCGGATGCGGCGGTATCGCGATGGCGGCGGGGCCTCTCGCCGGTGGTCTGCTAACTCATCTGCTCGGCTGGCGCAGTATTTTTCTGGTGAACGTGCCGATCGCGCTGATCGGCGCGTGGCTGACCACGCGCATCGGTGCGGTGCGGCCGGCCAGCTCGGACAGGTCGATGGATGTCGCCGGGCAACTGCTTGCCGTTGTTGCGCTTGGCGCGTCGGTAGCCGTGCTGATCGAGGGGGCGAAGCTCGGATGGCAGGCGGCCGTGATACGGGCTGGTGCGGTGATTGCGCTTGCCGCCTGGGTTGCATTCGTGCTGGTCGAGGGCAGGCGCAAACAACCGATGCTGCCGTTAGGCTTCTTTCGTAGTCCAGTATTTTCAGCGTCGGCATTCGTTTCGTTGATTTCCGGTCTGATTTTCTATGGCTTGTTTTTCCTGTTGAGCTTGTACTTCCAGTCTGCACGCGGATGGTCGCCATTGCAGACCGGCCTCGAATTCCTGCCGTTGACCGTGATGGTGGCCATCGGCAGCTTTGCATCCGGTGCGTTGAACCGGACGTATGGTGCGCACCGGCTCGTTTGTGCCGGCTTCGTGCTGTATGCGGTGGGTTTCGTTGGGCTCGTCGCGCTCGCGGACAATGCGCCGTACTGGCGTATTGCGCTTTGCTTTCCCGCAGTCGGTTTCGCGGCGGGGGTGATTTCGCCGGCGGCGACCGCCGCGCTGATGACAGCGGTGGACAAGGCGCGTGCCGGCGTCGGGGCGGGTGTGCTCAACGCGAGCCGGCAGACTGGGGCCGCTTTTGGCGTCGCGATCTTCGGCGCGCTGATGAGCGCGATCCAGCCAGTCGACGTGGGGATTCGCGTGGCGGTCTATCTGGCGATCGGCCTGTCGCTGCTGGGCGCGCTGGTTTGGAGTGTCGCTTTGGCCGTGGCGACGCGTTATGCGGGCAGCGATGCCTGGTAAGCGGGACGAACCGTAAAAAGAGCGGCGCGCTGGGCAGTATCGGCGCTTCGCCGGCTCGAACATCTCGTGAGCAGCTTGGCTGCTGCGTTGCCGGTTGATCGCGTTAGTCACGTAAAAACGACCTGGCCACATTCGTAGAAGCGGGTGCAATGCCCGCTCATGGCCCCTCATGTGGACCAGGCGATTTATTATCGCTGGTACTAGTCAGGTGCATTTTCGGCCACCGATACTGAACTCATCTGCTATGGCCGCCGTGCCACATCCGCTCGCCGCGGAGCGCCGCTACCCCGGGCCAGTCCTGCATTGGCAGGCGGATTCAGCAGAGACGATTTCATCGCTTACGAAAAGCAGACGGAGACTTCATGCTCAAGTTCGTGATCGGGATCGGCATCCCCTATATCGGTGTGATAGGCCTGCTGCCCTGGGTCGCTTCGGTCGATCGATTCGTCTTCGGCGTGCCGTTCATCTATGCGTGGATTTTCGCGTGGTTTGTCCTGACGTCCATCTGCCTGCAGGTGTGCTGGCGTCTGTTCGATCGTCGCGCGGACGAAGCCGATCCGCAAACCAACTGAAGCAGCAGGAGAGCCAGGATGTCCACCGTTGTCTTTCTCGGTTTGATTCTCTTTTCGCTGTATCTGGCGATACGGTCCAAAAAAGGACATGGCGCGCAAAGCGTGCATGACTTCTTTGTCGCGTCCCGGCAGTTTGGCGCGTATCTGGTGTTCTTTCTCGCTGCGGGCGAAATCTACAGTATCGGTACGATGGTCGGCTTTCCTGGCGGCATCTACGCGAAGGGCCCCACGTATGGAGTCTGGTTCCTGGGATACATCCTGCTGGCATATCCCGTCGGCTATTTCATTGGGCCGAAAATCTGGGAGGCCGGCAAACGCTACAACGCGATTACGCTGCCCGACCTGTTCAAAGGCTATTTCAGCAACCGTGCGCTGGAGGTGATCGTCGCCGGATCAGCGATTTTGTTCCTGCTGCCCTGGGGCGAGTTGCAATTCACGGGACTCGTTGCCGCGTTCAAAGGGCTCGGCTGGAACTTTCAGCCGCTCTATCTGATTCTGATTTCAGCGATGCTGGCATTCACCTACATCGCCATTTCCGGCGTGCGGGCGTCGGCGTACATCGCGATCCTGAAAGACGTGCTGATGGTCGTGGCGATCGTGATCACCGGACTCGCGGTTTCGTGGCAAGCCGGTGTCACGGAAGTTTTTCATGCGGCGAGCCTGCACGTCAGCAACAGCATGAACGCCAGTCAACTGACGTTTTCGATGAGCACCATGCTGTTCCAGTCGTTGGGGTTCTATGTGATGCCGTTCGCCGTGCAGGTCTTCTTCACGGCCACCAGCCCGAACACGATCCGGCGCACGCAGGTCGCCATGCCGCTGTACATGCTGATGTATCCGTTTCTGGTTATCGCTTCGTACTACGCGATCAGTCAGAACCTGCATCTCGCGTCGCCGAATGAAGCGTTCTTTGCGGCAGCGATCCGGCTGCTGCCGGGCTGGTTGCTGGGTCTGGTCGCGGCCGGCGCCGCGCTTTCGGGTCTGCTGGTACTGACGGGTATCTGCCTCGCCATCGGCCCGCTCGTAACGCGCAATCTGTTGCCGAAGATGCCCGAGAGCAGGCAGAAAGCCACCGCGAAAACGGTGATCGTGGTCTATCTGCTGGTCTCTATCGTGATGACTTTGCTGACGCCGAATCTGATGCTCACCCTAATCAATACCGCGTACTACGGCGTGACCCAGTTTTTCCCGGGCGTGATGGTCATTCTGTTTTCGCTTCGAGTCAAACCAGCCGCTGTTGCAACGGGTATTCTGACTGGCCAGATCCTCGCGATCATCCTTTACATCCTTCATGTCGATCTCGGCGGATTCAACCTGGGCCTGCTGTGCCTCGTGATCAATATCGCGGTGACTGCGGTGCTGAACCATGGTTGGAAGCGTAAGCCGGTGCATGCGCTGTCCTGATCATTCGGCCTGTGTCCTAAACCAAAGAACAGCTATCCATGAATCCGATTGAACGAAGTCCCATCACTGTCTTCGTTGCCAGAAAAATTCTGACGATGAATCCGGCCCAGCCGCAGGCCACGCATGTTGCCGTGCGAGACGGCAGAATTCTCTCCGTCGGTAATCTGGAGGACGTGAGCCGCTGGGGCGAGGCTGAGATCGTCGACACGTTCTGCGACAAGGTGCTGATGCCCGGTCTTGTTGAAGGGCATTGCCATCTGATGGAAGGCGCCATGTGGGATGCCGTGTATCTCGGCTACTACGACCGGCGCGGCCCTGACGGCAAACTGTGGCGAGGACTGAGAACGCTGGACGAGGTGATCGAACGGCTCGCCGAAGCGCAACGTGTCATGACCGATGCTGAAGCGCCTCTGCTTGCATGGGGCTTCGATCCGATTTTCTTCGGCGCGAGCCGTCTGTCGGTTAGAGAACTCGATACCGTTTCCGCGAGCCGGCCCATTGTCGTGCTGCACGCGAGTGTGCACCTGATGAACGTCAACTCCGCGATGCTCGCGCTCGCCGGTATTGACGACGACACGGACATCGACGGGATCGACAAGGATAACGAAGGCCGGCCGACCGGCGAACTGCAGGAATTCGCCGCCATGTTCCCGGTGTATCAGGTGATAGGCAGCCAGCTTTCCATTGCGGCGAGCGAAAAGACCGAGGCCATCTGGAACTTCGGCAAGGTCGCGCAACTCGCGGGCGTGACCACCGCGACGGATCTGGTCAACGATCTGTCGGCGCTGGGCAATCGCAACCTGCGCGAAGTCACAGCTGATCCGCAGTATCCGGTCAGAATCGTGCCCGCCTTTGCTCCGCAGCGAAGCCCTGATAACGGCGTCGAAAAAGTACTGTCGGCCGTTCACGGCAGCACGGAGAAATTGCGGTTTGGCCCGGTTAAATTTATCGTCGATGGGTCGATTCAGGGCTTTACGGCGCGGCTTAAATGGCCGGGTTATGTCGGCGGGCAGCCGAACGGCTTGTGGCTGATTCCGCCGAGCCAGTTGGAAGAAGTGTTCACGCCGTTTCACCGCGCGGGGCTGCAGCTTCATATTCATACCAACGGCGACGAAGCCACCGAAGTCGTATTGAACGCGATCGAGAAGATGCTCGACGCCTGTCCACGCAGCGACCACCGCCACACGCTGCAGCACTGTCAGATGGCCGACGCGAGCCAGTTGGCCCGCGCGGCGAAACTCGGCATGTGCATCAACTTTTTCTCCAACCATATCTACTACTGGGGCGATGCCCACTACGCACAGACCATGGGCCCCGATCGCGCGAACCGCATGAACGCCGCGGGAACGGCGCGGCGTCTGGGCATTCCCTATGCCTTTCATTCGGATGCGCCGATTACGCAGTTGAGTCCGCTATTCACAGCGTGGTGCGCAGTGCAGCGCAAGACGGCCAGCGGTCGCGTGCTGGGTGAGAGCGAATGTATCCCCGTGGCGGACGCATTGCGCGCGGTTACGCTGGGAGCCGCCTATACGCTGAAGATGGAGCATCTGATCGGCAGCATTGAGGTGGGCAAATTCGCGGACTTCGCCGTGCTTGAGGACGACCCGACCGAGGTCGCGCCCGAGCAGTTGAAGGACGTCGAAGTGTGGGGCACGGTGCTGGGCGGCCGTGTGTTTCAGTCGCCGGCAAAATGAACGACGTGACGCAGTCTGGCGTTCGGCCACCCATTCCGCTGGTGGTGCTCGGCGGCTATCTCGGTGCGGGAAAGACGACTCTGCTTAATCATGTGCTCTCGAATGCGGGGCAGCGCAGGGTGGCGGTGCTGGTCAACGATTTCGGCGATATCAATATCGACGCCGCATTGATTCGCGAACGCACGGACGACGTCATCAATCTGGAGAATGGTTGCGTTTGCTGCTCGATTGGCGGTCGCCTCGTCGATGCGCTCGTGAAAATCAGCGCGCGTCCCGAGCGTCCTGAGTTGTTGATCATCGAAGCCAGCGGTGTTTCCGATCCCGTGAAGATCGCGCAGATCGGTCTGCTCGACCGGGCATTCAGGTTGGTCGGGATCATCGTTGCTGTGGATGCAGAGCGGATCGGTGCGACCTTGCTTGATCCGTATGTCGGCGATATTGTGCGCCGGCAGATTGCGGGTGCGACGGCCCTTGTGCTCACCAAGACCGACCTTGTAACCGAGAAGGAAAAGGTTGCAGCGACGGAAGCGGTGTTGGCGCTCGCGACCACGTCTATCCTGCTCGAATCCGCAAACGGGTCCATCCCGCTGGAGTTGATTTTCGACGCGAGTGTCGCGCCTCGTCATCGCACCGGTGGGCCCGCTCTCGCGCCGAGCGGGCACCTCAATAGCCATCAGGGCATCTGCAGCTTTTCCTTCCGCTCGGACTTTCGCCTCGACAGGAAGAAACTCAAGGACGTGTTTCGCACGTTGACGGTCCCGCTATTGCGAGCGAAGGGCATCGTATGGCTCGACCAGGATGCTTCTCCCCAGGAGCTCCATGTGGTCGGCGGTCGCATTCTGATCACGCCGTTCGCGGGTCATTTCGCGGGTCACGCAGCGGGCGAATCGACGATCGTTCTGATCGGTCGCTTTAGCGACGAAGACGAGCGTACCGTGAAGCGCTGCCTCGAAAGCACGCAAGTGCTGAACTAGCGTCAGCCTCGCGCGAGCGTGCCGCGATCATCGCGCCCGGCACGTCAGGCACAGTAAGGCCCCCAAGCCCCCAACGGCCCGATTCCGAAAACCCGGTTCGAGGCCAGTCAACCCGCGTCTCCTCGCCGCACGCTGCACCAGGCGAAACCAGCGCACTGGCCCTACCGTCGAGTGGTCACCAAACTTACACTTTTCCATAAGAGATCGCCGCTTAGGCAAGCTCACGAGTCGCACCCAATTCACCAAGCAGGAGACATTGCATGGCCACAACAGAAACGTCCGCATCGAAAGTCACCGCGGACACGCTCGCCGCATTTTCTGCCGCGTTCAATCGTCACGATGCGAATGCGCTGATGGACTTCATGACCGAAGACTGTGTGTTCGACGCCGCCGGCGGAAGCGAAGTCTATGGCGCGCGCTTCGTCGGTCGCGACGCGGTGCGCGGAGCCTTCGAAACGGTCTTCAAGACTTTCCCGGATGCGCATTGGGGAAAGGGCCGTCACTACGTCATCGGGGAACGCGGTGTGTCCGAATGGGTATTCACGGGGACGCATGCGGAAGGCTGGCGCATCGAAGCAGAAGGGTGCGATCTCTTCGAGTTCCGCGATGGTCTGATCGCAGTCAAGCGCGCGTTCCGCAAGGAACGTCCCAAGCAGAACGTTTGACGCCGACGAGGAGCTTCTCATGGAGCAAAGTGTCATCACACGGGTCGGCGAAGGTTTGTCCGCAGGGCGGGACAGCGCAACACAGTATGACCCGAGATACGACCCGCTGGTCTCGCCGGGACCGGGGCACGGCAAGCAATACGCGCCGACCTATTGGGCCGCGACAGCCGGCACGCCGCCGCCGGACGATGGTCCGATCACGAAAGATATCGACGTGGACGTGGCGATCATCGGCGCAGGGTATACGGGGCTCGCGACGGCGCTGTGTCTCGCGCGCGAGCATGGTATCAAGGCTGTGGTGCTCGAAGCCAACAAAACCAGTTGGGGCTGCAGCAGCCGCAATGGCGGACAAGGGCAGAATGCGTCGGGACGCCTGTCGCGTTCCCAATGGATCGAGCGTTGGGGCAAAGACGTCGCGTTGAAAATGCACGACGAGATCCAGGAAGGCTTCGACAACTTCAAGTCCCTGGTGGCCGAAATAGATTGCGATCCGCAGCCGGGTGGCCACTTTCTGATTGCACACCGGCCGCGCATGATGGACAAACTCGCCGCCGAAGCCAAAGTCTGGAAAGACGTTTTCGGTTATCCGTCCGAGCTCATCGATCAGGCCACGTTGCGCCGCGAATACGTCAACGATTGCGAGGCGGCTGGCGCGCTCCATGAACCCGAAGGCATCGGCATCCACGCGTTGAAGCTCGCGTATGGCTATCTGCGGCTCGCACGCGAAGCAGGTGCGCGCGTTCATCCGGCGAGCCCGGTGATCGGCTGGGAAACCATCAACGGCATTCATCATTTGCGCACGCCGGGCGGTATCGTGCGGGCCCGCTCCGTGGGTATCGCAACCGGCGCGTATACGGCGCCGGATCTTCATCCTTCGCTGACACGCCGGGTGATGCCCATCCTGTCGAATTCGATGGTGACGCGTCCACTCACGCAGCAGGAAATCGCCGCCTGCAATTTTCGAACGACCCAGGTGCTCACCGATACGCGCACGCTGCGTTTCTACTACCGCTTCCTGCCGGACAACCGGCTGCAGATCGGCAGTCGTAGCGCGATCACCGGTGCGGATGCGCCGAATCCGCGCCACTACGAGTTGCTCATCGAAGGGATGGGCCGCAAGTTTCCGGCATTGCGCGGTGTCCAGATCGACTATTCATGGTGGGGCTGGGTGGATGTGAGTCACGACATGATGCCGCGCGTGTGCCAGCCGGATCCGAAACAGTCGGTGTTTTACGCACTGGGCTATGGTGGCAACGGTGTGTCATATTCCCAGCAGGCGGGGCGACGCCTTGCCGAACGGATTGCAGGTAAAGGGTCGAAGCAGACGTTGCCGATCTTCACGTCTCCATTGCCCGGCCATCCGTTCGCGCCGTTCCGTCGCATTGGACAACGGATGCTCTACCAGTTGTATTTCCGGCGCGACGAGAAACCTTGAGCGCGGCCTGCGTGCCGCGTTATCCGCGGCACGTTGTTCGCCAGCCGTCGTGCGTCACTTGCGCGGCGTTGCGCAGCCAGACAGGTCTGCGCGTTAAATCATAAGAAAAGACACGATGCAGCGGAACGCGCAAGCGTCCTCGCTCGATCCGAATTGACGGCGCTCAGGTTCCGGGAATGCGCGCAGCTTCGCATCCCGCACGACAGGCGCCGCCATCAACAGGATGTGGAGGTGACATGCAGGTATCGAACAAGAGTGAACTGAAGACCGGCCTCAAGGAGCGCCACATGACCATGATCGCGCTAGGCGGCGTGATCGGCGCGGGCCTGTTTGTCGGCAGCGGCGTGGTGGTCCAGCAGGCCGGCCCGGCGGCAGTTCTGTCGTTTCTGATTACCGGCGGCCTGATTGTGCTCGTCATGCGCATGCTCGGAGAAATGGCGTGCGCCATGCCGGCGGTGGGTTCGTTTTATGAATACGCGCGCCTCGCCTTTGCGGGCAAGCGCGGGCCGGGCAAACTGGCCGGCTTTCTGACCGGCTGGATGTACTGGTATTTCTGGGTCATCGTCGTGGCCGTCGAGGCGGTGGCCGGCGCGAAACTGGTTCAATTCTGGCTGCCGGATACGCCGGCATGGGCGATCAGTCTCGTGCTGCTGGTCGTGTTGACCGCGACCAACCTGATCTCGGTGGGCAGCTACGGGGAGTTCGAGTTCTGGTTCGCGTCCATCAAGGTGGCGGCGATCATCGTGTTCCTGTTCCTCGGCGCGCTCTACGTTCTGGGTCTGTGGCCTGCGTCGATGCATACCACCTCGGTGATGCCGACGCTGCTGTCGCACGGCGGGTTGATGCCGAAGGGGATCGGGCCAGTGCTGAGCGGCGCAGTTGCCGCGACCGGTTTTTACTTTGGCGCAGAGATCGTCACGATTGCCGCCGCTGAAGCACATGAGCCGGTCAAGGCCGTCGCCAAAGCCACCAATTCGGTGATCACCCGCGTGCTGATTTTCTATGTCGGCTCGATTCTGCTGGTCGTGGCGCTGGTGCCGTGGGACTCGCCGAAGATGGCGACACCCTATGTGAGCGCGCTCAGTGCAATGGGTATCCCGGCCGCCGCCAATGTCATGAACGCAATCGTGTTGACTGCGGTGCTGTCCGCGCTCAATTCCGGCCTTTACGCCGCATCGCGGATGATGTTTGCGTTGACTCGCCACGGCGATGCGCCGGCTGCGCTTGCCAAGGTCAATCGCCGCGGCGTTCCCGTTCGCGCGATTCTGATCGGCACCTTGTTCGGCTATGTGTCGGTCGTCATGTCTTACGTATCGCCCGACACGGTGTTCGCATTCCTTGTCAATTCGTACGGCACGGTGGCCATTTTCGTCTACGTGCTGATCGCCGTGTCGCAACTGAAGCTGCGCGCCCGGCTCGAACGTGAAGCGCCGGAGATGCTGCGCGTGAGGATGTGGTGCTATCCGTATCTGACCTGTTTTGCGATCGTCGGCATGATCGGCATTCTGGTGGCCATGGCGTTCATACCGGACCAGCGCACGCCGCTGTGGCTCGGGGTGGTGAGTCTCGGCGTGCTGCTCGTGGCATATGTATGGCGGGCCCGAAAAAGCGGTGTAGCGTCAACTGAACCGGAATTCGTGGACTATCGGCCGCGTACTCATTGAGGCTTGTCCTGGAGGGGGATGTTTGATGTGCGGTAGTGGGTCGTTCGCGATCGCCGCCGCGCTTTGCCAATGAGAGGTTGGGGGCACGGGGTTGCTACTTCGTTGCGGCCACCGCCGCCGCCGCAGCAGGCTGAAGCAGCGGTCCGATGCGCACGGCGATCTCCTTGAGCTTCGGCACCGCTTTCAACAGATCCTCAAGACTGGAACGCGCTGTGGGCGAATGAACGGCCAGCGCCGCGAGCACGCGGCCATCCTCGACGTTGCGCACCGGCACGGCGACCGCCACCATCCCGCGCACGAACTCTTCGTTGTCGACGCCGATGCCGCGCATGGCGAGGCGGTCGAGTTCCGCTTCCAGCAGATCGATATCGGTCAGGGTGCGATACGTCATCGATTTGAGCGGCAAACGCCGGATGACGAGTCCGCGCTCGGCCGAGCTCATCTGCGAAAGAAACAGCTTGCCGCTGGCGGTGCAATGCAACGGGACGCGCGTGCCCGGTTGCATATGCAGACGCAAGGGTTCACTCGTCTCGACACGCTCGACGTACAGCACGGTATCGCCGTCGAGTACGGTGAGATTGCAGGTCTCGCCGAGCGACTCCACGAGCGTGCGCAGCAACGAGCGGCACGCACGCGTAAACGTGCTGTTAGCGAGCGTGGTCAGGGCGAGCTGCGCGGCGCGTGGCCCGAGTGCAATCGCGCGATCGGCGCCGCGCGAATCCGGCATGTGCGTGACGTAACCGCGTGCTTCGAGCGACTCGATCAGGCGCATCAGGGTCGCCTTCGGAATCTGCAGACGTGAGGACAACTGGGAGAGCGAGGACGGTTGTCCGGCGGACGCAAGTTGCTCCAGCACGCTGAGCGCGCGCAGGACGCGGGTGTCGTCGGCGGGTTCGTGAGCGGGTGAGGGGAGATGCGTGGTGTCTCTCATTGTCCTTCCCGAAGCAGATGACGATAAATGCAGCCCGAACGGATCAGTGACAACCCGGATGAACGCGCGCGGACAGATTGAAAAGTGAAACGAAAAAGTCGGTTTTCGTACCGGATTATTCAATCGTAACCGGATTTGCTTGAAGTCGAAACTGCCATCCAATAAATTGGGACGAAATGATCCGGTTTTAAAAACAAAGGCAGCAGCACGGAGACATCAATGGTACGGAGTTTCGACTACGTGGTCGTCGGCGCGGGATCGGCCGGCTGTGTACTGGCCAACCGCCTCTCCGAGAATGGCCGCTACTCGGTATGCCTGCTCGAAGCCGGGCCGCCCGACCGCTTTCTGTGGATCCATATCCCAATCGGCTACGGCAAAACGATGTTTCATCCGGTCTACAACTGGGGCTTCTACACCGACCCGGATCCGAACATGCATGACCGCAAGCTTTACTGGCCGCGCGGGCGCACGCTGGGTGGCTCCAGTTCCATCAACGGGCTGATCTACATTCGCGGTCAGAAAGAGGATTACGACCACTGGGCCGCACTCGGCAATCGCGGCTGGAGCTGGAAGGATTGCCTGCCATACTTCCGGCGGCTCGAACACAACGAACTGGGTGAGTCGCCGACACGTGGCGTGGACGGTCCGTTGTGGGCCTCCACGATCAAGCAGCGCCACGAACTCGTGGACGCGTTCATCGCGGCGTCAAATCGCCTGGGCGTCCCAACGGTCGACGACTTCAATCAGGGTGATCAGGAAGGCGTCGGCTACTATCAGCTGACCACTCGACGTGGCTGGCGGTGTTCGACGGCCGTCGCTTACCTCAAGCCCGCGCGTAGCCGTCCGAATCTGCTGATCGAGACCAACGCGCTGGCGTCGAAGATCCTCTTCGAAGGCACCCGTGCTACGGGTGTTCGCTATGTGCAGCACGGCAAGGTTCACGAAGTGCGTGCGCACCGCGAGGTGGTGCTGACCGCAGGCGCGCTGCAGTCGCCGCAATTGCTGCAGGTGTCGGGCGTTGGGCCGGCAAAATTGCTCAATGAGCTCGGTATTCCGGTGGTCGCCAATCGAGCCGGTGTCGGCGAAAACCTGCAGGACCACCTGCAAGTTCGTCTGACCTATGAAGTGACCCGGCCGATTACAACAAACGACCTGCTGCACTCCTGGACGGGCCGCGCGAAGATGGGGCTGCAATGGGCGTTATTTCGCGAAGGGCCATTGTCTGTCGGCATCAATCAGGGCGGCATGTTCTGCCGCGCGTTGCCGGACGAGGCGAAAACGCCCGACATCCAGTTCCACTTCTCCACGCTCTCAGCCGACACCGCGGGCGGCGACGTCCACGCATTTCCAGGCTGCACCTATTCGATCTGCCAATTGCGGCCGGAGTCGCGCGGAAGCGTGCGGATCCGCACGAGCGACATGCGTGACGCCCCGTCGATCCAGCCGAACTATCTGGCAACCGATCTCGACCGCCGCACGACGGTCGCGGGTGTGCGTTTCGCACGCCGCGTCGCCGCCATGGAGCCGATGGCATCGCTGATGAAACGCGAAGTGCGGCCCGGCCGGGAAGCGCAAAGCGACGACGAGTTGCTGCATTTTTGCCGCGAATACGGTCAGACGATTTTTCATCCGTCGGGTACCGTGAAGATGGGTGTCGCGAGCGATCCGGGCGCGGTGGTCGACGAACGATTGCG
Organism: Paraburkholderia aspalathi; assembly: GCF_905220735.1. Classification (NCBI taxonomy): domain Bacteria; kingdom Pseudomonadati; phylum Pseudomonadota; class Betaproteobacteria; order Burkholderiales; family Burkholderiaceae; genus Paraburkholderia; species Paraburkholderia aspalathi. The sequence goes on from NZ_CAJNBA010000004.1 coordinate 759,882, forward strand.
CGTGTATGGCACGCAAGGCTTGCGGGTGGTCGATTGTTCGATCATGCCGACGCTGGTCTCCGGCAATACCAACGTACCGATCGTGATGGTCGCCGAGAAGGCGTCCAGCATGATTCTCGAGGATGCCCGCGCCGGCGACCTTCCGGCTGGGCAAGTGCAACCGCGGAGCATGGAAGCGCAATACTGAAGCAACAACAGAAACAACGAAGCGAAGTGGCCACAAGAAGCAGAACGATCGCTACCTGACTCGCTGCATCCGAAGTCGATAAAAGCAGCGTGCAGGCGGCGGAATTCGTGCCCCAGGAGGAGACAGACGGGGGCCCAAATGTGCTGCGTTGCCGGGACGGCACGCGGCCATCCATTGGAGGAGGCGCTATGGCAATCGATAAGCGGGTTATCCGCCGCGTTGCATTCGCGAGCGTGATCGGCGCGACGGTCGAATGGTATGACTTTTTTCTGTACGGCGTCGTCGCGGGCATTGTGTTCAACAAGCTTTACTTTCCCGCTCACGATCCGCTCGTCTCGACGATGCTGGCCTACGGCACGTTCGCCGTCGGCTTCATCACGCGGCCGCTCGGCGGCGTGATTTTCGGTCACTTCGGCGACAAGGTCGGACGCAAGTCCGCATTGATCTGCACGTTGATCATCATGGGGGTTTCGACGGCAGGGGTTGCCTTCGTGCCGACCTTCGATCAGATCGGCATCTGGGCGCCGATTCTGTTGCTCTTCCTGCGCGTGTTGCAGGGCATCGGGCTCGGGGGCGAGTGGGGCGGCGCGGTGCTGATGGCCTATGAATATGCGCCGCCGAACCGGCGTGGTCTGTACGCGAGCTTGCCGCAGATCGGTTTGTCGATCGGCTTGTGCCTCGCGTCGGGAATCGTCGCGGGCATTTCCAGGTTGCTGCCGGAAGCGGCGTTTCTGTCGTGGGGCTGGCGGGTTGCGTTCGGCGCTTCGTTGCTGCTTGTGGTGCTCGGCCTCTACATCCGTCTCAAGGTGATGGAGACGCCCGAGTTTCTCGCGCTCAAGCGCAACCGCCGCGACGTGAAAATCCCCTTCGTCGATATGATCACGCGCTACCGTAGTTCGGTGCTGCTCGGCATGGGCGCGCGCTGGATCGACGGGGTGTTCTTCAACATCTTCGCGGTGTTCATGATCGGCTACCTCACGCAGCGTCTTTCGATGAGCCGCACTGAAGCGCTCACCGGCGTGATGATCGCGGCCATGGTGATGTGCTTCTTCATCCCCTTCTTCGGCAGGATGTCGGACCTGATGGGACGTGCGCGCGTGTATCGCTGGGGTTCGCTGATCTGCGGCGCCTCGGTGCTGCCGGCGTTCTGGCTGATGGAGACACAGTCCGGCAATACGTTGGCCGTGTGGCTCGGCGTGGTGATTCCGTTCGGCATCTTCTATGCGATGGTCTACGGTCCGGAAGCCGCGCTCTTTGCCGAGCTGTTCGATCCGGAGGTGCGCTATACCGGCATCTCGTTCGTGTATCAGTTCTCGGGCATCTTCGCGAGCGGCCTCACGCCGATCATCGCGACGGCGCTGCTGCGTCTCGACGGCGGCAAGCCTTGGTATGTGTGCGGCTACGTGATTCTGTCCGCGCTGCTCTCAGCGTGGGCGGCGCGAGCGATGGAGCGGCGCACGAAACCCTTTGACGAGATGGCGACCGTGCGTTGATGGCGCGGCCTGCCGGGTTGATGTGGGCGAGGTGCTGCCCAGGACGTGGGATTCTGTTTATAATAAAAACGGAACAAAATGTACCGAAAATTAACATGATCCGGCGGCGCCGAGCAAACGTCCCCGCAGCGGAGAGGAGAATGAAGTGACTGATTTCGTGACTGGCAAACCCGACAGAATGGTCGCGGTACGAACCGTTTTCGGCATCGATTCGAGCCTGATGGTGCCCGCTTTCAGCGAACGCGACGACCACGTGCCGGAGATCGACGAGGTCTACCGCTTCAATCCGGAAGTGACGCTGGCGATTCTGGCCGGCTTCAGCCGCGATCGCCGGGTGATGGTGCAGGGCTTGCACGGCACCGGGAAGTCGACGCACGTCGAACAGGTTGCGGCCCGTCTCAACTGGCCGTGCGTGCGTGTCAATCTCGATGGCCATATCAGCCGCCTCGATCTGGTCGGTAAAGACGCGATCGTGGTGCGCGACGATCTGCAGGTCACCGAGTTTCAGGAGGGGATCGTGCCATGGGCCTTGCAGCGCCCGGTCGCCCTGATCTTCGACGAATACGATGCGGGGCGCCCGGACGTGATGTTCGTGATCCAGCGCATTCTCGAGCGCGACGGCAAGTTCACGTTGCTCGACCAGAATCGCGTGATTCATCCGCATCCGTATTTCCGCATGTTCGCCACCACCAATACGGTAGGACTGGGCAATCTGAACGGTTTGTATCACGGCACGCAGGTGCTGAATCACGCGCAGATGGATCGCTGGAACGTGGTGGCCACGCTCAACTATCTGCCGCGCGCGGAAGAGGCCGGCATCGTGCTTGCACGGGTACCGGAGCTTGCTGACGAGGCGGGACGTGCGCTGATCGAGTCGATGGTGAGCGTGGCGGAACTTACCCGCAAGGGCTTTGCGAGTGGCGACCTGTCGACGCTGATGTCGCCGCGCACGGTGATCAACTGGGCGGAGAATTGCCAGATTTTCCGTGATCCCGCGATGGCGTTCCGCCTGACCTTCCTGAACAAGTGCGATGAAGCAGAGCGCTCGATCGTGGCCGAGTATTTCCAGCGCTGCTTCGGTATTGAACTCGAGGCCGCGGCCAAGGTTGAAGACCACGCAGCGGGCATCCGCTGATGACGTCTGACAGGCAAGCGACGTTGCGCGCGGAGCAACGCGAAGCCCTGTGCGCCGCGACCGTGCGTGCGCTCACAGGCGACGCCACGTTGCATTACCGCGAAGGCCGTTTGTGCCGCGACCTGCGGCCTTTGCCCTTGCACGCGCCGCATCTGCGCACCGATCCGCAGCAGGACGATTTCGCATCCCTGCGTGGCGCCGCCGACGGCGCTGCCTTGCGACTCATGCACTCCGATGCGGCGCTGCATAGCCGGCTATGTCCGACGGACCGTGTCGAGCGACTGGTATTCGAACTGCTCGAGCAACTGCGTTGCGAGACGCAGACGCCGCCTGGCATGCCGGGCCTGGTGCAGAATCTGCGCGATCGTTTCGAGGCCTGGTCGCTGGCTTTCTATCGCTCCGGGCTCGCCGAAGACCACCTCGGCGTCCTCCTGTACACCGTCGCGCAGATTGCGTGGTCGCGCCTGACGGGCTGGCCCGTGCTCGAACAAACCGAAGGCCTGATCGAAGCCACGCGCGCGGCGATCGTGCCGGTAGTGGGCGTCTCGCTGGCGGGTTTGCGCAGGCATCGACAGGAGCAGGGCGCGTTCGCTGTCCATGCGCTCGAACTGGCGAGGCTGGTGGGCGACATGATCCGAACCGCCCGCGCCGAGGCGCTGGACGATGCGCAAGATGACCAGCAGGAGAGCGACGACAAAGCCCCGCGCACAGCGTTTTCGCTCCGGTTCGACGTCGAGGACGACGAGTACAAGGACATGGCCGTTGCGCTCACCGGCAGAAGCCGCGTGCTCGAGGCCTCGGAGCAGGGTTATCGGGCCTATACCACACGCTACGACCGCGAGATTTCGCCAGGCACGCTGGTCCGTAAAGCTTTGCTTGGCGAGTTTCGCGAGCGGCTCGACGAACGCGTCGCTGCCCAGGGCATCAACGTGGCGCGGCTTGCGCACGCGTTGAAGGCGGCGCTGGCGATTCCGCAACGCGATGGCTGGTCGTTCGGTGAAGAGCATGGCCGTATCGACGGACGGCGTCTCGCCCAACTGGTTAGTTCTCCCGCTGAGCGGCGTCTGTTCCGGCTGGAACGAAACACGCTCGTGGCCGACTACGTAGTCGGCTTCCTGATCGACTGCTCGGGCTCGATGAAAGCGCATATCGAGCCGGTGGCGATCATGGTGGACATCCTCACGCGCGCGCTCGACCAGGCCGGTGTCACTACCGAGGTGCTGGGCTTCACCACAGGCGCCTGGAATGGCGGCCGCGCCCGGCTCGACTGGCTGGCGCAGGGCCGGCTGTCTCATCCGGGCCGGCTCAATGAACTGTCGCATCTGGTGTTCAAGAACGCCGACCAGAGCTGGCGACGCGCCCGCGCCGATATTGCCGCGCTCTTCAAGGCGGACCTGTTTCGCGAGGGCGTGGATGGCGAAGCGGTCGACTGGGCCTGTGCGCGTCTCGTCGCCCGTCCTGAGGCGCGACGGATTCTGATCGTAATCTCGGATGGCAGCCCGATGGATAGCGCGACGGGCCAGGCCAACGACGCCTTCTATCTCGACAACCATCTCAAGGCCGTCGTGGCGCGCCATGAGGCCACGCGCGATGTGGAGGTGCTGGGCCTGGGTGTCGGGCTGGATCTCAGTCCGTATTACCGCCGTTGTCTCGCGGTGGATCTTTCCGTGCCGCCCGACATGAAGCTGTTCGCGGAGATTGTGGGTTGGATCGGCGCACGCGGGCAGGGCGGCAGGCGGTAACCGCTCCCGCAGCCTGACCGCGCGTGGGTCACGACGCGAGCGGCGTGGTGTGTGCGTCCAGCGGTGTCTCTGCCGTTTGCGCCTGCACGGCAGTCACCGCGATCACGTAGTAGATATCGTCCGCGCTGCAGCCGCGCGAAAGATCGTTGGCCGGTTTTTTCAGGCCTTGCAGCAAGGGGCCGATTGCCTTCGCATCGCCGATCCGCTCAGCCAGCTTGTAGCCGATATTGCCGGCCTCGAGACTCGGGAAAATCAGCACGTTAGCGTGCCCTTGAACCTGCGAATGCTCGATCTTGCGCATGGCGATCTCGGAGACGAGTGCCGCGTCCAGTTGCACGTCGCCGTCGATCGCCAGATGCGGACGCTGTTCCCTCACCTGGCGCGTTGCTTCCACGACTTTGTCGACCGCCGCGTGCCGGGCACTGCCGCTGGTCGAGAATGACAGCATGGCCACGCGCGGCTCCTCCATCAGCAGGCTTTGCGCACTGTCGGCCGCCGCCATCGCGATCTGGGCCAGTTCGCCGGCGTCCGGGTCCACCACCAGTCCGCAGTCGGAGAAGATCAGGCCGCCTTTGAGCGTGTGGAAGGGCTCGCACAGCATCATCAGAAAGAAACTCGATACGAGCTTGAAGGACGGATGAATGCCAATGATCTGGATCGCTGTGCGGACCACGTCGGCGGTGGTGTGCACGGAGCCGGCCACCGAGCCGTCGGCGTGACCGAGCCGCACCATCAGGTTGGCAAAGCAGAGGGGATTGAGGATTTCCTGCCTGGCTTCGTCCGGCGTCATGCCTTTCTTGCTGCGCAGTGTGAAGAGCGCTTCGGCAAACGAAGGCGCGAGCGGCGAGGTCGCAGGATCCACCAGCTCCATGCTGGACAGTTCGATGTTTTGCTCTGCTGCGGCCGCGCGGATGCGCTCACTCGGACCTACCAACACGATGCGGGCGATGCCTTCACGCGTGGCGCGTTGCGCGGCCTCCAGTATGCGAGGATCTTCCGCTTCGCAGAGCACGATGCGTCTCAGCGAGGAGCGGGCGCGTTCGATGATGCGGTTGATGGCTTTCATGGCACAGGGCGGCAATCACGGTTGAAAAGAGGACGCAGCAAATGAAGGCGGCGGGAGACGCAACAGGCAGCCAACGAATGCGGCCGAAAACAAAGCGGCCAGAAATCAGGCCTGAAACAAAGAAGCCGGAAACGGCAGGGGATATCCCGTTTCCGGCCCGCCGGGCGCGAGGTGATGTGCTCCCCGCGCCCGGACCATCAGACAACGGATGGATCAGACATAGTCCTTATACTTGTCGAGCAGGCGCACCGGCTTGGCCAGCGCATCGCGGCGGAACGGATCGCCGAGTTCGCGGGTGCACATGATCTCGATGATGGTGGTCTTGCCGTGATTCATTTGCGCATCGATCGCACGCTTGAGCGCGGGGCCGACGTCCTCGAGCCGGTCCACCGTCACACCCTCGGCGCCCATCGCGCGAGCAATGCCCGCGAAGCTCTGGTTGTCGAGTTCACCGGCGACGAAGCGGCGGTTGTAGAAGTCGACCTGGTTTTTCTTCTCAGCGCCCCACTGCCGGTTGTGGAAGACCACCGCCGTGACCGGAATGTTGTGACGCACGCAGGTCATGGTTTCCATCAGGCTCATGCCCCACGCGCCGTCGCCGGCGTAAGAGACCGCGGGGCGATGCGGCGCCGCAACCTTGGCGCCGATGATGGTAGGGAACGCGTAGCCGCAATTGCCCCAGCTCATCGCGGCGAAGAAGCTGCGCGGCTTTTTGAAGCGCAGGTAGCTGTTGGCCACCGAGTTGATGTTGCCGATGTCGGTGGAGACCATCACGTCATCCGGCATCGCCTTTTCGAGCTCGCGCAAAACCTGTCGCGGGTGCAGATAGTTGCCGCCGCCGGGCGTGCGCTCGTCTTTCTGCTCCTCGATCATGTCCATGCTGTAGGGGTCGCGCTCGTGGGTCCAGCCGTCGAGTTCCTTCTCCCATGCTGCCTTCTCCGCGGCGATCTCGCCGGCGCGTTCTTCACGCGAGGCGTCGCAGACGAGCGTGCGGCCTTCGAGGCGCTGCGTCAGTGCAACCGCTGCGGCCTTGGCGTCGCCGCAGATGCCCACGGAAATCTTCTTCACCAGGCCAAGCATCTTGTGGTCGGCATCGATCTGGATGATCTTGGCGTTCTGCGGCCAGTAGTCCATGCCGTGTTGCGGCAGCGTGCCGAACGGTCCCAGACGCGAACCGAGCGCGATCACCACGTCGGCACGCTGGATCAGTTTCATCGCAGCCTTGGAGCCTTGATAGCCGAGCGGGCCGCACCACAGCGGGTGGTCGGCAGGGAACGAATCGTTGTGCAGGTAGCTGTTGACGACCGGGGCACCCAGACGTTCGGCGAGCGCCTTGCATTCCTCGATCGCATCGGCCATCACCACGCCGCCGCCGGAGATGATGACGGGGAACTTGGCCTGGGCGAGCAGTTCAGCCGCTTCGTTCAGGCGCTGATCGCCGCCGGGGCCGCGGTCGAGACGCTGCGGTTGCGGAATCTCGGCCTTGATCTGGCCGTAGAAATAATCGCGCGGAATGTTGAGCTGGGTCGGGCCCATCTCGGCCAGCGCGCGATCGAAGCAGCGGCCGGTGAATTCAGCCATGCGCGCGGGATGGGTGACGTGGCCCTGATACTTGGTGAATTCCTGGAACATGGGGAGTTGCTTCGCTTCCTGGAAGCCGCCCAGGCCGATGCCCATGGTGCCCGCCTCGGGCGTGATCATGACCACGGGGCTGTGCGCCCAATAGGCCGCGGCGATAGCTGTCACGCAATTGCTGATACCCGGGCCATTCTGGCCGATCACCACGCCATGGCGGCCTGATACACGAGCATAGCCGTCGGCCATGTGGCCGGCGCCTTGCTCGTGCACCACGGGAATGAGACGGATGCCGGCGGGCGCGAAGATGTCCATGGCGTCCATGAAGGCCGAACCCATGATGCCGAACATGTCGGTCACGCCGTTAGCGGCCAGGGTTTCGACGAAAGCTTCTGACGGGGTCATGGCCTGCGGGCCGCTGACGGGGGTGTGATCGCTCATGAGGGTTGTCTCCGATGTTTAATGAAACCGGAACAATTTGTTCCGAAAAGTGCTTATCTAAAATGTAGAGCATGCACCTATGATGGTCAATAGGTGATGAGAAATAAACGGTACAAGTTGTCTCGAAAATTGAAGAATGTGATGCAGGGCGGAATGCGTGGGGCGGCTCAATCCCACGGCAGCGAATAGGTCTTCACGTTGGTGAAGCTTTTCATCGCTTCCTGGACGCCTTCCTTGTAGCCAAGACCCGAATCCTTGATGCCGCCGAACGGCGTCAACTCGAGCCGGTAGCCGGGCACTTCGCGCACGTTCACGCTGCCCACCTGCAGCTCGGCGATGAAGCGCGTGATGTAATCGAGGCGATTCGTGCAAACCGAAGACGAGAGCCCGTAGTCGGTCGAATTGGAAATCCGGATCGCGTCGTCGATATCGCGAAAGCGGATCACTGGCGACACGGGTCCGAAGGTTTCGTATTTGACGAGCGGCATGTCAGGGGTGACGTGATCGACCACGGTGGGTGAATACAGCGCGCCGTCGCGGCGATTGCCCACCAGAAGCTTCGCGCCGCGGCTGATCGCATCGTTCACCTGAGCTTCGAAGAATTTCGCGGCGGCTTCGTCGATGACGGTGCCCATGTCGGTCGCCGGATCGGTGGGGTCTCCGTAACGTATGGCGCGGGTTTTCTCCACCAGCAGTTCGACGAAGCGGTCGGCCACCGCCTCGTGCACCAGAATGCGCTTGACCGCGGTACAACGCTGGCCGGAGTTCTTGTAGGAGCCGGAGACGGCGAGCGTGCTGGCTTCTTCCAGGTCGGCGTCTTCCATCACGATGATCGGATCGTTGCCGCCGAGTTCGAGCACCGCGCGTCGATAGCCCATCTTGCCGGCGATGTATTTACCGATCTGCACGCCGCCCGTGAAGGTGATCAGATCGACGTGCTCGTTCGTGATGAGTTCGTCGGCAATGTCTTTCGGGTCGCCGGTGATGACCTGCAGCATTTCTTGCGGCAGACCGGCCGCGTAAAAGATATCCGCGAGCAGGTACGTGGACAGCGGCACCTTCTCGGAGGGTTTAACGACGATGCGATTGTTGGTCGCGATGGAGGGCACGATTTTGTGCGCAACCTGATTCATCGGATGGTTGAACGGGGTGATCGCGGAGATGACGCCGAGCAGGGGATCGCGCTGGGTGTAGACGCGGCGCTTCTTGCCGTGTGGCGTGAGATCGCAGGAAAACACCTGGCCGTCGTCTTTGAGCGCCTCATTGGCGCCGAAGGTCATCACGTCCGCCACGCGGCCTGCCTCGTACAGCGAGTCTTTCTTGCACAGACCGGACTCGGCAGTGATCAGATCGGCGATTTCTTCAGTACGCCGGCGGACCCTATCCGCTGCGCGCAGCAGGATCTGTGAGCGCTCGTAGCGCGTCAGCCGCGCCCGATATTGGTGTGCCCAGGCAAAGGCGCGCCGTACGTCGGCCACCGTCGCCTTGGGCACCGTGCCGACCAGTTCACCGTTGTAGGGGTTAAAAACATCGATGATCTCCGCGCGCCGGATTGCTTCTCCGCCGATGCGCAGCGCTTCATGACGAACCTGCGGCGACGGCCAGACTTTCGCGATCGAATTCATACTGCGCTCCAGCGATAACAGACAGCTGAAGTATTGCGGAGGGCACCGTCATCGGAGTAGTGCCAGCCGCCGCCAATCGCTGAGTCCACGCCGGTCTTCTACCATCACACCCGGCCTTTCCACGGCACCAGCACGCGTTCGAGGTGGCGCATCAACAGGTCAAAGCACAGAGCAAAGAAGCCGATGACGATGATGCCCATGATCACCACGTCGCTGGCGAGAAACTCCGCGGCGTTGAGCACCATGAAGCCGAGACCGCTGGTCGACGCCACCATTTCCGCGGCGACAAGTGTCGTCCAGCCGACACCGATGCCGATCCGCATACCTGTGAAAATCTCCGGCAACGCGGATTTCAGAATCACATACAACACCACCTGCGTGCGCGAGGCGCCCATCGAATAGGCCGCATGAATCTGCTCGATCGACACGGACCGTACGCCTGATCGCGCGGCGATCGCGAGCGGCGCGAAGATGGCCAGGTAGATGAGAAAGACCTTGGAGAATTCGCCGATGCCGAACCAGATGATGATGAGCGGCAAATAGGCGAGCGGCGGAAGCGGCCGATAGAACTCGATAGGCGGATCGAAGATGCCGCGCGCAAAGCGTGAGACGCCCATCATCACGCCGATGGGAATCGCGGTCACGCAGGCTAGCGCGAAGGCGCCGAACACGCGCAGCAAGCTGATGCCGGTATGTTGCGCGAGCGTGGAGTTGGCGAAGCCTTCTGTCGCGACGTAGATGAACTTTGCGTACACCGCTTGCGGCGACGGCAGAAAGAGCGGCTTGATCCAATGCAGGTTAGTCGCGACAAACCACAGCCCGATGAACAGAGAGACCGTGATGAGGCTTGTGACGACGCTGCTGCCCTGGCCGGGCACGCCGAACGTGTCGCCAGGCCGTGCGGGTTTCTTGGCGAGCAGTCGTGGACGTCGACCGGGTGTGCGTGGAGGCTCCATCGGCGTGTCGGATCCGAGCGAGGCTTGCTGGCCGTGCGCCAGTGCATGAGCCCGTTTTGAACTAAACATGTGTCACCTCGGCTTCGGCGGCGTGCATTTTCTCGTCGCCGTAAATGATGCTGAGCACGCGTTCGCGCATTTCTATGAAATCGGGGCTCGACTTGATGGCGCGCGCGTCGCGCGTCTCCAGGAAGCGTCGATTGAAATCCAGTTCGTAGGTATGCGTGATGCGCCCAGGGCGCGGCGACATCACGATCAGGTGGCTGGCCAGAAAGAGCGCTTCCTCCACGCTGTGCGTGATGAAGAAGAACATCTTGCTGGTTTTCGTCCAGACGTCGAGCAGCAGCTCCTGGATGGTTTCGCGGGTCAGCGCGTCGAGCGCGGCCATCGGCTCGTCCATCAGCAGCATGGCGGGGTCGCAGGTCAGCGCGCGGGCGATGCCCACACGCTGCTGCATCCCGCCGGAAAGCTGATAGATCATGTGCTTGTGAAAGTCCTGCAAGCCGACCAGCGCGAGATTGCGCGCGGCGATGTCGCGCCGCTGCGCTTTCGGCACGCCCTGAAGCTTCAAGCCGAACTCGGCGTTGTCGATCACGTTGAGCCACGGCAACAGGGCATGCTTCTGGAACACGACGCCACGGTCGGCACCCGGTCCGGCGATCGGCGAACCGCCGAGCAGCAACTCGCCGCTGGTCGGCGCAATGAAGCCCGCCATCAGCGAGAGCAGGGTGGTCTTGCCACAACCCGATGCACCGAGCGCGACGACGAAGTCGCCCGAGTTGATCGTCAGATTGATGTTGTCGAGCGCGTGCACGGTCTGGCCGGCCTTGCGCCCCGGAAAGACCACGCTCACATTCTTGACTCTCATGCTTTCCATGTTGCCTCCTGATTCGACGGAACCGGCCTACGTCATTTGAGTTTCATTGCCGCTTCGGCGTAAGCCGGGGTCACGAACTTCGAGTAATCGGGCAACACCGCGCTGATCTGTTTCTGATCCTTCAGGAAGTTCGCCGTGTCCTTCAGCGCGAAGGTGGCGCGGCCGGCACTGCCGCCGCCCAGCCATTGCGATGAGGCCTGCTCCTGGAGCGTCGGGAACGCATAGAGCGAGAGCGATTCCGGCACGTCGGCCGGCGAGCCGCCGATCATCTTGGCGATGGCCGTAGCCTGCGGCGAAGTCGCATTCCATTGCGCCGTGTTCTTGCGGTATTGATCGTCGGCGTCGGCGATGGCTTTCACGAGTTTTGCCATGAAGTCCTTATGCGCCTGGCCCCATTGGCGGTCGACAGCAATGCCGTCGAAGGTCGGTTTGCCGAGCTTCGACAGGTCGCCGGACGTAATCAGGACCTTGCCGTTCTTCTTCAATTGCGCGAGCGCCGGGTCCCACACGTAGGCGGCGTCGATATCGCCGCGCTCCCACGCTGCGACCAGCTGGTTCGGCTGCATGTTGAGGATATTCACCTCGGACGGATTGATGCCCCAATGCTGCAGCGCGAACATGGTGTGATAGTGCGTCGTCGATACGAACGGCACGCCGATCGTCTTGCCCTTCAGATCGGCCGGTTTGGTGATGCCGGAGCCGTTGCGGACGACCATCGCCTCGGCCTGGTTGATGTTGTCCAGAATCCAGAAGAGCTGCAGGTCGAGGCCTTGGCTGACTGCGGCGGCGAGCGGGCTCGAACCGATCACGCCGACCTTCACGTCGCCCGACGCCATGGCGGTCGCGACCTTCGCGCCGGATTCGAACTGGCGCCAGTTGATCTTGTAGCCCGTGTCCTTCTCGATGGAGCCGCTCGCGATCGCGACGACCCATGGGTCGACGATCTGTTGATAGGCTATCGTGACCTCCTTGTCCTGCGCGTGACTGGCTGGCGCCACCACGCAGGCGAGTGCTGCGAATGCCGCTACCGTCATGCGGCGCGTCAGATGGCCGAACCAGCGGGACAGCTTTTGGGGGTTGTCGCTTTTCATCGTAGGTCTCCAGAATGGCCGTGCAGGCACGCGAGTACACGTGAATCCAACCTTCGCCGACGGGGGCTTGTCCCAATCGCCGGCAATGGGGTGATGCGAGTATCGTCAGTAAAAAATGTTGCGGGTTAGGGCCAGACGTGGCTGATCGTTGAGTCCACACCCTTGCACCAGAGTGGGCCGTTGCGCCGATCTCGCCGGCAGCCGCCCGGGCTGGTGGCTCACGCTTTTTTGCGCGTTCACAATGCCGGTGTCCGCCTTTGCGCGGGCGGGCTCCGCCTATAAAAATCAGGAGAAAGCATGGCAAGTCGCACCTCGGTGGCCCTATGGACCCAGCGGTTCCAGCGCTCACCCGAGTCGAACATGAGCCTCCAGGGTCAGATTCGCCAGATGCTGGTGGCCGCGATTCTGGACGGCCAACTGCTGCCGAATCACGCGCTGCCGTCCAGCCGGGAGCTGGCCGATCAATTGAGCGTTGCGCGCAATACGGTCGTGCTGGCTTACCAGCAACTGGTTGAGGAGGGCTATCTGCTTTCGCGTGAGCGCAGCGGGCATTTCGTCAACCCGGCCATCCTCGAGGGGCGGCACGAATTTGCGCCGCTGCAGACGGTCCCCGGACAGGCGGCCAATGAGGCGCTCGCGCGGCCGGATTGGGATCAGCGCGTCAGAAGACGGCCGTCCTCGCAGCGCAATATCGTCAAGCCGGGAAACTGGCTGAGCTACGAATACCCCTTTATCTACGGACAGTTCGACCAGTCGCTGTTTCCGACTAACGACTGGCGCGAATGCTGCATGAAAGCGCTGTCGGTGATGGAGATTCGCAATTGGGCACCGGATCTGATCGAGCGCGACGACGAGTCGCTGATCCAGCAGATCCGCACACGAGTGCTGCCGCGGCGCGGCGTGTTTGCGATGCCCGACGAAATCGTCGTGACGATCGGCTGCCAGCAGGCGCTCTATCTGATCGCGGATCTGCTCGCGAGCGAGCGCACCACGATCGGCTTCGAAAACCCCGGCTATCCGGATGCCCGCAATATCTTCGAGAACCGCAATGCGCGGCTGCAGCCGCTGCCTGTGGATAGCGGTGGCGTGCGCCCGGTCGAGGACGCCGATCTGCTCGCGCAATGCGACTACGTCTATGTGACGCCGAGTCATCAGTGCCCGACCACGGCCACCATGCCCATCGAGCGCCGTCATGCGCTATTGGAGCAGGCGCAGGCCCATGACTTCGTCTTGATCGAGGACGACTACGAGAGTGAAAACAATTTCTCAGGCACACCGCATCCGGCATTGAAGAGCCTGGATACCGCAGACCGGGTGATCTATATCGGCAGTCTGTCGAAGACGTTTGCGCCCGGGCTGCGGCTGGGTTATATCGTCGGGCCGCGTGAACTGGTCCGCGAATTGCGCGCGCTGCGGCGCCTGATGGTGCGGCACCCGGCGGCCTATATTCAACGCGCCTTTGCCACCTTTCTGGCGCTCGGGCACCACGATGCGCTGCTGCGGCGGCTCGCTCACGCCTATCGGGAACGCGCGCAGGCGCTGATGACGGCGCTCGACACGCACCTTCCCGAAGCGCGTTATCTGCCGGTCGGCGGTGGCGCGTCGTGCTGGGTCGAAGGGCCGCCGTGGCTCGATGCGACACAGCTCGCCGCGGATGCGCAGGCACACGGCATCCTGATCGAGTTGGGGCGGGTTTTCTTCATGACGGGACTGGAGCAAAACCACTGCTTCCGGATGGGCTTTTCGGCTATCAAGCTCGAAAAGATCGACGAGGGCGTGCGCCTGCTCGCGGAGCTTGTGCGCGCGCAGCAGCCCGAGGAATAGACGGGCGGCGCGCTAGAACGTTTTAGCGAGCTGCTGAGCGGCTTCCTGCAGGCGCGGGACGAACTCCAGGGCGCGCGACAGCGGCGCCCTCGAAACCGGCGCATGAACGGCAATCGCTGCGATGCAGGTATTGTTCTCATCCATCACCGGCGCGGCCACACACGCGATACCGGCGACAAATTCCTCATTGTCGATGGCGATGCGCTTGTGCGCGGTGCGGTCGAGTTCCGCTTCGAGCAGTTCGGGGTCGGTGATGGTATTCGGCGTGAAGCGTTCGAGCTTCAGCGTGCGCACGAGGGCGCTGCGTTGTTCGCGCGGCAGCATGGCCAGCAGCAGCTTGCCGCTCGCGCTGCAATGCGCCGGTACGTGCGAGCCGGGCTTGAGATCGAGCCGCAACGGCCAGGGCGCTTCGAGCCGGTCGAGGTAGAGCACCTCGGTTTCGTGCAGCATCGTAAGGTTGCAGGTCTCGCCGAGATCGGCCACCAGATTCGACAGGATCGCATGCCGCAACCGGCGGGCACCCGAGTGCATCATGACGCCAAGACCGAGTTGCGCGAGACGCGGCCCGATCACGTAGGCATTCTTCTGACCGGGTTCGCGGATCACGAGACCACCGGCTTCGAGCGAAGCCAGCATGCGATGCAGCGAAGCCTTGGGTAGATCGACGTCCTGAGCAATGTCGGCTAGCGACACCGGACCTTCGGCGCGGACGAGATGTTCCAGCAGGGCGAACGCGCGCAGGGTGGGAGTATCCGCTTTAGTCATGGTGCCGTTCCGGAAAATGGATCGGCGTCATTGTACCGTGTGCCTTTGTCGGCCAAGGTTTTCGCAGGATTGGGGCAGATCCGGCGTGTAATTCCAGCGCAGATCATCCCGTTTTTCGGAATGCGCTGCGGCGCGCTATTTCGGCGCTACTGCCGGAATGTCTTGGCGGTTTCCTCCGCGGCCAGCCGCAGATCGGGCAGGAAGGCCAGCAGATCGTCGAGTACCACCCGCCCGACGGGCGCCTGGACGGCGATGGCCGCGCACGCGCGATTGCGATCCAGCATGACCGGCACCGCGATCGCGATGAGCCCCTGCAAATGTTCCTGATTGTTGATCGCGAGCTGGCGCCGCCGCGTGATGGTCAACTCCTTGCGTAGCTCGCCGCGATCCGTAATCGTCCGCTCGGAATAGGCGCGCAGCGGCAAGGTTTCGATCACCCGTTCGCGCCGGTCTTTGGGAAGAAAGCTGAGCAACAGCTTGCCGCTTGCCGAACAGTGCAGCGGCACGTGCGAGCCGGGTTGAAGGTGCATGCGCAGCGGCCACTCCGTTTCCACCCGGTCCACATAGACCACGTCGTTGCCGGCCAGCATCGTCAGATTGCAAGTCTCGCCGATTTTGGCCACCAGTTGTTCAAGCAGCACATGGCGGGCAGCGGCCGGGCCCGCATGCATCAGCACATTGACCGCCAGCATGCGTACGCGCGGCGAGCACTCATACAGCCGGTCGCCGGCGCTGCGCGTGACCAGCCACGCATCCATCAACTGCACCAGAATGCGATGCACGGTCTGCTTGGGCAGTTCGAGGGCATGGACGAGATCCGTCATGGAAAGCGGGCCGCTTGCCTCAGCCAGGGTTTCGAGTACGCGAAATGCGCGCACGGCTGCCGCATTCGATTGATTCGAAGTCGCCACGCTGTCTCCTCAATGTCGTAGTTATAAGTTGGATTGTGCATCGGTCTGTTTAGTTTTCGGGACTATGGAAAGTCCCGAATTTCGCACTTTTCGATTCTGGCCCGCTTAGCGCAAGGGATAGTTCAAAAAACGGGACTCCGAAGCAGGTACGGCTCACTAGATTGGTACCAACGCCAATTTTTTCAGTCCGGAGTGAACCGTATGAACGTTAGGGCCACAGAAGCGGAAGCTGCGCACGCTGCTACACACCGCGAAGTCGAGCGCGTCGTCGCGTTACTGGTCGGGCGTGCGCGCGCCGCACAGCGCGAATTCGAGGTCGCGGGGCAGGACGTGCTCGATGCCGCCGCCGCTGCTGCCGCGTGGGCGATTATGGAGCCCGCCCGCAACCGACGGCTTGCCGAGCTGGCGGTGCGCGACACCGGTCTCGGCAACGCGGACGACAAGTTCCGCAAGAACTATCGCAAGACGCTCGGGCTGTTGCGCGATTTGCGCGGGCAGAAGACCACGGGGGTGATCGCGCGTCATGAAGCCACCGGCATCGTCGAGATCGCGCGGGCGGTCGGCGTGGTGGCGGCGATCACACCGTCCACCAATCCGGCGGCCACGCCAATCAACAAGATCGTCAACGCGCTCAAATGCGGCAATGCGGTCATCGTGGCGCCTTCTCCGAAGGGCTATTCGTCGTGCGCGCTGCTGATCGAATTCATTCACGCGCAATTCGCCAGAGTCGGGCTCGCGGCCGACCTTGTCCAGATGTTGCCGGCACCGATCAGCAAGGCGGCCACCGCTGAACTGATGCGGCAGTGCGATCTGGTCGTGGCGACCGGCTCGCAGGCGAATGTGCGGATGGCCTACGCCAGCGGAACGCCTGCGTTCGGCGTGGGCGCAGGGAACGTTGCGTCGATCGTCACGGCGTCTGCCGATTTGCACGATGCGGCGCACAAGATCGCGCGCTCGAAAACGTTCGACAACGCTACGAGTTGTTCATCCGAAAACAGCGTCGTGATCGAAGACGCGGTGTACGCAGACATGCTGGCCGAACTGACTGCCTGCGGCGGCGTGATGCTCGACGCCGCGCAAAAGGCGCAATTGCAGGCCGCCTTGTGGTCGAACGGCAAGCTGGCGGCACATTGCACCGCGCGCTCGGCCACGGCGATTGCACGCGCGGCGGGACTCGACGACATCGCCGCACGCGAGCCCGCGTTTCTGATGGTGGAGGAGACCGGCTTCGGCGCTGATTACCCCTTCTCGGGCGAGAAGCTTGCGCCGGTGCTGACCGTTTATCGCGCCGAGACCTTCGACGCCGCTGCGGACATCGTGAGCGGCATCTACAGCTACATGGGTGCGGGACACTCGGTCGGCCTGCACTCCAGCGACGCGGGCCAGGCGGAGCTGCTCGGTTCAACGTTGCCGGTTGCGCGCGTGATCGTGAATCAGGCGCATTGCCTTGCTACCGGCGGCAACTTCGATAACGGCTTGCCATTCTCGCTGTCGATGGGATGCGGAACGTGGGGCCGCAACAATTTCTCGAGCAACCTCAACTTTCAGCATTACTTGAACATCACGCGTGTGGCCTACCCGATCGAAGAGCGTGTCCCCGAACTGGACGACGTACTCGGGGATTTCTTCGTGAGGTATGGCAAATGACGACGCCTCACACTATCCGTGCGCTGATCGACGCGCGTGCTGCGCAGTATCCCGACAAGCCATTCCTGCTGGCCGCGCCTGAATGTGCTGAAGACGGCGGCGCGGCGCTGCGTCCCGACGTGCTGACCTTTGCGGAACTGCGCGACGACTGCCGCGCCCTCGAGACGGTTTTTCACGAAGCAGGCTTGCAGGCCGGCGATGTCGTGTCGGTCTTCATGGGCAACGGCATCCATACGGCAAGGCTGCTGCTCGCGGCGATGTACAGCGGGCTCGTCGCCAATCCGCTCAATCTCTTGTGTCAGCCGTCGCAGTTGCGCTACATCGTGGAGCATTCGGACACGCGCATGGTTTTCGTTTCCAGCGAGACGCACGCGGCGATGTCGAGCGCGATTGCGGAGTTGCGCGAGCAGGGATTGACCCGCGACATCGCGTTGTTGCAGACGTCGCCCGATGCCGATGGTGCACCGGTGCCGACCTCCGTCGAACCCGTGCTGGCGGAAGCGGCAGTGTCTTTGGATGTGCACGCAAAACCGGCTCAGCGTGCGTCACGTGCGACATACGAGGCACAGGCGAAACATATAGACATCTGGGATACCGAAACGACCGCAAACGGCGAACCGGCTGCGAGCGACGTAGCACTACTGATGTACACGTCCGGCACCACAGGCGCCCCAAAGGGTGTTCTGCTGGACCAGCGAAACCTGCTAGCCAATGCGCGCAACATCTCGCGCGAACATCGGCTCGGCACCGGTGACCGGGTCTTCGCCGCGTTGCCGCTTTATCACATCAATGGTCTCGTCGTGACGCTGCTTGCGCCGCTTTTTCATGGCGGGTCGGTGGTCATGGCGCCGCGATTTTCCGCGCGCACTTACTGGCGCGATGTCGCGCGCCACGGTTGCACATGGATCAACGTGGTGCCGACGATCGTCGCCTATCTGCTCAACAACGACGAACCGTGCACGGCCGATCTGTCCGCGCTGAGATTTTGCCGCAGTGCGTCGGCGGCGCTGCCGGTCGAGCATCACCGCGCGTTCGAGGCGCGTTTCGGAATCGGCATCATCGAAACGATGGGCATGACCGAAACCGCTGCCCCCATGTTCAGCAATCCATACGACCCGGCAAGCCGGAGAATCGGCAGCATCGGTCTGCCGTCAGGCGGCGAAGCGAAGGTGATCGACCGTGACGGCCGCGAATGCGCGCCCGACGAATGCGGCGAACTGGTGTTGCGTGGCGAACAGGTCATGCGCGGCTATTACAAGCGCGCGGGAGAAACGCGTGCGGCCTTTACCGCCGATGGCTGGCTGCGCACCGGCGACCTCGGCTATCGCGACAGCGACGGTTATTTCTACATCAACGGCCGTGCAAAGGAATTGATCATCAAGGGCGGCGAAAACATCGCCCCGCGCGAGATCGATGAAGCGTTGCTCAAACACCCCGGTGTGCTGGATGCGGCGGTGGTGGGCGTGCCGGATTCCGCTTACGGCCAGGAGATCGTCGCCTTCATCGTGCCTCGCATTTCAGAGGGGGCGGGCGCGCTCGATATCGCGGATCTGCGTGAGCACTGTCTACGCGAACTGGGCCGCTACAAGACGCCGAAGGAGTTTCGCTTCATCGCGGAACTGCCTCGTGGACCGTCGGGCAAGGTGCAGCGCCTGAAGCTCGTGCCCACCTGACGGCACATGTATCGGCATGCGCAGCGGCATGCCCGGAGCGCGCCAGCAAGCAGAGGAGGGCGCGAGTCGAGGCGCACGCGACGCGACGCAGTACGACGTACAGATCGAGCGATCACAGACGCCCCCGGCGTCACATAAGAGACACAGGAGACAGCATGCAAACGCACAAGCGGCGTGTGAAGACGCGCCACATCATCCTGGCCGTCATGTGCCTGATGTATTTCATCTCGTACATCGACCGTGTGAATATTGCCGTGGCCGGTCCTATCATCCGGCATGAAATGGGTCTGACGACGGTCCAACTCGGCCTCGTGTTTTCCGCTTTCGCTTATCCATACGCGTTCATGCAGGTCATCGGCGGCTGGCTGTCGGACAAGTACGGGCCGAAGCTGGTGTTGACGGTGCTGTCGCTGATCTGGGGGGCGGCGACGCTCGCTACCGGCTTCGCCGGCAGTGTGGCAATGCTCGTCGCGTTGCGCTTCGCGTTGGGCATCGGCGAGGGCGGCGCGTTTCCGACGGCGACGCGTGCCTTTACCTACTGGATGCCGGTGGCGGAGCGGGGTTTCGCTCAAGGTATTACCCATAGCTTTGCCCGCCTCGGCGGCGCGGTCACGCCGCCGCTCGTGCTCGCGGTGGTCGTGGCGGGCGGCTGGCGCGACGCATTCATTCTGCTCGGCGTGGCGAGTCTCGCGTGGACGGTGCTGTACCTCTGCGTCTTTACGAACTCACCGGAGCAGAACCGGCGTGTGACGCCTGAGGAAACGGCCGAGATCGGCTATCGCGCGGGCGACTGCGAACGCGCCAAGCGTGCGGCCACGCCGTGGCGCAAGCTGATCCGTCGTATGTGGCTCGTCACGTTCGTCGACTTCTGCTACGGCTGGCTGCTGTGGGTGTATCTGACCTGGTTGCCTTCGTATTTGAAGGAAGCCCGCGGCTTCGATCTCAAGCAACTGGCGCTGTTCACGGCGCTGCCGCTGCTCGCGGGCGTGATCGGCGATACGCTGGGCGGCGTCGTTTCGGACCGGCTTTACAAGCGCACCGGCCGGCTGCGCTTTGCGCGCTGCGCCGTGCTGGTGGTGGGCATGGGCGGCTCGCTCGTGTTTCTGCTGCCGATGGTGTCTGCGACCAATCCGCTGATGGCGGTGCTGTACCTGTCGGCGTCGTTCTTCTTTCTTGAGATCACGAATCCGGTGTTGTGGACTTTGCCGCTTGACATCGGCGGTCGCTACGCGGGCACGGCGGGCGGAATGATGAATACGGGCTTCGGCGTCGCCGGCATGATCTCGCCCGTCGTGTTCGGCTATCTGATTGAGACGACGGGCAGTTATAACGTGCCGTTCACGATTTCGGCATGCTTGCTCGGGGTGGGGATCGTGGCGGCGTTTTTCATCGATCCGGCGAGGACCGTCGAGGCCGACGAGGAGCGCGAGCGGCTCGAAGGCCGGCCGCTGGACAGCATGCCCGCGTTTCTCCAGGCGGGCGCCGCGGTGCGGTTGGAGCGGCATCATCTGCGCCGTCCGCTGCGCTGGTGGAGATAGGGTGTTCAGGTGAATGGGCGGACGGCAGACGGCTCCGCCCATGGCATGCCGCGGCTCGCGCATAAATAGGCGGCTCCGTCTCCTTGCTGTGCCCTCATCCTGAGCGCCGCGCCGCAAACAGTAAAATGAAAATAGTTGCGGCGTTGCTGCGTTTTTCTTATGAAAATCGCCCCCCTCGGTGTGCGGGCGTGATCGCGGCAATTTGGATAGACTGGGCGGCGTCGCCCGGCTCGATCGATCCACCGAACCGTGGCCACAAGCAACGGATAAGAAATGGAGACTCCCATGAAAACAGGATTCATCGGTCTCGGCGTGATGGGGCAGCCGATGGCGCTCAACCTCGCGCGCGCCGGCACCCCACTGGTCGTGTGGAACCGCACGCCGGACCGTTGCGCCGCGTTGCGCGACGCAGGTGCGCAGGTTGCGGACAGCGTCGGCGAGGTCTTCCGGCAGGCCCGCATCGTCATCCTGATGATGGCGACCGATACGGCGCTCGACGCGGTGCTCGGCCGCCACACCGCGGATTTCGCAACGAACGTCGCACAGCACATCATCGTGCACATGGGCACGACATCGGCCGACTATTCGCGCGGCCTCGAAGCCGACATCCGCGCGGCAGGCGGGCAGTACGTCGAGGCGCCCGTCTCGGGCTCACGCAAGCCGGCCGAAGCGGGTCAACTGGTGGCGATGCTGGCGGGCGAACTGGCGGCCGTCGAAGAAGTGCGTCCACTTCTCAAACCGATGTGCCACGAGACGGTGATCTGCGGCGCGGTGCCCGCGGGGCTTCTGATGAAACTGTCGATCAACACGTTCCTGATTCCGATGGTGACCGCGCTTGCCGAGGCGGCGCATCTTGCGCGAAGCTACGGGCTCGACATGAAGCAATTTCAGGCCGTGCTCGACGCCGGCCCGATGGCGAGCAACGTTTCGCGCGTGAAGGTCGACAAGCTCGTGAACGAAGATTTCACGGTGCAGGCCTCGATTGTCGACGTGCTGAAGAACAACCGGCTTGCGGCTGAGGCGGCGCGCCATGCGAATCTTGCGTCGCCGCTGCTGGATGTCTGCTTTGATCTGTACACCGAGACCGTTGAGTTGGGTCATGGTCAAGCCGATATGGCGGCCGTTGTGCGTGCGATCGAAGCGCGCAGCGAGGCGAGGGGGAGTGCGAAGGGCGCGTCTGCTTGAATCCGCTTGAGCGTCCCGGCACGGCGCGTTGCCGTGCCAAGCGAAAGCGCACCCCAACGGGACCCAATCGGAGCCTGCCACGGGCGTCAAATCCGTCGAGCGACCTGGCCCTTCGGCGATGCCGTCCGCGACATTCAATAGCTGGCAACCTCGATCACAGCGTCCGCAAAGGCCTTGGGGGCTTCTTGCGGCAGATTGTGACCGATTCCACCGGTGATGGTGCGGTGCGCATATCTGCTGACGAATTTCTTCGCATATGCCGTGGGCTCCGGATGAGGCGCGCCGTTCGCGTCGCCTTCAAGGGTAATCGTCGGCACAGCGATGGTTGGTGCGGCCGCAAGACGCCTTTCCAGATCGGTATACTGCGGCTCCCCATCTGAGAGACTCAATCGCCAGCGGTAGTTGTCGATCACGATCGCAACATGGTCCGGGTTCTGGAAGGCATTTGCGGATCGCTCGAACGTGGCGTCGTCGAAGCGCCATTTCGGCGACGCAAGTTGCCAGATGAGCTTCGCGAAGCCTTGCCGATTGGCTTCATAGCCCTGCTTACCCCGCTCCGTGGCGAAGTAGAACTGGTACCACCACGCGAGCTCCGCCTTCGGCGGCAAGGGCGCCTTGTTGCCCGCCTGGCTGCCGATCAGATAGCCGCTCACCGAGACCAATGCCTTGCAGCGCTCCGGCCAGAGCGCTGCGACGACATTGGCCGTGCGCGCGCCCCAGTCGAATCCACCGATGATCGCCTGCTGAATTTTCAGCGCATCCATCAGCGCGATGACATCGACGGCGAGCACCGACTGCTGGCCATTGCGGACCGTTTCGCTGGCAAGAAACCGCGTCGTCCCATAGCCGCGCAGGTACGGGACGATCACCCTATGGCCCGCCGCGGCGAGCCGATGCGCGACATCGGTGAAGCTGTGGATGTCATAAGGCCAGCCGTGGAGCAGGATCACGACTGGCCCGTTGCCCGGGCCGACCTCCGCATAGCCGACGTTCAGTACGCCGGCATCGATCTGCTTGATCCCGGCAAACGATGCCTTCGACGCTGCGGCGTTTGCGCGTGGATTCGCGTCTCCTTCTGCGGACTGCGAGTGCGCCAACCCGCTCAAGGACAGTTCCATGGCACCGACGCCGAGGGCAGCCGTCCTAAGAAAGCGTCGGCGACGGCTGTTCATCTCATTCGACACCGGAAGTCTCCTCTTCATGATCAGGGTTATCGAACAGTGAATCAGCTTTTGAACTTGTCGTTGAACTGCGTTACGAACGCCGATTCATTCGGACCGACGTTGTTGCGCATCGGTCGCGCTGCCTCGACCAGTGCCTCGATTGCATCGGTGCTGAGTTCGCGCATGGTCTGTTCGATATACGGGGCGAGCGGCATGGCTCGCGGTTCGTTCTTACTGTTCAGCAAGTCCGTCTGAACCCAGGGTGGCGCGATTTCAACCACGCGTACGGATGTATCTTTGAGCACGTAACGCAGCGATTGCGTGTAGGAATGAATGGCCGCCTTGGTCGACGAATAGACACCGGCCATTGCCATCGGCACGAAACCTAGAACTGACGAGACATTGATGATCGTCGAGTCGTCCTGCTGTTTCAGGTGTTCGACAAGCGCGCCCGTCATCCGTATCGGACCCATCAGATTGGTGCTCAGCGTCGACGTGAGCAGCGTTTCGTCAACTGGTGCGCCGAGATCGTCGACGTGCATCACACCTGCATTGTTGATCAGCACGTTCAGCGATGGCCATCCGGCAACGAGTTCCTCGGCAACCGAAATGATGTTCTTCGGGTCGGTGATGTCGAGTTCGATCGCCTGCATGCCGGAGTTGGCTGCGATCGTTTCGTCGAGATTCGCGCGACGCCGTCCGGAAATGATGACCTGATTGCCGAGTCGATGGAATGCTTCGGCGAGACCGCGGCCAATGCCAGAGCCGCCGCCGGTAATGAAAATGGTGTTGCCAGTCGTCTTCATCGATTGCTCTTGAGATAAATGGTTTTCATGCGTGAATGGATTCGCGTCATTCAACGCAAGGACTTGAAAGAGGCCCTGAGTTCTTCCGAGAAAAGTTGTGGCTGTTCCCAGGCCGCGAAGTGGCCGCCCTTGTTCACTTCATTGAAGTAGATGAGCTTGTGGTAGCTGCGTTCGGTCCAGCTACGAGGCGCCTGATAGATCTCGCCGGGGAACACCGTCACTGCCGCAGGGATTGAGATATCGACGGCGTTGAAGTTGTTCGCATTGTTTTCCCAGTAGAGCTGCGCCGCGGACGTAGACGTGTTGGTCAGCCAGTACAGCGTGATGTCGTCGAGCATCTCGTCCTTGGTCAGCGAGCGTTCGGGATCGCCGCCGCTATAAGTCCAGTCCGCAAATTTGTCGTACATCCATGCGGCCTGGCCGACCGGAGAATCCGCGAGTGCATAACCCACTGTCTGTGGACGCGTGACCATCATCGCTGCGTAACCGCCGCCGCGCGTATAGAGGTTATCGAGCGACCTGTAGGCGGCTTTCTCCTTGTCGGAGAGGCCGGCCGGCGGTGGGTCACCCGCTTTCAGCGATTTCGCAACGTCCGGCGGTACTGTCGCCGGCATGTTGACGTGAATGCCGAGCAGTCCGGGTGGTTTCTGGGCGGCCATTTTGTCGGCGATCACGGAGCCCCAGTCGCCGCCCTGCGCGACATAGTGCTGGTAGCCGAGGCGGCGCATCAGTTCCTCCCAGGCGCGGGCGATATGGTCAGGCGTCCACCCAGTGCCATTGGGTTTGCCTGAGAACCCGTACCCGGGCATCGAAGGCAGGACCAGGTCGAACGAATCTTCCGCGCGTCCGCCATAGGCGACTGGATCGGTGAGCGGCCCGATGACTTTCAGTTCCTCGAATACCGAGCCGGGCCAGCCATGGGTCATGATCATCGGCAGCGCGTTCGGATTGCGTGAGCGCACCCAGATGAAGTGAATATCGACTCCATCGATTGTGGTGACGTATTGCGGCAGGGCATTGAGCTTCGCCTCGGCCTTGCGCCAGTCGTAGTCCGTGCGCCAGTAGTTCACGAGCTCTTTCAGCTTCGCGAGTTGCGCGCCTTGCGCTCGGTCGTCAACCGTCTCCTTGTCCGGCCAGCGAGTCGCCGCGATGCGTTTGCGCAGATCGGCGAGTTGGGCATCGGAAAAATGAGCGTGGAACGGGCGGATCGCCGTATCGCCAGTCGATGCCGGTACGGGCAATTCGACAGCAGCAAAGACAGGTGGTGCAAAAGCGGCCGCAGTAAGAAAGCTGAGGCTAAACGCGCGTGCCCTCAACGAGCCGAACGCCAGTCGACGCAAGGATGAAATGGAAAACATATTTACGTATGCCTAATTAAATGGAAGATATAAATCTGATCAAATCGAAGGCCAACGAGATCGTGTCGCAGCCGACACGGTATGCGAACAGCGCGTCCGCGTAACGCGATCCGTGCTCCTTACCGATATTTATACGGTCAATTGTTGATGGCTCAAAGGACGTATAAACTACGTTTTCAGGACGTGTCCTTTCAGGAGGCAGCCGTGCCGACAGTTGCGTTTGTGGTGTTCGACGGCTTCTATTCCATGGCGCTCGTTGCGGAATCCGTGTTCGAGTTCGCAAACGTGGCGGCCGGTGAACCGTTCTATCAGACACTCAACGTTTCCGAAGCGGGCGGTCTGGTGCGCGCTTCGAGCGGTCTGACGGTCTTGACCGAGGCGATCGACGATCGCGTCTTCGATACGGTCATCTTCGCCGGAAGCAACCCCATCACCGTCGTGCCGCCGCCAGGTGTGCTCGCATACGTGCGTCGCAGCGCCGAGACCGCGCGGCGCACCGCCTCGATGTGCACGGGTGCGTTCGTGCTCGCGGAGGCTGGCTTGCTGGATGGCCGCCGCGCAACCACGCACTGGCACTATGCGCACGATCTGCGCACCCGCTTTCCCTCTGTTACGGTGGACGAGGATCGGATTTTCATTGCGGACGGGCCGATCTGGACCTCGGCCGGCATGACGGCGGGCATCGATCTCGCACTCGCGTTGGTGGAGAAGGACCTTGGTGCCAAGGTCGCGCGGTCGGTCGCGCGAAAGCTTGTTGTCTATCATTGGCGTAGCGGCGGACAGTCGCAGCACTCAGCGCTGCTCGAACTCGAGCCCAAGTCCGATCGCATTCAATCCGCGCTGACGTATGCGAAAAAGAATCTCAACGAGCCCCTTTCGGTCGAGCAATTGGCGGATGTCGCGCGGTTGAGTCCGCGTCAATTTAGCCGCGCGTTTCGTGCGGAGACAGGGCAGACTCCTGCAAAGGCCGTCGAGCGGCTGCGCATTGAAACTGCACGCTTGATGCTCGAGGAGAGCCGGCACACGATCGATCAGGTCGCCAGCGCGACCGGGTTCTCCGATCCAAGGAGAATGCGGGAAGTGTTCCTGCGTGTGTTCGGGCAACCGCCGCAAGCATTTCGTCGCCACGCACGCACGGCGACGGGCGCACCGTGAGATCGTCTCGTCCCTACGTTCACGTGTCACCCTATACCGGGTTTCTCAATGTCCAAGACCAAACCAGAAGACTCGCTCGACGCACCGGCCACCGGGATCCGCAAAGGTCTCACCAACTATGGCGACAGCGGCTTCTCCCTGTTTTTGCGCAAAGCTTTCATCAAGGGGGCGGGCTATACCGATGAAGCACTGGATCGACCGGTAGTCGGCATCTGCAACACCGGCAGCGCTTACAACCCGTGCCACGGCAACGCACCGCAACTGATCGAGGCAGTCAAGCGCGGCGTGATGCTGGCCGGCGGCTTGCCGATGGATTTTCCGACCATTTCCATCCATGAGAGTTTTTCGCAGCCCACCAGCATGTACCTGCGCAACCTGATGTCGATGGATACCGAGGAGATGATCCGCGCCCAGCCGATGGACGCGGTTGTGCTGATCGGGGGCTGCGACAAGACTGTGCCGGCGCAGTTGATGGGCGCGGCATCGGCTAATATTCCCGCCATCCAGTTGATCACGGGCTCCATGCTGACTGGCTCGCACCGCGGCGAGCGCGTGGGTGCGTGCACCGATTGCCGTCGCTACTGGGGCAAATTCCGCGCGGACGAAATCGATAGCGCGGAAATTGCCGCGGTGAACAACCAACTGGTGGCCAGCGTCGGCACCTGTTCGGTGATGGGCACGGCCAGCACCATGGCTTGCGTGGCCGAAGCACTGGGGATGACCGTTCCGGGCGGCGCATCGCCGCCGGCCGTGACGGCCGATCGTATCCGCATCGCAGAAGAGACCGGCGCCCAGGCAGTGCGCATGGCGCGCAGCGGCCTCACGATCGACAAGATTCTGACCGCCGATGCATTCGAGAACGCCATCCGCGTGTTACTGGCGATCGGTGGCTCGACCAATGGCATCGTGCACCTGACCGCGATTGCGGGACGCATGGGACTGGATGTCGATCTGAAGGCGCTGGATCGCATGGGCCGCGAAACGCCGGTGTTGCTGGACCTGAAACCGTCCGGTCAGCACTACATGGAAGACTTCCACCACGCCGGGGGCATGGCGACCTTGCTGCGTGAACTCAGGCCGCTGCTCAAGCTCGACGCGATGACTGTCACCGGGCGTACCTTGGGCGAAGAGATCGAACTGGCCGGTCCCGGCTTTGAACAGGACGTGGTGCGGACAATCGCCGATCCGATCTATCCGCAAGGCGGCATTGCCGTCTTGCATGGCAACCTCGCACCTGGCGGCGCGATCATCAAGCAATCCGCTGCCGATGCCAGACTCATGCAGCACGAGGGGCGCGCCGTGGTGTTCGAGAACGGTCAGGACATGGCCGAGCGCATCGACTCGGACGACCTCGACGTCACAGCCGACGATATTCTGGTGCTGAAAAACATCGGACCGAAAGGCGCGCCGGGAATGCCAGAGGCCGGTTATATTCCGATTCCGAAAAAGCTGGCGCGTGCCGGCGTCAAGGACATGGTGCGCATTTCCGACGGGCGCATGAGTGGCACGGCCTTCGGCACCATCGTGTTGCACGTGACGCCTGAGGCGGCCGTTGGTGGGCCGCTGGCCTATGTTCAGAACGGCGATCGTATCCGGCTCAGCGTAGCAGCGCGTGAAATCACGCTGCTCGTGTCGGACTCCAAGCTCGCGCGCCGCGAGGCCGCTGCACCCGTAGACGTGCCGACGGCCGAACGCGGGTATCGGAAACTGTTCCTCGATACGGTGCTGCAGGCCGATAAAGGCGTCGATTTCGATTTCTTGCGCGCCGCGAGGATTCACGACACAACGCCGAAGGGATAGCGGTTGCGTGCGGCACCGCGATCCAGATTTCATTTGGGAAGAGTCACCAGTACGAATACGCCATCCTTGCCTTTTCGATTTGTTTAACTATAGTGTTAAATATCAACCGAAAGGTTTATAAAAGGAGGCAATCATGAACGAACCGTTTCATCGTCCTTCGCTGGGCGCGTCGGTGTACTACAAGGACCCGTTTGCCGCGCTCGACTGGCTCGAGAATGCGTTCGGCTTCGAGCGTCAACTGGTGGTCACGGATAGCGACGGTCAGTTGGGCCACTCGGAGATGCGTTTCGGCGACAGCTACGTGATGATCTGCCGCGAATGGTCGGAAGACGCTGCGAGCCCGGCTTCGATCGGCGGCAAGAATACACAGTCGGTACACGTGCAACTGCGCGAAGGGATCGATGAACATTGCGCTCGTGCGCGTGCCGCAGGCGCTGTGATCACGCGCGAGCCGGCGGATCAGTTCTATGGCGACCGCGTCTATGCGGCGCGCGATCCGGAAGGGCATGTCTGGAGCTTCGGCCAGACGGTTCGTGAGGTGTCGCGCGAGGAAGCCGAGCGCGTGAGCGGCCTGAAAATCGAAGGGTGGGTATAAGCGATGGGACTGCATGCCAGCGTCTCGCTCGACCGCACTCTGGCTGCACTGGCCGACCCGAATCGGCGTCAGGTGGTCGAACTGCTCAGCCAGCAACCGATGCGCGCGGGTGAACTCGCGCAAGCAACCGGTCTCTCGCCGCAGGCAATGAGCCGGCATTTGCGTGTGCTGCGCTCGAGCGAACTGATCGAGGAATCGCACGACGGCGTCGATGCGCGCGTGCGTCTCTACGTGCTGAGGTCGGCGCCAATGAACGAGTTGAAGGCATGGCTCGAACAGACCGAAGCCTTATGGTCCGAGCAATTGCTGTCGTTCAAGGCGCATCTGGAGCAGCAGGAATGAGTTCTCGCGTGCAGGTGTCGCTACGGGTCGCGGCAACGCCGAAGCGCGCGTTCGAAGTGTTTACGCGTGAGATCGGCAGATGGTGGCGTCCGAATGGCCTGTTTCAGTTCACGCCGCAAGGCGCGGGTGTGTTGTCGTTCGAGCAGGCTGCGGCGCCTCACACGCCCGGAGAGCACGGCCGTCTGATCGAAACGCAGCCGGACGGCAGCGTGTTCGAGATCGGCCGCGTGACGGCCTGGGAGCCGGGCGAGCGTTTGGCATTCGGCTGGCGTCAGGCCAGTTTCACCGACGCGCAGCACACTCAGGTCGAAGTGCGTTTCGAAGCGGTGGGCGACGAAACACGCGTGACGGTGGAGCATCGCGGCTGGGATACGGTGCCGCAGGAGCATGTCGCACGCCACCATTTCCCCGAGCGCGTGTTTCTGTTGCGGCATGGCGAATGGTGGCAGGTGTTGCTGGCTTCGCTACGGACTGAAGTGCAATCGGCTGCGCCGCCGGGCTGAATGGCTGCGCGTGCGTCGTACGTTCTCGTCAGCGCGTGGCGATCGCGGCGGCAACACCGGCCATGACCGTAGCGCTGGCGCGGTTGGTGAACTTCACCGCGCGGCGCGTGTTCAGCAATTTGCGCGCACGTGTGGCGAGCAGCGCCCAGCCGAAGTCGACGGCCATCAGTACGATCAGCATGGTGAGCGTGAGTTCGAACCAGGCGACGGTGCCGATGCGCGACAGATCGATGATGGTCGGCAGCAACGCGAGGTAGAACATCATGATCTTCGGATTGCCGAGCGTCACCAGCAGGCCGGCGATGAACATGCGCCACGGCGACTGGCCGCTCGGCAGGTCGCTGCCTTGCACGTCGGCCGGTGCGCGCCACATCTTCCAGGCAAGGAACAGCAGATAGGCGACGCCGACAAATTTCAGCACGATGAACACCATGCCGAAGCTGCGGGCGATCACCGCAAGGCCGGCCACCGCGCAGGTGAGCCACAATGCTTCGCCGAGCCACATCGCTGCGAGAAACGGCAAGACGTCGCGAAAGCCGTTGGTCAGCACGCGCGCGACCAGCGCGGCGATGCTAGGACCGGGCGTGCCGGCGGCGATGATCAGCGCCAGCGCGAAGACGAGCAAAGCAGATAGCGACATCACGTCCCTCCACAAAATTCAGTGCGCGCGCAACCATCGGCTCAGTGTGCGTGCAACCTCCGGTTTAATGAGCGCGCAACCTTCGGTTGACGAAGCGCCACACGGCGCTCACCAGCAGCGATCCGACACCGAGCGAGACGCCCAGCAGCACGATCGAACTCATATGATCGCGTACCAGTGGCACGTTGCCGAACAGATAACCGGCCGCCACCAGCGACACGATCCACAGCGCCGCGCCGGCGGTGACGAACGACACGAAACGTGCAAACGTCATGCGCGAAACACCGGCGACGAACGGCGCGAACGTGCGCACGACGGCAATGAACGGCGACAGCAGAAAGGTCAGGCCGCCGCGTGCTTCGTAAAACGCGTGCGCTTTACGCAGTGCGTTCTTGTCAAGCCAACGGTAGTCGGCGGTATAGACTTTTTCGCCGATGGCGCGGCCGATCGCATAGTCGACGATGCTACCGGCCACCGTTGCGGCGAACAGCACGGGGATCACGAGCCAGACGTTCAGCGCGCCTGTCGCGGCGAGACCGCCGCAGATGAAGATCAGCGGATCGCCAGGCAAAAAGAATAGCGGCAGGAAACCGATTTCGACGAACACGACGAGGAACAGCATCGCGTAGACGGCTGTGCCGTATTGCACGATCAAACCGCTCAGGTGCTGGTCGAAGTGCAGGGCGACCTGCAGCACATGCATGAGATCCATCGTGGTTCGAAAGGGATTTGGGTGTTCGGGATTTTAGTCCCGTCGCGGCATGGGCACTTGTTTATTTC
This sequence comes from Paraburkholderia aspalathi, assembly GCF_905220735.1. Taxonomy (NCBI): domain Bacteria; kingdom Pseudomonadati; phylum Pseudomonadota; class Betaproteobacteria; order Burkholderiales; family Burkholderiaceae; genus Paraburkholderia; species Paraburkholderia aspalathi. Next base: position 790,755 of record NZ_CAJNBA010000004.1, read on the forward strand.
TCGGTGCGGATGTCAATATCGGGGTGTGATTTCCAGAATCGCGCCCGAACAAATTTAAGAAACCCCTATGCAACACACTTCCAGCCTCACGTTCCGCTTTGCCGCGCCGCACGATGCGGATGCTATCCGTATGATCGAATTCGAGGCCGGCCAGCGCTTTGTCAGCGTCGGCATGACGGGTATCGCCGATGCACCGCCGATGGAGCTGGAACTTGTTCGCCGCAAGATCGACGCGCAGCAGATCATCGTTGCCGTGGAAGCTGATGAGACGTGTGTGGGTTTTGTGATGTTCGAGCCGCAGCCCGCGCGCTTCTATGTTCAGGAACTTGATGTGCTGAGTTCGCATGCCGGGCAACGCATTGGCGCGGCGCTGATCGAGCAGGTCGCACAACTCGCGCGTGCGCAACAGATCACGCAACTCATTTTGTCGACGTTTCGCGAGGTGCCGTGGAACGCACCGTACTATCGGCGGCTCGGCTTTCGCGATATCGAGGAGGCCGATCTGGATGCGGCACTGATCGCGCGGCGCGATGCGCACATCGCGCGCGGACTCGACGAATCGAAACGCGTGTTCATGCGGCGTGACCTTGCGTAACGCCGCATGAACCGAACGCCTTATTCCACTGCTTCCAGCGTCGGATAATCCACGTAGCCAGTTTCGCCACGTGCATAGTACGTTGCCGGATTCGGCTTGTTCAGCGGCGCATTCGTCTCGAAGCGGCGCACCAGATCCGGATTCGCGATGAACAGTTGACCCCACGCCACCGCGTCCGCTTCACCCGCGTCGAGTACGTGCTGCGCGGTTTCCTTGGTGAACTTTTCGTTCGCGACGTACGGGCCGCCGAATGCCTTCTTCAGTTGCGGGCCGAGGCGGTCGTCGCCGAGTGCTTCGCGGGCGGCGATGAACGCGATCTTGCGCTTGCCGAGTTCGCGTGCCACGTAACCGAATGTGGCTGCCGGATCCGAATCGCCCATGTTGTGCGAGTCGCGACGCGGTGCGAGGTGCACGCCGACACGGTTCGCACCCCAGACGTCGATACAGGCGTCAGTGATTTCGAGCAGCAGGCGGGCGCGGTTTTCGACCGGGCCGCCGTAGGCGTCGGTACGCTTGTTGGTGCTGTCCTGCAGGAACTGGTCGAGCAGATAGCCGTTCGCGCCGTGCACTTCCACACCGTCGAAACCTGCTGCTTTCGCGTTTTCGGCGCCCTTGCGGAACGCTTCGACCACGCCGGCGATTTCGTCGAGTTCGAGTGCGCGCGGCGTCACATACGGACGCTCCGGACGCACCAGGCTCACGTGGCCTTGAGCCGGGATGGCGCTAGGCGCAACCGGCAGTTCGCCATTGAGGAACAGCGGGTCCGAAATACGGCCGACGTGCCACAACTGCAGGAAAATCTTGCCGCCGGCTGCATGCACGGCGTTCGTGACGATCTTCCAGCCTTCCACCTGCTCCTGCGACCAGATACCCGGGGTGTCGGCGTAACCGACGCCTTGCGGCGTAACGGACGTGGCTTCGCTGATGATCAGGCCTGCCGTGGCGCGTTCGGAGTAGTACTTCGCCATCAGCGCGTTCGGTACGCGGATTTCTTCAGCGCGTTGGCGCGTGAGCGGCGCCATGATGATGCGGTTCGACAACGTGATGTCGCCAATCTGGAGCGGGTCAAAAAGAGTCGGCATATGAGTTCACCTTAGGTGGCGGGCGCGTGGCCCCGGCCTTAAAAAAACTGCATGATGAAATAAGCGAAAAAACGCGGCGATGCGGATGAAGCGCTCAGAGCTGGCTGTTCATGTGCTCGAGAAAGGCTTGAATGACTGCCTCATTGCGTTTGAAAAACACCCATTGACCGACCCGCTTCGACGTAACGAGACCGGCGCGCTGCAACGCGGCAAGGTGCGCCGACACGGTGGACTGCGACAGGCCGCAGTGCGCGTCGATCTTGCCCGCGCACACGCCGTGGTCGAGCGGGAGCTCCTGGTCGGAGAAATGCGCATACGGCTCGCGCAGCCAGCCGAGAATCTCCCGCCGTACAGGGTTGGCGAGCGCTTTGTGAATCGCGTCGATATCGAGCGTCATGTGGGTCGGTTTCAGGGCATCAACTTCAGATCGTCAACAACAAGCAGGCGTGGCACACGCTAGCGGCCATGCATCTGCATCGCTACAAGACGAATCATATATCGGAATTTGACGATATGCTTGAAGCCACTACTCGCTATGGGGTCGATAGATGTCGGCGCACAAATAAGCCTGCACTTCCTACGGCGCGGGACGGCGCACATGACGGCAAATATGTAAGGCATCTGTCACGTTATAGTTACGATCTATCAATAGCATTGCGAAAATCGCATTCTGTTGATGGCCGCTCTCACATATATTTTTATGTGCAGTAGGCCTGCCGACGCGGACCCATCCTGGTCCAATACACGCCACGACGTCCATCATCGGACGAAGACTATGCGCGCCGGGTGACAGTGCCAGTACATCAAAAAGAGTCCATCATGTGATTCCCCGACCGCCCGACGGCACTGGTTCGGCGATGCACCGTAGAAGCCAGACGCCGTGGAAGAACTGGTAGTGGGTATATTCCCCAAGGAGATAGTGCATGTCTAACGATGCAAAGTGCCCGTTCAATCATGCTGCCGGAGGTGGCACGACCAACCGTGACTGGTGGCCAAAGCAGCTGCGGGTGGATCTGCTTAGCCAACACTCCAGCAAGTCGGACCCGCTGGACAGCGGCTTCAACTATGCCGAGGCGTTCAAGAGCCTCGATCTCGCCGCGGTGAAGAAGGATCTTGCGGCACTGATGACCGACTCGCAGGAATGGTGGCCGGCAGACTTCGGCCACTATGGTCCATTCTTCATCCGCATGGCCTGGCACAGTGCCGGCACGTACCGCATCGGCGACGGCCGCGGTGGCGCCGGGCGTGGCCAGCAGCGTTTCGCGCCGCTCAATAGCTGGCCGGACAACGTCAGCCTCGATAAAGCTCGCCGCCTGCTGTGGCCGATCAAGCAGAAGTACGGTCAGAAAATTTCCTGGGCCGATCTGCTGATCCTGACCGGCAACGTCGCGCTCGAAACCATGGGTTTCAAGACCTTCGGCTTCGGTGGCGGTCGCGCCGACACCTGGGAGCCGGACCTGGACGTCTACTGGGGCAACGAAAAGACTTGGCTGGGCGGCGATGTCCGCTACGGCAAGGGCGCTGCCGGCAATGAGGGCGAAGGCGTGATCGTGGCCGATCCAGCACTGCACGGCAGCGAAGTCAGCCGCGACGACAACGGGCGCAACCTGGAAAACCCGCTGGGCGCCGTGCAGATGGGCCTGATCTATGTCAACCCGGAAGGTCCCGACGGCAATCCTGACCCGCTCGCCGCGGCACATGACATCCGTGAGACCTTCGCTCGCATGGCCATGAACGACGAGGAAACGGTCGCGCTGATCGCCGGTGGCCACAGCTTTGGCAAGACGCACGGCGCCGGTCCTGCCGACAATGTGGGTCCGGTACCCGAGGCTGCAGACCTCGAGAACCAGGGGCTGGGCTGGAAGAGCAGCTTCGGCACCGGCAAGGGCGCCGACGCGATCTCCAGCGGACTGGAAGTCACCTGGACCACCACGCCGACGAAGTGGGGCAACGGCTTCTTCGAGAACCTGTTCAAGTACGAATGGGAACTGACCAAGAGCCCCGCCGGCGCCAACCAGTGGGTCGCCAAGGATGCCGGCGAAACGATTCCGCACGCTTTCGATGCCTCGAAGAAGCAGCGGCCGACGATGCTCACCACCGACCTCTCGCTGCGCTTCGATCCCGCCTACGAGAAGATTTCGCGGCGCTTCCTAGCGAATCCAGACCAGCTCGCCGATGCCTTCGCCCGTGCATGGTTCAAGCTCACTCACCGCGACATGGGACCGCGCGTCCGCTATCTTGGACCGGAAGTGCCTGCTGAAGAACTGATCTGGCAGGATCCGATTCCGGCAGTCGACCACGCTCTGGTGAACGATCAGGACGTCGCCTCGCTCAAGCAGAAGATTCTGGCGTCAGGGCTGTCCGTTTCGCAACTGGTGTCGACGGCCTGGGCGTCAGCATCCACGTTCCGCGGCTCGGACAAGCGCGGCGGCGCCAACGGTGCGCGCATTCGCCTCGCTCCGCAGAAAGACTGGGCGGTCAACCAGCCCGAGCAGCTGGCGAAGGTACTGAAGGTCCTCGAAGGGATCCAGAGCGAGTTCAACGGCGCACAGTCCGGCAAGAAGGTGTCGCTGGCCGACCTGATCGTGCTGGCCGGTAGCGCCGGCATCGAGCAGGCCGCGAAAAACGGCGGCCATCAGGTGACCGTGCCGTTTGCGCCGGGACGCGCGGACGCGTCGCAGGATCAGACCGACGTGGAGTCCGTTGGCGCGCTTGAACCCGTTGCCGATGGTTTCCGCAACTATCTGAAGGGCAAGTACAGTGTCCCGGCTGAGGCGTTGCTGATCGACAAGGCGCAATTGTTGACGCTAACTGCACCCGAGATGACGGCACTCATCGGCGGCTTGCGCGCCCTGAAGGTCCAGAGCGGGCAGGATTCGCATGGTGTCTTCACCAAGCGGCCGGAAACGCTGACCAACGACTTTTTCGTCAACCTGCTCGACATGGGTACGGAATGGAAACCGGTCTCCCGGGACGTGTTCGAAGGGCGCGACCGCAAGACCGGTGAGGTGAAGTGGACCGGTAGCCGTGTCGATCTGGTGTTTGGTTCGCACGCTCAGTTGCGGGCGCTGTCCGAAGTCTATGCAAGCGAGGACGGGCAGGCGAAATTCGTTCGCGACTTTGTTGCTGCGTGGGTCAAGGTGATGAACCTCGACCGCTTCGACCTCGCCTGAGCAGGTGTGCGGGTTCCGTCAGGGTTGCTGCAACCCTGATGGAACCTTGCCTCAGCTTGCGAAGGTAATTCTGCATGTCGCGGTGCGACTCCGGTTATATCGGAGCCGCACCGTTTTTTTTTGTCCATGCCATACCGTGCAGCCTGAATGACTCGAATATTCGCGTCATTGCGTCAGCCTGCATGATCGTATTTCCCCTCCCTTAGCCTTCGTAGCGGCCTACGTTGGTCCGCGACCCGACCGTGGATTGCTTGCGGGTGTCAGTCGGTCGATTCAGGGTTTACGCGGTGCACATATATTTGAAAAATCAAGTACACTCGGTCCCAACATATTTGAAAAATCAAATAAATTAACCTCTGGGACAAACCCGTGTGATGCACCTCATCTCGCCTTTGCAGATGAGGTTGCGATGCCTTGAATTGGAGCCGATCAATGAGAAACAAGATTGCACTTGAGGAACACTTTGCGATAGACCTCACTATCGAACAGTCGAAGATTTATGCGCCTGCGCCCGTTTGGGAAATGCTGAAGTCCAATCTGATGGACATCGAGCAGCAGAGACTCGAGCGGATGGAGCAGGGCGGAACCGAGTATTCAATCTTGTCGCTCAACTCGCCGGGCATTCAGGGTATCCCGGACATCAAGCAGGCGATCGATGTCGCGCGACGAGCCAATGATGTCCTCGCAGAACATGTTGGCCGCCATCCAACCCGTTTGGGTGGATTTGCCGCGTTGCCTATGCAGGACCCCGAAGCGGCGGCACGTGAACTCGAGCGAAGCGTGAAGGATCTCGGATTCCATGGCTTCATGGTGAACGGCTTTTCCCAGGTGGGTGATGCGGAAAATGTCGTGTACTACGATGCCCCGCAGTACACCGATTTCTGGTCGAGCGCGGCGGCGCTCGGCAAGCCTTTCTATATGCATCCTCGCGATCCGTTGCCGTCCCGTGAACCGATCTACGATGGCTTTCCGTGGTTGACCGCCGCGACCTGGGCGTTCGCGGTTGAGACGAGTACTCACGCACTGCGACTGATGACGTCAGGTCTTTTCGACCGCAATCCTGAGTTGCAGATGATTCTTGGCCATCTCGGCGAGGGGATTCCGTTCAACATCTGGCGCGTCGACCACATTCTTCAAAAGGCGCCACGGGGATTGCCCTGCAAGCGTAGCGTGGGCGAATACCTCAGGGAGAATGTCTACGTCACGACGAGCGGGAATTTCAGAACCCAGACGCTGCTGTCCACGATGCTTGAAATGGGCAGCGACCGGATCATGTACTCGGTCGACTATCCGTTCGAAACGCATGACGAGGCGTCCCAGTGGTTCGACACATGCTCGATCAGCGAAACGGATCGCGTGAAGATTGGACGGGAAAACGCACAGCGTTTGTTCGGTCTTGAATGATGCGAGGAATAGGAGAAATCGAATGTCCGTATTGACTCAATTGGCGCCAGCAGATGTGTGGCGTAACAGAATCTATAGCGGCGGATGGAAGACCGGAGGCGCGGGTACGATCCCGGTGACCGAGAAGGCGACCGGCGCGGAAATGGGATCGATTGGTTGCGCATCGGCTGCCGACGTATCCGCCGCTGCCGCGATCGCGACTGAAGCGCAACGCGCCTGGGCCGCGACGCCAGGGCCTCAGCGAGGGGATGTGTTGCGCGAGGTCGCCCGTTTGCTGGAGGTTCACAAAGAGGAGATCGCCGTCCAGATTGTCCGCGAGACCGGGTCGATACGGCCAAAGGGGCAACTGGAGGTGAAGCTGGCGATACGCGAGATTCTCGAAGCGGCGGCCTTGGGCAGCCAGCCAACCGGGATGATCACGACAAGCGACGTTAAGGAGCGGCATAGCGTAGCGCGCAGAATTCCAATGGGCGTGGTCGGCGTTATTACTCCATGGAATTCTCCGTTCATTCTAGCGGCGCGCGCCATCGCTCCGGCGTTGGCCACCGGCAATGCAGTGCTGCTCAAGCCCGACCCTCAATCGCCGGTTAGCGGCGGCGTGTTGTATGCGCGGCTATTCGAGGCAGCGGGGCTGCCCGAGGGATTGTTCCATGTTCTTCCCGGTGCAGCGGAAACCGGTGATGCGCTGGTCCGGGATCCGCTTGTCAACATGATCAGCTTCACGGGATCCACACGGGTAGGGCAAGCGATCGGCGCAGTAGCAGGCGGCTTGCTCAAGCGAGCGAGCCTCGAACTCGGCGGCAAGAATCCCTACATCGTGCTTGATGATGTCAATGTCGAAGCTGCGGCGAGCGCGGGAGCGTGGGGATCGTTTTTGCATCAAGGGCAAGTCTGCATGTCCGCGGGCCGGCATCTCGTTCACGAACGTATTGCCGACGCCTACATTGAAAGCCTCGTCAGACGCGCCAAAGCGCTATCGGTTGGCGATCCTTTCAAGGGCAATGTCCATCTCGGTCCTATCATCAATGAACGGCAGGCTGAAAACGTCGATCGCATCGTTGCTGAGTCTGTGAGCAAGGGCGCGAAGCTTCTCGCCGGTGGGACTCGCGACGGACTGTTTTTTAACCCGACCGTTTTGGTAGACGTCGCGCCTGGGATGCCCGCGTTCGAGGAAGAGATTTTCGGTCCCGTCGCCGCGGTGACCGTGTTCAAGAACGATGACGAGGCGGTAACGCTCGCCAATCAGAACCGGTATGGCCTGGTCGCGGCAGTGGCTTGTTCGGATTTGCGTCGCGCCCAACGGATTGCGGACCGGCTGCATGCGGGCATCGTCCACATCAATGATCAGACGGTCATGCACGAGGTGTTTGGTCCGATGGGCGGTCTGGGTTTGTCAGGCAACGGGCATAACTACAGCACGCTGACCAACATCGACCAGTTTACGGAATGGCAGTGGGTGACGAGCCGCGACGAACTTCCGGCTTATCCGTTCTAGAAAGCTGTTGTGCCGGGCTAGCCGCATACGCGCACGGAGTCGCGTCGCCCGGCAACGTCGAGAAGACAGCAGTGACCCATTGGCGCACGATTTCATGCGCAAACGGAGCGAGGTGAAGCGTGACCCCCGATACTGTGCAGCGAGTCAAAAAGGCGCCTGCTTCGATCGTCGACATTGGCGCGTTGATCGATAGCCAGCCACTGAGCACCTTCCAGAAATGGATCATGGTGATGATCGGTTGCTCAGTGGTGATGGATGGGTTCGATGTGCAGACAATGGGTTTTGTCGCGCCTGCGATTGTCCGTGCGTGGGGCATCAGCCCGGCCGAGCTCGGCCCGATTTTCGGCGCCGGCTTGCTGGGGATGCTCGCGGGCTCGATCGTTCTCGGCGCCATGGCCGATCGTGCGGGGCGTCGGCCGGTGCTCATCGGCGCGACCATTTTCTATGGGCTATGCATGCTCGGTACCACCCTGGTTCAGAGCGTGCCGGAGTTTCTCGTCCTTCGGTTCCTGACCGGTTTCGGTATCGGCGGCGTGATGGGTAACGCTATCGCGCTGGTCAGCGAATACAGTCCGCAGAAATATCGGGCATCGCTGATGACCTGGGTCTCGTGTGGCTTCACGGGTGGGGCCATTGCTGGAGGACTTCTCTGCGCAGCCTTGCTTCCGTCGATGGGCTGGAGATCGGTCTTCTTCGTTGGGGGCGTATTGCCCCTGCTCATTGCCGTCCCGATGGCCCGGTATCTGCCCGAGTCACTCCAACTGCTGGTGGTCAAACAGCGCAGCCTGGAAAAGGTGGTTCAGTGGCTCGGGCGAATTGCGCCGAGCGTCCAGTTCGCGCCCGGGACCCGCTTCGCCGTTCGCGGGCAGCCGCAAGCGAAGGCCTCCGTTGGCGAGCTGTTTCGCCACGGCCGCGGCACGATGACGTTGTTGCTATGGGGGATCAACTTCGCGAATCTGCTTGATCTCTTTTTCCTGTCGAATTGGCTTCCGATGCTTTCCTTACGAGTTGGTCATGGGGTGGCGACGGCTGTGCTCATCGGCACCTCGTTGCAGATCGGCGGTACGGTGGGTGCGCTGCTGCTGGGCCCGTTGATGGATCGTTTCGGCTTCTATCGTGTGCTGGCGCTCAGTTTTCTGGTGGCGACATTTTCAGTGGCATCTGTCGGTCTCCCCGATCTATCGACGGGGCTGCGCTATGCCGTCGTGCTGATAAGCGGAATCTGTATCGTCGGTGGGCAGCCGGCGGTCACCGCTTTGACCGCGACGCTCTATCCCACCTCGTTGCGGGCCACCGGGGTTGGCTGGAGTCTGGGAATCGGCCGGGCGGGTTCAATTATCGGTCCTGTAGTGGCCGGACAACTGATCAGGCTGCAATGGTCGAATACCGCGCTGTTTGTCGCGGCCGCAGTGCCCGCGATGGCATCGTGTCTGATGCTTATTCTTCTTAGCCGTGCTTCGGCGAAAAATCGGATCGATTGCGTTGAGTGCTAATGTGCTGCGACAGATTTAGATAAAAGAAAAACAGCAAAGCACTGTCGTGTCAACGACAGATTACCCAATCGGTCAGCCTGGATAATGACCCCGTCATCGTTCGAATACGACGGCGACAGGTCGTACCGGTAACGATCGCGTGCGTTTGCTCAAACGGAGCGGTGCGGCTCGAACGGTTCAATCGAATGGGCGGGGGGCTGCCTGACAATGGACTCGAGTTCGGCGGTATCGACCAAGGTGATTCGACCGTACCGGATGCGCACGAGTTGCCGGTCTATGAACCAGCGCAGTTCCTTGTTGACGTGCTGGCGCGAGGCCATGAGCAGTGCAGCCAGATCCTCCTGCGACAGACGGATGCCGAGCGTCACGCCATTGTTATCGGTGTGGCCGTAGCGTTTGCCGAGCGCAAGTAAATGGCCCGCGAGGCGCGCGCGAAACGACATCAAACCAAGATTGCCGAGGCAGTCGTGAAGGTGGTGTGCACGCGTGGCGAGTAGCCGGAGCAGGCTTGCGGTGAGGGTCGGTTCGCGTTCGAGTGCGGCGTTCAACGCATCGGCGGGAATGTGGAAAAGCCGGGTGAGTCCGCGCGCCCGCTGGTTGTGAATGGAGCGCTGATCGGTCATCACCGCGGTGAGGTTGGCCAGCTCGCCTGGTGGGATGAACGTCTCGACGGCCCGGATGCCCTGAGTGCTTGGCCATCCCCATTCGAGCATGCCGGAAAGAATGATGTGGATATCGGTGCAGGGATCGTTGGCGAGATAGATCAGCTCGCCATCTGCATACGTGCGCAGAGAGCCAGCTTCGACGAGGGCGTCGAGGACAGCTTCGGGCCACGCGCTCAGGGCCTCATGGTTACGGAACGCAGTCCATATGATTTCCCGCTGCTTACGTGACAGATCGCGGCCGCTCGACTGCAATGGCAGATTTGCCGCTGCTTTGGCGGAGATATCTTCAGCGCGGTCGACAGGGGAAAGGTTTTGCGGTGCACCTTGCATGCGGCAGTCCGGTTCAAGAGGTTTGAATCGAGTATCGATAAACGCGAGCTGTGCGAACGAAATGTCTCGAGCGATTAACGATAAACGATAAACGTGTATCGCGGCATGGATGCAGGGTCGCTTTAGGAACGTTTTTCTTGTAAGCGCCGGATGCCAGCCGGCGGGACGTCGGAACGCGAGCCATCTGGACCTCGCCCTAATGGGAGAAGATTTACATGAGTCAACCGATTGTGAGCGGCGGCGCGCTGGACGATGCAACCGCAGCTACGCGTCATGATGTCGATGTGCTGGTCATCGGTGGTGGTCCGGCCGGCACCTGGGCCGCGATTGGCGCTGCTGCGAGGGGGGCGAAGGTCGTGCTCGCGGACAAGGGCTTCTGCGGGACATCGGGCGCGACGGCGCCGTCAGGCACCGCGATCTGGTATGTCTCGCCGCAGAGCGATACGCGCGAGCGGGCGAAACAGAGCCGTTTTGATCTGGGAGGCCAGCTTGCGGAACACGAATGGATGGATCGTGTGCTTGAGCAAACCTGGGTGAACGTCCACCAACTTGCGGAATGGGGCTATCCATTTCCCGTCGACGAAAATGGCGAGGAGCAGCGCACATCGCTACAGGGGCCGGATTATATGCGGCTGATGCGCAAGCGCGTGAAGGAGAGCGGTGCAAGCATCCTCGATCACAGCCCAGCCCTCGAATTACTCGTGGATGGAGGCGGCGCGGTTGCCGGCGCGCGCGGCGTGCAGCGCCAGAGCGGGGACACGTGGGTCGTGCGCGCGAAGGCCGTGGTGATTGCGACGGGCGGCTGCGCGTTTCAGAGCCGTGCGCTCGGCTGCAATGTGCTGACGGGCGACGGCCACCTGATGGCCGCGGAAGTAGGCGCGGAGATGTCCGGCATGGAGTTCTCGAATGCTTATGGGCTTGGTCCGGCATTCGCTTCGGTCACCAAATCGCTCTTCTACAAGTGGGCGACGTTCTACGACGAACAGGGCGTGAAGCTCGAGGGAGCGGGCTCGGCATTCGGGCGCAGCATCATCGCGCGTGAGCTGCAGACGCGCCGCGTGTTCGCGTGCCTCGATCGCGCCGACGAACAGGTTCGCGCGTGGATGCGCACGGCGCAACCGAACTTCTTCGTACCTTTCGACCGGCTGGGCATCGATCCCTTCACCCAGCACTTCCCGGTAACGCTAAGGTTAGAGGGGACGGTTCGCGGAACCGGTGGCCTGCACGTCACGGGTCGCGACTGTTCGACGTCGGTGGAAGGTCTCTATGCGTCAGGCGACGCCGCGACACGCGAGATGATTTGCGGCGGGTTCACCGGAGGCGGCAGCCATAACGCAGCATGGGCGATGTCGTCGGGTTTCTGGGCGGGCGCCGGTGCCGCTGACCACTCGCTCGCGAAGCGTCGCGCCGGGACCGGCAGACTCTATTGCGCGGGCGATGTCGGTTTGCGCGACACATCGCACAACTTGGCTTTTGACAGCGCGAGCGTCGTGAAGGCCGTGCAAGACGAGGTGTTCCCGTATGAGCGTAACTGGACGCGCAGCGGGGACCTGCTGGACGATTCGCTGGGCCGCCTCGACACACTGTGGGCGAGCTTGCGCGCCAGCGCGCCGGCACGCGGCGCACACGAGGCCGTGCGTGCGCGAGAGGCGGCGGCGATGGTTGCGACCGCGCGCTGGATGTATCGCAGCGCGCAGGTACGTACCGAGACGCGCGGCATGCATCGACGCGCGGAATATAAGTCGATCGATGTCGGGCAGCGTCACAGGTTGATCAGTGGAGGCCTCGACGACGTATGGGTCCGCAGCAAGGAGGTAGACACGGGATTGGCGCCAACTGAACATCAAGGAGCCCATGCATGATTGAAATTTTGAGCGAATCGCGCTGCACGGGATGCAATATCTGCGTGCGCGCGTGTCCCACGAATGTGTTCGAGGCGGTGGAGGGTGGCATCCCGCGGATCGCGAGGCAGGACGACTGTCAGACCTGCTTCATGTGCGAGCTGTACTGTCCGGCGGATGCGCTGTTCGTCGCGCCGCAGGCCGATGCCTCCGTCATGGTGGACGAAGCACGTCTTCCTCACGGTGCGCGTCTCGGCAGCTATCGCGAAGCACTCGGCTGGGGTCCTGGGCGCAATCCTACCGCCGCACTCGACGCAAGCTACGCACTACTGACGCCTATCCGTTGATGAACGACGGCAGCAATGCCATAGCTTCGACGAAACGCCGTACCCCTCATCAAAGGGATAGCGGCACCGCTCACCCGGGCACGAAGCCGGCCTTGCCCTCGAACATCACGGACTCTGCGATGTCCTTTTGCGCCTGCAGCTTGGCCAGACTCCCGGCGTAGCCGGCTTCCAGCACCGAATAGGCATCGCCGCCGAGGACAGTGCGCAGCGGCGGCTCCGGCATCTGGCTGACCGTATAGATGGCGTCGGCCATTTTCACGGGGGCGCCCGAAGCGTATGCGTCGCCGTTTTCCGCGATCCAGCGGCGCAGCTTGCCAACCACGCTGTCCTTGTATTCATCGAGTTCTGCGGTCCAGCGGATATTGGCCACGAAGTCGGTCCTCATGGAGCCTGGTTCGATGATGATGGTCTTGATACCGAACTCGGCGATTTCCTGGCTCACCGCTTCGGCAAAACCTTCCAGACCGAACTTCGCGGCGTGGTACAGCGCGCCTCCGGGGAAGGCCGCACGTCCGCCGACGCTGGTGACATGGATGAACGTGCCGCGTTTCCTGGCGCGCAGCGCGCCGAGGAAGGCGCGCGTGACGTGGATAGGCGCCAGCAGATTGAGCGCAATCTGCTGCTCGATATCGGCCTCGCTCATTTCCTCCATCGCGCCGATCACGGCGCCGCCCGCGTTGTTGACCACCACGTCGACATCGGAATGGCGCGCTGCGGCGGCCCGAACCTGTTCGTGATCGGCGAGATCAACCGACTCCACCTGGAGCAGATCCGGATGGGCCTGCTTCAGCGCCTGCATCGCTTCGACACGCCGCACGGCTGCAACCACAGGATGCCCTTGGGCCAGTACTTTTTCCGTGAGGGCGAGCCCGAGACCGCCGGACGCGCCGGTAATGAACCACTTCTGATTTGCCATGATACCGTCCTCCTTACGAATAATGAGCGCGTACGCGCTCAATAATGGTCGAAAATTTTTAAACCGTAATTGCCCGCCAGGCGACATGGAAGCCGAGTTGCAGGTGACGTTCGGCGCTCTCGGGGTGCTTGTCGACGTACTCGATCGTCGTGTCGGCGATGTGCTCGATTATGGACGAAAGAAATGCGATCGAGGCATCAACCAGCACACCGTCGCGCACGGCGTCCTCCATCATCTGGGATATCGCCAGAAACGGTCCCATTCCCTGTGCCCGTGTGTCGTCGAGTATGTGGCCGGAAGCCGAAAGCCGCGAGAGAGCGGAGCGCCCAGCCGCATTGGCCAGCCCCCAATTCACATAGCGCTCGAAGACGTGCTGCATGCGCTGGCGATAGCCCGCCTCGTGTGGATAGTCCGGCATCACGGATCTGGCCAGATCCTGCTTCAGGTGCAGGTAGAGTTCCTGGAACAGCGCGTCCTTGTTCTCGAAGTAGGTGAACAGGGTGCCTTCGGCCACGCCGGCGCGCTTGGCGATGCCCGCCGTGGTGGCCAGCACGCCCTGTTCAGCAACGGTCTGCGTTGCGGACAGCAGCAGGGCGCCGCGTTTTTCCGGACTCAAAGGACGTGCCATCGTATGTCTGAAGAAAAAATAGAGTGATTACGCGCTCAATTATAACTGCTTTTCGAGATGAACGCCGATCGGCAGATGGAAGAAGAACGACACGTCGGTCGCGATCGAGTCGGGCTAAACAAGGTCATCAAGCGCGCCGGCGTTTTCGTACACCTTGAGCAGCATGGCGCGCAGCACCTGAACGTCGTCTACCGTAAAACCGCTCAGTATCACCGACTCATGTTGCTTCGCGACCGGGACGATGCGCAGCGCCAGTTCGTCGCCCTTGCTCGTCAGGGCAATCCTGATTGATCGTCCGTCCGTCGTACTCTTCTCGCGCTTGACCAGCTCCTGGCTTTCAAGACGATCAATGATCCTCGACAGCGCGGAAATATCCGATGTCGCATGCACCGATAGTTCAGACAAGGTCTGGTGCGGAACGTACAGCAGCGAGGCACAGACGCGCCACTCGCTGAGGTTCAGGCCGAACGGTTTCAGCGCCTTCGCGAAGGCGTTTCCCATCCGGCCTCCGGCCCGTGTCAGCAGGAACGGAATCGCCTGTTCGAGTTCTTGCGGTCGCTTCGGTGTCTTCATGGTCATCGGTAGGTTGCGGGTTTACATGGGTACGTATATTTGAAAAATCAACTATACTCCACTTCAAATGTAGTTGAAAAATCAAATAAATGTTACCCGGGTGAATTCGGATAGACCGCCTCGTTCCGGGTGAGCAACGCGTCATACGCTGAACTGGTGCAGACGTGAGGGAGGAGTCGGATCGAACGATCCTGGCTGGACATGAAAGATTCAACGTTGGTCTTTCAATCACTTCATTGGCATTGCTAATAAAAATAATAATTGCAGTGACGATCTATACGAACGGAGATCGGATTTGGACACTCAAGTCATCATTGTCGGCGCTGGCCCGGTAGGACTGACACTTGCGATCGACCTCGGCAAGCGCGGTATAGCGTGTGTGCTCGTCGAGCAAAAGGCGGAGCCGCAGTTTTTGCCGAAGATGGAGCGTTGCAACGCGCGGACCATGGAGATCTTCCGGCGGCTTGATATCGCGGATCGCATCCGGGCGGCCGGCATGCCCGAAGACGTCCCCATGGACATCCAGATCATCCGCTCCATGACGGAGCCTGCGATTCTGCGCTTGCCCTATCCCACGGTGGCGGAGGCTCGCGCGCTCACGCACGAGAGCCACGACGGCAGCCTTCCGCTCGAACCTTATCAGCTGATCTCGCAGTACACACTAGAGCCGCTTCTTCTTGAGGTGGCCGAGCAATTGCCGGACGTCACGGTGATGCGGAGCACGACGTTTCTGGAATTCACCGAGCAGAACGATGGTGTTCTGGTGGCGGTCAATGCCGCCGACGGTGCGAGAAGAACATTGAAGGCCGCTTACCTCGTAGGCTGCGACGGTGGTGCGAGTTCCGTGCGTAAGCAACTGGGCATCCGTCTGGAAGGCGAGGGCGACATCGCGCGGCTGAGACAGGGCCTGTTTTACTGCGAGCAACTCTACGAGCAGCTTCCGATTGGCAACGGGCCGAGCCGGGGGCGGCACTACCTGATGGCGGGCGGACCTCCCACGTTCATGATCATGCAGGATTCCACACGACATTGGACGATTCATTCCGCCGTCGAAAGCGATGACGAGATGCGGCGGATGTTCGAGCGGATCATCGGCGTTGCCTTGCCCTACGAGATGCTGTATTGCGCGGAATGGCGGCAGAATTTGCTGCTGGCCGAACGCTATGGAAAAGGACGGGTGTTTCTCGCGGGCGATGCGGCGCACCTCGTGATTCCTACGGGCGGTCTCGGCATGAACACTGGCGTTGGCGACGCCACCGACCTTGCCTGGAAACTGGCCGCCACGCTGCAAGGGTGGGGCGGCCCGGGATTGCTGGCCTCCTATGAAGTCGAACGGCGCCAGATTGGCGAGCGGGTCGTCGGCGCATCGCGTTACGCGTCGCTTGGGTATCGCGCCTGGCTGGCCGAGGTACGCCCGGAGATCGGAGACGACACGCCCGAAGGCACGACTGCTCGTGCTCACCTGGCCGTTGTGGCGAACGTGGAGCAGCGCAAGTCGAACGAGATGATCGGCGCGGAACTGGGCTATCGCTATGTGGATTCGCCTGTTATCGACAATGTACCGGGAGGGCCGCAGCACGATCTGCGGGCCTATCTTCCCACCACATGGCCGGGCGCGCGGCTTCCCCATATGTGGCTCAAGGACGGAAGCGCGGTCCAGGACCGGCTGCGGCCGGCGCGCTACACGCTGATCGACACGGCGGGTAGGCATGATGCAGGCCCGCTGCTCGCCGCGTTCGAAACGCTCGGCGCGCCGCTCGATGTGCTCGTGCTCGCGGATTCGGCGCTTCGCACCGTCTATGAGCGCGACCTGATCCTCGTGCGGCCCGACATGCATGTCGCGTGGCGCGGAGATCGGCTCCCGCAGGCCGTCGATGATCTCGCCGCGAAGGTGACAGGACATAGCAACGCAAACCGCGCAATGGGCTCGATCAGCAGCGGCTGACCGAGCCGCATGAATCGAAGCAAATCAGTATCGGTCAGCCCCACGCAGCAGACTCGACGCGCGACGGCGCAGGGGTGCCGTCGTCTTGAGATTTCAACAACATTGGAGACGAGAAAATGAGCGCACGGTTGAATTGGGCCAGAGGTGGCCATTCATGGCACCGGCTGTTTTGGTGGACGCTTCCGTCGCTTGCGGCATGTGTGTCGGGCGTGTCGTATGCGCAGAGCTCCGTCACCCTGTATGGGATCATCGATACCGGCGTTGAATATGTGACGAACGTCGGTGCTCAAAAATCCAGCTCGGTGCACATGCCGTCTCTCACGGCATCGCTGCCATCGCTGTGGGGCCTCCGTGGCAAAGAGGATCTGGGTGGTGGTCTGAGTGCGGTTTTTGTATTGGAGTCGGGGTTTGCTCCAGCACAGGGCACGTTGAATCAAGGCGGACGTCTGTTCGGCAGGCAGGCCTACGTCGGGCTCGCGGGGCGGTGGGGGACGTTGACCCTCGGGCGGCAATATTCGCAAATCTTTTGGGCGGTATTAACGGGCGACACGCTGGCGCCGAATATCTTTGCCGCCGCCGATCTTGACCCCTACTTGACCCAGCCGCGCGTCGACAATTCGATCGCCTATACCTTCACGTCGTCGGGACTGACTGTGAGCGCGATGTATTCACTGGGACGTGACGTGGCCGATAGTGCGCCGGCCGGAGGGTGCGCCGGCCAATCGCCGACTGACTGGCGGGCCTGCAAATCAATGTCCGCGATGGTGAAATATGACGCCGGGAAATGGGGTGCGGCAGCGGCCATCGATCGCAACTACGGTGGGGGTGGCACCGGCTCGCCCTTGCCACTTAGCTCTCAAAACGATACACGCGCCGTCATCGACGGCTACGTGAAGTTTGGCAATTCGACTCTTGGCGCGGGATTCCAGCACCGGATCAATCACGGCGTGCAGACGCCGAAAATTTTCGACGCGACCAGCAACTATTGGTGGGTCGGTGGTTCCTATTTGCCCGTTCCATATATTTCGCTCGACGCACAGTTCGGCCATATCACCGTGAACAATGACGCCGGGGGCTCCGTGATCGCCGCGCGCGCCATGTATTTCCTGTCCAAGGGCACTGCGGTGTACGTCACGGCGGGGCATGTGTTTAACCAGCGTAACGCAGCGTTCTCGATTGACGGCGGTGTGGTTCCGCCTGCTTCGACGCCATTGCCGGGCGTGGGTCAAACCGGTGCGATGCTGGGTATTCGACACCTGTTCTAAATGTGATTTTTTTGCTCGATTGCATTGTTAGGATAACAATATGTTCTATATGAAATCCCGATTCCATCAACTGATATTGGTCGCCACAGCTGCCATGTTGCCCTTTCTGGGTGTTGCGCATGCGCAGGTCGATACGTCGAAAAGCACGGTGACCGCCACCTCGAAGCAGATGAACGTGCCTGTCGACGGGACCTTCAGGAAGTTCACTGCGCAGCTTGTCTTCGATCCGGCCAGGCCGACGGCAGGCAGCGCGCAACTGAGCATCGACACCGCCAGCTACGATCTCGGCGACCAGAGCTACAACCAGCAGGTGCGCGGCAAATATTGGTTCGACTCGGCGCAGTTTCCCAATGCCACATTCGTCTCGAGTTCTATTGCACCGGCCGGCGGCAACCAGTTCAAGGTCAGCGGCAAGCTGACCATCAAGGGCAAGTCGGAGAACGTGACGGTGCCGGTCAGCGTCACGCAGCAGGGTGCGGTGCAAACCTTCGACGGTACCTTGCCGATCAAGCGTAGCCAGTTCGACATCGGCACAGGCGAATGGAAAGACACGTCGGTCGTCGCCGACGAAGTGTTGATCAGGTTTCACATTGTCGAAGCCAAAAAATAAGCAGCAAACCGCTCAGAACACCCAGGAGAGAATCACAATGAAGAAGCAATTTTTGACCGTAGCGATCGCTGCTTTGGCAGCCGGCACATCATTCGGCGCAAAGGCAGCGGAGACCACGTATCAACTGGATCCCACGCACACGTACCCAAGCTTTGAAGCCGATCACTTCGGCGGCGTCTCGATCTGGCGCGGCAAGTTCAACAAGAGCAGCGGCAGGGTGACGATCGATCGCGAAGCCAGAACCGGCACGCTGGAAGCGACAATCGACATGACGTCGGTGGATATCGGCAACGATGCGCTGGATACGGCGTTGAAGAGCTCGAAATTCTTCGATGCCACTCAATTCCCAACTGCTGTTTACAAGGGCACGTCGATGACGTTTAAGGGCGATGTGCCGGTCGAAGTGATCGGCGAGTTGACTCTGCACGGCGTGACAAAGCCGTTGAATCTGAAGATCGAATCGTTCAAGTGCTTCCAGAACCCGCTGCTCAAACGCGAAGTGTGCGGCACGGAATCGACCGCGAGTTTCGACCGGTCGGATTTTGGCGTTGACATGGGCAAGACGTACGGCTTCAGGATGCAAACGGTGCTGCACATCCAGGCTGAAGGTATCAGGCAATGAGGTAGCATCGCCCTGCAACGCCCCGATCGCCTTGGTAAGGTTATCCACAGAAAATGTTCATATCCTTGTGGACAAGTCCTGGCCAAACCTGCCAAGTGATTGAGCGCAGAGCGATTTCCTGATTGGTACGGCGAACCTGCACATCCAGGCAGACCACCGGCAACGCGCCGCTCATTCCACCGGCGAGGCCAGCAGCGACACCGGCACACCGTGACAACTCACCCTGGCCACAAGCGCCGCGCCGAGGTCGGCGCTTGCTTTTGTGTGCGCGTCGAACGACGACTCTTCCTTGTCGACCCGCAGAATGTTAATTGGCCACGACGCTCGGGAGAGCCGTTCATGCGCAAAGGACCCGACCCACAGCGGCGTGGAGGACACGCCGTTCTCCACGGCATAGCCGCTCGGCCAGAAACGCAGAACGTCGCGTTCGTCGCGCGTGTCGCCGGGACGCATGAAGACCAGCGACGAAGGCACGCCGTTGTTCAGCTTCGGCAATACCGGCAGCGAGGTCGCCGCGACGTTCGGTGAAGCAAGCGAGAGCAGGCTGCGCGCGGACAGGTCCGTGCCTTCGATCCATCCCTGGGCGCGCAGTTGTCCCTTGATCGAATCGAGGTTCGACACCCATTGCAGCGTGAGTGGTTCCTTGTGGTCGCCGCCCATATCCGAGCGATAGCATGGCAGTCTCTTCCACAGCGACACGGTCCACTGCGCTTGCGTGACCAGCACGGGCCGCGGGCGCGGCATGTTGTCCGGCGGCGCTGTCGGGGGATTGATGCTCAGTTGCACGCCCACGCTCACGAGCATGACCACCAGAACCACAACCGGCATGAAGCCGCGTGAGGGCGGCACGGTCGGATACCGCAATATCGCAGTCAGCGAGACGATGGCTACCCACATGTACGCGAGCGCGGCGCCGCCGATGGCGTCCGAGACCCAGTACCTGCCGAAGTAAAGTCCTGCGAGCGCGACCACGATCACGACAACCATACTCGCGGTCGCCACGAGCAAACCTTCCAGCATGCCGACCCTTCGCACGAGCAGGAACGCAAGGAAGCCGTAGACGATCACCGTCGCGGCGACGTGATTGCTCGGAAACACGTACGCGTCGGACAGGAGTTCATTGGGCGGCGCGCGGTGCATGGCGAACTGCAGGGCAAAGATCAGCAACTGGGAAAAAACGACCGCGGCGAGCCAGTAGCCGATGGCGCGCCAGCGCCGCTCAAGCAGCATCCACACCACCACCGTCACGACCACCGCCGTCAGCGTGAAGACGCTGCCGAGTGTCGCCACGCCTGCAAGAACCGTGTCGCTCCAAGGCGTGCGCACCGATTGCAGGAAGTGATAGACGGACAGATCGACGCTCACCAGCGGATCGCCGCTGACGACGTCTTCGAGCACGCCGAAGAACAGCGCGCCCGCCGCGAGCACAACCAGCGACGTCAACAAGATGCTGCTGGCATCCGGCTGTTCGGGGTCGAGCAGCCGCCGCGCGAATCGGCCGAACGGGCCAGGGTGGCGGCACGCCCAGCTTCCCAGATAGCGGCCCGCCGCGCTAGACCACGCACTCGCATGCGAGACCAGAAACTCCATCGCGCGAAAGCTCAGCCAGACAATGCCGACCAGCAACGCGATGATGACAACGAGGCGAAACGACACTGCGCCGGCCAGCAGCACCGAGGCGCCGAAGACCACGCCCGGCAGGATATGCGCGGGGGCCCATAGCAGTGCCGACAGCACGTTCATGCAGTAGAAGCGCAACGGCGTCATACCCAGCATGCCGGCCACCACCGGCACGATCGCTCGTAATGGTCCGACGAAGCGGGCAAACACGACACCTTTGGCGCCGTGTTTCTGAAAGAAGCGGTGGCCGGCGTCGAGTATCTGCGGGTGGGTGCGGAACGGCCAGAACTGGACGATCCTGTTCTTGTAGCGGCCACCGATCCAGAAGCTCATGCCGTCCCCGGCGATGGCGCCGGAGATCGCCCACAGGAACACCCAGCCGAGGCTCAGTGAACCCGTGCCGGCCAGTGCGCCGGCGAGGAACATCGCGGTGCTGCCCGGGATGAAGGTGCCGATGACGGCGATGGCCTCCAGAAAGGCCGCAAGAAAGACGACCGTGAGCATCCACGCCGGATGACCGGCAAGCAGGTGCAAAAGGTGGATGTAGGCATGCTCCATCGTGCGCGATCAGCCGTTCTGGCGTAACGGTTGATCATAACGCGCACGGCGCTGCCGCACATTTTTGCCGGCAGGCATCGGGCGAGATGCCGGCGCACAATCTCACGAAGCCGTCAGCAAATCGCCAGATGCGTTCATCCGTTAAGAAGCCGTCAACGAATCACCGGATACGTGGACCCGCTCGCCGATCTGGACGTCCGGCTGCGTCGGGTAGCTGAAGTTGCGGTAGCTGCCGTCCTGCATGCGCACTTGAACCTGATAGGTGGTCTGCTTGCGCACGGCGTGCTCGATCCCGTTGCCGGCAAGACCTCCGCCGACAGCGCCCGCGATGGTGGTGAGAATCTTGCCCCGTCCACCGCCGATCTGATTGCCGACGAGGCCGCCGGCGACCGCGCCACCCAGCGCGCCGAGCCCGGTAGTCGGCTCAGGCGCCTGCACCGTGTTGATGGCGACGACTTCGCCCGCATAAGGATCGGCAACCGGCCTTGCCGGCGCGGGTTCGTAGGGTGCCTGGTAGCCCTGATTGTTTGCGTACCTCGGTGTCGGCGCGACGGGCGTGCTGTGCGTGTGATGCACAGGTGGCCGTGCCGGTGCGGCTTGCTGGACCGTTTGCTGAACCGGGGCCGCCTGGGGCGCGGCGACCGGTGCGCTGGCAACTTGCGCCGCGACCGTGGTGGCCGGCTGCGCGGGCTCGGTCACGGCGCGCGAGGTAGGCAGAAGGCCAGTCATCGCCGCGATGCCGGTGGCGCTCGCAAGGATGACGGCGACCGCCGCGCCTGCGACCAGGGGATGAATGCGGTTGCGCTGCGGATTACTGGAAGTGAGGTTCGTGTTCATTGCGGGCTCCGCGGGTAGATGCCTGCAATAACGCCTCAGCAGCGCGGCCGGTGGACGCCGGACGCATGCTGCTTTGTAAGCATTTGTACAACTTGCCGATGAAGATCGGCTCGCTCAGATTTCGTCGGTAAATTCGTCGAGGAAGCGCTGCAGACGGTCGTGGCGAATCTTCGCCAGACGCGCGCCGGTTGCTGTCTGGAAGCCTGACGCGAGTTTCAGCAGCTTGGTATGGAAATGGTCGAGCGTGTACGCGGTGTCGTCTAACGGACGCTCCGCCGCGTGCGGGTCGGCCGGGTCGTACAAGGCGCGGCCCATCCGGCCGGCCACGTAGAAGCAACGCGCGACACCCAGCATTCCAATTGCGTCGAGCCGGTCGGCATCCTGCAGCGTTTTTGCTTCGAGCGTGGTCGGCGCGACGCCGGCCGAAAAGCTATGCGCCTCCACCGCGTGCGCCGCGGCCTGAATTTTTGCGTCCGGCCAGCCGAGCGACGCCAGCACGCGTGCCGCTTTTTCCGCTGACAGGCGCGAGGCCTGCGCGCGCAGCGGTGAATTCTTCTCTACTGCGACGCAGTCATGCAGCAGCGTCGAGGCGAACAGCACCTGTGCATCGCCGCCTTCTTCCGCCTGGATGGCCGCCGCGTTTTTCCAGACTCGCTGCAAGTGTGAGGTGTCGTGGGAGCCGTCGCCGTTGTCGTCGTACGCGTGAGGCAACAGGATTGCGGCGAGGTCCTGAAATGGAGCGAAGGCAGGTTTCGTCATGGTGTCGGGCGAGAAAAAGAGCCGCCGATTATCGCCGATCGCCGATCAATCCCTGAATTTCAGCGATGAACAAAAGTGGTTGACGGGCAGTCTTACTGTTTGACCGGGTTCCTTTGCGAGCATCGTTGGCTCGACATCGCTACGATGTGCGGAAGCATGGGCCGGGAAATTCGACGGCATGATGGAGTGGGCTATGAGAATCGTAACAAAGACCATGTTGGCCGCGGCGCTGATGATGGGTCTGACGGGCGCGGCTTGCGCTCAATCGGCAAACCTCAGCACCAACGGTATGGTCGGTTTGCAAGCAGGTGGGATGAATGGCGCAGGGCAAGGAGCAGGTTTGGGGGCCGGCGCGGCCGGGCTGAGTCCAATGCCAGGCGGGGGCACCGTGGGTCACGCCCCAGTGATCGGAGGAACTGGCGGCACTGGATCGGGCCCGGCGCTCAACAACATGCGGGCGAACGGCACGAGCCTGAATATGAGCCCTGATCCTCGCGCGCCGAACGTAACGGGAAAAGCGTTCGGACAATAGCAATCACTCGGCCTGAATCAGCTGCAGAACAATGCGCTTCGCCGAGGCGAGATGTTTCACTGTCATCGATCGCGCAAGGCGAGCGTTGCCTGCCTCGCATGCCTCGAGAATCTCGAGATGCTCGTCCTGGAACGCCGGTGTGTCGGCGAGCAGCGTGCTTTGCAATCGCTCGTAGCGCTCGACCTGAGCGCGCAGCTCGCGGATCGCTTTCAATTGCCGGCCGTTTGCACACGGCCGGTATAGCAGTTCATGAAACTCGCGATTCAGTTCACCCTGTCTTTGCGCGGTATCGGCATCTCCCAGAAGCCGATGAACGAGTTCGGCGCGCGATAACGTCTCACTGTCCATGCGTTTGACCGCGTGGAAAATGGCGTCGCCTTCAAGCAAGATGCGCAGGCCGTAAATCTCGTCCAGGTCCGACTCGGTCAAGGTGCGCACCACGGCCCCGCGATTGCGCATGAGCTCGACCAGTCCTTCACCCTCGAGCTTTTGTATGGCCTCTCTCATCGGCACCCGGCTTACGCCGAAGCGATCGGCGAGTTCACGCTCGACCAGCCGTGCGCCATCCTCCAGTTCGCCGGTCGCGATCAGTTCACGCAGTGAGACGGCGATGGCATCGGCCGTCGAATCCAGTTTGTGATCCATGTGTCGGGTCCCTGTCGTTTGGAATAATGGTATACCAAAATAGGTTTGCGCAGCTAGAATGCACCTGTTGCGAAATCAAATCCGGGTCAACAGCGAGGGAGATCGGCATGGCGTACGGCGAGCACAAATACGCGGTATCGGTGCAATGGACAGGCAACCGCGGCAGCGGCACCTCGGGATACCGCGAATATGGTCGTGACCACATCATCACTGCGGGAAATAAGCCCGACATTCCCGGCTCATCGGACGCAGCGTTTCTCGGCGACGCGAACCGGTGGAACCCGGAAGATCTGCTGGTTGCCTCAGCGTCCGCCTGTCACAAGCTCTGGTATCTGCATCTTTGTTCGGATGCGGGCATCGTTGTTTTGAGCTATCGCGACAATGCGGAAGGCACGATGCTCGATAGTCCGGAGCAGGGCCGTTTTTCACAGATCGTTCTACGGCCGCATGTCGTCATTCGGGCAGGCGGTGATCTCGAACTGGCCGGGTGTTTGCATCATGCGGCGCATGAGAAGTGCTATATCGCGAACTCGGTTAACTTTCCGATTCTGTGCGAGCCGGCTATCGAAACGGATGGGAACTGACGCTTGTGCGGTGCAAGTGATTCAGCATAGCGAGCGTTCGGCGTCGCATTGCCAATTGCTTCACACCTTCATGTGCGTCGCACCATGCCATCAAAAATGATGGATTTATTGAAGTAAAAAAACTTGCATTTCGTACAGAAAAAGCTACCTTCATAAAACAAAACGACTTCTGGCTCGGCACCGGAGGAGACACATGCCGGCTACACGTATGATGATTGCGCGTCGTGCGGGCGTTAGCGTGGCCACGGTCGATCGTGTGTTGCGCGACGATCAGGCCGTGCGTCCGGAAACTGCCGAGCGCGTTCACCTTGCGCTGGCCACGCTGCGCGACGAACGCGCGAGTCGCGGCCGCCCGGCGAAAGCCGGTTCGTTTCGCGTCGCCTTTGTGCTTCCCCAGATCAACTCGCGCTTTCTCGATCATGTCGAGCGCGGTATTGCGCTCTCCGCCAGCTTCTTTCGCGAACACCGCATCATCCCTTCGTTCTATCGCTGCGATTTTTCCAGTCAGCGCGACACGGCCACATTCGCCGAACAGGTGGCCGGCTACGACGCGCTCGTGCTCGTGCCGCTCGACTATCCATGGGTAGAACGTCTGATCGAAGACATGAGCGCGGCGAACGTGCCTGTCGTCACGGTGTTCTCCGATCTGCCCTCGAGCCGCCGCGCCGCGTATGTCGGCGTCGATAACCGGATCGCCGGTCGTACGGCCGGTCTGTTGATGGGCAGATTTCTCGGTTCCCGCATTGGCACGGTGGCGGTGCTTTCCGCCTCGTCACGCCTACATGATCAACTGGAGCGGCGCACTGGCTTTTCGCAGGTTCTGGAAGAGGACTTTCGCAATCTGCGCTGGATCGCCGAGCCCGATTTCGCCGAAGACGACGACGGCGCGGGTCTCGCCGCTCAGGGTTTGCTGGCACGCCATCCGGATCTGGTCGGCGTCTATGCAACGGGCGGCGGCATCTCCGGGATCGCCGCGGCATTGCAGGAATCCGGCGACAAGACCCGTCTGGTTGTGATCGGCCATGA
Organism: Paraburkholderia aspalathi; assembly: GCF_905220735.1. Classification (NCBI taxonomy): domain Bacteria; kingdom Pseudomonadati; phylum Pseudomonadota; class Betaproteobacteria; order Burkholderiales; family Burkholderiaceae; genus Paraburkholderia; species Paraburkholderia aspalathi. The sequence continues at coordinate 816,300 of NZ_CAJNBA010000004.1, forward strand.
ATGCACCGCGGAGACCCGCAGCCAGCTCACCGAACGCGCGATCGATGTGATTCTCGATCAGGACGTGCGAGGCATCGTGCACTGGGCCGGCCTTGCCGCGATTAATTTTCTTAACGACGTGCGTGGCGCGCTCGCCATCCCAACGCCGGAGACCCGAATTTATCTTCGTGAGAATGCGCATGCCTGAAGCTCGCGACACGCGGATTGCCGTCTGAATCCGCTGGAGCCGAAACACGGTGCCCGGCGCATGGGCGCTGTTCCATATCAGGTTGGAGACCCGAGAAAGACAAGGAGAAGACACATGTTACGTCTTACGTCAGCAAGGGTAGTGGCGGCGGCCATCGTATCGCTGGGATTCGGCATGGCGACAGGCGCGCAAGCACAGGACAAGCAGTTGACATTATGTTGGGCGGCATGGGATCCAGCCAACGCACTCGTCGAACTGTCGAAAGATTTCACGAGCAAGACCGGCATCAAGATGAAGTTCGAGTTCGTGCCGTGGACCAGTTACGCCGATCGCTTCATTAACGAACTTAATTCGCATGGCAAACTATGTGATCTGATCATCGGCGATAGCCAGTGGATTGGTGGTGCGGCGGTTAATGGGCACTACGTCAAGCTCAACGATTTCTTCGTGAAGAACAAGATATCGATGGACGACTTCGTGCCGGCGACGGTGGTCGGTTATTCGGAGTGGCCGAAGAATACGCCGAACTACTGGGCATTGCCGGCAATGGCTGACGCGGTCGGCTGGACATATCGCAAGGACTGGTTCGCGCGTCCGGAGTTGCGCGCGGAGTTCAAGCAAAAATATAAACGCGAACTTGAACCGCCCACCACGCTGGATGAGCTCAAGCAAACCGCCGAGTTCTTCCAGGGCCGCAAGATCGACGGCAAGACCGTGTACGGTGCGTATATCTTCACCGAGCGCGGTTCCGAAGGCATTACGATGGGCGTGACCAACGCGCTCTATAACTTCGGCTTCGAATACGAAGACCCGAAGAAGCCTTATCACCTGGACGGCTTTGTCAATTCACCGGGCGCGGTCAAGGGGCTGGAGTTCTACAAGGCGCTTTACAAGTGTTGCACGGCGCCTGGAATGACCAACGCGTACATGCAGGAAGGACTCGACGCGTTCAAGTCAGGCCAGGTGGCGATGCAGATGAACTGGTTTGCGTTTTTTCCGGGACTCTATAAAGACCCGAACGTCGGCGGCGACAAGATCGGGTTCTTCGTCAATCCGCGTGAGTTGAAGCAGTTCACACAGCTTGGCGGGCAGGGCATCTCGGTCGTTTCGTACTCGGATCATAAAGACGACGCGCTCGAGTACATCAAATGGTTCGCGCAGCCGGATGTCCAGAAGAAATGGTGGCAGCTGGGCGGTTATTCGGCGGCGAAATCGGTGGTCGATGCCCCGGACTTCCCAAAGAGCGCCCCGTTTGCACCGGCCTTCCTGAAGTCGATGGCGATCGTGAAGGACTTCTGGGCGGAGCCCGCTTACGCCGAACTCCTGCTCGACATGCAAAAGCGCGTGCATGATTACGTGGTGGCCGATAAGGGCACGGCCAAGGAAGCGCTCGATCTCCTGGTGAAAGACTGGAACAAGGTCTTCAAGGCCGAAGGTAAGAACTAGCGCGTTTCCCGACTGGACCGGCGCCGCCTGCACGGATTGCCGCCGGTCAGCTTAAAGGAGTCAGGCATGTTGGCAAACAAGCCTTTTCCGCCGGCTGGGCTCGAGTCAGGCGCACGGGCGCGCGTGAGCACGCGCCTTGCCGGGCTATCGGACAGAACCATCGCGTGGCTGTTCATTCTTCCGACGATCCTGCTGCTACTCGCCATCAACATCTTCCCGTTGATCTGGGCATTGCGTCTCTCGTTCACGAATTTCAAGTCGAATATGCCGAGCGTGCCGGCGCACTTTGTCGGCATCGACAACTACGTCGATATTCTCACCGACGAAGACATCTGGTACGCCATGCAGGTCACGGCGCGTTTCGTGTTCTGGTCGGTCGGACTGGAGGTGCTGCTCGGCTTCGGCCTCGCATTGCTGATCAACCGGCAGTTCCGCGGGCATAGTTTCTGGACCACGTTGATCCTGCTGCCAATGATGCTTTCGCCCGCCGTGGTGGGCAATTTCTGGACCTTTCTGCTGCAACCGCAAACGGGTCTTTTCAACGATATCGTCAGCTTCTTCACCGGCATTGCGCCCGGGTCGTTCCAGATGATCGGCGACGTCTCGCTGGCACCGTGGACCATCGTGATGGTCGATACGTGGATGTGGACACCTTATGTGATGCTCATCTGCCTCGCGGGTCTGCGTTCGATTCCCGACTACATCTACGAAGCGGCGGAAGTGGATCGCGCCACGCCGTGGCGGCAATTCTGGTCGATCACGCTGCCGATGACCTTGCCGTTCCTGATGCTGGCGGTGCTGTTTCGCGGCATCGAGAACTTCAAGATGTTCGACATGGTGAACCTGCTGACTTCCGGCGGACCGGGCTCGGTAACCGAAACCGTGTCGATCACGCTAAAGCGCGCCGCATTCGAGAAGTGGCAAACCGGTTATTCGTCGGCACTGGCCATCATTCTCTTCGTGACGGTGTTCGGTGCGGCGAACATCTATGTGAAGGCACTCAACCGGGTGAAACAACGATGAGACCGACTGCCAGTCAATATTCGGTGGTGGCGTCGTCGCCGCGCGGCAAGCGCTTCGCCGCCGCGGCCGTCATTACGTATGCATTGCTCGCCACCTTGCCGATGGTGTGGATCTTCCTGACGAGCTTCAAGACCCAGGAAGACGCGATCGCCTATCCGCCGGTCGTGCTGTTCCAGCCGTCCATGGAAGGCTACGTGAACCTGTTTACGATCCGTTCGCGGCAGACACCGGAATTCATCGCCAGTCTGCCGCCTGCGCAAACCTGGTATGAGCGCGACGTGCGCAAGCGCGGCATGGTGATCGCCGGACCGTCGAAGGTTTTGCCGCGCTTCGTCAATTCGCTCGTGATCGGATTCGGTTCGACTTTCCTCGCGGTGTTTCTCGGCACGCTCGCGGCGTATGCCTTTTCGCGTTTCAAAGTCCCCCTCGCCGACGACCTGCTGTTTTTCATCCTGTCGACTCGCATGATGCCGCCGATAGCGGTCGCGATTCCGATCTACCTGATGTATCGCGCGTTGGGCCTGAGCGACAGCTATGCCGGCATGATCGTGCTTTATACGGCAGTGAATGTCTCGTTGGCGGTGTGGCTGCTGAAGGGCTTCATGGACGAGATTCCGCGCGAATACGAAGAGGCGGCGCTGGTGGATGGCTACACACGTCTGCAGGCCTTCGTCAAAGTCGTGCTGCCGCAGGCAATCACCGGCATTGCGGCAACCGCGATTTTCTGTCTGATCTTCGCGTGGAACGAGTATGCGTTCGCGTCTTTGCTGACAAGCGGCGATGCGCAGACCATGCCGCCGTTCATTCCGTTCATCATCGGCGAAGGCGGGCAGGATTGGCCCGCTGTTGCGGCGGCGACCACGCTATTCGTACTGCCGATTCTCTTCTTTACTGTCGTGCTGCGCAAACATCTATTGCGCGGTATCACATTTGGAGCGGTGCGCAAATGAAACGTGATTTCGTTCTCACGCAGAGGCGCTGGCTGCGCCGCGGCTATAGCGAAACGGCCTCCACCGTGCTGATCGGCGCCGGCATGGCGATGCTGGTTCAGCCGTTTTCGCTGGCGCTGTTCACGTGGTCGTTTCCGGTCATTCTGGTGGGCGCACTTGCGTTCCTCGTGACGAGCCATTTCCCGGAATAGCGCCATGTCGACCATCGTGCTTGCCAACCTCCATAAACGCTTCGACGATTTCGTCGCGGTGCGCGGCACCAGTCTGACGATCGATGCGGGACGCTTTGTCGTACTGCTCGGTCCGTCGGGCTGCGGCAAGACCACCACGCTGCGAATGATCGCCGGGCTCGAGTTGCCGACCTCAGGGCAGATTCTGATCGACGGCGAAGACGTGACGGCGCTGCGTGCACGTCAGCGCGATATCGCGTTCGTGTTTCAGATGTTCGCGCTGTATCCGCATATGACGGTGCGCAATAACATTGCGTTTCCGCTGAAGAACGAGCATGTGTCGCGCAAGGAAATCGCGACGCGGGTCGATGCGGTCGCACACATGCTGCGCATCGAGGACATTCTCGATCGCAAAACGGGCGGGCTGTCGGGTGGTGACCGGCAGCGCGTCGCGCTCGGCCGCGCGATCGTGCGGCAGCCGAAGGCTTTTCTGATGGACGAGCCTCTTGGGACGCTCGATGCGGACTTCCGCGAGCTGATGTGTCTTGAACTGCGCAAGCTGCATAACGCGCTCGCGGCAACGACGGTTTATGTGACGCACGACCAGAGCGAAGCCATGGCGATGGCCGACGACATTGTCGTGATGAACAAGGGCGAAGTGCTGCAAGCCGGGCCGCCACATGAGATTTATCATTTTCCGGCCACCGTGTTCGTCGGCAACTTTATCGGCAGTCCGCCGATGAATTTCCTGCCGGTCGATCGCGGTGTCGACGCGGGTAGCGAAGCGGTACAACTTCACGGCGCTCCGGTGTCGGTGCCACGTTGTGAGGCGGCGTCCGAGCGAGTTCTGCTTGGCATTCGCCCGGAGCATGTGATGCTCGACGAGCGCGGTCCACTGCGCGGCAAGGTCATCGCGGATGAATATCTCGGCTCGCATCAGGTGCTGGTGATTGAGACCGCGCTGGGCGTCGTGCGCGTGCGGGCGGGCAAGGACGATGGTTTGCCTGCCGGATCGCCGGTCGGTTTGTCGTTTCGCAAGGAGCGCACACTGCTGTACGACGCGCAAACGGGCCGCCTGCTGCCACGCGCCACTCAAACGATTCCCGCGTACGGAGAGGCTCATGGCTGAAATCCAGTTGCGCAATGTATCGAAACGGTTTGGCGACATCCGCGCTGTCGACGATCTTTCGATCGACGTCGATGATGGCGAGTTCGTCGTGTTGCTTGGGCCGAGCGGTGCGGGCAAGACCACGACGCTGCGTCTGATTGCCGGGCTGGAACGACCGGATGCCGGCGAGGTACTGATCGATGGCGCCATTGCTACTGGCGTGCATCCATCGGATCGCGACGTCGCGTTTATCTTCCAGCAATACTCGCTCTATCCGCATCTGACTGTGTTCGGCAATCTGGCTTTTCCGCTGCGCTCGCCAAGAAGGCGCAGCAGCGAGGCCGAGGTGCGCGCGCGAGTCCACGCGGTGGCCGAGATGCTGCATATGGAATCGAAGCTCGACAATATGGCGACACACCTGTCAGGCGGCGAAATGCAGCGCGTGGCGATAGGGCGCGCGCTCGTGCGGCAACCCAAGGCATTTTTGATGGACGAACCGCTGTCGTCGCTCGATGCAAAGCTGCGCGAAGAGTTGCGTATCGAACTCAAACGCCTGCATCGCACGATCGGCGCAACGATTGTTTACGTTACGCACGATCAGGTTGAAGCGACGACGCTCGCGGATCGTATCGGCATTCTCGAACATGGGCGTCTGGTACAGCTCGGCACGCCCCGCGAGGTATACGGCAATCCGGTTTCGCTCAGTGCAGCGCAGCGGCTGGGTTCTCCGCCGATCAACCTGCTGCCGCCGGCGTTGTTCGATTCGGCGTACATGCCGGCGGGTACGGCCACAGTGGCAATCCGTCCCGAGGACGTGGTGCTGCATGACGGTGACACGCGGGATCAACGTGATGTTTCAGGCGCACAGGACGCGTTGAATCTGAAGGTGCTCGAATACTCGCCGCTGCGGCATCTGCTGATCCTCGATCGCGCAGGGACCGCCGTCGTGGCAACGACAGTGGCGGAGCGCAATTTCACGCCCGGGCAATCGGTCGGCGTTTCGCTGCCGGCGCGCAGCCTTTTATATTTTCGTGCCGACGGCAGGAGGATAGCGACATGAACGGCAAAACGGTCATGGCGTGCATCGACGCCGCATATGCGTCGCTGAAGGAACATACTGACGAGATCGCTTTGCTCGACCAGCAGATCGGCGATGGCGATCACATCTTCAATCTGCTGCGAGGCATGGAGGCTCTGCTCGCTGTGAGGTCGGACATCGACGGCGCAGCATTCGGCCCCGCGCTGGAAATCGCGGCATCCAAGGTGCTCTCGACAGTAGGCGGATCGTCGGGGCCATTGTTCTATTCGCTGCTGAGCGGCATGTCTAAAGCTTCCGAACGACATGCACTGGATACAGCGGGCTTTGCGCACGTTTTTGCCGCGGGGGTCGAAGCGGTCGGTCAACGCGGCAAGACCGGTGTGGGCAGCAAAACGATGATGGACGTCCTGATCCCGGTCGCGAAGCGTTTCGACGAACTGGCCGCACAGGGTGCGACCGCAGAAGAGGTGCGCGATGCGTTGCCGCGGGTCGCGGAGGAAAACATGCTCGCTACCCGCGATATGCTGGCGACCAAAGGGCGGGCGTCGTTTCTCGGCGAACGGTCGCGTGGGCACATCGATCCGGGAGCGCGTTCGAGTCAGATCATGATTGCGTCGGTATGCGCGCGCCTGGCGCTTCATAACGAGTGAAGGAGCGAGAGACCGTGAAAAAATTCATGAATCATGTGGACGATTTTCTCACCGAGAGTCTGGCGGGGTTCGCCGCTGCGCACAGCGACCTGGTCGTGCTGAACACTGAGCCGGTGTTCGTGCGCCGTAAGGTGTTGAAGCCCGGAAAGGTTGCGCTGATTTCGGGTGGCGGCTCGGGCCATGAGCCTCTGCACTCTGGCTTCGTCGGTTATGGGATGCTCGATGCAGCCTGTCCGGGGCAGATTTTCACGTCGCCGACCCCCGACCAAATGATGGCTGCGGCAAAGGCTGTCGATACCGGCGCAGGCGTGCTGTTCATCGTGAAGAACTACTCCGGTGACCTGATGAACTTTGAAATGGCGTCGGAGATGTCCGAGCTGCCGAATGCAATGGTGCTGATCAACGACGACGTGGCCGTGGAGAATTCGAGTTACACGACAGGGCGGCGCGGCGTGGCCGGCGCCGTGATCGTCGAGAAACTGGTTGGCAGTATGGCGGAGAGCGGTGCGGATCTCGAGCAATGCAAGGCCTTTGGCGACCGCATCAACAAGCGCACCGCGTCGATGGGCGTGGCGTTCACCAGTTGCACGGTCCCGGCGGCCCGTACGCTAACGTTCAAAATCGGCGACGACGAGATCGAAGTAGGCGTCGGCATTCATGGTGAGCCTGGGCGTCGGCGCGCGAAGTTCGTACCCGCTGACGCGATTGCGGGCGAGTTGCTGACGGCGATTGCTGAAGATCTGAAGCCGGCGGCAGATGCTGAATTACTTGTGCTCGTCAATGGGCTCGGTGGTACGCCGCTTGGAGAACTGTATCTGCTCTTCAATTCCACGCGTACGTGGCTCGAACAGCGCGGGCTGAATATCGGCCGGGTGCAGGTAGGCGCACTGACAACTTCGCTGGAAATGGCCGGTGCATCGATCACACTGTGCGTGCTCGACGATGAGATGAAGCGCCATTGGGACAGCGCAGTGCATACGCCGGGATTACGCTGGGGCGTGTAACGCAGAAGGTCTGCCGTTTGCCCGCCGCTCACCGGAGTAACCGTGAGCAGGCGGGCAGCATTGGCTCAATGCAGCAACGCCATCTGCACGACCTTTACGACAACGAGTGCGACCGCCACGATCAGGTAGCCGCGCAGCACGCCCATCCAGATGCGTTTGGATAGATTCAGTTGCGGCGCCGGCAGTTCTTCGAGAGGCGGCATCCGCCACGTATTGCGGGCTTCTTTTGAAAACTGCTGCTCGCTATCAGACGCCTGGGCAATCGCGGAAGCCGCTGCATCCGTCGATGCGAGCCGCAGCCTGCGAACCGTCACGGTTGCAGCGTAGCCGACTACGGCCAGTAGCGTGCCTCCGGCCAGTACTTCAATAATCGCTTCGCCGGTAATGTCCGGATACAACACCGATGCAGTGAGGATGATGGAGAGCATGACGAGCACCCAGACAACGGCGCCTGTAAAGAAGTTGAGTTTCTTCGAGTTCACCCACGGACCAAGAACGGCGCGGTCGTTGCACAACAGCAGCAGGAACACCGTTGCACTCGGAAGCAGCACGCCAGCGAGCGTTTGCACGGCTTCAGTCAGAAGACCGAGCGGGCTGCCGGGAATCAATACCAGCGCAGCCGCGGCCGAGATAATGCCGAAGTAGACGAGGTAGAAGCCCTTCGCGTCGGTCACACCACGATGCAGCGAGTGGCGGATCTTGAACACGTCGCCGATTGCGTATGCGGTGGACAGCGATACAGCTGCCGCGCCGATAATGCAGGCGTCTAGCAGCGCGATCGCGAAGAGAACCGCGGGTGTGCGGCCGGCATATTTTTCGAGGCCGGCGATCACGCCGCCCGCATCCGTGAAATTGCCGAACTCAGGTTTGCCTGCATACAGTGCAGCGCAGAACGAGATCATGGCCACCGCACCGATCATCACGAAGACGATACCGATCCACAGGTCGGCTTTCTCATACTTCATGAAGCGCGGCGTGATGCGTTTATCCACGATATAGCTCTGCTGGAAAAACAGCTGCCAGGGCGCGACCGTGGTGCCGACGATGCCGATCACGAGCAACATCACATCGCTCAGTTTCGAATTGGCAGGCCAGCTCGGAATGAAGAAATCGTGCGCCATCTGCGCAACCGGCGGATGAATCGACACCAGTACCGGCACCAGCAGCAGGCTCAGCAGACAGAGTGCGACCGCGAAGCGCTCAAAGCGCCTGAAGTTGCCCGTGCTGACCGCGGCCATCGTCACTGCCGCGGCGATGCAGACCCCGGTCACTTTCGAAATGCCGAAGAAATCCAGCACGAACGTGATGCCGATGAACTCGGTCACGATGGTGAGCGCGTTCAGGATGAACAGGTCGACGACGCTGAATGCGCCCCAGAACTTGCCGAAGCGCTCGAAGATCAGTCGGGCATGGCCGACGCCGGTCACGGCGCCGAGACGCAGCACCATCTCCTGATTGACGAAGAGAACGGGCACGAGCAGCAGCATGGTCCACAGCAAGGTGGTGCCGTAATTCTGTCCTGCTTGCGTGTAGGTGCCGAAGGCGCCGGCGTCGTTGTCACCGACCATTACGATGAGACCAGGGCCGAGGATAGCGAGCAGCGTCCGGATGCGGGCCCACCAGTTGTTGCGCGGGGCGGTGTCGTGGTGCGCGATGGTGCCGAGCGCGCCTTTGATGTCGCCGAGATGGGCTTCGTCGAGAACAGCGCTGCGTGGTGGTGAGACGTTAATTGGAGTGGACATTTTTAACCGCCTTGGCTGTGTGGTTTGAATGCAGTGGCGCGCCTTCGGAATCCGCAGTACGCGTGTCGTCGAATGGGCTCGAGCGACGGCTGCGCATGCGGATCGCGAAGACGTGCGGGTACTGTCAGTGGCTATTAGGGAGCCGAGTTGAGAAGAGCGCCTTGACACGGTGCCAGGACATGGCGAGCCAGTGCGGTTTGATGCTGTGAAGCGCGAGTGCAGCGTCGCTGTGGATATGCGTTTGCTGCAGGGTCGGTACGAGGACGGCGATGTACATGGTATTTCTCCGGTGCGTATGGCTTGACGCGAGTTGCGGAAAGCCAGCAGACACGGAGCGCGGCCGGCACTATGCGCGCGGCGGCGAACGTCTACCTGCTTTCCTCAGGAAAAAGAAAAATTGCACGGCAATAGAGCGGCATAAGGGATAACTGTCACTGTCGGGCATGGCGGCTCCTTATCGGTTTTGTTTATCGACGTTGCTGATCTGCATTCGTTAGGCACGTGCTTGTCCACGCGCTCGGCCGCGCCGGATTCGAACGGATCGAACCGGCGTGAGCGAACGCTGCCGCGAATGGATGCTCGCGACGCGATGCCATACGGTTGCGGGACGTGCGTAAGCACGGCGCGGCCGAATGGCGCTAGTTAAGGTGCACGGGGAGAGTTACTTACTACGGCGCGCACCGTCTGCCTGCTGGCAAGACGGCGGCTGAGAAAAGAGAGCGCGGGCGTCGGGCCGGTCAGGCAGTGAAACTGTTCGAAGATCGACTACTGCTGGTGTCCAAGGCAATGGCCCCGTTTGTGATGACGGGCGAATTTTAGGCACTCCCGCAAGCAGAAGTCAACATGCTTCGTTAAGCGAAGCAAATATTCTTTTCTTATGCGTGCGACAACGCACTTCGCTATCTCTGGCGGGGCTGAGCCTTTCAGAAGTGACAGGAAGGACAGGGGATTAAAGGACGCGCGCGGCCTTAAATAACGTAACGACGGGTAGCGGCAGGGCAACGCCAAGGGCAGGCAACCGGCTCGCCTGGAAATTCGGAGTGCGATCTCTTTTATGTGATTTTCACTTGCGATTTTATGAATGTGTCCCGGCCGGCAGGCGGAATTCCGGATCCGGGCAATCCGTCCAACGCGTCGGTAACGAAGCCATCTTCGGGTTGCGGACCCCTATCGTTTTCCGAGTGGATAGAGTGGCTGTTTCGATGCGGTTCTGAACGCATTAGTGCGTTGAAACGAGGATTCAGCGGTGCGGGAGTTCCAGTTCCAGGACGTTAATACGCAACTAACGGTCAAGTCCAGCCGACCGCTCCGAATAACGCGACGCCCGCCTCGGTGGAAACTGAAGACGGCCGCCGCTCGCGTCCTACGCAGCAGCTATGCAGTGAAGAGACCGGCTATGCCACTCAACGATTGCCGTCAAGCAGATCGCCAAGCAATTCGTCGAAGGCGGCTTGGGCATCTTCGAGCTCCTGCAATGCAGCGTCGAATGTTTGCAGCGCGAACTGCGAAGGCTGGCCGCTGCCGGCCGGCGGGAATTGCGATTGCAGCGACGCGAAGGCTGCTTTTACCCGCGTGGTTGCAGTCAAGACGCGCTCCATCGCGGCTGATTCTTCGGCTCTTGCCTGTTCGTGATCCATGAAAACTCCGTGCTCGTCTGGTCGGCTCGCGCCGTATCAAATGCGTGACTATGCCACGTCCGCGTTCAGGACAGCGGCAGGCCGCCGTTAGCCTTGATTTCCCGTAGCGACAACGCCGATTCCACCGACGTCACGCCCGGCAGGCTGCGCATCTCGTCGCGCATGAACGTGCCGTAGTCGTCGAGATCGCGCGCGACCACCTGCAGAATATAGTCGGCGCTGCCCGACACGTTGTGGCACGCGAGAATTCGCGGGATTGCCTGCACCTCGCGCTCGAAACGGGTGGCCACCGCGCGGTCGTGCACGGCAAAACGCACATAGACGAACGCGACGACGCCGAGGCCGAGGGCGGAGCGCGAAAGCATCGCGCGGTACTGATCGATGTAGCCGTCGTTTTCGAGGCGCTTGAGGCGGCGGGCGCAAGGCGTCTCGCTCAGGCCGACCAAGTCGGCCAGCCGTGCGTTCGACATGCGGCCATCGTTCTGCAGCGCGGCGAGGATCGCGCGGTCTGTTTTATCGAGGTCGGTTGTCATGGTTTTGAGGTGTTGACAGTGCGTTGGCGGAAAACATGACTCGGGAGTGGAATATTAGCGTATTCCTTCAAAGACGAAGCCGCTGCCCCTGTATTTCGCCAGCAAACCCTCCGCCGACGACGGCAAGATAGAGCCCTTAAAACAAGAGGCTTCTATGATTTCCGCACACCTTCTGGTCGTTTATATCGCTGCGTTGTTTGTGGTTTATGCCGTGCCTGGACCCGACATGGCGCTGGTTCTGCAGACCAGTATCGGACGCGGCGTGCGCAGTGGTTTCGCCGCGGCTGGCGGCCTTGGGGTGGCGCGGGCCACACACGTCACATTGTCGGCATGCGGGGTGGCGGCGCTGCTGCGCAGTGCGCCCTGGTTGTACGACGTGGTGCGTTATGGCGGCGCGGTTTATCTCGCGTGGGTTGGTATCCAGATTTTCCGCTCACCTGTATTCGCATTGCCCGAAGGCGGTGTGATGGGCGCCGAGTCGCGGCCGTTGCGGACCGCTTTCGTCAAGGGCTTGCTGACCAATCTGTTGAACCCGAAAGCACTGCTGTTCTGCTCGGTGCTATTGCCGCAGTTCGTGCGTCCTGCGGCCGGACCGGTTGCGCTGCAGATGGTCGAACTGGGTTTGGTGCTGCTCGCCATCGGCGCATGTTTCGACATTGTGTACGCGATTGGCGCGGCGCGCATTGCCGGGTGGATGAGGGCTCATCCTCTCGCGCAGACACTGCAGCGTTGGACTTTCTCAGCGGCGCTGATCGACTTTGCGTTGCGGCTTTCGCTGGACTGACTGACTTCCGAACTTCCGCACTTGCGGATGTCGGCATCAAGCTGATGCGATGCCCATGACAGGTAGCGAATAGAGCAGCGAGGCGCGGCACTCGGCGCATGCATCATGCCCACGCGCGAAGTGAGTGTGTTAAAAAAGCCGATAGGCAGCCGCGCACCGTTCCGCGGCAAAACAACCGCTCGCTTCTATCTGTCGATGAAAACTTTTCTGCTTTATGCCGTGACCGCCATCGCTGAGATCGTTGGGTGCTATTTGCCCTGGCGTTGGCTGAAGGAGGGCGGCTCGATCTGGCTACTGGTGCCCGGCGCGCTCAGTCTTGCCTTGTTCGCCTGGCTGCTGACGTTGCACGGCACCGCCGCAGGCCGCGTGTATGCGGCTTACGGCGGTGTGTACGTGGCGGTGGCGATCGTGTGGCTATGGGGCGTCGACAAAGTGCGCCCCACGCTGTGGGATGCGGCTGGCGTGGTATTCACCCTGGCCGGCATGGCGATCATCGCGTTCCAGCCGCGCGTGTGATGTCGCAATCACATGGCGCCCACGCCACAGCGAATGCGCCTTCTTACTTGGCGCCGCCCAGATAGTCGAGCTTGCCAAGTTCGACACCGTTGTGACGCAGGATGTCGTATGCCGTCGTCACGTGAAAATAAAAGTTCGGCAACACGAAACCGAGCAGATATGACAGCCCTGTGAACTCGATTGGGCCAACGCGCATTTTCAGTGTGATCGGCCGTTCTTCAGATCCGTCGATCTGTTGCGGATTGAATTCCTTCAGATAATCAATCGTCTTTTGAAGGCGGGCATCGAGTTCTTCGAAGGTCTGTTCGACGTCGTCGTACTTCGGCGCTTCGACGCCGGCCAGACGCGCCGCGCAGCCCTTTGCCGTGTCGCTCACGATATAGACCTGGCGCAATAGCGGCAGCATGTCCGGTGCGAGCCGGGCGTTCGTGAGCACGGACGGGTCGATCTGTTTCTCTGCAGCGTGCGCCTCGGCCTTGCCGAGGATGACTTGCAGGTTAGTCATGCCGCGCACCAGCACGGGCAATGATGCTTGATACATCGAAATTGACATGGGGTTCCTCTGATTCTTCGATCGTGCGCGCGGGTGGCGCGCGAGGCGCTGCGACGGCTGGATTGCCGCTTCAGCATCATAGCGCGGGTGCTGCGCGATGCGCATTGATCGAACGCGACGTTAGCCATTCGGACAACTGCCGCGCATGCCGGAACTGTGTTCGAATGCATGGGTCGGACGGTTTGGCGAAGTCCTTGAAACAGCAATCCGCCGCTGGCCACGCGGCGGAGAATTCGTGCAGGCGCGTGCCGTGCTTGGGGTCCACCTTGCGGCCCGCGCCGTCACGCTAACAGGAGAATCGGTACCATGGTCAATAGACAACCGTTGCCAGGAAGCGAGCGCACGGCGGAACAAGGTTCGACAGTCGTTGGGCAATGCGATCCGGCAGAACGGATCGAGGTTTTCGTGCTGCTGCGCCGTCCACACCAGGCGCAGTTCGATGCACTGATGAGCAAGATCGAAGCGGGCGACCCGAGCGTCAAACCTCTATCGCGGGAGGCCTTTGCAAAAGATTACAGCGCCACTCCGGACGACATCGCGAAGGTCAAAGCTTTTGCCACTGCACACGGTCTGACGGTGGCGCGGGAAGATCCGGCAGCGCGCCAGGTCGTGCTGAGCGGCACGATCGCGCAGTTCCAGACCGCCTTCGGCGTCAAGCTGGAACATTACCAGCACCACACTGCGGGCCAGTTCCGCGGCCGCACCGGCACGATCAGTGTGCCGGACGATTTGCACGGCATCGTGCAAGCCGTGCTCGGCCTCGATAACCGGCCTCAGGCGCGGCCGCACTTTCGCATCCGGCCGCCGTTCCAGCCGGCCAAAGCGCATCAGGCGTCCTTTACGCCGCTGCAGCTCGCGTCGCTGTATCAGTTTCCGCAAGGCGACGGCAGCGGCGAATGCGTCGGCATCATCGAGCTCGGCGGTGGGTACAACACGTCCGACCTCAAGAGTTACTTTGCGAGCCTCGGCGTCGCTTCACCCAAGGTGAAATCTGTCGGTGTCGATCAGGGTAGCAATCAGCCGAGCGGCGACCCGAACGGGCCTGACGGCGAAGTTACGCTCGACATCGAAATCGTCGGTGCGATTGTGCCTGGCGCGACGATCGCGGTCTATTTCACACAGAACAGCGATGCGGGTTTCATCGACGCGGTAAGCCGCGCGGTGCATGACACGACCAACAAACCTTCGGTCGTCTCGATCAGTTGGGGCGGCCCGGAGTCGAACTGGACCAGCCAGTCGCAGCAGGCGTTCAACAGCGTGCTGCAAACGGCGGCAGCACTCGGTGTGACGGTCTGCGCGGCGTCGGGCGACAGCGGCTCGAGCGACGGTTCCAGCGGCGATCAGGTCGACTTTCCGGCGTCGAGCCCTTACGTGCTGGCATGCGGCGGCACGAGCCTGACCGCGTCGGGCACATCGATTTCTCACGAGGTGGTGTGGAACGACGGCGCACAGGGCGGCGCAGGCGGCGGTGGCGTGAGCCGGACCTTTCCGGTGCCGGTGTGGCAAAAGGGTCTGTCGGCCACTTCATCGAGCGGCGCGAAGACGGCGCTCAGCGGGCGCGGCGTGCCGGACGTGGCCGGCGATGCATCGCCCATCACCGGCTATAGCGTATTGATCGACGGCACGCAGACGGTGGTCGGCGGCACCAGTGCGGTTGCGCCGCTGTGGGCGGCGTTGATTGCGCGGATCAACGCGGCGAAGGGGCAACCGGCTGGTTTCATCAACCCGAAGTTGTATAAGGCGCCGAGTGCGCTCAACGACATCACCCAGGGCAACAATGGCAGCTTCGCCGCGTCGCCAGGCTGGGATGCGTGCACGGGACTCGGCAGTCCCAATGGTCAGAAGGTGGCGGCGGCACTATAGTCTGATGAGTCGCGGTTCAGTTCGGAAGACGCCTCGCTGATTGCCAGCTCCGGCGCTGACCGACCGGCTGTCCGCGCTTGGTCCCGGTACGTTGCGTTCAGGCCGCAGGCGGTTCGGTGCTTGTCTTCAGGAGGCGCAGGCAACGCAGGACACACGAGTGACATCAAGAGACATCGAGACACATCCAGAGAGACACACCAAGACTTTAACGAATCCATGGAGCGATCATGACGAACACCGAGTCAGCTTCCGTTAGTCCGCAGTCGTCACACAACACGCATGCTTCGTCCGCAACGGCCGCCGCCGGTGCGTCGCACAAAGGCGGAGATCAGCCGTTCTTCGATCCGGTTGCTTATGGCAACGGACCGGACGATTCCGTCACCGATACCACTGAAACAGCCGCGGTCACGCACCATTCGACCACGATCGGCGGCCAGAAGATCAACTACACGGCGACGGCGGGTCACCTCGTCATTGTCGACCCAAGCAGTTCGCAGCCTGAAGCCAAGATGTTCTACGTCGCGTTCACGCAGGACAGCCAGAAGGAGGAAACCCGCCCGGTGACGTTCTTCTACAACGGCGGCCCGGGTTCGTCGTCGGTGTTCGTGCTGCTGGGCTCGTTCGCGCCGCGCCGCATCAAGACGTCGATGCCGGGCTTTACGCCGCCCGCGCCGTATTCGATGGAAGACAATCCGGACAGCCTGCTCGACAAGAGCGACCTCGTCTTCATCAATCCGGTCGGCACGGGCTACTCGGCGGCCATTGCGCCGAAAACGAACCGCGCCTTCTGGGGTGTCGACCAGGACGCCGACTCGATCAAGCAGTTCATCAAGCGCTTTCTTACCAAGAACAATCGCTGGAATTCGCCGAAGTACCTGTTCGGCGAGTCTTACGGCACGGCGCGCAGTTGCGTGCTGGCGTACCGGCTGCACGAAGACGGCGTCGATCTGAACGGCATTACGCTGCAATCGTCCATTCTCGACTACACGCAATCGGGCAACCCGGTCGGCGCCTTGCCCACCACCGCGGCGGACGCGTGGTATCACAAGAAGCTCGGCATTGCACCGCGGCCGACCGACCTCGGCACGTTTGCCGAAGAAGTGGCGCAATTCGCGCGCACTGACTATCTGGCGGCGCTGCGCAAGTTTCCGACGACCGATTCCGCAACGGTTGAAAAACTCAGCGAATACACCGGTATCGACAAAACCACCTTGCTCGCCTGGAGCCTCGATATCGCGTCATACGACAGCCGCGGCAATTCGCTGTTCCTGACCACGCTGCTGAAATCGCAGGGTCTCGCGCTCGGTGAATACGATGGCCGGGTGACGGCGATCAACACCGGCATCGCCGGCAAGATCGACCCGAATTCCGGTGGCAACGATCCGACCATGACGGCGGTGACCGGCGTCTATACGACGATGTGGAACGTGTATCTGAACGAGCAGTTGAAATACACGTCGAATTCGGCGTTCACGGACCTCAACGATCAGGCATTTCAGTATTGGGACTTCAGCCATATCGATCCGACCGGCGCGCAGAAGGGGCTGGACGCGAAGGGCAACATCATTCTGTACACCGCCGGCGATCTTGCCGCCGTGATGGCGCTCAATCCTGACCTGAAGGTGCTGTCGGCGAACGGGTTCTTCGACTACGTCACACCGTTCTACCAGACCGTGCTCGATCTGCAGCAAATGCCGCTTGTCAGTCAGCAGGTCCGGCAGAATCTGTCGGCGCGTTTTTATCCGTCGGGGCATATGGTCTATCTCGACGGCGGTTCGCGTACCGCGCTCAAGGCGGATCTCGCCAAGATGTACGACACGACGGTGTCCAACACCCAGGCGCTCTTCCGTATCCGTGCCTTGCAGGCCCGGGTGGTGCAAAAGCCGAAGTAGGTTGCGGTCGCGCGGTGCCTGGGCCGCGCCTGAGCGAGGCTCAGACAGCTGCGTTGCCTTTGTACGGTGTTTCGGCACGGTCCTGCTACCTGTATCCGTGCAGGCCAGGGCCGCGCCGGCGTTCGCCTGCGAGTGCATTGGGACGCACCTTCACTAACCTGCGTATGTAAGCCTTTTTAGCGTAGGCATATTGAATGTGTTTTAATTAGTCTGCGAATTGAACTATTGCGCGCCGCTGCCGGCGCGCCGACGAATGAACGCAGGCATTGCAGACAGGCGCCGCATCATCTATTACAGCGACGCAACCAGCAGGACACACCAGGAGGCTCCGTCGACGCTCGCGCGCCGGTGCAGTGCCGCGCGCCCCGGCCGCAAGATGCGTCTTGCGTTCCTGCTCGGCTTCACCGCGCTGCTTGCTTTGCGAATCGGTGAAGTCCGGGCTCAGGATTCATCGATGCTCGACGAGCGCGTCACGCAGGAGTCCGTCGGCGAAACGATTTGTCGACCCGGCTATGCGGACACGGTTGCACCGCCGTTCGACGAGTTGATGGCCCACAAGGACCGCATGCTTGCCGCGCGCGGCATCGGTGCCGAGAACGGTTCCGCTTTCGCGCTGGACAGGCGCGTGCCCATCGTGCTCGGCGGCTCGCCGAACGCACCCGCCAATCTCGATCTTCTGCCGTGGGCAGGCCACCAGGGCGAGCGTCGCAAGGCGCGCGCCGCGGTCATGCTCAAACGCTGCGTTTGCGAAGGGAAGCTGAGTCTCGCGGAGGCGCAAGCCGCGATTGTCGGTAACTGGTCGGTGGTCTATTCGGGCTTCAGCCAGACGTCTTGCGACGTGAGCCGTCTCGATGTCGCAACCGGCGACAGCAACGGACGAGGCGAAGGTCACGACAGCGCGCCATGAGGCTGCCTGTCTTTGCCTGAGTTGTCCTCGCGGTTCATTCGCGTTCACTCAGCGCCGCTCGCGGCGCGCTGCCCCAACATATTCCCGGAGAACCACCATGACCCATTCACGCCTTACCGCCTTGGCGCTCGCATTCGGCTCTCTGTTCGGCAGCGCTGCGGCGCTTGCCGCCGAGCCCGTACACTGCGGCAGTGCCGACTCGCTGCAAATTCGCGGCGACGTGCCCGCAGCAATCAGTTTCGACGTGTACCGGCAACTGCGGCCGCTGAACGCGCAGCGCGTCGCGCTGTTTCAGGCGGCCGGCGAGGTGAAACGCCTGCCGGACGGTTTGACGGTATGTGAAGTTGCCGACGACGGCGTCGACGATCCATCCGCGGTACTGGTTCACGTGCCGCAAGGCAAGAATGCATGGTGGGTGAGCGCGGCAAACGTGCAAGCGGCGGACTGATCCCGACGATCAGCCCGCCCTTTGCCCACGTCCCCCGTAGGATGCCGGTGGCGATAAATGTCGCTGTCCGGTGCGGCCCGGTTTTTGCGCAGAGTCCGCGTCTGGCGCGTGTGCCGGGCCTGCACCACTGAATGAACATGTGTTTTGCTATTTTTACGGCCGCTTATTCAGGTACAGTGCATTAACGGAAGTTTTTGTAGGTCCGTTTTTACGACATTGTGTCGCATCGCTTTTGTTGTCGATTGTGGCTATCCTGAAAACAGGACGAAATTCGAAGGGGAGATTTAAATGATTGCCTTCTATCTGACATTGGCTGCTGTGGGTGCGGCCGGCGCAGCCTTGATTCGCCAACTCGCGGCGGCTCAGGCGAAACAGCGTGCAGCGCTGCGCCCGGTGCGGGTGCAGGCCGCGGATCGCAGCGCGCGCCGAGGGTAGGCGGCATGAACCTGATCGTGCGCAATATCGCGGAATCGTGCAGCGAGCAGGAAGTGCGGGAGTTCCTCAAGCGTGAGCTTGGGCATTACGCGAAAAACGTCGAGGTGGTCGATGCCGGGAAGCCCAGCGCCTACGCCACGGTCGAGTTAAACGCGGAAGTGCCATATGTGGGCGAGGTGATCGCGCGGCAGATTCACGGCAAGCAGTTGGGTGGCTTGACGCTCGAGGCTAGCGCCGATCTGTTCAGTGACGACACACCGCCTGCTCACTGAGTCAGTCGCAACCGCATTTGCCGATTGCTTCGAAAGCGCCGAGTGGGGAGAACGCCCTGCGTCAGGCGCAAATTCCTGACGCCCATCCTCCCCGCGCATTCTGCTCGTTACTTCCCTTTTTTCATTCCCCGCCTGTCTTTATCGGCCAATCGAACGGCGTGTAGGGCAGCGCCCGCTTGTGTCGCGTGACGTCGTAGAAGCGCAGGACAGTTTCGCGCGCCGCATCGCTCACCGGTTTGCCTTCCAGAAAGTCGTCGATATCGTCGTAAGGGATGCCGTACGCGTCTTCGTCAGGTCGTTGTGGACGCAACATTTCCAGGTCGGCAGTCGGCACCTTGTGCGCCAGCGATTCGGGTGCGCCCAAGGCTTTGGACAGTGCCCGCACACGACGTTTGTTCAGACCGGTGAGCGGCAGCACATCGGCGCCGCCGTCACCGAACTTCGTGAAAAATCCCATCACCGATTCGGCTGCGTGATCCGTGCCGATCACCACGCCCGCTCGTGCGCTGGCTACCGCGTATTGCGCGATCATTCGCTGGCGCGCCTTGATATTGCCGTGGACGAAGTCCTGCTGTGAGTCGTCGTTAAATCGCATGCCGCTGTTATCCAGTGCGGCGAGCATTGCATCGGCGGCGGCTTTGATATCAATGGTGAGATTTTCGTCCGCGCGAATGAAGCTCAAGGCCTGCTGCGCATCGGCTTCATCCTTTTGCACGCCGTAAGGCAAACGGATCGCGACGAAGCGCGCGTCGTACTGTTCGGCGCGCAGTCGCTCGACCGCGAGTTGTGCAAGCCTGCCGGCGGTAGTTGAATCGACACCGCCGCTAATACCGAGCACGTAGGTTTTCAGGCCATTGCTGCGCAGATAGTTCGCCAGAAAGGCGACCCGGCGCTCGATTTCCTGTGCGGCGTCGAACTCGGCGGCGATGTGCATTTCCGCTGCAATGCTTGCCTGGCGTGCGGCTGGGTCTTGTTGCGTCATGTTCCTCTTTCCTCCATGTGCGGTAACGCGAGTGTCGACCATGAATGCTCGCGCTGATTGCATGAGCGACCGGTCCACAAACGAGTCGATTCTGCGAGTATGTCGCGACGAATCGGTTGTACGGTTTTATCGCGGATATTGGCTTTCAATTCACTTTGCGCTGCTTTTAAAACCGCGGCGCAGAACGTTGGATATTGATTGTTGATACGGCAATGTGGGTGAATTGGCCGAGTCTTCATCGACAGATGCCAACGCGCTTAGTAACATCCTCGTTCCGAGCGCCGCATGAGCCGGCGAGCAGTCAATAATAATCAGGTTTGCTCAAACACGCGATGAACTACCCCAATTGGCCTGGTCAGCCTGCACCGGACCGCAGTACTTCTGCATCGGTAGATCGTCGAAGCGAAGTGGTGTGCATGTCGGATTTACGCTTCGTGCCGCGTTTCGTGCGCGCCGTTGGTTCAGTGCGCTACCTGGCGCGCGTGTTCACGGCTGTCATTTGCGCGGTGTCATGTGGCGTCGCTATTGCGGCGACGGGTACGGCATCGGCTCCGGCTTCAGTCGCCACGTCCGCACGGCCATCGGCATCCGTAGTGGCGAACCACCCGGCGCGCGCGGTCGACGCATCGGGCGTTGCCGTGCCCGATGCGGCCGGCGTGGTCGACCCACGTCGCGCGTTCCTGCTGCGAGACGTGTTCGCGCAAGACGTCACGCGCCGGCTGAAAGTGCCGGCCGCGGAGCAGCGCGCCTATGCCGACCGTCTGCAAACGGCGCTCGGCGAGCACCTGCTCGGCAGCCTGTCGGGCGAGTATGTCGTGCTGGTCGATCGCAACGCCAACGTGCAGGCGCTGTTCATCTATTTCCGGGCAGCGCCGTCCGACGGTTGGCAGATGATCGGCGCTTCGCCGGTCTCGACGGGCCGGCCTGGCGAGTACGACCACTTCATCACGCCGCTCGGTGTGTTCGAACATACGCCGTCCAATATGGACTTTCGCTCCGAAGGCACGCTGAACGAGAACCACATCCGCGGCTACGGCAAGCGCGACATGCGGATCTTCGACCTTGGCTGGGCGCAGGGCGAACGGGGTTGGGGCAAGGGCGGCATGTCGCAGATGCGTTTCCAGATGCACGCCACCGATCCGGACCGGCTCGAGCCGCTGCTCGGTATTCGCCATTCGAAGGGTTGCGTGCGGATTCCTGCGTCGCTCAACGCGTTTATCGACCACTACGGCATTCTCGACGCTGAATATGTCGCGCTCGTCGAGTCGGGCAAATCGCTGTGGGTATTGAAAAGCGATCGCCAGGTGACGCCGTGGGCGGGGCGCTACATCGTCGTGGTGGATTCGGCGCGCAAGAGCCGCCCGGCCTGGGCGCCGGCCCCGGGCAGCAAGGTGCGCGCGAAAGTGCCGGCCGGCGCCGATACAGCGGATTAAGCGGTGGGTTGAGTAGCGGGCGAGGCTGCTGAGCTGAATCGAACTGATCACGGCCCGCGACCAAGCCGCCCGGAACGCGCGACGAACGCGCATTGATCGACGCAGGCCGCTCTGCGTCGATCGAAAAAACCTCAAGACCGCGCCAGCACCACGCCCACGAGCGCCACTGCAAATCCAGCGATCTGCACCGGCAGCAACGTCTCGCCAAAGCCGACATACCCCTCGAGCGCGGCGAGCGGCGGCGCGAGAAACATCAGCGCGGTGGCGCGCGCTGCATCGCCGCGCCTGACCATCCACACCAGTAAGGTGACGCTGATTCCGGACAGCATCACGATGCCCCACGCCAGCGACCCCCACAAAGTGGCCGATGCAATCCAGCGATGCTCGCCGAGCGCCAGCGCAAGCATCGCCGCAACGACTGCCGCGCCGAAGTTCTGCACCGCACTTGCGCTGCGGATATCGGCCTTTGCGAGCGAAGTCTTCTGAAACAGCGTGCCTGCAGTGATCGCGCCGATCGCGAGGATCGAAATTAGCACGACCAGCCACGGCGGCGCGTCGCCATGCGAGGCGGACGGCGCGGCCGCGGCGAGTTTCGGTTCGAGAACCAGCACGACGCCCGCAAGGCCGAGCGCCATCCCGGTCCAGCCACGCCGGGAAAGCCGTTCGCCGAATAGCGGCGCCGCGACGGCGGCAGTCGCGAGCGGCTGCAATGCGCCGAGCAAGGCCATCACACCGGCGCTCAACCCCTGTGCGACGGCCCAATAGCCCGCGCCGAGATAGACGCCTTGCAGCAGTGCGCCCGCTATCAGATGCTTGCCGAGATCGCGGCCGGTTGGCCAGGCGACGCGTGCAGCGAGCGCGGCAAGCGTGAATATCAGCGCGGTGCCGCCGAAGCGCGCGAGCAGGAACAGATTGGGATCGGCATACGGTGTGATCGCCCGGGCGACCACGAAGCCGGTCGACCACAACACGACGAATACAGCGGCGATAGAGGAGGCGAGCATCGGCAAAAGGTCGCTTCAAAAGCCGCCATCTTGCCTGGATACAAGACGCGCGTCTTGTTCGAAGCTGCAATCATCACCACATCAGCAATACCGTCCCCGCGCCGAGTACTCCGCCGCACACCGCGCACGCCCACAGCAGCACACGCGTGCGCCGATATTCACGGCTGATGTCCACCATCAGCTGCGCATTCTGCTGCGGCGTGCGGGCGCGATCGTGCTCATGCTGCAGATAGCGCACGGCCAGTTGCGGCACGCGCGGCAGCATATGCGCCAGATGGGGCAACTCGCGCGAGATGCGCTTGATCCAGCCGCGGTGATCCATGTCGCGCCGCGCTATACCCGCCAGCACGCCGCGTGTGACATTCCACGTATCGACGCCTGGATGCAGCGCACGCGCGAGCATTTCCGCCTGCTGGAACGAGCGCTGGGCGGTGGCGAGCCGCCCGGACACGGCGCCGTCGAACGGATGCACCGCGTGCAGCAGATGATGAAATAGCGAACCCGCCGAGCGGTCCTCCGGCGCGGCTGCGAAGTGCGCCTCGGCGCGCGTGCGCAATTCGGCTTCGAGCATTTCCTTGCGCGTGTCCTCGGACACATGACCGGCGTCGCGATGCAGTTCGGCGAGCCGGCCGTAGTCCTGGTCGAAGAGCGCAGTCGCGCCGTGCACGAAGAATTCGCGCTCGCCGGTCGGTAGACTCGACATGATCGAAAACTCCGCCAGCACGAGGCGCCCCAGCGTGTCCTGTTCGATGCTCACGCGCACCTTGCGCGCATCGAGCGTCGCGTGAAAGAAGCCGTGCTCGAATGCCTGTTCAGTCACCACCTCGACGATATGCGCGGCCAGCGGCGCAAGCTTGACGTGATGCAGATGCAGGCCGGGCAGGTCGCTTGCGGCCAAGGTGCTGACGCGTTGCATCGTCAGCGTCTGGTTGGTGCACAGGTCCCAGATCACGGCCGGCACGACGATGCGCCGGTCGCCGTCGAAATGATGGCCGGTCTGGCTCAGATTGGCGGCTTCGGCGCGCAGATCGAAACGGCGCTGGATATCGTCGGTGAAGGTCTGCGCCAACGTCCGCAGTTGCAGGCGGCGGGCCGAGCCGGAAAATTTCTCCAGCCAGCGCGCGACCCAGCGCAGAAGCGCGAGCTCGTCGCCGATCTGTTGCAACTGATCGGCGTGCACCAGCTTGATGGCCACTTCGCTATGGCCGTTGACCGGCACGATGAGCCGCGCGAAGTGCGTCTGTTCGGCAAAGCCGCCGCGCACCGGCACCGGATCGACTGCGCTGAAGATCGTGGCGAGCGGCCGGCCGAATGCGCGTGCCAAAGCCAATTCGGATTCCTGCGGCGGCAGCGCGGCTTCCAGATGATCGATTGCGTCGATGGCATCGTGCAGGGTGCCGCTCGCGAGTTCGGGCCGTTCGGCCAGGGTCTGCGCGAAGCGGCTCGCGAGCGGCCCGAGCGCGGGCAGCACGCCGTGCAGGCTCGCGCCGCTGCGCCCGGCCGCGTGCACGCGGCCGATCAGCTCGATCATCCAGTGCAGTTTGTGGTCGGATGGGGCGGCAAGCCAGATCAGGCGTGCGCCATAACGCAACGCGTGGAACAGCAGCAGTAAGCGGCGAAACAGTGGCGGCATCGGCAGTTCGGTTGACGGGCTACGCGGTTTCGACAGGCGTCGGCGCGCGGCCAGGGCGTTCAGATTAGCAGGTAAGCGCCATAAGAGGAGCGTCCCCGTGCCACGCGTAATACAATACCGCGGCCTTCTCCAATCGTGGCGAAACCCAAGCGTGCCGGTTCCCGGCCTCCAACAGATGCTCGCAGAACAACGTCACCAATACATCCTGGCGCAAGTCGCTAAAACCGGCGCGCTCTCGGTCGCTGAACTGGTGCGCGAACTGAATGTGTCGCGCGAGACCATCCGCCGCGATCTGAATGCGCTGGCCGGGCGCGGTCTGCTCGTCACGACCCACGGCGGCGCGCTCTCCAGCGACCGGCGCGAGCCGGACCTCGATACGCGCGAAGCCGCCAACGCCGGCGCCAAGCGCGCCATCGGCGAACGCGCGGCAGAGTTCGTGCCGGACGGCGCCTCGCTGATCATCGATTCGGGCAGCACCACGCAGGCGGTGGCCCGGGCGCTGCTCGACCGGCACCGCCTGTCGGTCTATACGAACGACTGGCGTATCGCGCTGCTGCTCGGCCGCCGCAACGATAACCGCGTGACGCTGCTCGGCGGCGAACTGTCGGATATCGAAGACGCCACTTTCGGCCTCGACACGGTCCATCAGCTGACGCAGTACCACGCGGACTTCGCCTTCATCGGCGCGGGCGGCATTTCGCCGGATGGCTACCTGACCGACTACAGCCGCATGGCCGCCGAAGTGCGCAGCCGTATGATCGCCGCCGCCGACATGGTGGTGGTGGTCGCCGACCACTCGAAGTTCGGACGCGTGACGCCGGTGCGCATCAACGGGATCGAATCGGCGCGCTATCTGGTCACCGAACTGGCACCGGAGAAGGCGCTCGGCAAGGCGATCACGGCGCATGGGCCGGAAATCCTGATTGCCTGAGCGGCTGCGCCCGCGGAGTCATCCGAGTGGCTGGCGGCGTGGGCGCATGAGCGAGCGCCCCGCATACCTGCGCGCCACGACTGCTCTGCGGCATCCACATCACTTCACGCGAATCCCAAGCCATTTCAGCGTACGGTCGATCGCGGCCACTGCGCTACGTAGTTCGTCCGCATCGATCGCGCCGATGCAACCCACGCGGAACGTGTCCACTTGCGTCAGCTTGCCGGGATACAGCACGTAACCCGCCTCGCGCACCGCGGCATAAAAGTTTGCAAAATTCCACGCGGGGTCGCGCGGCGCGTAGAACGTGACGATCACCGGCGCCTGTACTTCGGGTTTCAGAAACGGTTCGAAGCCGAGCGCTTTCATGCCGCTTACCAACGCCGCGCAGTTCTGCGTATAGCGTGCGCCGCGCGCCGCTTGTCCCCCTTGCGCGAAGAACTGATCGAGCGCCTGACGCAAAGCCGCGACCACATGAGTCGGTGGCGTGAAGCGCCACTGCGTCGTCTTCTGCATATAGACGTATTGATCGTACAGATCCAGCGCGAGCGACGGCGAACGTCCTTCGCAGTGTTCCAGCACGCTGCGCCGCACAATCACGAATCCCATGCCCGGCACGCCTTCCAGGCATTTGCCGCTCGCCGAGATCAGCGCGTCGATGCCGCCGCGCCGTAAGTCGATCGGCAGCGCGCCGAATGAGCTCATTGCGTCGACGATCAGGCTTTTGCCGTGCCGCTGACACACCGCGGCGATATCGTCGAGCGGATTGAGCAGGCCGGCGCTCGTTTCCAGATGGACTTGCGCGACGTGAGTGATACGCGATTCGCGATTCAGGGCGTCTTCGATGGCGGCCGCGCTGACCGGTTCGTCCTCGCGCAGCGTCAGTTCCACATAAGCGATCCCCATACGCTGCAATATTCGGATCAGACGGGCACAATACGCGCCGTTGTTCGGAACCAGCACGCAGCCTTGACGCGGCACCAGCGTGCCGAGCGCCGCTTCGACCGCGAACGTACCGCTGCCTTGCAGCGGTACGCAAACATAGTCATTTTCGCCATGTACGATTTTGACGAGGTCGGCGCACACGCTATGGGTCATACGGTTGAACGCGGCGTCCCACGAGCCCCAGTCGCGCAGCATCGCCTCGCGGGTTTGCGGCGAAGTGCTCAACGGGCCCGGGGTCAGCAGGATTGGATCGTTTCCAGGAATCACAGCGCCTCCGTCATCAGATGAATGTCCGTCGCCCGGGCAGGGTGACGAAAAGATTGATTTGGATATTATTGGCGAATTGTGTCAATTGTTGGAATTCGCCAGAATCGTCATGGCGTTGTCATGGAAACCTGTGATCCTTGCCGTGCCCGTTCAGGCATGGCCGGCAGCGCGAATGTGGTAGGTGAGCTGTAAGTCAGGCTGGAGAAGAAGCAGCAAAGTTGTCGGCAATCTGCAATTCGGGCGAAACTGCACGGCAACTGGCTGCGGGCAACACGCAAGCGGCGCGGCGCTACCGCCGTTCAATCACAACAGGTATCGGGATATCCCGACCGTCTGGTTTTTTGCCTTTCGGAGAGAGCGACATGACAAAGACGAATTCCCTTCACGCCACGGCTGGCCTCGCACGCAAACTGTTGCCGGCGCTGATCGCCGCGGCAGCATTCGGCGGCGCGGCGATGCAGGCCCACGCGGCTGACGCAGTGGTGCTGTACACCGCCGACGGCCTCGAAAACCTCTATAAGGATGTGCTGCCGGCCTTCGAAAAGAAGGAAGGTGTGAAGGTCAACATCGTCACGGCCGGCAGCGGCGAAGTGGTGAACCGCGCCACCATCGAGAAGGATCAGCCGAAGGCCGACGTGATCGTCACGTTGCCGCCGTTCATCCAGCAAGCCGACCAGGCCGGCCTGCTGCAGGCTTATCAGAGCGCCAACTACAAGAACGTGCCGGCGATCGCCAAGGCGCCGAACGGTTCGTGGGCGACTTTCGTGAACAACTACTTCTCGTTCGCGATCAACCCGGACGTCACGAAGAACCAGCCGAAGACCTTCGCCGACCTGCTGCACCCGGACTACACCGGCAAGGTCGCCTACTCGAACCCGGCTACGGCTGGCGACGGTATGGCCGTGATCATCCTGACCACGTCGTTGATGGGCGAAGACAAGGCGTTCGACTATCTGAAGAAGCTCGAAGAGAGCGCCAAGTTCCACACCAAGGGCACGGGCTACCTCGACGTACTGCTCTCGCGTAACGAAATCGCCTTCGCGAACGGCGACCTGCAGATGGATCTGGACGATGCAGCGAACGGCGGCCTGTCGCTCAAGCCGATCTTCCTCGCAGCCAAAGCCGGCGATAAGCCGACCACGTTCCAGCTGCCGTACGCGATCGGCCTGATCAAGAACGGTCCGAACCAGGCTGAAGGCAAGAAGCTGATCGACTACTTGATGTCGACCGATGTGCAATCCAAGGTGCCGGACATCTTCGGTATCCCGGGCCGCACGGACGTGCCGCTCGCCGGCAAGAACGGCGAAGCAGTCAAGAAGGCGATCGCCGGCGTGACGTTGATTCCGGTGGACTGGACGCAAGTGATGGCGAAGAAGGCTGACTGGACGGCACGTTGGAAGAGCGATGTGATCGGCTCGTCGGGCAAGCAGCTCGAAGTCGTCAAGCCGAAGTAAGCCGCAGTTCGCAATTGAGTCAGGCGGCGCTTCCTGCATTCGTGCGGGGCGCCGTATCAGCATTAATCCAGTTGGAGGATGAACCCGGTGAATACGGCCAGTCTTGCTCACCCAGGCGCGCTCGGCGCGTCACCGGACGCGCTCGACGGCGCGCGTTCGAACACGCCGGGCGGCGTGCAGATCGACCATCTGACGGTGCGCTTCGGAACGCGCACCGTGCTCGACGATCTGTCGCTGACCATTCAGCGCGGCGAATTGCTCACCGTGCTCGGCCGCAGCGGTTGCGGCAAGACCACGCTGTTGCGTTTCATCGCCGGGTTCATCGAAGCGGACGGACTGTCGGGCACTTTGACCGTCGCCGGTCACGACCTGACGCACGTGCCGCCGCATAAGCGCAATCTCGGCTTGCTGTTCCAGAGCTATGCGCTGTTCCCGCATCTATCGGTATTCGACAACGTGGCTTTCGGCTTGCGTGCGCGCCGCACGCAGTCGAAGGATGTCGCGCGACGTGTCGCCGACGCGTTGAAGCTCGTGCAACTGGGCGACGCCGGTCATCACATGCCAGCGCAATTGTCGGGCGGCATGCAGCAGCGCGTGGCGCTCGCGCGTGCGCTTGTGATCGAGCCTGATGTGTTGTTGCTCGACGAACCGCTTTCCGCACTCGACGCCAATCTGCGCGCCTCGGTGCGTTCCGAACTGAAGGCGCTGCACGAGCGCCTGCCGAATCTGACGATCGTCTGCGTGACGCACGATCAGGACGACGCGCTGGTGCTGTCCGACCGCACGCTGCTGATGCGCGAAGGCCGCATCGCCCAACTCGGCACGCCGCAACAGCTGTACGACACGCCGAGCGACGGTTTCGTCGCGCGCTATCTGGGCGCGGCCAATCTGTTGCCCCCGCAGGTCGCATTCGGCATGGACGACGTGCGCTACAACGAGCGCGAGCGGGTCGCGTGTCTGCGTCCGGAAGCGCTGCGTATCGTGCCGCTTGGCGAAGGTCAGTTGCATGGCGCGATTACGTCGGTCGAATGGTACGGCGCGGTGTTGTCGGTGTCGGTCGCTCTCGACGCGATGCCTAACGAGCCAGTGCTGGTCACCATGCAGCGTGGCCACGGCATGATGCCGGAGAAGGGCGCGCGTGTTTCCCTGCGTTATGAGGCTGACGATGTCGTCCTTATCAACCCCTGATACCCCAAATTCGATCAGCGAAGCCGCTGCCGATGCCCGCCGCAGCGCGAGTGCGGCCTCGCACACGGCGGCGGTGAAGCGGCGCGAACGCGCGGCGCAATGGCACCTGCTGTTCCTCGCGGTGGTCGTGCTGGGTCCGCTGGTGATCTATCCGCTCGTGCGTCTGGTGCTGCTGAGTTTCACCGGTCCGCACGGTTTGAGTCTGCAGGCCTACTCGGCGTTTTTCGGCAATCCGGAAACGCGCGGCGTGGTCGGCACCACGCTGTGGATTCTGTGTGTGAGCGCCGGGCTCGCATCCTTGCTCGGTATCGGTCTCGCGTCGCTATTGTTCTTCAAGCCGTTTCCCGGCGCGCGTATGGTCACGCGTTTTCTTGAACTGTTCGTCGCGTTCCCGTCGTTTCTGGTCGCGTTCACGCTGATCTTTCTGTACGGCTCGCAAGGCTCGGTCAGCATCGCCTTGCAGCAGCTGTTTCATCTCGAGGCGCCGCCGCTCAATTTCCTGTTCGGCGTGGGCGGCGTGATTCTCGCGGAAGTGGTCTTCTACGCGCCGTTCGTCGTGCGTCCTACGCTGGCGTCGTTTGCCACGCTCGACATGCGTCTGATCGAAGCGGCCCGCAGTCTCGGCGCGAGTGGCTGGATGGTCGCGTTCAAGGTGATCCTGCCGCTCGCGTGGCCGGGCATCGCCGCGGGCACGATCCTGTGTTTTCTGCTGACCTTGAACGAGTTCGGCATTCTGCTCGTGCTCGGCAGCGCGCATCTGATCACGCTGCCGGTCGCGATCTACAGCTCGGCGACCGTCGACCTGGATCTGCCGACCGCCGCCGCCGGCGCGGTCGTGATGCTGATCATGTCGTTGTCGCTGTACGCGTTGTACCGCCAGGTCAACCGTCGCAAGGTGAAAGGAGCGGGCCATGGCCGTTGAACTCGACCCAACCGTTTTGCCGGTCATACACAAGAAGGCGCGGCCGGTGCGCCGCAGTCTGCCGGTGCGCATACTCGGCAGTCTGTTTCTCGGCTTTGCCGCGTTGCTGTGCTTCTGGCTGTTCGTCTTGCCGGTGCTGGTGGTCGCGCTGTCGAGCGTCGCCGGGCACTGGTCGGGCACGATCCTGCCGGACAGCCTCAGCACACGCTGGTTCGAGCGGCTCGGTTCCAGCGACTTCGACGCGCTGACGACGAGCCTCGGAATCGGCATGGGCGTCGCGGTGCTCGGCACGATTCTCGGGCTATGGCTGGCGCTGGCTCTCGAAGGCCGTGACCGGCGTGGTCTCGGCGCGTTCGTCGACACCATCGCGATGATGCCCAACGGCGTGCCGAGCGTGGTGCTCGGATTGGCCGTGCTGATCGCGTACCACAAGCGTCCACTCGATCTGTCGAGCTCGGCGGCCATCGTCGTGTTCGTGCAGCTCGCGCTGGTGCTGCCGTTCTGCTACCGCTGCGCGGCCGCCGCGTTGCGTCCGGAATTGACCATTCTGCGGGAAGCTGCGGCGAGCCTGGGTGCGCCGCCGTCGATGGTGCTGCGCCGCGTCGTGCTGCCGCAACTGGTGCCGGCGATCCGCGCAAGTCTCGCACTCGGTTTCGCGCTCTCGCTCGGCGAACTCGGCGCCACGCTCACCGTGTACCCGCCGGGCTTTGCGACGGTGCCGATCGTGGTGGTCGGGCAGGTGGAGCGTGGTTATTACCTGCCGGCCTCCGCGTTGTCGCTGATTCTGCTGATGGTCTCGCTTGCTGCGTTGCTGCTGATCGCGGCGCGTGTCCCGCGCCGTCGGGTGGGCTGACGGGCACCTTCTGATTGTTGTGTTTGCGTGCGCATGCCAGGCGGCGGGCACGCAGGCACATATCGATGTGGCGAAATTTGTCAAAATGACCGAATATATGCAAACTGCTTCTGTCGATCCGATTGAGGTTGTGCGCAGGCATTCGCTGACGACGCTGGTCCGCGACGAAATCGAACGGCACATCATCGAAGGGGCACTCGCACCCGGCGACAAACTCAACGAAGCCGATTGGGCCGCGCGTCTGCAAGTGTCGCGCGGGCCGGTGCGCGAGGCGTTTCGCGCGCTGGAGCAAGCGGGTCTCGTGCGCACTGAGAAAAACCGCGGCGTGTTTGTGCGGACAGTGTCGCTGGCGGAAGCGGACGAGATTTATGCGGTGCGCGCGGTGCTTGAAGAAGCGGCTTGCCGGATGCTGGCTTCGCATATCGATGCTCAGAAGCTTGCGGTGTTGCGCGAGTGGCTCGACGCGATGCGCGCCTCGCTCGATGCGCAGGATCACGATGCCTACGCGCGCGCCAACGTGGCGTTTCACGACGCGATCGTGGCGGCGTCGGGCAATGTGAAGCTGTATGAGACGTATCGAAGGCTGGTGAGCGAATTGAGTCTGTTTCGCCGCGCCGCGCTGGTGGTGCATGCCGATGCGATGGAACGCTCGCTCGCCGAACATCGCGCGATTCTGACGGCGCTGGCCTCGCGCGATGCCGAACATGCTGCGGCGTTGATGCATGCTCATGTGAACGGTGGCCTGCAGCGCGCGCGTGAGGCGTGCGAACCGGCGGGGTCGTTGGGTGCGGTGCGGATGTCGGCGGCATCGAACGATTGAGACTGGCTGCAACGGATTGACTGGAGCACACGTGCTCTCAACGGACGGAAGGTAACAATGGCAAACGCAAGCGAACGTACGATCGAAGTCAACGGCCGCAGTTACCGGCTGCCCTCGCAACCCACGGTCGTGGTGTGCGTCGACGGCTGTGAATACGATTACCTCGAAGCCGCAGTCGCGGCCGGCGTCGCGCCTTTCATCGGCAAGATGCTCAAGGGCGGCGCGGCCTTCAAGGGTGACTGCGTGATTCCGTCGTTCACCAACCCGAATAATCTTTCGATCGTGTGCGGTGTGCCGCCCTCGGTGCACGGCATTTGCGGCAACTACTTCTGGGACCCGGACGCGAACGGCGGCGAAGGCGCGGAAGTGATGATGAACGATCCGGCCTATCTGCGCGCGGGGACCTTGCTGGCTGCCGCGGCGGAAGCAGGCGCGGCGGTCGCCGTGGTCACCGCGAAAGACAAGCTGCGCCGGCTGCTCGGCTGGCAATTGGAGGGCATCTGCTTTTCGGCGGAAAAAGCCGACAAGGTGACGCGCGAAGAAAACGGCATCGATGAAGTACTCGATCTGGTCGGCTTGCCGGTGCCTGATGTGTATAGCGCGGGTTTGTCCGAGTTCGTGTTCGCCGCCGGTGTGCGGCTTGCTGAAACCCGCAAGCTCGACCTGATGTATCTGTCGACCACCGATTACATTCAACATAAATGGGCGCCGGGCACCGAAGGCGCGAACGCGTTTTACGCGATGATGGACGGCTACCTCGCCAAACTCGATGCGCTCGGCTGGGTGATCGGCCTCACCGCCGACCACGGCATGAACGCCAAGCACGATCCGAAGACTGGCGAGCCGAATGTGATCTATCTGCAGGACGTGCTGGATGATTGGCTTGGCGTTGGCCGCGCCCGTGTCATCTTGCCGATTACCGATCCCTATGTCGTGCATCACGGCGCGCTTGGTTCGTTCGCGACGATTTACCTGCCGCACGATGTGAGCGTTACGCAGGTGATCGAACGGATCGGCGGATTGCAGGGCATTGAAGTCGTGCTCGACAATCACGCCGCTTGCGAGCGCTTCGAGCTGCCGAATGACCGCGTCGGCGATATCGTCGTGGTCAGTACCCGGCATGTGGTGCTCGGCACGCGTCGCGACGAACACGATCTGTCCGGACTGACCGTGCCGTTGCGTTCGCACGGCGGCATCTCCGAGCAGGAAGTGCCATTGTTGTTCAATCGCCGCGTCGAGGGTTTGCCTTCTGGGAAACGGTTGCGCAACTTCGATATCTTCGACGTCGCTTTGAATCACGTGTCGCCATCATGAACGCCGTGCTGCGGGACCATCCGGCATTTCGGGCGGAAGCGCTGCGGCTCAAAGGCGAGCGCGCGATGCGCTCGCGCACGCTCGACGTGTTCGATCCTTATTCAGGGACGCGGGTGGGTACGGTTCCGTTGGCGAGCATCGACGATGTGCGCGCCGCGTTCGAATACGCCGCCGCCTATCAGGCGAAGCTCACGCGCTACGAGCGCTCGCAGATTCTCGAACGCGCTGCGGCGCTGCTGCGGGAGCGGACCGAGGAAGCTTCTGACCTGATTTCGCTCGAGTCGGGTTTGTCGAAGCAGGATTCGCGCTATGAGATCGGCCGCGTCGCCGATGTGTTCAAGTTTGCCTCGATCGAAGCCTTGCGCGACGACGGGCAGAGTTTTTCCTGCGATCTCACGCCGCATGGCAAGAAGCGCCGGGTGTTTTCGCAGCGTGAGCCGCTGGCGGGTGTGATCGTCGCGATTACGCCGTTCAACCATCCGATGAACCAGGTCGCGCACAAGATTGCGCCGGCTATTGCAACCAATAATCGCGTGGTGTTGAAGCCTTCGGAGAAGGTGCCGTTGTCGGCGTTTTATCTGGCGGACATTCTTTATGAAGCGGGTTTGCCGACGCCGATGCTGCAGGTGCTGACCGGCGATCCTCGCGAAATCGCCGATGAACTGATTACGCATCCTTTGGCCGATCTCGTCACTTTCACCGGTGGCGTGGCGATCGGCAAATACATTGCGGCGAAGGCAGCTTACCGGCGCGTCGTGCTGGAACTGGGCGGCAACGATCCGCTGATCGTGCTCGAAGACGCCGATCTCGATCGTGCGGCAACGTTGGCCGTGCAGGGTTCGTACAAGAACTCCGGGCAGCGGTGTACTGCAGTCAAACGAATGCTGGTGCAGAAGAGCATCGCGGCGGACTTCACCGATCTGGTTGTGGAGAAGACGCGCGCATGGACCTATGGCGATCCGTTCGATGCGTCCAATCAGATGGGCACGGTGATCGACGTCGCCGCCGCGCAACTATTCGAGGCGCGTGTGAACGAGGCCGTCGCGAGTGGTGCGCGCTTGCGCATCGGCAATCAGCGCGACGGCGCGCTTTATTCGCCGACGGTGCTGGATGGCGTCGACCCGTCAATGACATTGGTACGCGAGGAAACGTTCGGCCCGGTGTCGCCGATCATCACCTTCGATACGCTCGACGACGCCATTCGTATTAGTAACGGGACGGCGTTCGGATTGTCCTCCGGTGTGTGCACGAACCGGCAGGACGCGATCACGCGCTTCATCAATGAATTGCGCGTGGGAACAGTCAACGTGTGGGAAGTGCCGGGGTACCGGATCGAACTGACGCCGTTCGGCGGCATCAAGGATTCCGGGCTTGGCTATAAGGAAGGTGTTCAGGAAGCGATGAAGAGCTTCACCAATCTGAAGACCTTTTCATTACCGTGGGAGTAAGAACGTGGCATTGAGTCTGAACGACATCCGTTCGTTATATGAGCAATATGGCAAGCTCGCCTATAGCGGCGAACCGGTGACGCAGCTTGAACATGCGCTGCAGAGCGGCGCACTGGCGGAAGAGGCGGGTGCCGACGATGAACTCGTCGCCGCCGCGTTTTTGCATGACCTCGGCCATCTGCTGAATCTGCAAGGAGAAACGCCGACGGAGCGGGGCATCGACGATCTGCATCAGTATTTCGCGCTGCCGTTCTTGCGGCCGGTGTTGTCGGACGCGGTGCTGGAGCCGATCCGGTTGCACGTCGACGCCAAGCGCTGCCTCTGCGCAATCGACGATGCGTACTTCGGCCAGCTTTCCGCTGATTCGGTGCGGAGCCTGGAATTGCAAGGCGGCATCTTCAGTAAGGAAGAGGCAGAAGCGTTCCTGCAGAAGCCCCACGCGGAAGACGCATTGCGCCTGCGCAAATGGGACGACCGCGCAAAAGAAGAGAACCGTGCGACGCCGGGGCTCGATCATTATTTGAGCGTAGTCGAACGTGTGATGCAGAAGCACGTGGCTGCCTGAACGAGGTGGTTTTCGACTGGGCTTCGGGTGAGCTTGTTGTGCCAGTCGTTTTCAGTTCTCGCGCCATTTCTGGCGCAGTCCATGCGTATCAAAATAACGCTTGCAAGGGGCCGTTTGGCTCGCTAGAATCTCGCTCTTTCGTGCTTCGGACACCGGAGCACGGGGAGCGGGAGAGCCAGCAGTGGCAAGGCTTTGCGCGATGTGGGCAGGTTCAGGAAGTTAGAAAAACCTGTTGACGGCGTAGCGAAAGTTCTTCATAATCTCGTTTCTCTGCTGCTGATGCAGCGACGCAGAACGAAGCGGTGCCGGGTAGTTGAAGTGGGCAGCGGTTCGGTAGTGAATGCGGACTCGATCTTTAAAAATTAA